>NZ_AUMW01000003.1 GCF_000430885.1 Desulfotruncus alcoholivorax DSM 16058 | reverse complement strand
TAGATAGGCCGGGCGTGTAAGCACAGCAATGTGTTTAGCGGACCGGTACTAATAGGTCGAGGGCTTGACCTGATGAAGGCGACAGGTAAGCTACCTTGCTTAAAAAAGCGCTGTGCAGTTTTGAAGGAACGATAAGTTAACAAAAAGGTGCCAGGCACCTGAAAGTTAACTTAAATATAACGTCCAATAAGTTTTCCGGTGACCATAGCGGAGAGGATACACCCGTTCCCATCCCGAACACGGAAGTTAAGCTCTCCAGCGCCGATGGTACTTGGGCTTGTCCCTGGGAGAGCAGGTCGTTGCCGGAACTATTTTTAAAAGAACCCTTGGAGTTAATCCAAGGGTTCTTTTTAAACCTTTTATTTAACCTTTAAATTTGGCTATACTAAGAAATATATGATAAGATTATTATGGTGTTTAAGGATTGGAGGGATAGATACCTTGGTAGAAAACCTGGCTAGGAAAACTGAACAGTGGTTATTAACCCAAAAGGAACAAAGAGGTGCCAGGGGTTTTGTCGTAGGGTTAAGTGGCGGGATAGATTCGGCTGTTACAGCAACTTTGTGCAGAAACGTATGTCCCGACAATACCCTGGGTATAATTATGCCTTGTTTTAGCAATAAGCTGGATGCGGAGCATGCGGAGTTGCTGGCAAAAACAATTGGCATAGAATATAAGACAGTAATCCTGGACAAAGTGTTTTCGCAAATGGTTAAATTGCTTACCGGTAATGAATATGATCCAGGCAAAAAGGATTTAACAATTGCTAATATCAAACCCAGGTTAAGAATGACAACTCTTTATTACTATGCGGCCAAAACTCAAAGCCTGGTGGTTGGAACGGGAAACCGTTGTGAATTAACTGTAGGGTACTTTACAAAATACGGTGACGGTGGTGTGGATATACTTCCTATTGCTAATTTTGTAAAAGGTGAGGTTAAGGAACTGGCAAAGTATTTGGGAGTGCCGGAACCGATTATCAGCAAGCCACCTTCCGCGGGATTGTGGATGGGACAAAACGATGAAATTGAAATGGGAATAACATATGAGGAGCTTGATGATTACATTCTAAATGGCCGGGCTGATGAAAGAGTTAAGAAAATAGTAGATGACCTGGCGCGAAAAAGTATGCATAAAAGACAGCTGCCGGCAACTCCTCCTTTATGATTTTGACTACCGGTGTGATTTTATGATTTATTGGTACGAAAGGAGATGACTAAAATGTCCGGGCACTCTAAATGGTCAACTATAAAGAGAAAAAAGTCCAAAATTGATGCGCAAAGAGGTAAGGTATTCACCAAACTGGCCAAAGAGATAATATCAGCTGCGCGTAGGGGCGGCGGTGACCCAGAAGCAAATATAGCACTTAAAAATGCTATTGCCAGGGCAAAAGAGGCGAATCTACCAAATGATAATATCCAGCGCGCTATCAAAAGAGGTTCCGGGGAACTAGGCGCGGATAGCTACGAAGAAATTATTTATGAGGGTTATGGTCCGGGCGGAACTGCTGTTATGATTGAAGCCATGACCGATAACAGAAACCGTACTGCCGGGGAAATAAGACATTTCTTTTCAAAATACGGTGGCAACCTTGGTGAAACAGGCTGTGTATCCTGGATGTTTGATGCCAGGGGGCTACTAATTATAGAAAAAAGCAATCTGGAAATGGATGCGGACGAATTTACGTTAACGGCGCTGGATGCGGGTGCGGTTGATATAAAAGAAGAAGAGGATAGTTTTGAGGTTTTGACGGAGACCTCGGATTTAAATAAAGTAAGCGAAGTGCTGGAAGTTGAAGGTATCAAGATCAGCCACGCTGAAATTGCCATGCTGCCAAAAACAACTGTTACCCTGGACGGTAAAAACGAGGAATTAATGGATAAGCTGCTCGAAATGTTAGAAGATCACGATGATGTTCAAAATGTTTATACCAATTATGAGCCCTCGGAAGAAGAATAGGTTGCTGATTAAGCAACCTATTCTTATTTTTTGGCTGCTAAGTGGCAATACTCTAATTAAAAGATTAAGGGGTATGATCATGTTAAAGTTAGCCAAAAATTTCATTGGAGCAATCCTTTTTGTTGCCGCTGTTGCCACAGGTGTATACCTGGTAATGGATTCGATTACATCTCCACAGATGAAACCCATATCGACTGTACTGGAAACAATTACAGGACAGTATGGCAGTCCGGTTGTAAGGTCCAGCACACTGCTGCTTAAATACAATGAATACTCCTGTGGTGATGTAGAACTGCTTTATCGCGGAGGTGCGCCCAGGGAATTGATAGGGCTTGATTACAATAGACTAAGGATCAAGTATCCTGAGAACCAGGGCTGGAAGATAACTTTTCGTGATAGTGAATTGGATATTACCAGGAAGGTTGAGGGGTTTTGCGGTATGCATAAGGAGTACAGGCACCTGGGGTTGTATGAAGGAAAACTGGCAGTGTTTCAGGGACCGCTTGGCTACAACGATATCGTGTTATCTGTTGTAAACATTGATTTTAATTTACTGCCTGGTGACATTAAAGATAAAATAAGCCGGGCCGATCGTTATAACGAATTACCTGCAGCGGAACAGGTGGAGCTGCAGAATACAATTGAGTTTCCCAGTGAAACGGAAATTAATTCTGCACTTGAAAACTTTGATGAGTTGGAAAGAAATTAGAGCTATAACCGAACAGATGTTGCATGCCAGGTGTTGATTATGTTACGATCTTAGGGGGAGTGACGCGGATGAGAATATTAGGGGTGGATCCCGGACTGGCTATTACAGGTTATGGTATAGTTGATTACAGGGGAAATTCTTTTTTCCCGGTAACATATGGGTGTTTACGAAGCTTTACGGGTGAGCTCCTATACCAGAGATTAAAGTCACTATATGATCAATTAACCAATCTTCTAGCAGATTATCGTCCTGATTGTATGGCCATAGAGGAGCTTTTTTTTAACCGTAATGTTCGAACTGCCATAGCAGTTGGACAGGCCAGAGGAGTATTATTATTGGCGGCTGCCCAGGCTGGAATCAAGGTTTTTGAATATACACCACTACAGGTAAAACAAGCTGTGGCAGGTTTTGGAAGAGCAGAAAAACAGCAAGTTCAGTACATGGTCAAGGTTATTATGAACCTTCCGGAAGTGCCCAGACCGGATGACGTAGCTGATGCGCTGGCTGTTTCTATATGCCATGCCAATAACCACAGCAGTTTGGGGGCGTTTTTGTGATTGCATTTCTGAAGGGCAAGGTATGCAAAGTGGAACAAGACACCGTGATAATTGACGTTAACGGAGTCGGCTACAGGGTTAATGTTACCGCAAATTGCGCTGCCAGCCTGCAAGTTAACGACAGAGAAGTGTTGATACATACCCATATGATCGTGCGGGAAGATGATATGCAGCTGTACGGTTTCCAAACTCCGGAAGAAATATCTGTTTTTATGCTGCTGCTGGGGGTTAACGGCGTTGGCCCCAGGGCTGCTTTATCTATATTATCGCATATGAAGCCGGATGGAATCGGCAGGGCTTTAGCCTTGGAGGATATGGCATCTTTTACGCGAATACCAGGCATAGGCAAAAAAACTGCCCAGCGCATAATTCTTGAACTAAAAGATAAATTCCAAAAGATAAATATTGCTGTAAATGAAACTGATGAGGTCAATGCGGGCGAAGCCGGTGCCGGTCTGTTTAGCGATACCGTAGAAGCGTTAATGATGCTAGGTTATGGGGCGGCGGAGGCAAGGGAGGCCGCCGGTAAAACATGTGTTGACAGAACACTGGTTGTTGCCGATGCAGTTAAACTCTCTTTACGTTATTTGGATAATAAAGGAAAAAATAAATAAAGGGGGTAGGCTCCGGCTATATGCGGGATTCGGAACAAAATAGGATTATCTCCGCTGTTTTAAAGGAGGAAGACCTTGATAGCGAGGTTAATCTTAGACCGCGTAAGTTAAGCGAATATATTGGCCAGAATAAAGTTAAAGAAACTATTGAAGTATTTATCCGGGCAGCGCTGCAGCGCGGGGAGCCGCTGGACCATGTGCTTTTGTTCGGGCCGCCGGGGTTGGGGAAAACTACGCTGGCCAATATTATTTCCAATGAAATGGGAGTTAATATACGGACTACCTCAGGACCGGCTATTGAGCGTCCCGGAGACCTGGCTTCCATTCTGACCGGACTGCAGCACGGTGACGTCCTCTTTATAGATGAGGTGCACAGACTCAGCAGGACAGTGGAGGAAGTGCTTTACCCGGCAATGGAGGATTTTGCGCTGGATATAATTATTGGTAAGGGTCCCGGGGCCCGCTCCATTAGAATAGAGTTGCCCCGGTTTACGCTTATCGGGGCAACCACCAGGGCAGGTCTGATGACCTCGCCGCTGCGCGACCGGTTTGGCGTAATCAGCAGGCTGGATTATTACCGGGTAGAGGATCTTTTAACTATAGTGGCCCGGGCAGCCGGCATACTGCAAGTGGAAATAGAACATGATGGAGCTGAAGAAATAGCCCGTCGTTCCCGTGGTACGCCAAGGATTGCCAATCGCCTGTTAAAGCGGGTGCGTGATTTTGCCCAAGTTAGGGCACAGGGGATTATAACCCGGGAGGTGGCAAGTAAGGCCCTGGAATTCTTGGAGGTGGACCCTTTAGGTTTAGACCAGCTGGACCGCAGGCTTTTAACCGCAATAATCAAGAATTTCGGAGGTGGGCCGGTGGGGCTGGAAACAATTGCAGCCTCCATTGGCGAAGAAGCTGGTACAATCGAAGATGTTTATGAACCCTTTTTACTTCAACTGGGCATGCTGGCCCGGACCCAGCGCGGGCGAGTGGCTACGGCTGCGGCATATCAACACCTGGGGATTAAGATGCCGGGGGAGAGACAATTAACTTTGTGGTAGACCACCATGCTGTCAGCCGACACCAGTAGAGGTTGAAATATGGTTAGTCTGTCATTGCGCGGAGCGAAGCGACGTAGCAATCTCATTTATAAGAAAGGGGACACACCTCCCCTTTAGGGTCATAGCTTTAGGGTTGGAGGTATGTCCCCAAACAATGTTTTGCCATTGAGATTGCTTCGCTGCGCTCGCAATGACAATAAGTGAACGCTCGCAATGACAGTAAGGGAAATTGCGCAGCGCGCGAAGGGAACCATCTGCGTACCAGATACAAGTAACGTGAAATTTTTTTGAGTAGTAAGGAAGGCTTGATAAATGAAAATTTTATTGCATACTTGTTGCGGGCCTTGTACCATTTATCCGTTGCATAAGCTGCGGGAAGAACGCCACCAGGTTCAGGGCTACTTTTATAATCCCAATATCCATCCGTATACGGAATGGCAGCAAAGAAAGGAAACGCTGCTGCAGTATGCCGGTGCTAATGATTTTAAAGTCATAGTTGACGATGACTATGACCTGGAAGGTTACCTCAGAGGGGTTGTACACCGGGAATCCATGCGGTGTATGTACTGTTACGGCATGCGATTAAGCAAAACCGCCCGGATTGCCAAGCATGGAAAGTTTGATGCCTTCAGCACAACTCTTTTGGTTAGTCCCTATCAGAAACATGACCTGATTAAGGATATAGGCAATGCCATCAGCATAGAGGTAGGGATTCCTTTTTATTATCAGGATTTCAGGCCGGGCTACAGTGAGGCCACTGATATATCACGCAGGTTGGGCATGTACAGGCAGCAATATTGCGGCTGCATTTACAGTGAAAAAGAAAGATATTACCGCAAAAAAAAGGAGGGGTCAAATGAATTCCCTTGATGTTATTGGTAAAATGTTGATTTTTTTCGGGCTTTTTATGGTCGTTGCCGGCGCTGTCATGGTGGCCGCAGGTAAAATCGGCGGAATTGGCCGGCTGCCCGGCGATATTTTTATTCAAAGAGGCAATTTCACCTTTTATTTTCCTGTGGTAACAATGATTATTATAAGTGTAATCCTATCTTTGGTACTTAATATATTTTTTAAAAGATGATCAAGAGTGACAAAAAAGAGAGGAAAATTTAAACTTTTGTCGAACTATCCCACGGTATTGGAAGCATAAGGGAGGTTCTTTTTTTATGCCGGTTAACAGGTGGCTGCTTAATCTTTTGTTTGCTTTAATGCTTTTGTTATGCCCGGCGGGATTCGCCGCCGGTGAAGTTAAAGTATACCCGGAAACGATTCGCGTGGGCATTTTGCAGGACATGCCCAGTATAAACTTTGATTTGTCGGGTAGGTACAGGCTGGTGGATGGTAACTCGGGAAAGGTTATTGCTGAAGATGCGGGTGACAGCAGTTGGACCGCGGAAGTTGGGCAAAATGGAATTGTTTTAATGCAAAACGGCAGCTTGTATGGCGAATATGTCGGCCCGGTAAAGGCTGAAGAAAAAAATTTTAAGGTTGGAATTGAAACCGGCGATGGTAGCGTTATTCAACAGGATAATTTACTGGGTTTTGCTGTTGCATCGGGAAGTGAGGGAAAATCAAGCTTCCTGGGAAAAGACCCGGGGACCCAATATTATGTTGACGGCAGCGGGAAAGTCAAAAGGCTTGCTACTTCAGACAGTATAAATTTGGTCAGTATTTATAAAAACAATCAGCAAAGGTCTTACCGGGGTAGTTTTGAAATCAGGAGGATTGGAAATCTAATTACAGCAATAAACGAACTACCCATAGAAGAGTACCTGTATGGAGTGGTTCCGGCTGAAATGCCTGTTATGTTTCCATCAGAGGCGCTAAAGGCGCAGGCGGTGGCAGCCCGTAGCTATGTCATCAGCCAGCTGGGTAGCTACGCAAGTTACGGGTTCGACGTGTTAGACAACCAGAGCAACCATGTTTATGGGGGTTTTAATAAGGAAAATCCTGTGGCCGCCAAGGCCGTTGATGAAACCAGAGGACTGGTGCTGGTATACCGGGGGCAACCCGTAGCTGCATTTTACCACTCATCCAGCGGGGGATTTACGGACAACAGTGAGGATGTATGGACGAACTTCCTGGGGTATATCAGGGCTAAACCAGACCCGGCAGACGCTAATGACAAGTATTATAACTGGTCGGTTACCTATTCAGCCAGCCAATTAACTCAAATGATTAACGGTCAGTTAAAAAAATATTGGCCCAAAATGAATAATTACAGTTCTGTAACAGACTTGCAGGTAATTGAACATACTGCCGGGGGAAGGGTAAAGAAGCTTTTAATACTGGGCACGGACATCAATGGCAGTCCGCAGCAGGTGGTGGTGTTTAATGCAGATAGGGTTAGAATAATACTAGGTTTGAAAAGCGCATTGTTTAATTTTTCCAAAACAAGCGATCAGGATGGAAACCTTAGTTCTGTAGCCATAACCGGCAGCGGCTGGGGACACGGGCTTGGCATGTCCCAGTGGGGTGCTGCCGGGCTGGCTGGCCAAGGTTATAGTTTCCAGGATATTTTGCAATACTATTATACAGGCGTTGACTTGGTAACATATTATGGCAAGTGATTATCTAAAGGATGTCTACATGAAAATTACCGATTTTGACTATTACCTTCCAGAAGAGCTAATTGCACAGGACCCGGCCCCCAGGAGAGACGAATCGCGGCTGATGGTGCTGCGCAAAAATGGCGGGGCGCCCGAACACAGGTCGTTTAAGGATATTGTTGATTATATCGACCCCCGCGACGTGCTGGTAATCAATAATACTAAGGTGATTCCAGCTAGATTATGGGGTAAAAAAGATGGTACGGGCACAGTAATCGAAGTACTGCTGTTAAATCAAATTAACAGTAATACCTGGGAGACGCTGGTAAGGCCAGGGCGCCGTGTTCCCCCGGGGACAAAAGTAATTTTTGGAGAAGAACTACAGGGAACAGTCGAAGCAGTCTTGGAAGGCGGCTGCCGTAAAATAAGCTTTGATTATGTGGGGCAGTTTGAGCCTATTTTGGACAAGTTGGGTTCGGTGCCTCTGCCACCATACATTAAAAAACAACCGGCGGACCCGCAGCGCTATCAAACGGTTTACGCCCGTCATCCCGGGTCGGCAGCTGCGCCGACCGCAGGGCTGCATTTTACTCCTGAACTATTAGATAAAATAAAAAGCAGGGGTACTGCTGTAGCTTCTGTAATTCTTCATGTGGGGTTAGGGACATTCCGCCCGGTAAAAGTAGAAGACATAACCGAACATAAAATGCATTCGGAATATTACGAGATTCCTGCAAACACCGAGACTATTATTAATAACAGACAGGCCGGGGGCAGGACAATTGCTGTCGGCACAACAACCACCAGGTGCCTGGAAACATCAGGAGTGCCGGGCGGCAAAGTGCGCGCGGGCACAGGCTGGACGGATATTTTTATTTACCCGGGCTATAATTTTAAAGTTGTTGATGGCTTAATTACCAATTTTCACCTGCCGCGCAGTACATTGCTGATGATGGTAAGCGCACTGGTGGGGCGGGAAAGATTGCTTAGCGCATATGATGAGGCGGTCCGTATGCGCTACCGGTTTTTTAGCTTTGGTGATGCAATGTTGATTATTTGAAATTTGGCGGAGGAGTTTATGACCATAAGTTTTGAAGTAACAGGCAATGATAACCGAAGCGGGGCTAGGCTGGGTTTACTTTCCACGCCGCACGGAACGATAAAAACGCCGGTGTTTATGCCGGTGGGCACCCAGGCCAGTGTTAAGACGATGACACCCGAGGAAGTGCGGGAAGTTGGCGGTACGATGATACTCGGCAATACCTATCACCTTTATTTGCGGCCGGGTCATGAAATAGTGGCCGAGGCCGGGGGATTGCATAACTTTATGAACTGGCACAGTCCAATACTCACGGACAGTGGTGGATTTCAAGTCTTCAGCCTGGGGCCGCTGCGGAAAATAACCGATCAGGGCGTGACTTTTCGCAGCCATATTGATGGTTCGGAACATTATTTTAGCCCGGAAAAGTCTATGGAAATACAGATGGCTCTGGGAGCCGATGTAGCTATGGCCTTTGATGAGTGCGCACCTTACCCCTGCAGCTATGAAGATGCTCGGAAAGCTATGGAGCGCACTTCCCGGTGGGCTGAACGCTGTCTAAACCGGCACGACCCCAAGGACCAGGCTCTGTTTGGCATTATTCAAGGCGGGGTTTACCGGGATTTGCGGTTAACAAGCGCAAAGGAAATAACTTCCCTGGGGTTTCCGGGGTTTGGGATCGGAGGCTTAAGTGTTGGTGAGCCGAAGCCGGTCATGTACGAGGTTTTGGATTACCTGATGCCGGAAATGCCGTGGAATAAGCCCCGTTATTTAATGGGTGTGGGTTCACCTGACTGCTTGTTGGAAGGTGTTGCCCGCGGGGTGGATATGTTTGACTGCGTTTTGCCGACACGTATCGCCCGCAACGGAACAGTGTTTACCCGGGACGGCAAGCTGGTGGTGCGCAATGCGGAATATGCCAAAGACTTCAGGCCGCTGGATCCCGACTGTGATTGTTATACCTGTAAAAATTATTCCAGGGCGTACATCAGACATTTAATAAAAGCCAATGAGGTTCTAGGGATTAGATTAACGACGCTGCACAATCTTCGTTTTGTATTAAAGCTTATGGAGGATATTCGGGCCGCCATAGCCAGTGGAGATTTCGTCGAATACAAAGAGCAATTCTTGCGGCGCTTTAAGGCTGAATAATAGCAAATATTTACATCAATTTTACATTTGCTAAATAAAAAAAGGGAAATCTCCGGCGATACAGAATTATTAATATGTTTTGATTCTACAAAGGAGGGGGGTATGTGTTTTGAAAGAATCCTGGCTGGGAATTCTATATATAGTCGGCTTATTTGCTATATTATGGTTTCTAATGATCAGACCCCAGCAGCAAAGGCAGAAAAAACACGCCGAAATGGTAAGAAATTTAAAGGTCAACAACAAAATTATCACCATTGGCGGCATATACGGAACCATAGTAAAGGTCAAGGAAGATTCACTTGTTGTCAAAGTAGCAGATAACGTAAGAATTACAATTTTAAAAAATGCTGTTTCGCAAGTTTTGCCGGATAGTGATGGGGAAAGTGACAAGGATTAATCTTGAGTAGGCACCCTGGTCTACTCTTTTTTCTGTGAATTTTATCCATAACACGGGAGGTTTGCCATTGGTTACTCTTGATGATGTTAAAAAAAACCCGGTTATTGATAGCTTTATAAGAAAAGGGAATGAATATCTCGGTGTTATGGGTTTTACGGAACACAGTTACCGGCACGTCAACCTGGTATCCAGCATAGCCAAAAACATATTGATTAAACTTGGCTATAAGCATCGTGAAGCAGAGTTAGCGGCCATTGCAGGTTATATGCACGATATCGGCAATGTGGTCAGCCGGAATGAACACGGTATTTCCGGTGCTACCATAAGCTGTCCAATATTATTGCAAATGGGCATGCACCCGGATGAAGTGGCAACTGTCATATCGGCGATAGCCAACCATGAAGAGCAGTACGGTCAGCCAGTGAACACCGTTGCGGCTGCTCTAATCATGGCTGATAAGTCCGATGTTCACCGGTCAAGGGTCCGCAACCAGGATTTTGCTACTTTTGATATTCACGACAGGGTCAATTATGCTGTGGAACATTCCTTTCTATGGGTTGATGAAAAAAAACGCACTATTACTATGGAATTGGAAACAAATATTGAAATAGTACCTGTGATGGAATACTTTGAAATATTTCTAACCAGAATGATGTTGTGCCGAAAGGCTGCGGTTTTCTTGAACTGTAAATTTGAGCTGGTAATAAATGGAGCACGATTATTGTAAATGTTGTAGGGGGGAGAACGGATGAGATGGAGTAAAATATTAACCCTGGTTATCATTGTGCTGGTTGTTATATCCGTGGGTTTAACTGCAGCGGCGCCTCTTTCCATCTTTAAAAATATTAAATGGCTGCCCTGGGGAAAGGATATTGTTCTTGGATTGGATTTGCGCGGCGGTGTGCATGTGGTGCTTGAAGCCAAGGATACGGCAACTTCCAAGGTTACCGAGGATACCATGAAGAAGGCTGTGGCCGTGCTGGAAAACAGGATTAACCAAACCGGTGTGACTGAACCCGTTATCCAGCGCCAGGGCGATCGCCGGATCATTGTGGAATTGGCGGGCATCAAGGACCCTGATAAAGCTGTAATTGATATGATCAAGCCCGCCTTCCTGGAGTTTAAGACCCAGGACGGCCAAACGATAGTAACGGGAGCCGATTTAAAGGACGCCATTGAAGGCCGAGACCCTACTTCCGGGCAGGTGGAAGTCAACCTGACCTTTACCGCCGAAGGCACCCGTAAGTTTGCCCAGGCGACGACAGCCAACGTGCACAAGCCAATAGGCATTTATTTGGACAAGCAGTTACTGCAAAACCCGGTGGTGGAGGAACCCATAACCAATGGAAAGGCAAGAATAACCGGATATACGGATCTGGAAGAAGCCCACAAAGTTGCCATTCTTTTAAGGTCCGGCGCGCTGCCGGTTCAGCTTGACGTCATGGAGAAAAGAACGGTGGGCCCGCAGCTTGGCCAGGACTCGCTGGATAGATCAATTAATGCCGGTATAGTCGGAATTATAGCCATACTGGTATTTATGCTTGTTTATTACAGAGTTCCCGGCGCTGTTGCCGACCTGGCCCTGATTATCTACGCGCTAATAGTGTTTGCCATATTTATCGGAATTCATGCCACTATGACATTGCCGGGCATAGCAGGTTTCCTGCTGTCGCTGGGTATAGCGGTGGACGCAAACGTGGTTATTTTTGAGCGGGTCAAAGAGGAGTTGCGTTTTGGCAAGAGCATTCGCTCAGCCATTGACGCAGGCTTTAAGCGTGGATTTATTGCGGTTTTCGACTCCAATGTGACTACTTTGATCGCCGCAGTTGTTCTTTATTATTTTGGGACAAGTCTGATTCGCGGCTTTGCGGTTACATTGAGCATCGGTATTTTGGCCTCAATGTTTACCGCCATCACCATGACCAGGTGGATGCTGCACTTGGTGGCGGGCACTAACCTGTTTAAATCTGCTAAAAACTACGGGGCGTAAGGGGGTTGGAGCATTTGTTTAACTTCGTAAAGCATAGGAAGATTTGGTATATTATTTCGCTGCTGGTAATTTTGCCCGGTCTCTACTCCCTTATAACGCGGGGTTTAAATTTAGGCATTGATTTTACGGGCGGTAATATGATTGAATTGAAATTGGGCCCTGATATCACAATCCAGCAAGTTAGGGAGACAGTGAATGAACTTGGTTACGGCTCTTCACGCATTCAACAGAGCGGCAATGGCACATACTTAATTAGAACCAAGGAATTGCAAGAAGATGAAAGCGCAAAGTTTATTTCAAATCTTCAAGCGAAGCTGCATGACGTTAAGTTGCTGAGAAATGAGAGGGTTGGTCCCGTTATCGGCAGGGAGCTGACTATGAATGCCATTATGGCATTGCTTATTGCGTCTGTATTGATGCTGATATACATTACATTCCGCTTTGAATTTAAGCAGGGTGTTGCGGCTATTATAGCCTTGCTGCACGATGTGTTAGTGGTAATAGGTGTTTTTTCATTGTTCCAGATAGAGATAGACAGTGCTTTTGTGGCTGCCGTTCTAACGATTATAGGTTATTCTATTAATGATACGATCATTATCTTTGACCGGATCAGAGAAAATATGAAAACCCGTAAAAAGGGGGAAATATTGGAGGATTTGGTCAATATCAGCTTGTGGCAAACCTTGGCGCGGTCCATCAATACAGTACTGACGGTGATATTTGTGCTGCTGGCCCTGTTTTTCCTTGGCGGTACCACGATCAAGACATTCGTTCTGGCAATGTTGATCGGGGTTAGCAGTGGTGCCTATTCTTCAATATTTAATGCAAGTCCCGTTTGGGTTGATTTAAAGTTAATGGAAAAGGCAAATAGATAGCATGCAAGGATAACTATTAGTATTTTATCAATATTCATGGCTGTTACTTAGCCTGATAAACGGGGATAATCCCCGTTTATTTTTTTAACCAATAAGGGGTAAATTAAAAAAAGATTTTGGAGGTTGCCGTTATGCATGACCAGGAAAATCTTTTAAAGTCCCTTGAGGATAGGATCAGGGAACTAAGCCTGAACATGGAAAAAATGAAATTAGCTGAGTATGTGAATCTGCTGCAAAACCCGCTAAGATTGATTTATGTAAATTTTATCAGTGGGATTGCGAGGGGTTTGGGAATTGCTGTTGGATTTGCTATCTTGGGAGCGATCATGGTTATTATACTGCAAAAATTGGTTTCTCTGAATCTGCCTTTGATTGGAGGCTTTATTGCCGAACTGGTAAAAATAGTTCAAATGCAGCTGGGAAAACAGTAAGTGGAGGTGTTTGCTTGCAAAAAGAACAATTAAAACACTTTGAGCAGAAAATAAAAAAAGAGCAAGACAGGTATAACAGTATGATCAGCGGTTTCGATGAGGGTCTGGATGCTTCCTTGTCTGAATCTGTGGAGGAACTTTCCACATACGACCAGCACCCTGCTGATGTGGCTACTGAAGTTTTTGAGCGAAGTAAAGATTTTGCCCTGCGTGAGGATGCGCTGCTGAAACTACAGGCAATCAATCATGCCCTGCAAAGGATAAAGGATGGAACATACGGAATATGCGAGGCGTGCGGCAAGCCAATTCCTGTTGAGCGCCTGGAAGCGGTGCCTTATACAACTCAATGCGTCGATTGCCGCGCGGAAACTGAAGAGGCAGTGCCACGTATCAATGTCCGCCCGGTGGAGGAAGACGTTCTGGAACCGCCATTTGCCCGTTATTATAACGATGCAACCGGTAAAAATGAATATGACGCCGAGGATGCCTGGCAGGACCTGGCGAAATGGCAGGAGCATGCCCCGCATGCCGGAGCCGGAGCTTATTACGGAAGCGGGGATGGTGACGAAGAGCCTATCGGTTACACTGAACTGGTGGACCACATACCCTATGTTGTTGGAGATGACGGAATTTTTTACGAAAGCACAAAAGGTATAGATGATGAATCTCCGCAGGCTGAACAGATCGATGTCGGGCTTGATAACCAGAATTCAAAACTATAGCTTTCTTCAAACATCAAATAACATTGTTTATGTTTATTGCATATGATATATTATTATTACAGTCAGGCCATAAGAGGCCGGGCCGTTTTGGCAGCGGTTAAGCCCGCGGGACTTCATCTTTAAATAGGGATGAGGGCCTTCGGGCTTTAATTTTGAGGGATTTGGGGGATTTGGGTTGGATAAAGAAGAAAAGACTAAAATAGCCAAGTTGTCCATCTTTTCCAACACAATGTTGACTGTGGGTAAACTTACGGCCGGGGTTATAATGGGCTCAATCAGCGTGATCTCTGAAGCCATTCATTCGGGATTGGATCTCATCGCAGCAGTTATAGCTTTCGCATCTGTTAGGGAGTCCAACAAACCGGCTGATGACGGGCACCGGTATGGACATGGTAAATTTGAAAATCTGGCTGCAATTACGGAAGCGATTTTGATTCTTGTGGCGGCGGGTTTGATAATCAAGGAATCCGTACCCAAATTGCTGCATGGAGCAACAGAGGTTAGATCGCTTGGCGCGGGTGCGGTGATCATGGGTATTTCCGCACTGGTTAATATGTATGTTTCCAGCCGGCTGATGCGGGTGGCGAAAAAAACGGATTCACCGGCCCTGGCGGCAGACGCCTGGCATTTGCGAACCGACGTTTTAACCTCATTTGGCGTTTTGGTGGGAATAGTTCTGATCAAGCTGACAGGTTTTTATTTAATTGACCCGTTGATTGCCATTGGGGTGACTATATTAATTCTTAAAGCTGCTTATGATTTGGTTCATGAATCTCTGGCCAGTATTTTGGATGCGCGCCTGCCTGACCATGAAGAGAATATCATTAAAGAAGTACTGCAATCTTATAACGGCAGTTACGTGGTATATAGAAGACTCCGTACCCGCAAGGCAGGATCACAAAGGCATATTGATTTTAGTTTAGTAGTTCCGCGAGGTGAGCAAATTATCTCGGCTCACTCTTTATGCGACAGCATTGAACAAGATCTCAGGCGAAAAATGCCCGGTGTGGAAGTTGTTATTCATGCTGAACCGTGTCAGCCTGGAAAAGGCGACTGTGATATTTGCAATGTTAAATTGCAATATTGCCTGACCGGTGACAGAGTTAAGTGCGAAAATTGTGACGAAAGTTGTGCCGGTGAAAATATTAAAAAGCAGACATAAGGTACCTCAATACAGGATGGCGGCATCGTATTGTATAATATAGAATCTTATGATATGGAAGGCGGTGCTTGATACAGGGGGAGTGTGATGCAGTGCTTCTGGGGGATGAATTTGAGTCCCATATCGCGGCAATAAAAGACGGCGATGAATCATCCAGGGAAATATTGATTAATGAGGCCAAACCTTTTATTGCCGGGGTGACCGGCCGCTTGTGCGGGAGAAGTTTAAGTTGGGGTTCTGATGATGAACTGAGTATCGGACTAATAGCATTTAACGAAGCTATCGACCGGTTTAAAGCCGGCCAGGGAGTGCCGTTTACAGCATTTGCACGCCTTGTTATCAGAAGCAGGGTTACAGATTACCTACGCAGAGAGTCCAGGTGGAATAAGGTAGACCTTGCCAGCCAAGAGCCTGCCGGTAATTTGGATAGAAGTGCGGAATTAACTGCTTCCTGGGATCAATATGTTTCTGAAATTGTTGATCGGGAAAGAAAAGAAGAAATAATAATTTTTAGTAACAGATTAAACCGGTTTGGCATTTCTTTTACAGATTTGGTTAACGTGTCTCCGAAGCATAAAGATACAAGAAAAACTTTAATTACTGCAGCGCAATTTATTGTTGAAAATAATCTTTACCCGGAATTACTCAGTAGCAATAGGTTGCCTTTAAAGGAAATATCAGCAGCAACCGGAATTAGCCGCAAGGTTCTCGAGCGGGGAAGAAAATATATAATGGCTGTTTCGACTCTGTTGTATTACCGGGATGAGTTTATCTATTTGAGGGCCTATATTAAAGAAGCGCAAGGGGGTGATTAAAGTGGCGCCTGGCCGTGGGTTGGTTATAGAAATTAAGGGAAAATGTTGCATTGTTTTGACTAACGACGGCAGGTTTTTAAAAGTCCCTGTGCCGCGGGAAGGGACTGTCGTTGGCCGGGAAATAACGGTTCGCAGGCCATCAATTACAAGTTTCAAACAACTAATGGCTGTGGCGTCGCTATTGGTCGCCGCCTTTGCCTGGTTTGTTTTTCAAATGATGACGCCTGTAGCTGCGGCATATGTAGCCATTGACATTAATCCGAGCATTGAACTTGGCGTGGATAAAAAGGACGTGGTTATAAGTGCCAGGGGCTTAAATAAAGACGGTGAATTATTGCTTAAAAAAATTAACCTGAATAAAAAGCCCTTGGAAGAAGACCTGGAAAGAATTATTGCCCAGGCTATCCAATCGCGGTACCTGAGCACCGAAAAAGATAATTTAATTTTGGCCACGGTAACTCAGACAAACCGGCTGTGGGGAGGCAAGGCTAATATTAATGTAAATGAAATCTATGACACCATGCGGCAGCCGCTAAATGAGTGCGGGTTGGAAGCTGAATTAATTGTTAGCGAAGCGGCGCCCAAGGTTTTAAAAGAAGCGCAAAAGATAGGCATCACCCCTGGTAGATACCTGATTCAGCAGGGAGCAGGTAAAAAAGGTATTAAAATCAATAATCAAGAGCTGCGAGAAAGAAAAATTAGTGAATTGGAAACTTCAAAGAATATTAAAGCAGCGGAATGCATTAAAAATGCCAACCCCGGTGCTATTACCGGAAAAACTAACTGGACCAATGCTAAGTTACCTGGTGTAAAGAAAAATTTCCAGCTACAGGTTAATAAAAATCCCGGTGGACTACAAAAAAACGGCGTAGATAAACCTAACAAAGCCGGGCGCATGATTAACCAAACGACCGCTCTGCCGGAAGAAAATGATGTGCAGGTTAAAAAGGCTCCGGATACAAAACAACAAGTAAGACAAGTGGTTCCTAAACCTGATAAGAATGGTTCTTTGATAGATAATATAGATAATAATCGTGGCAGATTTGAAGAAATAGGCCCGGGTAGGGCGGAAATGAAAAATTTAAATCAAGGAAAATCCCAAGACCAGCCCTGCGGTAATTATCGTAGGGGAAATAAAGGCAAAAGTAGTGATAATGACACTAAAAAAAATAATGAAATAAACGCTTCCAGCACCCGTGAAGATTAATCCACACCCGGTGGTTTTTTATCTTTGTTTTTGTGTTTTAATGGTGGAGATAGCGCGCTCTAAGAAACTAATTTGAGCGTGCTTTTTTATATACTTTAAGGTAGTCCCTCCCGAAAAAACATTTATTTGAGGGCCGGTGTTCCCCGCTGCGTTCAGAACTTTAGCGCTGGTAGCATCTGTTTTAACCGCTCGTTTTAATGAATAATATTTTGGGTGTAATGAAAAAACTAGGTAAGAAAGAGTGTGTGAAATGTATGTCTATTTATTTGGTACTAATGGAGGAATAATTATAAAATCTGCCGTATTCTATTTGTATATTTTTGTTGTGAGAGGGTGTTATCTTGAATACTAGTAAAACAAGTGAACGAGCAATTTGGCTTGAGCCAATTCATCTTCATTTTCATCATGGTGATTCAATTGAGGTCAAGCTGGCCTGGGGCCACGCAATGAAGAGCATGCGGGCAGGCGAACCCAAAAATCTAAAGGCCGTTGTTATTAATCCATCGGGGCAGGAAAGTGCCGCTAAAATTATTCGGGATAACGAAAATTTATATTTCAGGCTGGTGGCGGAAAGCGGTCCGGAAGGAATTTATACTGTACAGGCGGAGAATTATGGTCTTCATTCTAATCAGGAGCGCAACTGCCAGTGGGCGCAGATGCTGGTGCCCGTTGGCCATCATGTTCATGGCACGGGGCGGGCAGCTAACCGGGGAATGGAAATAGTTCCAGGGGAGTATCATGATTTTCATCCCGGAGATGAAATTGAACTAACCGTAATGCTGGACGGCAAACCAGTGCCGGGAGTGCAGGTACAGGCTACCTACCACTTATATGAAGGTGAAGGCTTTTTACATAACTTTAGTACCGATGAGAAAGGAAAAGCTAGGTTTACTTTTGACGCCCGGGGCCATTGGCTGTTCCAGGTATGCAAAAAAGAAAATAATACGTCTAATACTGCCACACTGGTGATTCCCGGTGTAAGGTGACTTTTTATTAAGTATAAGTAGATTTCAATTTATGTATGCCACGCTGTACAGCGTGGCTTATGATTGCTAAATTAGCAGGTAGGAGATGGTCCAATTGCTTTCTGTGTTTCAGATTATTGTGCCAACACCATATGCTGTCGGGCCGGTAAATGTTTACTTAATAAAGAGCGATCCGCTGACGCTTATAGATGCCGGTCCCAACAATGCCAAGGCAGCAAAGGTATTGGAAGGGATGCTGACATCCCTCGGCATCAATGTCAAGGATATCAAGAGGGTTGTCATTACACACGCCCACCCGGACCATAGCGGCCTGGCGTCAGATATAGCCCGGAAATCAGGGGCAACCGTCCTAATACATCCCTGGGAATTAAAAAAGATGGACAAAGCTGCCGACTTGATGATGGAAAGACTGCCGTATGCTATAGAGGCTGGCGTCCCCCAAACCGTTATTGCTGAAATGTATGGTGAAAGGGATAAACTTCCCCGCCCGAATGTAGATAATTGTAAAGTTGAAGAATTAACAGATGATGATAAGATTGAATTTGCCGGCGGCCAGCTTCAGGTATTACACCTTCCCGGTCACAGCCCCGGTCATACATGTCTGTATGATCCCGAACAAAAAACTTTTTTTTCCGGGGACTTTTTACTTCCACATATCACTCCCAACCCGGTTATTGAGCCTGACCCGGAAAACCCGGGTAAGCGCTTGCCAACTTTGAAACAATATTTAAACGGATTGAAAAAAGTTGATGATTTAAAAATTAGCATGGTATGCCCGGGGCACGGCGGGGTGTTTAATGATTACAGGGGGGCCGTTAACGTGGCGAGGTGCCACCACGATTCGCAGTTTAAGATCATTCTCAATAAGTTAAATGGGAAAGAATTAAGCTCTTATGAATTAAGCAAGGAGGTTTATCCGAACCTTCACGGGTGGGATATTTTCCTGGGATTGTCTGAAATTCAGGCTCACCTAGACTTACTGGTTGAGTGGGGATCAGTCAGTTTTTCCAAGAAAAACGGCGTAAACTATTACCATAGAGACCCCCATGCCGCTAAAGTAGCACCATCAGATCAATGAAAACGTATGGGGGAGGGATGGTTGTTCCCCGCAAGCGATGTACGAAAGCGCCGGTAACAGCACCCGGCGATGCCCCGTAAGCGAAACCGGACGAGCGGGCGTGATGCCCGCGAGAGCCCGAACTGAGCCAGGAAGGTGAATTGAGGGCGGTCCGGTTTCGCCAGGGGCGAGCCGCTGGTGCTGTCGGCACTGAAGTTTTGAGCCCGGCGGGGAACAACCGTCCCTCAAGTAAAAGTTTTTCAGGATAGCGAGGTCAACAATGATATTTAGATTTTTATTAGCGCTGTGGTTGGCTAAAATTGCCATGGTTATGAGTAAGCTGACTGGAAAAGGACGGGGATCCTCCCTTCCGGGAATGCTGGCTTTACGCATTTGTCCGGATATTTTAAAGCACTACAGCAGCCAAACCGGCCGTGGCGCAATTATGATAACCGGTACCAACGGCAAGACCACAACCAGTAATATGCTTGCCGGCGCCCTTGAACACGCAGGATATAAAGTGATAAACAACCGGGAAGGGGCAAACCTTCTGACAGGGATTGTTACATCTTTTATTAAAATCAGTTCTTTTACCGGCAAGGTCAGTTGTGATTATGCTGTCCTGGAAGTGGACGAGGCTGCATTCCCTGTGGTGATTAAATGGATTCAGCCCCGGATGGTAACTATTACAAATTTTTTTCGAGACCAGTTGGACAGGTATGGAGAGCTTGATACCACAATATCGAAGGTTGTAGGAGCACTTAAAAAGCTTTCGGCTGATACACAATTGGTACTGAACTCAGATGATCCACTGGTTGCCAAAATAGCGGCGGAGACCGGCTACCAAACCACATATTACGGGATACGGCCGGCCGCAGAAATATCCGGCAGGGCATCTTACAGCAGGGAAGCCAAGTTCTGCCCTTTTTGTAGCGAGGCTCTCACTTATGCCGTATATATTTACAGCCAACTTGGTGATTATAAGTGTCCAAATTGCGGCTTTACCCGCCCGGTGCCGGATATTGAGGCAGCTTCCGTTCGGCATCGCCAGGCAAAGACGGTGGGCGCGGTCATAAGGAGCGGAAGTTCAGAGTGGAGGCTGGAATTACCTGTTCAGGGCCTTTATAACCTCTACAACGCCCTGGCTGCTTTTACAGCTTCCATCAAGCTCGGGTTAAAGCCCGAAGTAGTAATAGCGAGTTTAAATCGATATTTACCGGTAACGGGGCGGATGGAAACCTTTAAGTATAAGAATAAAAAAGTAATTTTAGCTCTGGTTAAAAACCCCACGGGATTTAACCAGGCCCTGGACGGATTACTGGTAGGGGATGAAGAACAGGACCTGTTGATTGCAATTAACGACAACGATGCTGACGGCAGGGATGTTTCGTGGCTGTGGGATGTTGATTTTGAAATCCTCTTGGAGCGGCAGGAAAGGTTCAAGCGTTTTATTTGTACCGGTCAAAGGGCGGAAGACATGGCAGTGAGGCTAAAATATGCAGGGGTTTCTGTTGCTCAAATTAGCATTGAAAAAGACTATAATCTGGCCATTCAGGCAGCTTTAAGCGGAGAATGTCAGGTTATCAGTATGCTGGCCACGTATACGGCTGTGTGGCCGGTGGAGAAGATTTTAAGCGGAATGTCCGAGAGGGTGAAATTTAGTGAAGATCACGGTATGTCATCTGTATCCTGACCTTTTAAACCTTTACGGTGATCGGGGAAATGTGCTGGCTTTTGTGCAGCGGTGTCGCTGGCGTGGGTGGCAGGTTGAAGTTATGGAAGTAAATCTGGGCGACCCGGTTAATTTTGCAGACGTGGATTTTTTATTTATTGGCGGGGGGTCTGACCGGGAACAAAACCTGATTGCTGCAGATATGGGCAAGCGCGTGGAGAACCTTAATCGGGCAATAGAAAATAAACTGGTGGTACTGGCCATTTGCGGGGGATATCAACTGCTGGGGAAATATTACCGCACCCCCGAAGGTAAAGAGATACCAGGACTGGGCCTGTTGGATATATACACGGTTGCCGGAGATACCCGCCTCATAGGCAACGTTGCCGTTGAAGCTGAACTGGATAGTAAGAAAACGATGCTGGTTGGGTTTGAAAACCACGGGGGTAAAACCTTCATCAACGACACAATGCCGCTGGGCAAGGTGGTTAGCGGTAATGGTAACAATGGCGTTGACGGCACAGAAGGGGCGCGCTACAAAAATGTATTTTGCTCTTACCTACACGGCCCCCTGCTGCCCAAAAATCCGGCACTAACGGATTATTTAATTTCGCTGGCCCTTGAACGTAGGGGGTATGACTTGGAATTAACCGAGCTTGATGACTCCTTTGAAGAGAGTGCCAATAAGGCAATGGTAAAAAGATTGATCGGGTGAAAAAATACTTGCAGCCCAGGGTGTTTTTTGTTAAGATCTTGTAAAGACTTTGTATACAATGTACTGTACCCGGGGGTGATTATAGTGACCTATCTGGCATCATGGGTTGAAGGTAATGAGGTTATCTATAAGCTGGTTAATGAAAAAGAGTTAATTAAGCTATGGGAGCCCGAAAAGAATTTTATCGTGGTTAAGTTGCATTAAATAAACAGCAACCATTGGGACATGTTAAACGTCGCTTAAAGCGGCGTTTTTTATTTTTCCCTTGTTTTATTAAAAATTATTTTCCTTGTTTAAAACCCATTTTTCTTATTTAATCTGTCGGTTTTACGCGATAGGCGTATTTTCGTCGGGTGTTGTAGGATACTTATTTTTACATCTTTGCATATAAATATACTATTACTTCTTGGCAATCTGTTGAGGTAATAATAAAACGTCTATAGGGGAGTGTGAAAAGGTGGATTTCGTTAAGCGGTTGGAAAAATTCCGCTCTCTTGAAAAACAACAAGCATGGGAAGGTACATTTATAGATTACCTGCAAATTGTAAAAGAGAGGCCCTGGGTAACCCAATTAGCACATGCCAGGATTTATAACATGATCAAAGACGCAGGAACGGAAACCCTGGAGAGCGGAGGAAAAAGATATAAGTTTTTTAGTCATGAACTGTTTGGTCTGGATAAAACTTTGGAAACACTTGTGGAAGAATATTTCCATCCGGCTGCCCGGAGACTGGATGTGCGCAAGCGCATACTGCTGTTGATGGGACCTGTCAGCGGAGGAAAATCAACACTGGTGGCAATGCTCAAAAAGGGTTTGGAACAGTACAGCAAGACGGAGCGGGGCGCTCTTTACGGCATAAAACGCTGCCCCATGCACGAGGAACCTTTACACCTGATACCCAAAGAATTAAGAAGTGAATTTGAAGCTCAATACGGGGTGCACATAGAAGGGGAGTTATGCCCGTCTTGCAGGATGATGCTGGAACAGGAGTACGGAGGAAACATAGAAAATGTCCAGGTGGAGAGAGTTATCCTGTCCGAAGATAAAAGGGTAGGGATTGGAACTTTCACGCCTTCCGACCCTAAGTCACAGGATATTGCTGACTTAACCGGCAGTATAGATTTCAGCACAATTGCGGAGTATGGCTCTGAATCAGACCCGCGGGCTTACAGATTTGACGGTGAACTAAACATTGCCAACCGGGGAGTTATGGAATTCCAAGAAATGCTTAAATGTGATGAAAAATTCTTATGGAACCTGCTCAGCCTTTCCCAGGAAGGCAATTTTAAAGCAGGCCGTTTTGCCCTGATTTATGCAGATGAAATGATTGTAGCCCATACAAATGAAAATGAGTATAAAGCTTTTATCAGTAACAAGAAAAATGAAGCTTTGCAGTCCAGGATTATTGTAATGAAAATCCCCTACAACTTAAAAGTAAGCGAAGAAGTTAAAATATATGACAAGTTAATTAAGCAAAGCGATCTTAGAGATATCCATATAGCACCTCATGCCTTAAAGGTAGCCAGTATATTCTCAGTATTGAGCCGGCTGAAGGAAAGTAAGAAGCAGGGCATGGACATTGTTAAAAAAATGAAATTGTATGATGGCGAAGATGTGGAAGGGTTTAAACAAAAAGATCTTTCAGAGCTGCAGGCGGAGCATCTTGACGAAGGCATGAGCGGCGTTGATCCTCGTTATGTAATTAATCGTTTAAGCTCCTCATTGATCAGGACATCTACCAAGTGCATTAACCCGCTCGACGTGCTGCGGGGAATTAAAGACGGGCTCGAACAGCATCCATCAATTACCAAGGAAGAGCGGGAACGTTTACTTAACTTTATTTCAATTGCCAGGAAAGAATATGATGAGTTGGCCAAGAAAGAGGTACAGAAGGCTTTTGTTTACTCCTATGAGGAGTCTGCACGGATATTGTTTGATAACTATTTGGATAACGTTGAAGCTTACTGCAACGGCGTAAAATTAAAAGACCCAATTACTGACGAGGAAATGGATCCAGATGAGAAATTAATGCGTTCCATTGAAGAGCAAATAGGAGTGACCGAAAGCGCCAAAAAGACCTTCCGAGAGGAAATTTTAATCAGGCTTTCAACCTATGCAAGAAAGAATAAACGCTTTGATTACAGGTCCCATGAGCGGCTGCGGGAAGCGGTTGAGAAAAAACTGTTTGCAGATTTAAAAGATGTAGTCAAGATAACTACTTCAACCAAAACTCCAGATGCCGAACAACTTAAGCGGATTAATGAAGTAAGTGCAAAATTAATTGACGAATACGGTTACTGCATTATTTGTGCCAATGAGCTGCTAAAGTATGTGGGTAGCCTGCTGAATAGGTAGGAGGGTTTAAAATGTCCGGTAAATATACGGTCTCCCGGGAAGACTGGTCCTTGCACCGCAAGGGCGAGATCGACCGGGAGCGCCACCGGGAAAAAGTCAGAGAGGCGATTAAAAAAAACCTGGCCGATGTAGTCAGTGAGGAATCAATTATTTTATCGGATGGACGCAAGGTTGTAAAAGTACCTATCCGCTCACTGGAAGAATATCATTTTCGTTTTGATACGGGTAAGAATAAGCACGCAGGCCAGGGAGAAGGCGGAACAAAAGAAGGAGATTTGCTGGGAAGCGAGCAGAAAAAAGGTACCGGAAAAGGACAGGGCGCGGGTGAAGAGCCCGGTGTCGACTACTACGAGGCCGAGGTTACGATTGAAGAACTTGCCCAGCTTATCTTTGAAGACCTGGGATTACCCAATTTGCAGCAAAAGAAGAAGCCCGAACTTGCTTCGGAAGCGTTGGAGTTTAAGGATGTTAGGAAAAAGGGTCTAAGCAGTAATATTGACAGAAAAAGAACAATTTTAGAAGCAATAAAGCGCAATGCCTTAAAGGGCAAAAAGGGCTTTGAAAACATCTCACGGGATGATTTGCGGTTTAAAACCTGGGACCTAACCTTCAAATATGAAAGCAGTGCTGTAGTTTTGGCAATGATGGATACTTCGGGCTCAATGGGGCCATACGAAAAATACATTGCCAGAAGCTTTTTCTTCTGGATGGTGCGGTTTTTAAGAACCAAATATCAAAACGTAAAGATAGTTTTTTTGGCTCACCATGTTGAAGCCAAGGAAACCACAGAAGAAGAATTTTTCACCAAGGGCGCCAGTGGGGGGACCCGGTGTTCTTCAGTATATAAACTAGCGCTTGATATTATTGAACAAAGATACAATCCGCAGGATTATAATATCTATGCTTTTCATTTTTCCGACGGCGATAATTTATCATCAGACAATGATAAGTGTATAAATTATGTTAGTGAATTGCTAAAAGTATGTAACCTGGTGGGCTATGGCGAAATTGAAGGTCCGTATTACATTTCAAGTACATTAAGGAGCGCCTTTAAAAAAATTATCGATCCCAAGTTCACCTGTGTAGGCATTAAAGATAAGGCTGATGTTTACCCAGCTTTGAAAAAATTTTTTAATCCTAATCCGCAGACTGGGTTGTAACGGGGGGTGTTTCTTGTTTGCATCCAATGGAAGAGAAAAAGTTACTTGAGGAATCAATTGATCAAATAATCGCGATAGCAAAAAATTTTAATCTTGATTTTTACGATATGTATTTTGAAATTTGCCCCGCTGAAATAATTTATTCCTTTGGCGCTTACGGAATGCCCACCAGGTTTTCGCATTGGACTTTCGGCAAAGCATATCATAAAATGAAGACTCAGTACGATTATAATCTCAGTAGGATATATGAAATGGTGATAAACTCTGACCCCTGTTACGCTTTTTTATTGGAAGGTAACAGTCTGGTTCAAAACAAAATGGTCATTGCGCATGTTCTAGGTCACTGTGACTTTTTTAAAAACAATTATTATTTCAAAAAGACCTCCAGGAATATGGTTGAGACCATGTCCACGGCTGCACAAAGGATTCGGGGTTACGAATTTAAATACGGCAGGAACAAGGTAGAAGCATTTATTGATTCAGTTATATCACTGCAGGAGAATGTGGACCCTCAGCGTTACATCGCCGGCGATGTAACGCTGACGCCCGGTACTAAATACGGGTCCTCATGTGGGGGACACGGATGTGGCGGTGGAAATAGCTGCAGCGGGAACAAATGCTGTGGGGGAAGCTGCAAAGACAAGGATCACGACAGCCACAGCAAAAGCCAGCAAAATGCAACTCCTTATGACGATCTGTGGGATTTGGATAAGAAAAAAGATGAAGGGGATAAAGATCAGGAAAACAGTGTGAAAAAGTTTCCTGAAAAGCCGGAGAAGGATTTGCTGATGTTTATGATGAACCATGCCCGGGATCTTGAGGAATGGCAGCGGGATATAATATCTATCATCCGAAATGAGATGCTCTATTTTTGGCCTCAAATGCAGACAAAAATTATGAATGAAGGTTGGGCGTCTTATTGGCATATGCGTATAATCAGGGAACTGGATCTGGATGAGGAAGAAGCACTGGAATTTGCAAAAATGCATGCCGGTGTTATTCAAACTTCAAAGTACAGGATTAACCCATATCACCTTGGTTTGAAAATTTTTGAGGATATTGAAAAAAGATGGGATAACCCGACCGATGAAGAAAAGAGGAAGTATAGGCGAGTAGACGGCCAGGGGAGACAAAAGATTTTTGAAGTCAGAGAAACTGAAAACGATATATCCTTTATTCGCAATTACTTAACTGAACAACTGGTTGAAGATTTAGATTTATATTTATATAAAAAAGTGGGCTACGACTGGAAAGTTACCGATAAAGACTGGGAAAAAGTAAGAGATGGGCTGGTGAGAAGCCTTTACAACTGTGGAATACCGTATATTGTGGTTGAAGACGGCGACTTTGGCAAGCGGGGTGAACTTTACTTAAAACACCTGCACGAAGGGATCGACCTGGACATTTATTACCTGGAAAGAACTCTGCCTCATGTATATAAGATATGGGGCCGGGGAGTACATTTGGAAACAGTGGTAGACAACAAGAAAGTACTCTTTAGTTTTGCCGGGGAAAAACCGACTAAAAAGTATCTATAGAAGAATAAACAATAAATTTTCTTTGGTGTTGCTGGATCAATGAATTAGGCTGCCGGTTTTTTGCCGGCAGCCTAACCAAAAAAAGCCCCGCCCTCTTAAATTATTAAAGTTTTCCCTTTTCTTTAGCGATTCTTAAAAATTTTTCTTTGATATTTTTCGGGGGTACATGCAGTATTGAGCGTTGGGACATGTTTATCGCGCCGCTGGGACATTTGGAAGCGCAGGCGCCACAGCCGATGCAAAGGTTCTTGTTCACAGCCGGTACTTCTGTTCCATTTCCGTTATCCTGCAAGCTAATGGCGTTAATGTGACAGCTATCGGCGCAAGTACCGCATCCTACACAGGATTCAGTATCTATCGTTGGGATAAAATTACTTGGGTGCGTGCTGAATTTCCCAAATTCATTAATTCCGCGTAAAACCTGACAGCAGCAACCACAGCAGTGGCATATGTAAGTAGGTTTATTTAATACGTTATCACACTGGTGGACCAAGCCAAGTTTTTCTGTTTTCTCAAGTACCCGCAATAATTCGTCTACCGTAGCCGGCTTGCCGAGACCTCTTCGCACTATCCATTCTGCGGCGCCACCCAGGGAGGTGCAGACTTCCAGCGGCGCGCCGCATGATTTGCCCAGGTGGAGTGCCTTATGACGACAAGCGCAGATGGATATAGACCCTCCGCCGGATTGCCGGATGATTTCAGAAGCCCTTTCATAGTCCAAAACTTCAGTTTCCACAGCTACCGGTATCAGACTCTCGTATACCAGGGTCCGCATTTCCATTGTTTCCACTCCGGAAAACTCTTCTCTTACTTCACTGGATTGAAAATAAGTTTCAAACAGCTCTGCTAATTCTTTCATATCAATATCATCTCTAGCCCGCATGAAGGTATATTCAAAAAATCCCACCACTACCGGGGCAAGCATGTAATAAAAAGTGTCCTTGCGGGGAATGTCCAGAACCAATCCCTTGTCTGCCATGCCATCCAGAATTGTTTTTAATTGATCTTCTTTAGTACCTGTAATTCCGGCAATTTGCTCTAGCGTCATGGGCACCAGTGGGAATTTACTGCCCACCATAGCCTCACTTTCAGTATAAAGACGATGCAGTATGGCCATGAGGGTTTCGTTAATCGGAGCTCCTACCGGGTTTTTGTTCAGGCGTTCAGCTAAAGCGCGGTAAACTTGGTCTTTAGCATTAACTATGTGTCCCATATATATCTCCCCTGCTAATTAGTTGTTAAGCTTAATCTTATCTCAATCCTGTTTAAACTTTTTTTAAGCAGCAGTCGTCATTGATTACATTCATTTCACCTCCTTTATGTGTACATCAATTATTTATATAAAAATAATTTGCATACAAATAATTGAATTATAAATTATTTTTCTTTAATAAGTCTATCAAGCACTCTTTCAAAAATATCAAATTCTTGATCCGAAAAATCTTTTTTTATTTCCAGGTTTAGTTGTTCAGCAAGGCCTATTATTTCTTGTTGTCTAACCTTAGCTTTTTCCTTCAAGAAGATCAGTAAAGAACGGCGGTCTTCCGGGTCATCTCTTCTTTCCACATAATCCATACGTTCCAACCTGTCCAATATGCCGGTCAAAGTGGAGCCATCCATATCCAGACTTTTGGCTAAATCTTTAAACTTAACACCGTCATTTACCCATAACGCGCTTAATACATAAAACTGTACCGGGGTAATGCCAAAAGAGTTCAAGGAACTTTCATAATAGCGCTGGATCTTTCTCATTACTCTGCTTAATTTAAAGCAAATATATTTTGAAGGTCCCTCGGGTTTTTTGCTCATTTATAAACACCTGAAATATTTTTATTTGTAATAAAATTAATTGTACACAAACATTTTTTTAAATTGTAACAGTTTTTTAAAAGTTGTCAATAAATTTTTTTTGTCCTGATAAGCTAAAGCGAGTTTAATGCATTTATAATATGTACAGCCGAAGCAATTCTATTGATTAATTTACTTCCAAGATAACTATAATATCAAATAATTTATATGGTAAAATATTAATAATCTTAACTAATTATAGACTGTGCAATGCTTGGAGTGGCTTAACCTTCTTTGGACAGGTTGAGCTTACTGGAATTGGAACTTTGGTTGGAGTTGATGTTGAATGATAAGGCTATTCAGTTTTTTAAAACCCCATCGCTTTTCTGTAGTTTTGGTTTTGTTGCTTATTTTTTTGCAGTCTCTTGCGGAATTATATCTTCCAACCTTGATGTCTGACATTGTGGATATTGGGATTATTAAAGGGGATATACCTTATATTTTAAAAACCGGCGGTTTGATGCTGTTTGTTGCTGCTGGAGGCATGACTTGCGCTTTCATGGCAAGTTTCTCGTCAGCTAAAGTTTCTGCAGGTTTTGGGCAAATTCTTCGCGGCCAGGTTTTTTCCCATGTTGAAAATTTTTCGTTTCAAGAGTTTGACAAAATCGGCACAGCGTCACTTATTACCAGGACGACCAATGATATTACACAAGTTCAGCAGGTAGTTACGATGATGCTGCGCATGATGGTCCGTGCTCCCATGATGTGTATCGGCGGAATCATTATGGCAGTATCCAAGGATGCTAAACTTTCATTGGTTATTATCGTGGTTATACCTATACTTGTCGCTGCGATCTTTGCTGTTATCAGCAGGAGTTTGCCCCTTTTTAAAGTTATGCAGCTAAAGCTTGACAGATTAAATCTTGTCCTGCGCGAAAGCCTCACCGGTATACGTGTTATCAGGGCTTTTAATCGTATTGAATATGAGCAACGGCGTTTTGACACGGCTAACTTGGACCTTACCGGCACTGCCATCAAAGTAAATAAGGTTATGGCTGCTTTAATGCCGGTGATGATGTTAATCCTTAATTTTTCAATAATAGGAGTTATATGGTTTGGCAGCATCCGAATTGACACCGAGGGTATTCAAGTTGGCGATTTAATGGCTTTTATTCAATATGCCACGCAGATTTTGTTTTCTCTGATAATGTTTTCTATGTTGATTGTAATGATTCCCCGTGCTTCAGTATCCGCGGCTAGAATTAACGAGGTGCTTGATATGACACCGGAGATAAAGGATATAACACGGGTTAAGCATACTGGCACCCAAAGTGGATATGTTGAGTTTAAAAATGTAACTTTTAGTTACCCCGATGCTGAAAAGCCTGTGCTTGCCGGTATTTCATTCGAGGCAAGACCAGGTGAAATAACCGCTATAATAGGCGGCACCGGGTCGGGTAAATCTACTTTGATTAATTTGATTCCCCGGTTCTACGACATTGACAGCGGCAGTATTCTGGTTGGCGGTGTGGATGTTCGTGAATTACCCCAGGATGGCCTGAGGTTAAAAATTGGTTTGATTCCGCAAAAGGCTGTTTTATTCACGGGCACCATAGCGGATAATATTCGTTATGGTAAAGAAGATGCTTCGGATGAAGAAGTGCGTCATGCTGCTGAAATTGCCCAGGCCATTGACTTTATTTCAGGTATGCAAGATGGTTTTAATGCGGTGATTGCCCAGGGGGGCATGAACCTTTCAGGTGGTCAGAAACAGCGTCTGGCCATAGCACGTGCCCTGGTGCGCAAACCCGAAATTTATCTTTTTGACGACAGCTTTTCAGCGCTTGACTATAAGACCGATGCTAAACTGCGGGCTGCCCTGAAAAAAGAAACCATTGATGCCACGGTAATCATCGTTACCCAAAGAGTCAGTACAGCCATTTATGCAGACAAAATAATCGTACTAGATCAGGGGCGGATCGCAGGAATCGGCAATCATCGAGAATTGATGGGTTCATGTAAGGTGTATCGTGAAATTGTATCCTCGCAACTATTAGAGGAGGAAATTGCATGAATGGACAACGCGCCAGTCAGAGAATAAGCGGCAGGCAGGGCAGAGGTCAAGGGTTTGGACCTCCTATGGTTATACCGGTACAAAAAGCAAAGGATTTTAAAGGCACGATTAAACGGCTTATGGGTTATTTGAGATCTCGTAGATACCAATTGCTGGTTGTTTTTTTAACGGCGTTACTCAGTACCATTTTCAGTATTGTAAGCCCGAAAATTATGGGCATGGCTATTACCAGATTATTTGAAAACGTAATGGCAAAATACAAGGGTCTACCAGGGGCCGGGATTGATTTTAATTATATCCTGCATATATTGCTGATTTTGGGCGGGCTTTATATTTTTAGTTCATCATTCAGTTTTCTTCAACATTATATTATGGCCGGAGTGGCGCAAAAAGTCGTTTACGACCTGCGTAAAGAAGTTCATCAAAAACTTTCACGGCTGCCCCTGAAATTTTTCGATTCCCGTGCCTACGGGGAGATTTTAAGCCGTGTTATCAATGACATCGATAACATTAGCAGCACTATGCAGCATAGTTTAACGCAATTAATTACTTCTATAGTTACCCTGTTAGGCGTAATAGTTATGATGCTTTCAATTAGCCCTTTAATGACATTGATGCTTATATTGATACTGCCGCTTAGTTTTATTATTACCAGAATAATAACAGCCCGGTCACAAAATTATTTTTTGGGGCAGCAAAAGGCATTGGGGGAATTAAACGGCCATGTGGAGGAAATGTATTCGGGGCATTTGGTCATAAAAGCATTCGGGCACGAAGACAGATCAATAGCAAAATTTGACGATATCAACGAAAAGCTGTACCAGTCGGGCTGGAGGGCACTTTTTATTTCGGGGATCATAATGCCGCTGATGAATTTTATAAATAACATTGGCTATGTACTGGTCTGTGTTGTTGGCGGTGTGCTGGTTACGCGAAGGGCTATTCAAATTGGTGATGTTCAGGCATTTATAACATATGCTAGACAGTTCTCCCAACCGATTAACCAGGCAGCAAATATTGCCAATATTATTCAATCTACGATTGCATCTGCCGAGCGTGTTTTTGAACTCCTGGATGAACAAGAAGAAGTTCCGGAGGATCCTGCCGCAAAGATTATTCTTTCACCCAAAGGGGAAATTACATTTGAGAATGTAAAATTTAGTTATAATAAAGAATCAAAGTTGATTGAAAATATGAATATCGATGTCAAGCAAGGTCAGACTATTGCAATTGTAGGCCCGACAGGCGCAGGCAAAACCACACTGGTTAACCTGCTGATGCGTTTTTATGAGATAGACGGCGGGACAATAACCATTGACGGTGTTAGCATTTCAAAATTAAAGCGCGGTAACCTGCGCAGCTTGTTCGGCATGGTTCTTCAGGATACTTGGCTTTTTAGCGGCACAATAAGGGACAATATCGCTTATGGCCGGGAGGGCTCAACTGAAGAAGAAATAATTAAGGCGGCAAAAGCAGCGTACGCCGATTATTTCATTAGAACGCTTCCGAATGGTTATGACACCATATTGAATGAAGAAGCCTCTAATATCTCACAAGGGCAAAAGCAGCTGCTGACAATCGCCCGAGCCATACTGGCTGATCCGGCCATTCTTATTCTTGATGAAGCAACAAGCAGTGTTGATACAAGAACAGAGGTTTGTATTCAAAAGGCAATGAACGAGTTGCGAAAAGGAAGAACCAGTTTTGTGATTGCCCATAGACTATCCACCGTTCGGGACGCTGATTTGATACTTGTTATGAATCACGGCCAAGTGATAGAGAAGGGTAGTCATAATGAGCTGCTTGCTAAGGGTGGTTTTTACGCCGATCTTTATAACAGCCAATTTACGGCAGGAGATATCAGAACGCTGGATAAGATCTGCTGATAAGCATTGCACTGGCCATGCCGTATTTTAACTTAAAATGCTGGTATTTTACACAAATTGCCTCCAAATGGAAATTTATAAGTGCTTCATCTTTATCATTGGCTAACAAAGCTTCCATACTTTTTGTACAGTTTAGTTATGATTATTGGGCAAAATAAAAGTTAGTACGGTAAAAGTAACTTATACTGTGCAAAATAGTGGGAAGGGAGGTGTAACTGTGAAGAAAAAAATTACGCTTTTAACTGTTACACTGGCTTTTATTTTTAGTATCTTCCAAGTATCTGCAGCTTTGGGCATGGGTTGGTGTGACGGAGGACCGCGCTTGAATGGCAAATATGAGGCTTTAAATCTTACAGAACAGCAAAAGTCAAAAATGCGGGAAATAGATCAAAACACGTACTCACAAACCCGCGACCTGCGAATTAAACTTATGGATAGCATGCACGATTTAAAACAACTTCAGCTGCAGCCAAAACCGGATAATGCCAAAATAGAAGCCAAGATCAATGAAGTCAATGACTTGAGGGGTAAAATCCACAGCGTTGTCCAACAGAGCAGGCAGCAGTGCTGGTCTGTGCTAACCCCTGAACAGCAGGGCCAGATAAAACAATTCAGAGGTCAAAATGGCAGCGGTATTAAAGGCAACTGGAACAGGTAACCACTAATAATTGCAGCAGCAAAAAGAGAGGCGTCCACCTCTCTTTTTGTCCCCATACTGCTAAAAGCGGCAAAGTTTTTCTAAATAATGCGTGTATAATGGTAATGAGATTATTGGCACTACTGGTTAATTTTTTGATCAAAAGTATGTAGAAGAGGAATGATTATCTATGTTTCCAATGTATTTAATTAAACAGTCATATGATTGTCAGATGATAACCAATATAGAGGAGCACGTTCGCGGCGAATTGGAGCGGATCGGGGCGCGGGAAAAAGTATTTCCCGGTATGAATTTATGCTTGCCCTATGGCTCACGGGGATTTCCCTATGGCCTGCGGGTTATTCAAACATTGGCGGAAATATTTAAATCCTGGGGTGCAGAACCTTTTATTGTCCCGGCAATGGGAAGCCACGGTGGTGGGAACGATAAGGGCCAAGCGGAAGTTCTGGAAAAAATGGGCATCACCGAACAGGTTTTAAAAGTGCCTATTAAATCCTGCGCTCAAGGGGTTTATCTAGGTCGGACCAGTCAGGGTGTTCCTGTTTACTGTGATAAATACGCTTTGGAAGCAGATGGAGTTTTTTTGTTCAACCGTGTAAAACCGCACACGGCATTCAGGGCTCCGATAGAAAGCGGCCTGACTAAGATGCTGACGGTAGGTTTGGGTAAGCCGGAAGGTGCCCAGGCGGCACACCGCGCCGGGTTGGGAAGGCATATTGTTGAAATGGCCGAAATCGTTGAAAGAAACATTAAACTCATAGGCGGTATAGCAGCAGTTGATAATTTCCGCGGCGATGCTCTGATCTTAAAAGGGGTAAGGCCTAAAGAACGCCAAAAGGCCGACATGGAGCTGCTCCAAACGGCCTGGTGCCACTTGCCCAGATTGCCGTTTGAACACCTGCACGTTCTGGTAATAGATCAAATGGGTAAAAATATTAGCGGCACTGGTATGGACATAAATGTTATCGGCCTACACCGCCGTTTTGGAGGAAACCCGGATAAAAACTACCAAACGATTGTTGTTTTGGAATTGACCTCTGAAACGAAAGGCAACGCCCATGGAATTGGGTACGCCGATATAACGACGCGTCAACTTGTTGATCGGATAGATTGGCAGACTATGTACAAAAATGCTATTACCACAGGTATTTTAAGTTCAGTAAAAATTCCATGCACTTTACCTTCTGAGCGTGAGGCCATTGAAACGGCTTGCCGTATATATGGCCTCAACGGTTGCAGGGTGGCCCGGATAAAGGACACCAAGCATTTGGAGTATTTTTGGGTATCAGAACCATTGCTTAATGAGTTGGAAGATATCGAAATAATTAAAAAAGTGGATGATATATTTAAAACCGTCAGTTATAGTTAATGGACTAATGTTTTAAACATTATGTGCCTAAGCTTTAACCAAATTATCCAATGTTTTAAATGTATAACCCTGTGCCTTAATATCTTTTATAATTTTGTCCAGTGCTTCGGTATCATCCTTCGATATTGCGTGCAATAAAATTACTGCGCCGTTATGAAGCTTACTCATAACGCCTTGATAGGCTTGCTCCGGCCCATTTGGCATAGGTACCCAATCGACAAGGGCAATGCTCCAAAAAATATTATGATAACCAAGTTTATTGGTTAGCGCAAGGGTCCGTTCGCTGTATTCTCCTTTGGGCGGACGCAGATATGCCATGCCTTTATTGCCGGTAATAGCTTGATATTCTTTTTCCACTGTCTGCAATTCTTTTTTAATCTGATCGTCAGAAATATCCGGCATACTGGGGTGGCTATCGGTATGATTTCCCACAATATGCCCTTCATTTACCATTCTTTTAACCAGGTCCGGTTGAGTTTTTAAGTAATGTCCAGTTACAAAAAAAGCTGCATTAACGTTATTTGACTTTAAAATATCTAAAATTTTTGGTGTATAACCATTTTCATAACCCTCATCAAAAGTTAGATAAACAAACTTATCATTGGGGTTTCCTATCCAGAAGGCGTTGTATTTTTTTAACAAGCTGTTAATACTTGATGGTATTTCGGGCTGGCGGTGCTCATTGTTTATTTTTAAACCCCACCCATATTTATTGTTTGAAAGCGCAGTTGCAGAATCTTTCTGCTGATTTACCTGCTTAGTTGCCGGTTTGGTTATGGTGTCGCCAGCAACAGGTATATTGTTGGAATCGTCCTTAGAATTTTTTAAAGGTGGAGATTCCTTGGTAATTGATGCGGTTTGATCCGGAGCGGTTACCTCTTGACCAGTTGAATCAGGTTTCGTTTCTTGCATTGCCAAAAAATTACTTTTTAAAGCTAATCCGGATAATAATAGAATTAAAACAAGTAAAACAGTAATATAAAATTTTTTATTATTAGACCATTTCAATGAATATCACCTCAAAATTATGTCATAACCCTATGATTAACTAAATTTAGAATTAATAATCATAATTTAAACATCAATTGTAACTTTTTTTATTGTTTAAGGCGATTTTATCATGCCAAACGATCTAATCCAACAAAATATGCAAAAAACATTTTTCTTGATTGTCTTTTTTAAAAGGAGTATTATTTTTTTTTAAGTGTGGAACTGTTTTCCCAAACCGGTGTGAAGCGCTTTCTTTTAGGAAGAGGGAATAATAATGCAAAAAGAAAACCGTAAATACCTTGTTTTTTCAATAACATCATTATCATTATTGGTCTCATCGTCAAATTCCACTATTGTGGCCACTGCGCTGCCAACCATTCAACGCAGTTTAAAAGCGGACCTAAGTTGGACGGCGTGGATTATTACCGCTTACCAGTTAATGACTCTGATTATGCTGCCTGTGATGGGACGAATTAGTGATCAGTGGGGGAGAAAGCGCGTATTTATGGTCTGCATTACCATATTTACAGCCAGTTCACTGCTTTGTGCTTTCTCGGCCAACATTTACTGGTTGATACTTTTCCGTTTTTTGCAGGCGCTTGGGGGCAGTGGCTTCATGCCCACTTCAATGGGAATTGTTGGTGACTATTTTAAAGAAAACCGGGCCAGGGCAATCGGGCTGTTTACTACCATATTCCCGCTGGGAGGCATTATCGGGCCGGCTTTGGGCGGTTTGATTTTAGATTATGCGCCTTGGCAGGCTATTTTCTTAATCAACTTACCTTTTGGGGTAGCGGTGTTGGCCTTGTCATATCTACTTTTAGAGCCTGATGCCAAGTTGAACCATATCCGGTTGGATTTGGTTGGTATCTGTTTCCTGGCCGCAATCATGTTATGTTTGATGTTTTTTTTAACCAGAGTAAGTGAAAATCCCTTTTTAGTACATTCATGGCTAACGTGGATGGTTTTATTGTTCAGTATTATACTGCTATGGTTTTTTCTGCGCTGGGAGAGCGCTACTCCATCTCCGGTACTTGATCTGGAATTGCTAAAGAATCGTACATTTTTAATTATAAACGGTCTTAACCTGTTATATGGTGCTTGTGTATTCGGACTAATGGCTTTTATACCATACTATGGACAGGTAGCTTATGGCCTGTCTAACTTGGCTAGTGGTGGTATGCTTACTGCACGGGCTCTTGGCATGATGGGTATGTCCGCATTTACCAGCATGCTGCTAAACCGTTTGGGTTATAGAATTCCAATGGCGTTGGGGTTTTCAATTTTAGCAGTAAGTGTTATGGCATTGGCTGTGTTACCTCAGCATCTGGTTATATTAGGATTTGTAATCCCTCATTATTGGTGGCTAACACTAATGATTTTCGTTTCCGGAATGGGGGTGGGCATGGCGAGCCCTTCTTCCAACAATGCTGCTATTGAATTAATGCCAAATAAAATTGCGGAAATTTCCGGTTTGCGAGGTATGTTTCGCCAAACGGGCGGGGTAATTGGTACATCATTAATTGTACTTATCCTTTCTAGATTCCATAATCAATTAGATGGTTTTCATTTTATTTTTGGAGCCATGTCTTTGCTCCTGGTTGCGGCCATTCCCTTTATCAGGGGTGTGCCAGATGGACGTAAGACTGCTGCATAAAAACTAAAAGAGAGGCCTGCAGGCCTCTCAAAAAAAACCTATGATCATTGGGATTAAGCTTAATCTGTTATCATTTTAAATGATTGTGGGTTGCTTTTGAATGCATTTGAAATTTTTCCTTATTTAACTTAATTTTCTCCGTTACTTTAAAGTGTTGCAGCAGAGTAACAACACCAATTAATAAAAAAATGACGCCTGTTGCTCTGTTAATTATAGCGGGACCAATATGCTTTGCCAGTGTAACCCCCACTGTTACCTCTATTAGCACGCAAAGAGTAAGTGCTAAGGCGCTGGCTACAAAAATAAGCCATTTCTTATTGGGATTGTTACTTGTAAATAAAAGCACGGCGACCTGAGTCTTATCACCCAATTCAGCTAAAATAATTATTATATAAGTAGTCAACCAGGTTAATAGCTTCATACTCATAATTTTTGTCTCCTATACATCTAGTTTAATGTTGCCCATTACTCCAAAGACAAGTAGCAAACCCAATAAAAGAAAGGTTATTCCTGATAACAGTTGTATTGTAGAAGGTTTTGTGAATCGGGCAATGAGCTGGGAACCAATGATAACTTCAATAAAAGAGGTGCAAATCAGTGCCATTGCAGAACCCAGCCCTACCCAGAGAACGTAAGCGGGTTTTGCGCCTGCCAGGAGCATTGTAGTGATCTGTGTTTTGTCTCCCATTTCGGATAAAAAAACTACAACAAGAGCTGATAAAAACAATCTCAAGCAAAACATGCCAGTTATTTTACCCAGATTGTCTCACTCCTTTCATTTGATCGATTATATGTTAGTAGATTCTAACAAAAGGCCGAAATTAAAGTCCACTGTGAACCTGGTTTCACCTGCGAATTAGCTTGATTTAATATAGTCAGGTTTAACTAACATTTTCCTGAAAATTTATTTTTATAATTTTTTGTGACAGTTTATAATATTCTTCTACAATAAACGGTGTCACTTGATTTTTACTGGAAAATTATTCTTATAAAATTAAAAAGAATGCCACCTTTCGTTAAGGAATAGCATTCTTTATAACATCAGTTTGGAATTTTCGCCTTAAATCCTTAGTTACCACTTTTCAATACTTATATGTAAAGCACCATACCTTCTTTAGCTGCAATACAATCAGGATATTTTGCTTGCGCTTTGATTTCAATTTGATCTAACTCAGCATCTGTCCTGTGGGTGGCATGATGAAATAAAACCAGTTTCTTGGCCCCTGCTTCCTGCACCAGTTTTATCCCTTCCTGCCATGTGGAATGCCCCCATCCCGTTTTGGGGTCAAAACCGCTGTAACCATTATATTCTTCGTCGGTAAAGTTGGCATCATAAATTACTATATCTGAGCCTTTGATAAACTTTGACAAATGGTGATCTATTACGGAGTAATGTTCAGTGTCGGTTACATAGCAGCATGATCTACCTGCATGTTCAATTCTATAAGAAAGACATTCGCCGGGGTGATTATTGTGTGCTGTTTTGAGCAGAATTTCATCCCCCAGATTATATGTCATACAACTTTCAATTTCTCGGAATTCAATGTGGGATCCCATTTTTTCAAGGGATACCGGAAAATGGGGGAATAGCATTTGGCCGCGCATGAGCGTAGAAAAGTTGAAATTCATTTTGCCTTGACCGTATAATGTAAATTTATTGCCATTTATAAATGCAGGTGTAAAAAAAAGGAAAACCCTGGATGTGGTCCCAATGAGTATGGGTAATGAAAATATCACCAACCATTTTTTCCCTTTTTTTGACCAACTCCTGACCTAAATTGCATATACCTGTACCTGCGTCAAAAATAAAAAGTCTTTCACCAATTTCTATAGATACACAGGATGTGTTGCCCCCATATTTTAATGTATGGTATCCAGGAACAGGCCTGGACCCCCTAACTCCCCAAAAAGTTACCTTAAATTGATTATTTGTCAACTTTTCAACCTCCTAAGGCCAAAACGCTATAGATTCATAATTTAGCTTCATGTCAATTAAATCCTTCTATAATAAACTTTTTTATGTGAGATACAATTTTAACAGAATTAACCCTGTGCCAGGGGTTATTTTTTTATCCCCTCGAACAAATTAATAACATCAATTAATGTTGCAGGGGGTTAAATTGTGAGACCACTTTGGAAAGGAGCAATAACATTCGGGTTAATATTTGTTCCGGTTAAACTATTCGCTGCTACCGAAAAAAAAGATATAAAGTTTAATTACCTGCATGAAAAGTGCGGCACTCCTGTTCGTTACAAACGTTATTGCCCTTATTGCGACACCGAGGTGCAAATGGAAGATATTGTGCGAGGCTACGAATATGAAAAGGGTAAATATATAACAATGAGTGAGGAAGAACTGGATTTACCAACCGGAGACAAAAACAGAAATGTGGAAATTTTAGATTTTGTTGATTTAAATCAAATTGATCCGGTCTATTATGACCGATCCTATTATTTGGGACCAGGCGAAGGGGGGCAAAAAGTTTACGAATTACTGAGACGCTCCATGGATCAAACCAAAAGGGCGGCGATAGCCCATGTTACCTTAAGAAGCAGGGAATCGATGGCGGTAATCCGTCCGGTAGAAAAGGCATTAATTTTGGAGACAATGTTCTATGCTGATGAAATCCGGCCCTCAACCCGAATTGAAGGTATCGGCGGCGAGATAAATCTTCATGATAATGAAATCAAAATGGCTGTCAACCTTATTAATAACCTTTCTGCCGAATTTGAACCGGAAAAGTATGTGAGCGGCTACAGGGAAACGCTGCATGAGAGAATTCAAGCCAAAATTGCCGGTGAAGCGGTGGTCGAAAAACCGGTTATTCAAGAGACCGGAAACGTTGTGGATTTAATGGCAGCGCTAAAGGCCAGCATCGATCTGGCCAGAGAACAACGCGGTCAAAAACGCGCCGGTCCCAAGACCGCAAAAACCGCCAAGGCCAAGCGCGAACGCAAAGTCGCTGAGTAAAGCAGGTGTTGATATGCAGTTGCCGCTGCTAAAGCCAATGCTGGCCGTCAAGGCCAAACCATTTAACCACCCGGACTTTTTCTTTGAAGTTAAGTGGGACGGGTATCGATGTCTTGCATATCTGGAAAAAGGGGTAACACGCCTTTTGTCACGTAACCAAAAGGACCTGACCAGTGCATTTCCCGACTTGTCTGATATGCACTCAATTTTGGGTAATCTGCCCCTGGTGCTGGACGGAGAAATCGTTGTCCTAGCCGGTGGAAGACCATCCTTTGAAAAACTGCAGTCCAGAGCTGGGCTAAAGGATAAATTTCAGATTAACCAGGCTATGCAAAGGCTGCCCGCAGTATTTATGGTTTTCGATATTTTGTATTACCAAGGGCAGTCCATGGTTAATCTTCCTCTGTACCGGCGCCGGGAGGTGCTGGAAGCTGTGGTGAAATCCCACGGCAAGATTGCAGTTTCCGAAACTATTAGAGGGGACGGTGTGGATCTTTATCATGCCTGTGTGGAACAAGGCCTTGAAGGAGTCATGGCCAAAAAGATTAACAGCAGGTACCTGCCGGGTAACCGATCGCCCCTTTGGAAAAAGATCCGTCATACTTTAGAAGCAGACTTGGTTATCTGCGGTTACCGGGCAGGCAACGGAAGTCGAATCCTGGGCTCCCTGGTTCTGGGAGCATGGAACGGAAAAAATTTCATCTACCAGGGAATGGTGGGAACGGGCCTAAACAGAGCCCAGGAGAGTAATTTGCTGGAGAAACTGCAGCTTTTAAAGACGGAAACGCCGCTGTTTACAGGCACCTGTATACATACACAATCCTTGTTCTGGGTTCGGCCAGAACTTGTCTGCAAAGTAGAATACCTGGCCTTGACCAGAGAAGGGTATCTTCGCCATCCTGTATACAGAGGATTGCGTCCGGATATAGACCCCACTGAATGCGCGCCTTTAAAAAACGGATAGGAGGGTTGCCAATTGGGCAAGGAATTAAGCGAGATGGTAGAAATAGATGGCCATGTTCTAAAATTATCGAATTTGGATAAGGTTTTCTGGCCCAAAGAACAAATTACCAAGGCCCAGTTGATCAAATACTACCTGGATATGGCTCCGGTTATTTTGCCCGTAATCAAAAACCGGCCGCTGGTAATGAAAAGATATCCGGATGGTATTGGAGGGTCCTTTTTTTACCAGAAAGAATGCCCGTCTTATGCACCCAAATGGGTGGAGACATTTCCTGTAAAACACAGCCATAAGGTAATTAATTATCTCGTTTGCAATAATACTGCCACGCTAATTTGGATGGCCAATCAGGGCTGCTTGGAAATCCACGGCTGGTTAAGCAGGGTGGACAACATAGAGTCCCCGGACCTGGCAGTTATAGATCTTGACCCGGCCGAAGGCGCTTCATTTAACGATGTGCTTAAGGCAGCCTTAATTATTCGTGAAGCATTGAGAGCTTTTAATATTAAAGGTTTTCCCAAAACCTCCGGTTCTTCGGGACTGCACATTTTTATTCCACTAAGCAGTGGGTACACTTTTGAAGAAATAACCGAGGCTGTAAAATGCCTGGCCGAGATTATTGTTAACACTTACCCGCACGGGGTTACAATTGAGAGAACCAAATCAAAACGCACCGGCAAGGTTTATCTGGATTATCTTCAAAACGGAAGAGGAAAAACTATGGCTTTTCCCTACAGTTTAAGGCCGCTGCCTGGTGCGCCTGTTTCCATGCCCGTTTCCTGGGAGGAAGTTAAGCAAATGAAAATTGCAGCAGGCGGGTTTAGCTTGTTAAACGCCAGTTCTAGGGTGGTTATAAGCGAAAAGTTAACCAAAGGACTATTGGATGAAAAGCAAAACATAGATGAATTGTTAAACCTCTGCCCATTTAAGACAACAACTGGTAGTATGAAAATAAATCATTTTGATTTGCACCCAAGTTAATGAATTTAGTTGGAACAAGCAGGAAATTATTTTTTTTTATTGAACAAAACCTTATTGTTAAAATTGCCAGATTGGTGAGTTAAATGGAAGAGAGAGTATTCTGGCTTGCCTGGCATTATATTTTAGCCGGTCAGGCGCAAAGGTTTTGGGAAATAATTAATTATTTCGAAAGCCCCAAGGAAGCCTGGTTCGCTGCAGAAAAGGATTTTATGTTTTTAAAGGGGATGCACCGCCGCGACGCATCAAACCTGCTCCTGCGCCGGCAGCAAACCGATTTGTCGGAAGTGGCGTCCTGGTTGATGGATAGTAGATTTGGTGTCTTATTATTTAATGACAGCCAGTATCCTGAGCAGTTAAAGAATATATATGATCCACCGCCAGCTTTATATGTGCGTGGAGATTCAGAACTACTGGCCAAAATTTCCGTTGCGATGGTAGGTTCCAGAAGGGCTACCCATTATGGCTTGAACGTTGCCGAAAAATTAGCCCGGGAATTGGCCAAAGCGGAAATTACTGTTATAAGCGGTATGGCCAGAGGAGTGGATACAGCGGCTCACCGGGGTGCGATTAACTCGGGCGGCGCCACCATAGCGGTGCTCGGCTGTGGTGTAGATGTTGTTTACCCGCGGGAAAATGAAAAATTAATGTATAGTATAATAGATAACGGCGCCGTGGTAAGTGAATTTCCGCCGGGCTCACCCCCGGAGGCATGGCACTTTCCCGTGCGCAACCGGATAATCAGCGGTCTCAGTAAAGCCGTGGTTGTTGTGGAGGCCGCCGAAAGAAGCGGTGCCTTGATTACAGCCCACGTGGCCTTGGATCAGGGTCGCGAGGTTATGGCCGTACCAGGAAATATTACCAATAAATATAGTAAAGGCCCCAATAACTTAATTAAGCAGGGTGCAGCTCCTGTTACTGGCGCGGGCGATATTCTGGAGGGGCTGGGGGTGGGATTGCTCTTTACTCCTGATGCCGGTGGGGTTGAAAAAAGTTTGTCGTTATCTGCAAACGAAAGTAAAATTTTTAGTTTAATTGAATATGAACCCGTTTCTTTGGAGATTCTGGTTCAAAAATCAGGTTTGCCTCCGGGTGAGGTTATGACGGGTTTAATGTTTTTAGAAATTAAGGGTTGCGTCAAGCAAATGCCGGGTAAGCTTTATTATCGTACCGGTCGATGATGTTCTAAAAAAGACTATTATAGAAATAAATTAAAAGAAAACGGTAAGCTCCGAATAGCAGAGGTGAAATAGCGTGGCTAATACCCTGGTAATAGTTGAATCACCGGCTAAAGCCAAGAGTTTGGGAAAGTTTCTAGGTAGAAGATTTATTGTCAAGGCCTCGATGGGACACGTAAGAGATTTACCCAAAAGTCAGTTAGGCGTGGATATTCAGGAATCATTTAAGCCCAAATATATTACGATTCGTGGAAAGGGCGACATTATCAAGGAATTAAAAGCTGCTACTAAAAAAGCAGATAAAATACTACTGGCGTCCGACCCTGACAGAGAAGGTGAAGCAATAGCATGGCATTTGGCCAATGTGCTTGCCATTGATGAGAAATCACCATGCCGGATTGAATTTAATGAAATCACCAAGCAAGCGGTGCAAAAGGCTGTAAAGCAGCCGCGCCCCATAGACCTGCAGAGGGTTGAAGCCCAGCAGGCCAGACGTATTTTAGACAGGTTGGTAGGTTATAACTTAAGCCCGCTGTTGTGGCGAAAAGTAAAAAAAGGATTAAGCGCGGGCCGGGTACAGTCTGTGGCAATGCGCTTAATTTGTGATCGTGAGGAAGAAATCCAGTCTTTTGTTCCTGAAGAGTATTGGTCGTTGCTGGCAAAGTTGCTAAAAGGCAAGGGCAGTCACTTTGAAGCCAAGCTGCATAAGATAAACGGGGAAAAAGCTCATATCCCTGATGAAAAGACCGTTAAAAATATCATCAGTGACCTGCAGGGTGCAGATTACCGGGTTACCAGCGTTACTAAGAAAGAGAAAAAGAGACAACCTGCCCCTCCTTTTACCACAAGCAGTATGCAGCAGGAAGCATATAGAAAACTGAATTTTATTGCACGCAAGACCATGATGGTGGCGCAGCAGCTATACGAAGGTTTGGATCTGGGCAAAGAAGGGCCGGTTGGTTTGGTAACCTATATACGTACTGACTCAACGAGAATTTCGGAAACTGCTGAACAAGAAAGCAGGGAATACATAGCGGGGAAATACGGCAGGGAATACATCCCAGGGGTAGTTCGAAGGGTTGCGCCCAAAGGGCGCGCCCAGGACGCCCACGAAGCTATTCGCCCAACTGACGTTACCAGGGAACCGGACAGCATTAAAGATTTTTTGACCAGGGACCAGTATAAATTATATAAATTAATTTGGCTGAGGTTTGTTGCCAGCCAGATGAGTCCCGCCCTAATCGATACCACCAGCGTTGACATAGAGGCCGGGAATTACGTTTTCAGAGCAACAGGCTCCATCATAAAGTTCCCTGGTTTTATGCAGGTATATATTGAGGGGCAGGATGAGGGAGATGACAACCAGGACAATGACTCACCTGATGAAAATTTGTTGCCGGAGCTGAAGGAAGGAGAAAAAGTAAAGGTTGTATCTCTGGTTCCCAAACAACATTTTACACAGCCGCCGCCGCGGTATACCGATGCTACATTAATCAGAACCCTTGAAGAAAAGGGAATTGGCCGCCCAAGCACTTACGCTCCCATTGTCGACACGATTATCAAACGTGGTTATGTGATTAGAGAGAAGAAGAACTTTTATCCAACGGAATTGGGGCAGGTAGTTGTAGATTTGCTCAAACAATATTTCCCGAGCATTATTGATGTAGAATTCACCGCAGATCTTGAAAGAAAGCTTGATGATGTGGAAGAGGGAGACATAGATTGGGCCAAGGTGCTTGAAGATTTTTATTATCCATTTAAGGAAACCTTAACCATTGCTGAAAAGGAAATTGAACATATTCAAGTGGAAGACGAGGTAACAGACGAAATTTGCGAGCAATGCGGGCGCAACCTGGTTGTCAAGATGGGTAAATTTGGTAAATTCCTGGCCTGTCCCGGGTTCCCGGAATGTCGAAACACCAAGCCGCTCCTAGAGCCGACAGGAGTTTCCTGCCCGAAATGCGCCGGTGAACTGGTATTGCGCAGAAGCAAAAAAGGCAGGAAGTTTTACGGGTGCAGCAATTACCCCGACTGTGACTTTGTGGTCTGGGACCAGCCGACGAACCAAAAGTGTCCCAATTGCGGAAGCCTGATGGTACAAAAAGAAAGCAAGGGTAATATCATATATCGCTGCAGCAACAAGGAATGTAAAAATGAGATCAAAGACGTTTATCAGGAGAATACAAACCAGAACAGCAATGAAATCAGCATTAGTGCTGACTAACAGGGGTTGTGGCTATTGTCTAAACCAGTAACAATAATTGGCGCCGGGCTGGCCGGGTCGGAAGCTGCCTGGCAGGTTGCCCGAAGAGGTGTTCCGGTCAGGCTTTATGAAATGAGGCCGGAAAAGTGCACTCCAGCGCACCATACTGGATTATTTGCTGAGCTTGTATGCAGCAATTCACTGCGTGCCCGGGCGCTGGAAAATGCCGTGGGATTACTAAAAGAAGAAATGCGCCGGCTTGATTCCATCATCATGCATTGCGCAGATAAACACAGTGTTCCTGCCGGTGGCGCCCTGGCCGTGGACAGGGCGCAGTTTGCCGCTTGTGTTACACAACTTCTTGAAGAACACCCGCTGGTGGAGATTAAAAGAGAAGAATGTCTGCAGTTACAATGCGACAATGGGATTGTTATTGTGGCCTCCGGGCCCCTTACTTCGTCTGGCCTATCAGACAAAATCAAGGAATTTACCGGGTATGATTATTTTTACTTTTACGATGCGGTGGCACCCATAGTTACTTTGGAATCTATTGATATGAACAAGGCTTTTTGGTCTTCACGTTACGGCAAGGGTGGTGAAGATTATCTTAATTGCCCCATGAATGAAGAGGAATATGAAAAGTTCTGGAGGGAACTTGTAGCAGCTGAACGTGCTCCACGCAAAGAGTTTGAGAACGAAAAAAATTTTGAAGGCTGCCTTCCCATTGAAATTATAGCCAAGCGCGGGCGGGATACTATGCGTTATGGCCCGATGAAACCAGTTGGATTGGTTGATCCAGGCGCGGGAAAACGTCCGCATGCGGTGGTCCAGCTTCGAAAAGACAATGCCGCCGGATCTTTACTGAATATAGTGGGATTTCAAACCCACTTGAAATGGAGCGAACAAAAAAGAGTATTCAGGATGATACCTGGCTTGGAAAATGCTGAATTTGTACGTTACGGGGTTATGCACCGAAATACATATATTAATTCGCCAAAATTATTGTTTCCTACATATCAAACCAGGGAAAATTTAAATTTGTTTTTTTCAGGGCAGATTACCGGTGTCGAGGGCTATGTGGAATCAGCGGCTTCCGGCCTTGTGGCCGGGTTAAACGCGTACTTGACGGCAAAAGGCATGAAGACGGAGACACTGCCACCCGAAACCGCTCACGGAGCTCTGGCCCATTACATAACTTCTGCAGATCCAGGCAATTTTCAGCCCATGAATATAACATTCGGCTTGTTTCCACCCCTGAGTGTTCGAATCAAGGATAAAAAAATGCGCTATGCTGCCTATGCCGCCAGGGCTCTGGAAAAGCTTGAACAGTGGAAAGCAACTTCAAGTTGCTTTAGTTAAGAGGTTGCTATGTATAATTATATAGACGGTTTTTTGATCTATCTCCAAACTGAAAAAAATGCCTCCCGGTATACAATAAAAAGTTACCAAAACGATTTATTTGAGGGATTGTCTTTTTTTTCGGATATATTAAAAAAGGATGATTATAGCATCCAACCCGTGGACGTAAATACAATACTATTCCGCAGTTACCTGGCTTTGATGCGGCAAAAAGAAATGTCTGCCGCCACCATTGCCAGAAGAATATCAGCCTGGCGTTCTTTGTTTAAATATCTCTGCCGTGAGGGTATAATTGAAGATAACCCGCTGCAAAGAATAAGCATACCGAGGCGGGACAGAAAACTGCCCCGCTTTTTAACTGAAAACGAGGTCAAAGAATTGGTCGAATTTCCTGACGCTGAACAAGTTTTGGGGTGTCGGGATTTGGCTGTGCTGGAAACCCTGTATGGTACGGGTATCCGCGTCGGTGAGCTGGTTGGAGCTAATACCGGGGACTTAAATTTAAAAGAGGCATATTTAAAAGTTACAGGCAAAGGCAACCGGGAAAGGATAGTCCCGCTGGGCGCTTATGCTGTTGATGCTTTAAACACATACATCAAGCTGGCGCGTCCTATTCTGTTAAACAAAAGCGCGGCTGTCTCGGATGCATTGTTTTTAAACAATAAGGGTGGACGTCTTACCGACCGTGGTGTCCGCTGGCTGCTGAAACGTTATGCTTTGCAAATGAAATTTAATAAAAAAACAAACCCCCATGCTTTTAGACATTCATTTGCTACTCACATGCTGGATAACGGGGCTGATTTGCGGGCGGTCCAGGACTTGCTCGGGCATGCACGGTTATCTACTACACAGATATATACTCATTTAAGCAAAGAGCGGATTAAGCAAATTTATGAAAAGAGTCATCCACGTGCTTAATAATTATAAAAATCTTGATTTTAGGAAGGATATGGGAAAATGTTTCACGCGACAACCATAGTGGCTGTGAAAAAGCGGCAAGAGGTGGCAATGGCCGGTGACGGTCAGGTTACTTTTGGGCAAAATACAATATTAAAACATAATGCCCGTAAACTGCGGCGTCTGCACGGAGGCAAGGTGCTGGCCGGGTTTGCCGGATCGGTTGCTGATGCTATTACATTGTTTGAAAAATTTGAGAGCAAGCTTGAATCATTTCAGGGCAATCTAAAACGCGCTGCAGTGGAGTTGGCCAAGGAATGGCGCACCGATAAATTTTTACGCCGGCTTGAAGCACTGCTTGTGGTGGCGGATAAGGAGTGTCTGTTGGTAGTCAGTGGCAATGGTGAGGTAATAGAACCTGACGATGGCGTAGTGGCTATAGGGTCGGGAGGTCCTTACGCGCTGGCGGCAGCAAGGGCGCTGGTCAAGAAAACGGATTTGACCGCAGATGTCATTGTTTCGGAGGCGCTGGCCATTGCGGCGGATATTTGTGTATATACTAACGACAGAATAACCATGGAAAAATTATAGCGGGGAGGTCGCAAGATGGTTTCTTTAACTCCTAAAGAAATTGTAAGTGAGCTTGATAAATACATTGTTGGACAGCACGATGCTAAAAGGGCGGTTGCGATTGCCCTTCGCAACAGGTACCGGAGAAGCAGGTTGCCTGATGATTTGGTAGATGAAGTTTTACCCAAGAATATATTAATGATTGGGCCAACAGGTGTTGGTAAAACAGAAATAGCACGCCGCCTGGCCAAACTGGTAAATGCACCTTTTATCAAAATTGAAGCGACAAAATTTACTGAAGTTGGTTATGTGGGCAGGGACGTTGAGTCTATGGTAAGAGATTTATTAGAAACGTCAATTCGGATGGTACGCCAGGAAAAAATGGCCCAGGTAGAGGAGAAGGCCAGGAAGATGGCCGAAGAGCGGATTATTGAATTGCTGGCGCCTATGCCCAATCAGGACAAAACCATACGCAATCCCCTGGAAATGCTTTTTGGTGGTGCACGCCAGCCAGAACAGTCTGAGGATAAACAACATGATCAAATGGCCAGCAGAATTAGGTTTGAAAGGGAAACGCTGCGTGAAAAATTGTCAAAGGGAGAGCTTGAAAAAGAAACTGTTGAGATTGAAGTTGAAGATAATAAACCACCAATTATGGAGGTCTTTACTGGATCAGGTGTAGAGGAAATGGGTATTAATATTGGTGACATGATGGGAAATTTATTTCCTAAAAAGAAACACCGCAGAAGGGTAACCGTCAGTGAAGCGCGCAGGATATTAACTCAGCAGGAAGCGCAAAAACTAATTGATATGGAAGAAGTCATCAGCAGTGCAGTTTACCAGGCTGAAAATAACGGTATAATATTTTTAGATGAAATTGACAAAATTGCTGTTCGGGAGGGGGGAAGCGGACCTGATGTCTCCCGGGGAGGAGTTCAAAGGGATATTTTACCTATTGTGGAAGGATCGACGGTAATGACAAAATACGGACCCGTTAAAACTGACCACATTTTATTTATTGCCGCGGGTGCCTTTCATATGTCGAAACCTTCTGATTTAATTCCCGAACTGCAAGGCCGTTTTCCAATCAGGGTGGAACTATCGAGTTTGAACAGGGGAGATTTCTTGCAAATTTTAATTGAACCGAAAAATTCCTTAATCAGGCAATATATCGAATTATTGCGAACTGAGGACGTTGAGGTCAAATTTTCACAAAACTCGCTTGAGAAAATCGCCGAAATAGCTTATACTGTTAATGAGCAAACGGAGAATATAGGTGCCAGAAGGCTTCATACCATTATGGAGAAGCTTTTTGAAGAAATATCTTTTAATGCTCCTGACATGAAAGGTCAAGAATTTATCATAGATGAGCAATATGTCACAAACAAGCTTGATATGGTGGTAAAGGATAGGGACTTAAGCAGGTATATTTTGTAAGACATAAAAAGTGCTATGTGCTTTTTATTTTTTATTTTGGTTTTGACAGCTGGCAAAAGTCTTATTAAAATATGATGTTATAATGATGTTATAGCGCAAGAAAGAGGCGATGTAGTTGCGTGGCTTACTGGAAAAAACCCGGTCCATCAATAAAGTTTTGCAAAAATCAGCTGGATACCCTGTAGATTTTAAAGAAATTGCAGCAATTTTGAGCGAGAATATCGGGTGTAGTGTTTATATTTTAGACCGCCGCGGAAAAGTATTAGGTTTTTCTTATCTAAAAGGTTTTGTTTGTGACATAATGGAAGACATTGTTGAGTCGCCGGCAGGTTTTCCGGTTGATTACAACCAAAACTTATTAACCATTAATGAAACTCATGCCAATATCTGTCAAACTTTAAATGTCTGTGCATTTAATCATGACAAACGTTGTGAATACAACAAGGTAACAACGGTAGTACCTATTGTCGGTGCCGGTAGCAGACTTGGTACACTGGTACTGGCCAAGTATAGCGATAATTTTACCGATGAGGACCTTATCCTGGCGGAATTAGGGGCAACTGTAGTAGGAATGGAAATACTAAAAGCTCGTCAGGACCGCATGGAGGAGGAGGCACGGAAACGTGCTGCTGTTCAGATTGCGCTGGGGACTCTTTCCTATTCGGAACTGGATGCCGTGCGGCATATTTTTAAACAATTAGAAGGTGATGAAGGCCTTTTGGTGGCAAGTAAAATTGCTGACCGGGTTGGTATCACAAGGTCTGTGATCGTAAATGCGCTGCGCAAGTTTGAAAGCGCTGGTGTTATCGAATCCAAATCTTTGGGTATGAAAGGCACCTATATAAAGGTTTTAAACGACCGTTTGCTTGAAGAACTGGAAAGATTGCAGCAGCATTAATAAACATAATTAATAAAACAAAGGACAGCTTAAAGGCTGTCCTTTGTTTTATATAGGATTCTTTGATATCTTTGATTTCTCCAATCATCTTGCCTTTGCGCTGACTATGTGTTAAAATACTTGCTGGTGTTAAATACACACGTTGCCTGATTTCAGCAGGTGGTCCCCTGCTTGGGGTCCTGTGAAAAAATGACGGTGGCGGAGGAAAAACCGGTGGGGGAGGAGGTGTAGTAATGGCTGTTATATCAATGAAGCAGTTGTTGGAGGCCGGGGTACATTTTGGTCACCAGACCCGCAGATGGAATCCTAAAATGGCTCCTTACATTTTTACAGACCGTAATGGTATTTATATCATTGACTTGCAAAAGACAGTTAAAATGGTTGAGGAAGCCTATAATTTTATTAAATCGGTCGTTCAGGACGGCGGGAGCATCCTTTTTGTAGGCACCAAGAAACAAGCCCAAGAATCTGTGCGGGAAGAAGCCGAGCGGTGTGGTATGTATTACGTGAACCAGCGCTGGCTGGGAGGTATGCTTACTAACTTCCAAACCATTCGCAAACGGATAGACAGATTGCAAGAACTTGAAAAAATGGAGCAAAACGGAATCATGGAAAAGTTGCCTAAAAAAGAAGTCGCTGAGCTCCTGCATGAGAAAGAAAGATTAAACAAGTTCTTAGGCGGCATTAAAGATATGCGCAAGCTTCCCCAGGCAATTTTTATTATTGACCCGCGTAAAGAAAGAATTGCAGTAGCAGAAGGTCGTAAATTGGGTATCCCCATTATTGCGATTGTAGATACAAACTGCGATCCCGATGAAGTTGATTATGTAATTCCTGGCAATGATGATGCCATCCGGGCTGTTAAACTTTTAACCAGCAAAATGGCAGACGCAGTTCTTGAGGGAAAACAGGGAGAACAAATGGCTGAATAAAAATGGTGGGGGATTTACCTATTAAGGGTAGCCCCTGCCTTTTTTCTGTGTTTTTAACCAAATAAAATAGGTTATAATATTAAATTATCAGGTAATAGATGGATGAGGAGGAGATGTTCTGTGGCAGAAATAACTGCTGCTATGGTTAAAGACTTAAGGGAAAGAACCGGTGCCGGTATGATGGACTGCAAAAAAGCGCTGGTTGCAACTAACGGCGACATGGAAAAAGCCATTGATTTCTTGCGTGAAAAAGGCCTTGCTGCGGCCGCGAAAAAATCCGGCAGGATAACAGCCGAAGGCCTGGTTGAATCCTACATTCATGGTGGCGGCAAAATTGGCGTACTTGTTGAAGTTAACTGCGAAACCGACTTTGTGGCCAAAACCGATGAATTTAAAACACTAGTCAGGGATATTGCCATGCAAATAGCTGCTGCCCGCCCTGAGTATGTAAGTAAGGAAGAAGTCCCCGAAGCGGTTATTGCCAAGGAAAAAGATATATTAGCCGCCCAGGCAGCTAATGAAGGGAAACCGGAAAAAATTATTCAAAAAATGGTTGAAGGACGTATTGAAAAATTTTACAAGGAAATTTGCCTGTTGGAACAGCCCTTTATCAAAGATTCCGATAAGACTGTAAAACAGTTAATCACAGAAAAAATAGCCACAATCGGAGAGAACATTTCTGTTCGCAGATTCGTTCGCTATGAGCTTGGAGAAGGGTTGGAAAAAAGGAAAGACGATTTTGCTGCAGAAGTTATGGCTCAGGTTCAAAAATAAATAAAGTGGAAAAGGATTTAAAATATTCTTGTTGAATAAAGGTGGAACGGGAGGTTTTTATCCCTATGGATGTGCCCGAACAAGTTCCCAGCTATAAAAGGGTCGTATTAAAACTCAGCGGCGAAGCGTTGGCTGGTTCCAAAGGTTATGGTATTGACCCGGAAGTGGTTTACTCTATAGCCGTTCAAATTAAAGAAGTAGTTCGGCTGGGTGTTGAAGTTGCCATAGTAGTTGGCGGCGGAAACATTTGGCGGGGAGTTGCAGGCAGCACCAAAGGTATGGACAGGGCTACTGCGGATTACATGGGAATGCTGGCCACGGTAATTAATTCCCTGGCTTTACAGGATGCGTTAAGTAAACATGAAGTTGACACCAGGGTACAAACGGCCATTGAAATGCGCGAGGTAGCCGAGCCATACATCCGCAGGCGAGCAATCCGGCATTTGGAAAAGGGACGGGTGGTTATATTTGCTGCAGGTACCGGCAACCCTTATTTTTCAACCGATACCACTGCAGCCCTACGGGCGGCTGAAATAGAAGCTGAAGTAATATTAATGGCCAAGCGTGTGGATGGGGTTTATGATTCTGACCCGCTAAAGAACGTCAATGCCAAGAAATTTGGCAATCTCAGTTATATTGACGTTTTGAACAAAGGGCTTGGTGTAATGGATTCTACAGCTACCTCCCTATGTATGGACAATAAAATTCCACTCATAGTCTTCAATTTAAATGAAAATGGGAATATCAAAAAGGCTGTCTTGGGACAAAATGTCGGAACTTATGTTGGAGGTGGAATAATTGGCGAATAACGTGATTTCCGATGCAGAGAAAAATATGGTAAAAACGGTTGAAGTGTTAACTAAAGAATTCGCCACAATGCGAGCAGGACGGGCCACGCCATCTTTGCTGGAAAAGATAGTGGTTCAGTATTACGGGACCCTTACGCCAATAAGCCAGCTGGCCAATATCAGTGCCCCGGAAGCTAGGTTGTTGGTGGTGCAACCCTGGGATAAAACTGTTCTGCCGGATATAGAAAAAGCCATATTAAAATCGGATTTGGGTATAACCCCGGCCAGCGACGGAAACGTGATTAGATTGGCAATACCCCAGCTTACTCAAGAAAGAAGAGCTGAACTGGTTAAGGTAATTAAAAAGAAGGCTGAAGAAGGTCGCGTGGCTGTGCGAAATATACGCAGGGATGCTAACGATACTTTAAAAAGCCAACAAAAAAACGGGGAGATATCAGAGGACGAACAGCGCCGGCTCCAAGATGAAGTTCAAAAGCTTACGGACAAATACATAAAAGAAATCGACAACCTGCTTGCAGCTAAAGAAAAAGAAATAATGACCGTGTAGCATGAACTGTGAAGTACTTCTGGCAATGGAACTCGACCGAGCGGTGGACTTATGTCGTTCAGCCGGTATGAAAGTGAATATAGAATATACAGCCCCTCCTAAAGGTGAACCGGGTGGGCGGTATAGAGTTGTGCGTTGCAAAATGACTGCGGAAAAGGTATTCCTGATAGCAGCCAGGGAGGTTGAAATGAAAGGAGGTGTGATAAGTAGTGGCTTACAGAATTACTGATGAGTGCTTGGCCTGTGGTACCTGTAAAGAGGCTTGTCCCAGCGAAGCCATCGTTGAAGGAGATATTTATTCAATTGATCCGGATAAATGTGAAAGCTGCGGAACATGTATAGAAGAGTGCCCTACCGGAGCAATTATTGAGGAATAAGCGAATAAACCCCCTCGTTTCCGGAGGGGGTTGTTTTATAAAGGGAGGAGCGGGGTAAATTGTTTAAACGGTTGCGAGGCATCCTCCGTAAAGGAAATGTTAAAGGTGACCTGGATTGTTTAGAAGAAGATTTATTGAAACAATTAGATATCGAAAGGCTTCCTGCCCATGTGGCCATTATCATGGATGGCAATGGAAGATGGGCATTAAAAAGAGGAATGCCGCGATCGTTTGGACATAGAGCCGGTGTTAAAGCTTTGCGTAGAATTGTTGAAGCTTGTGTTGAAATAAAGCTAAAACATTTAACTGTTTATGCATTTTCAACAGAAAATTGGAAAAGACCTAGAGAAGAAATAAACGTACTTATGAATTTATTGGTCGAATACCTGCATAAGGAAATTGATTCACTTTGTGAAAACAATGTCAAAATCAACCCGATGGGGATAATTTCCGAACTGCCCCAACACGCCCGCGATGCTGTTGCTATGGCAATTGACAGAAGTAAGAATAACACCGGGCTATATTTCAACATAGCCTTAAATTATGGTGGGAGGGCGGAATTAATCAGGGCAGTTAAGTCAATTGGTCAAAAGCTTTTGAATTGTGAATTGGAACTTGAAAAAATTGACGAACAAGCGATTGCCAATCACCTGTTTACCGCAGGCCAACCAGATCCGGACTTGTTAATTAGGCCATCCGGTGATTACAGAGTAAGTAACTTTTTACTTTGGCAGTTGGCTTATACAGAGTTTTGGTTGACTGATACAATGTGGCCTGATTTTGATAAAAAAGAATTCTTTAAAGCGCTGTTGGATTTTCAGAGGCGGGAAAGACGTTACGGCGGGTTACTGCATGAATAAAAACCTGGTTGGTGATTTGGTGTTTTGGCAGAGGATTTTTAGTGCTTTTATTGGTATACCATTACTCCTGGCTGCGGTTTGGTACGGTGGATTACCCCTGTTGGTTTTAACCGCAGCATTAATGTTAATAGGGCTTTGGGAGATTAGTAGGATCTTTGCGCGCATTGATTTAAAGGTATCTCTTTCATTAGCAGTGCCAAACTGTCTTTTTTTACTGGTTTTGGCATATTATTATAACGAAGGTTACCCCGGCGCGGCGGTAGTGTTGATAATAATAGCTGTTTTGCTAGCAATGGTTATACAATACCCCCGTTTAAAACCAATTGATGCAGCTGTGACTTTGCTAAGTATTTTTTATGTTGGACTTATAATATTTTTATTTTTAATTAGTACATATGATAATGGATTTATATGGTTGATTATATTGCTGGTGTGTACGTGGGCCAGCGATACTTCTGCTTATTTAATCGGGCGTAAATTGGGCAAACATCCACTGGCTCCTGCGTTAAGTCCCGGCAAAACACTGGAGGGGTCTGTAGGCGGGATCATTGGGGGAATAACTGCAGCGCTTGCCGTAACCTTATTTACTAAGGAGTTGCCTTTTTTTCCTGTTTTATCAATGGGATTAATTATAGGGATTACCGCCCAGGCCGGCGATTTGGTGGAATCAGCAATAAAGCGTCAGGCTGGAATCAAGGACTCCGGCAGACTTATTCCGGGACATGGGGGAATACTGGACCGCTTTGACAGCATGCTTTTTACGGCCCCCTTTGTTTTTTATTATGTAGGCAAGGTGATTTTAAGCTGAGGTGAATCTGCGTGCCACGAGCGATAAAAAACACACTTTACTTGCTGGCAGCCGCGATAACGGTTTTAGCGGTATATTATGTTGTTAAGTATGTACTGCCTGAAGCATTGACCTGGCTAAAAATAATCATCTTGGTTTTGTTCCCTTTTATACTTGCAGCAATTTTCAGCATGTTCATGGAGCCTTTGGTTGAAATCGTGAGCAGGGGGGGCAGGATTCCTCGCCTGCTGGCTGTTCCAATCGCCATGCTTCTTTTTTTCGGAGGCATTGGCACCGTATTTACATTTCTTATTTTAAGGCTGGTTAAAGAGCTTAATGACCTGTCACTGGTGCTGCCGGATAAATTAGAAACCATTCAGCATTTTTCGGACTTGTGGTTTAAAAAAGGTGTGCTGTTTTACGGCACTTTGCCCAAAAGTGTAACCGGAAATATGCGCGATACTATAGAAAGATTGACCAGCTCCTTACAACAATGGGTAAGCGATCTCATTGCTGTATTATTTCATTTCGTCAGTACTGTCCCTAATGCAATCATGGTTCTGCTGATAAGCTTAATCGCTACTTATTTTTTCAGCAAAGACCGGGACAAGATTATGAAATTGTGGTTAAGGTTAATACCTCCCCCCTGGGGAAAAAGGACCCTGCAAATTAGCAGGCAGGTGGCAGGGGCCTTCCAGTCCTACGTCAGGGCACAGTTTATTCTCATTTCCATAACCACTGTTATAAGTATCGTGGGATTATATTTTATAGGTACTGAATATGCACTAACTTTAGGTTTGTTGGTAGGAATATTTGACATGATCCCGGTTTTAGGACCGGGCACCATTTATATACCGTGGGCAATTTGGGCGTTCGTAACCGGTAATGTCATTTTAGGTTTAAAACTTACTGCATTATATCTATTGGTAATGGTGGTTAGGGCGGTCTTGGAGGCCAAAGTCGTGGCGGCAAATCTGGGCTTGCATCCACTGGTGGTGCTTATGGCCATGTATATAGGATTAAAAATAATCGGAGTATTGGGGATTGTTTTAGGCCCGCTGATAATAATTGGGGTTCAGGCCACCATTACTGCATTATCGGCTGATAAATAGTAACTGCTCAGGAGCCAGGAGTCAGAAATCAGGAGTCAGAATGAGAGAATGGATTATCGTCTCGAAGTATTCTAAATTCTGACTACTGAATTCTGACTACCCGAATAGTAACAATAAATATAAAACCAACAATTGGGGAGAATTATGAAACAGATTGTCATCTTGGGTAGTACGGGTTCCATTGGCCGGCAAGCGCTGCAGGTAGTGGATCAGTTTGCCGGGGAAATTAGGCCCGTTGCGCTGGCGGCTGGTAGAAATAGAGATTTGCTGCTGCAACAGGTGTTAAAGTACAAACCCCAACTAGTTTCCCTGTCTAGTGAGGAAGACGCGCGTTGGCTCAGGGATAAAATTACGGGCATAAAGGGCATTGATATTCATTTTGGACGGGAAGGGCTTATGGCCGCAGCCTCATTGCCGGGCGCAGACACTGTATTAACTGCCATATCGGGTGCCGTGGGCTTGGAGCCAACAGTGGCTGCCATCATAAGTGGTAAAAATATAGCCCTGGCCAATAAGGAGACTCTTGTAGCCGCGGGCCGCTTGGTTACGAAGCTGGCTAGAGAGCATGGGGTAAAGATTCTGCCGGTGGATAGTGAACACTCTGCTGTTTGGCAGTGTTTAAATGGAGAAGACCCGTCCGCTCTCGCCAGGATATTGCTTACGGCTTCCGGTGGTCCGTTCCGTAATACGGATGCGGCTCTTATGGCCGGTATAACACCTGCAATGGCGTTAAACCACCCCAACTGGCAGATGGGACCGAAAATAACAGTTGATTCGGCCACTTTAATGAATAAGGGGCTTGAAGTTATAGAAGCCAGGTGGTTGTTTGATGTTCCGTATGATAATATTAATGTTGTTATACACCCGCAAAGCATTATTCATTCGATGGTAGAATTTATAGACGGCTCGGTAATGGCACAAATGGGCGTGCCGGACATGAAATTGCCCATTAAGTACGCGCTGTTTTATCCCAAGCGGCAGGCTGGAGATGTAACCAGGCTAAAGTGGCCCATATGCGACCTTACCTTTGAAGAACCTGATTTAGGCCGGTTTCCGTCACTGGCTTTGGCCTACCAGGCAGGCAGGACAGGGGGAACCATGCCTGCTGTTATGAATGCCGCAAATGAAATTGCCGTGGCTGCTTTCCTTGAAAACAAGGTTGGCTTTACTTCTATCCCCAGGATTGTGGAAGAAGTAATGAGTAAACATAACCCTGTGTCATATAATTCGATAGAAGAAGTTTTGGCGATGGATTCTTGGTCCCGCACTACGGCTATAGAATCTTTAACCCGATTTTTACTTTAGATTTTTACCGTAAAGGATGAAATTTTATGGCTACTTTTTGGGCGTCTATTTTTGTTTTTGGTATACTGATATTTTTCCACGAGCTGGGACACTTTGCCGTGGCTAAAGCTGTGGGAATAAAGGTTCACGAGTTCAGTTTGGGCTTTGGGCCCAGACTTTTGGGGATAGCCCGGGGAGAAACTAATTACAATTTGCGTCTTTTCCCTCTTGGTGGATTTGTCAGGATGGCCGGTATGGATCCTGAGGAAGTAGAAGTGGAAAGAGGCAAAGGCTTTGGGGATAAAACTGTTCTGCAACGTGTTTCGGTAATTGTAGCCGGGCCGATAATGAACTTCTTTCTGGCTATTTTACTGTTGGCTGTAATTTTTATGTTTCAGGGATACCCGTCGCCAAGCACAACAATTAAAAGCCTACTGCCAGGCGAGCCGGCTGAAATTGCAGGCATTAAAGCCGGTGATAAAATAGACATGATTAACCATAAAAAAATGAATTCATGGGAAGATATAACTAAAACCATTAACAGCCACCCCGGTGAAAAAATAGACGTATTAGTAATCAGGGAAGGGCGGCCGGTTGAAATAACGGTTGTGCCCAAGGCAGGAGAGGGTGGCCGCGGGCTTATCGGAATTATGCCTGAGCAGCAAATGAAACGGTTAAATCCCCTGGCGGCAATTGCAACTGGTTTCAGCTTTACCGTTAAAGTTACAGTGTTAATTATCAGCTTTATCGGTAAAATGATTACGGGCCAGGCCCCGGCCGACCTGGGCGGTCCGGTAAGGGTAATCTGGGAAATAGACCGGGCTGTGCAAACAGGGATTTTTTACCTGCTGCAGTTGGCCGCATTTTTAAGTATCAACCTTGGATTGTTTAATCTGCTTCCAATTCCTGCGCTGGACGGCAGCAGAATTATGTTCCTGGGGGTTGAAGGTTTGAGGGGACGTCCCGTTGATCCAGCCAAAGAAAATTTCATCCATATCGTTGGATTTGGCTTTTTGCTGCTGCTGATAGTGTTTATCACTTATAATGATATACTACAACTGTTTATTCAAAACCCGCAGGCCCCGTAAAATATTGCCCCGGCAGAATTGATGCCGGGGTGCTGTATTAGGTGTAGACCGGTTGAAAAAGTTTCCAAAACGGTGATATAATTACCTTCATAGCTAATTTACATGGTTTTTGGGGGAAATTTCAGTGATACGCAGAAAAAGCAGGCCGGTAACAATGGGCAATGTTACGATAGGCGGTGACGCGCCAATTACCGTACAATCCATGACTAATACAGATACCCGCAATGTTGCACAGACCAGGGCCCAAATTAACAATCTGGTTAAAGCGGGGTGTGAAATAATCAGGGTTGCAGTGCCCGACATGGAAGCGGCAAAGGCGCTGCCTCAAATTAAGCAGGGTCTTGGTATTCCCCTGGTTGCGGACATTCATTTTGATTACCGCCTGGCGCTGGCCTCCCTGGAGGCCGGAGTCGAAGGCCTGCGCATTAATCCAGGCAACATTGGGGGAGAAGATAAAGTAGCCGCGGTGGTTAAGGAAGCAAAGCGAAAAAAAGTTCCAATCAGAATCGGTGTTAATGCCGGTTCGCTGGAAAAGGATTTAGCAGTCGGCGGTGCGGTTACACCGGAGGCAATGGTCCAAAGCGCACTCAGGCATATTACTATGCTGGAAAAAATGGACTTTTACGATATTAAGGTGTCTTTAAAAGCATCCGACGTGCCCCTAATGTTGGAAGCTTACCGGCTGCTGGCAGGCAGGGTTGATTACCCGCTCCATATTGGGGTTACAGAAGCGGGAACATTATTCCGGGGCAGCATCAAGTCGGCAGTGGGAATTGGTATTTTGTTATGGGAAGGTATTGGTGATACCGTCAGGGTCTCCCTTACCGGCGATCCTGTCCATGAAGTCAGTGCAGCCTATGAAATCTTAAAGTCTTTGGGGCTCAGGCAACGCGGCGTTGAAATTATATCATGCCCCACCTGTGGCAGGACGCAAATAGATTTAATTACTATTGCCGGTGAGGTGGAGGAGCGCCTGGCGGCGCTGGACGAGCCTTTGAAGGTTGCTGTCATGGGGTGCGTGGTAAATGGCCCCGGCGAGGCAAAGCATGCTGATGTAGGTATAGCAGGGGGCAAAGGGGAAGGACTAATATTCCGCAAGGGCAAGGTTATACGTAAGGTTAAGGAAGAGTTACTTGTAGAAGAACTGATTAAGGAAATAGACCAGATCATCAACGGGAGGAATTTTTAGTGAGGGTGTCGCAGTTATTAATGCCGACCCTGCGGGAGGTGCCGGCTGAAGCAGAAGTAATCAGCCACCAGCTGTTACTCAGGGCCGGGTTTATTCGAAAGTCTGCTGCAGGCGTATATACTCTTTTACCGCTGGCATGGCGGGTAATCCGTAAAATTGAGCAAATAATCAGGGAAGAAATGGACCGGCAGGGTGGTCAGGAAATTATGATGCCTATTATTCAGCCTGCCGAATTATGGCGGGAATCAGGGCGCTGGGATGTTTACGGGCCGGAATTATTCAGGTTAAAAGACAGGCACGGCAGGGATTTTTGCCTTGGCCCCACCCACGAAGAAATAATTACTGCTCTGGTCAGGGGTGAGATTAATTCTTATAAACAATTGCCGCTGTTGTTGTACCAAATACAAAATAAATACAGGGATGAGCGCCGCCCCAGGTTCGGCCTGTTAAGGGGAAGAGAATTTATCATGAAGGACCTTTATTCCTTTGACCGGGATGAAGCCGGGCTGGATATCAGTTATAATAAAATGTACGAGGCCTACACCAATGTTTTTCGCCGCTGCGGCTTAAAATTTCGTCCTGTTGTGGCTGATTCAGGAGCCATTGGAGGAAGCGGGTCACATGAATTTGCAGTGCTGGCGGAATCAGGTGAGGTTACAATAGTCTACTGTTCTGATGAAAAATGCGGTTATGCCGCCAATGAAGAGAGAGCTGAATCCGTTCCGCCGGCAGCGGGTGAAAAAGAGCCGCTGATTGAGCTTAAAAAGATCCCAACGCCAGGCTGCCGAACCATTGAAGAAGTCTGCCTTTACTTAAAGTTAACGCCTCAAAAAATGATTAAAACTATTTTGTATCAGACCGAAAAAGAAACAGTCGCGGCTATGGTCAGGGGCGACAGGGAAGTTAATGAAATTAAGCTATATAACGCTCTGGGCTGCGTCCGATTGGAAATGGCGGATGAAAAAACTGTCAGGGAGGTCACCGGGGCTCAGGCTGGTTACGTGGGGCCGGTTGGCCTGAAAGGAATTAAGCTGGTAGCGGATAATGAAGTTATGCTAATGGCAAACGCCATAGCCGGCGCCAATGAAGATGACCATCACCTGGCCAATGTTAATCCTGATAGGGATTTTAAGCCGCATATTGTTAAAGATATCCGGCTGGTTAAGTCGGGAGAGCCATGCCCTAATTGTGGGGAAAGCTTGCTTGAAGCCAGGGGTATCGAAGTTGGCCAGATTTTTAAACTTCGCGATAAATACAGTAGGGTATTAGGGGCGACTTTTCTTGACGAAAACGGTAAAGCCAAGCCTTTTATCATGGGCTGTTATGGCATTGGCGTAACCAGGACAATGGCGGCCGCAGTTGAACAGAATTACGACGATAAGGGCATTATCTGGCCTGTACAGATAGCTCCTTATCATGTTATTGTGGTTCCCATCAGCATAAAAGACCAAGGGCAGGTGCAAGCGGCGGAAAAACTATACCAGGATCTCGTCGCGGCCGGAGTTGAAACGGTATTGGATGATAGGCCTGAAAGGGCCGGGGTAAAATTTAAGGATGCCGACCTTGTAGGCTATCCCTTCCGCATTACTGTAGGGTCGAAAGACTTAGCCGAAGGCAAGGTTGAATTATATTCACGCCGCAAGGGAGCAGTGGCTATGGTGCCACTGGAAGATATCGTAAAGACGGTAAAATCCGAGTTGCAGGCGGAAGGTCAAAACTGGTAGCCTGAACCAGGCCGTTCTGCCAATACCTTAATACCCTTTCATATCATGGCCTTGCCAAGTTTTTTCTAGTATGATATAATTACTTTTGTTTAGTGATCCAGTATCTATTTTGCCAGAGAGTATTTTGTAAGGAGTGGGTATTACCCACTCTTTCGTCTTATAATAAGGAAAGGGGACACACCCCGTTCGGGGAATGTCCCCGATTCTAGGGTAATTTTATTGGATTACTAAATATTTTGCGAGGAGGTTCTTAATTGAGTAAGGGCAACGTTGTAAAAATTATAGAGGAAATTGTTGCTCCGGTAATTTTTGATCTTGGCCTTGAACTTGTGGATATTCAATATGTAAAAGAAGGTGGCAAATGGTACCTTAGAATTTTTATAGATAAGCCGGATGGCGTTGGGTTGGAAGATTGTCAGATGGTATCTGAGAGAATAGACCCTTTGCTGGATGAAAAGGACCCCATACCACAATCCTATTTGCTGGAAGTATCTTCTCCGGGTCTTGATAGGCCGCTAAAAAAACTGGCTGATTTTGAACGTTTTACCGGGGAAAGGATTAAATTGACCACGTTTGTGCCTGTTGAGGGGAAGCGGAAATTTAAGGGCAAGCTTGTGCATGCAAGCAACCATTCGGTTACCCTGGAACTGGAGGGCCAAAATGTGGTCATTCCTATGGATTCTGTAGCTTCGGCACGTTTGATGGGGTCAATCTAAAAGAAATTGAGGGTAACTGCCAGTGCCGAAGGGAATCGCGATAATTATTAAGCCGTTTTTATATTAAGTTTGCGGCTTTGGAGGGAAACGTTTAGATGAGCACCGAGTTTTTAGATGCGCTCAAAGACCTGGTAAAAGAAAAGGGTATTTCAATTAAAGTTTTACTTGAAGCAATCGAAGCGGCATTGCTTTCCGCTTATAAAAGAAATTTTGGTTCTTTGCAAAACGCTAAGGTATATATTGACCGGGAGACCGGTGAGTGTAAAGTTTTTGCCCAGCGTACCGTGGTGGAAAAAGTTGAAGATCCCAGATTGGAAATATCTATTGAAGAGGCAAAAGCAATAGACCCCCGGTACGAAATTGATGACATGGTTGAAACCGAAGTTACGCCCAAAAACTTCGGCAGAATAGCGGCACAAACTGCTAAACAGGTGGTGGTTCAGCGTATTCGCGAGGCGGAGCGAAACATTATCTATGAGGAATTCGCCAACCGCGACGGAGATATTATTACTGGTATTGTGCAGCGGATTGAACAAAAAAATATTTTCATAGAACTGGGGAAGACGGAAGCAATACTAACTCCTACCGAGCAAATGCCAGGTGAAACCTATAACCAGGGTGACAGGATTAAAGCCTACATCGTTGAAGTTAGAAAAACAACCAAGGGACCCCAAATTTTTGTTTCCCGAACCCACCCCGGTCTGCTTAAAAGACTTTTTGAACTTGAAGTGCCTGAACTGCAAGAGGGTGTGGTGGAGCTAAAGTCTGTGGCCAGGGAGGCCGGGTACCGGTCAAAAATAGCTGTATATTCAAGGGATGAGAATGTTGACCCGGTGGGTGCTTGCGTTGGCCCCAAGGGTATGCGTGTGCAAACCATAGTGAACGAGCTAAACGGCGAAAAAATAGATATTATTAAGTGGGATCATGACCCTTCCAAATTTATTGCCAGCTCGTTAAGCCCAGCCAAAGTTGTTGCGGTAGAAGTTTGGGAAGACGAGAAGATTGCCAGGGTAATCGTGCCTGATTATCAACTTTCGCTGGCCATCGGCAAGGAGGGGCAAAACGCCCGTTTAGCAGCTAAATTAACAGGTTGGAAAATAGATATTAAGAGTGAAAGCCAAATGGCAGAATTGTATCCGGAATATGAAGATTTATTTGCCGAGGAATTTATGGAGTAGGGGGTGTTTGCACTTGCCCAGGATTAAAAAAATACCCCAGAGAATGTGCCTCGGGTGTCAGGAAATGAAACCCAAAAGGGAGTTGATCAGGGTTGTCCGGACGCCGGAAGAAACTATAGAAATTGACCCAACCGGTAAACGTTCAGGCAGGGGGGCTTATGTCTGCCCCAATAATGAATGTTTGGATAAGGCCATAAAAGGTAAAAGATTGGAAAAAGCATTAAAGCAGCCAATTTCAAAGGAGATTAAAGAAAGTCTCTTTGAAAGGATGAGCCGCCCATGACCTGCAAGATAGCTGATATGCTCGGCTTATGCAGGCGTGCCGGAAAGGTTATTAGCGGTGATACGGCGGTGCGCAACGGGTTGTCGAGGAATGAAGTCAAACTAATTATAATTGCCGGTGATGCAGCTGTCCGGAGTAAGGAAAATTTTTTGCTATTAGCAAAAGAGAACAGTATTCCTGCTTTCTGCTACGCTTCAAAAAACGAGCTGGGCAATTTGTTGGGGAAAGCGCCGCGGACGGTGGTAGCGATTACTGATGAACAGCTGGCCCAGGGTGTAGCCGGAGCGATAGAAAGGGGAGATAACGGAATATGTAAGCCACAATAATTCGGAGGTGATGTTATGGTTAAAAAAAGAGTCCATGAAATTGCGAAGGAGCTTAACATAGAAAGTAAAGAAGTTATTCAACAACTAAGTAAAATGGGGGTTAAAGTGAAATCACACATGAGTACCCTGGAAGATAACGAGGCAGAACAACTTTTAAACCATTTCAAGCGTCAGGAAAAAAGAGTGGATACGGTTAAGAATCAACAAAAGAATAATACTGCCAGGGAAAAGGACACCTCCAGGCTTAGCGGTAGCCAGAACAGGAGGAATAGGCCGGATAGAGGTCCTGGTTTAGTGGATCGTGTGCCTTCCAGACCCCCCGACCGCAGGTTTACAGAAAAACCGGTTCGTGCAAGTAATCCGGGAGGCGGCATTCAAAATAATATTGCCAGGCCAAAGAAGAAAGAAGATCCCCCCAGACCTGCCAATCAGGCTAATCAGTCTAATATTGCGGCTCCTCAACAGGGTCTGGCAAACCAAAGTCAACCTAAGCATGTGGGAGGCACTCCTCCTGAGCGTCAGCCCAAGCCCGTTGTTAAAAAACAGCAGGAGCAGCCAAGGCGGGAACAGCCGAGACAAGAACAGCCAAGGCAGGAACAGACAAAATCCGGACATCCGAGACAGCATAAACCTGCTGAACAAGCAAGAAGAAATGACCGAAACTTGTCGCCTCGGGATAAGGGATTTAGCGATAAACCGCAGCGGTTCCAGAAAAACTTTGGCCCACAGGGTGCACCGGCAGCCAGTCCCAAAATAAAAGATGTTGAAAAGGGAAAACCGGATAAAATTAAAGCCTTGGAGAAAACTAAGGCACAAGAGCGCATAAAACAAATTGAAAAGCAGGCTTTCAAAGAGAGAGAAGTTAAAGTCAAGTTTGATAAAGGTCACCGTTTTGACAGGTTCGAATCTAGAATACCAGGCGGCAAGGCACCTAGAAGGAAAAATATTGCCCAGCAAAAGCAGGCTCCCGCAAAGGCTCCGGTAAAAGAGAAAAAACCTATTGTTATCGGCGAGAGTATCACCGTTAAATCACTGGCCGAAAAAATATCTATCAGTGCCGGGGAAGTAATAAAAAAGCTGATGGAGTTGGGAGTTCTTGCTACTATTAACCAGGAAATTGATTCTGATACTGCAACGCTTGTAGCTAATGATTTTGGTTTTCAGGTGGATGTCAAAATTGAAGTTGACAAAGAAACAATGCTGGTTCAAGAGCAGGAAGACGACCCGGATGCACTGGTGCCAAGACCATGTGTGGTTACAATCATGGGGCACGTTGACCACGGTAAAACATCGCTATTGGATGCCATTCGCAAGAGTAATGTTATAGCCACCGAGGCGGGAGGCATTACCCAGCATATAGGCGCATATCAGGTTGAACACAAGGGTAAGAAAATTACTTTTGTTGATACGCCAGGGCATGAGGCTTTTACCGCAATGCGGGCCAGAGGAGCAAAAATTACCGATATAGCAATTCTGGTTGTGGCCGCAGATGACGGGGTTATGCCACAGACCGTTGAGGCAATTAATCACGCCCGGGCAGCTGATGTTCCCATCATTGTGGCTGTCAATAAAATTGATAAAGAAGATGCCCAACCGGAGAAAGTTAAGCGCCAGCTCACAGAGTATAATCTCGTCGCCGAAGAGTGGGGCGGGGATACTATTTTTGTTGAGGTATCTGCTAAAGAAAAACAGAATCTAAATGAACTGCTGGAAATGATTTTGCTGGTAGCAGAAATTGGTGAATATAAAGCTAATCCAAACCGCGCTGCCAGGGGAACTGTTATTGAGGCGGAACTGGATAAGGGCAGGGGGCCTGTGGCCACCGTTCTGGTTCAAAACGGAACCTTGAAGGTTGGTGATTTTATTATTGCCGGCGTTGCTTACGGTAAAGTGCGGGCTATGATGGATCATACCGGACGCAGGGTAAAGAAAGCTGGGCCTTCAATGCCTGTTGAAGTACTGGGTTTATCGGAAGTGCCACCCGCGGGGGAACTATTTTACGCGGTGGAAGACGAGAAACTTGGTAGACAGGTGATCTTGGAACGCCAAGTCAAAAAACGGGAGGAAGATCTTAAGGTAACTGCGCCTAAAGTATCCCTGGATGATTTGTTTAATCAAATCCAGGAAGGGCAGGTTAAAGAGCTTAACATTATCATCAAGGCCGATGTCCAGGGATCTGTTGAAGCAGTCAAACAGGCGCTTCAGCAAATCAGTACTGAAGAAGTGCGCGTAAACGCGATCCACGGCGGAGTTGGAGCTGTTACCGAATCGGACATCATGCTGGCTTCTGCATCTAATGCTATCATCATTGGGTTTAATGTTCGTCCGGATGTCAATGCCAGAAAGGCCCTCGAGGCTGAAAAAGTGGATATAAGGCTTTATCGAGTTATCTACGATGCTGTTGAGGACATCAAGGCGGCTATGAGCGGTCTGCTGGAACCGGATTACAAAGAAGTAGTACTGGGCCGTGCGGAAGTGCGCAAAACATTTAAAGTTTCCAAGGTTGGAACAATTGCCGGTTGTTATGTTACCGAGGGTAAAATTACCAGGGACGCCGGTGTCAGGGTTATTCGCGATGGTATAGTTATCCACGAAGGGACTCTGGAGTCACTGAAGAGGTTTAAGGATGATGCTCGCGAAGTTAACCAGGGTTACGAGTGCGGCATTACCATAGAAAAATTTAACGACATAAGAGAGGGAGACCAGCTGGAAGCCTATACAATGGAAGCTGTTAAGCGTGAACTAGCATAAACTACAAGGGGGGATAACAATGTCCCACCGGCCGGAAAGATTAGCCGAGGCAATTAAAAAAGAAGTTTCTGACCTTTTACGGGAAGAATTAAAGGATCCACGAATAGGTTTTGCCACAATAACCTGGGTGGAAGTTTCCAATGATCTTAAACACGCTAAAATATTTGTCAGTGTATATGGGAACAAAGAAGAACAAAAAGCTACTATGGCTGCCTTGAAAAAAGCTCAGGGATATATTAGAACTGAGCTTGGGCGGCGTATCAGGCTAAGGCATGTTCCGGAGGTTTCTTTTAAGCTTGATGACTCAATTGAACACGGCTCCAAGGTAATTAAGCTGCTGGACGGGGTAACCAGGGACGATGAGTAGCAAGGAAATTAAAATAAACCAAATTGCACAGGCCATTACCTTGGCGAAAACAATTGCCATTTGCGGGCATGTAATGCCTGACGGTGATAGCCTGGGGTCGGAATTGGCTATGGGAATAGCACTCCGTAAAATGGGCAAGGAAGTATTGCTATTCAGTCCCGACCCTGTACCAGAGTCATACTCTTTTTTACCAGCGGTTTCGGAAGTAAAACACCAGCATGAAGATAATAACAAAAAGTTTGACATTTTTATTTCCGTTGACTGTTCAGTTCCGGACAGGCTTGGAAGTTTTACGGAACTGATGCAACAATCAGAACAGGTGGTTATAATAGACCACCATGCCGGGTCTACGGTATTCGGTGATTTGTATCTTAATGATCCCGAAGCTGCGGCGGCAGGAGAAATAATTTTTGATATTTTAAAAGTTCTTCCTGTTGACATTGATAGCTACATTGCCCAGTGTTTATATGTGGCTATTGTTACTGATACAGGTTCGTTTCGCTATGATAATACCGGCCCTGAAACGCACCTTAAGGTTGCTGAATTACTAAGGGTCGGTATTCCTGCCGCGCGCATCAATAAGCAATTATTTGAAGAAAAGCCTCTTGTTAGTTTAAAAATATTAGAAGAGGCACTTGGTACACTAATGCTTAGCGAGTGTGGCAGAATTGCCTGGATGTGCGTAAGTAGGGAGACTCTTAAAAAATTAGATGCACTTGATGAACATGTGGATGGAATTATTAATTACCCCAGAATGATTAAGGGGGTTGAATTAGCCCTGTTTTATCGCGAAGTGGACCATGACACGTTTAAAATCAGCTTCAGGTCCAAGTATAACCTTGATGTTAATAAATTAGCGGCTTTGTTTGGGGGTGGAGGGCATTCCCGCGCGGCAGGCTGTATAATTGAGGGTGATTTTGAATCTGTTCACAAGAAAGTCCTGAAAGCTGCCATGCAGTCACTGGAGGATGCAAAAAAGTGAACGGCATTTTGAATGTTTTAAAACCGCCAGGTATGACCAGCCATGATGTGGTAAGTTTTATCAGAAGACTAACAGGGCAGAAAAAGGCAGGACATACAGGAACGCTTGATCCCGGGGCTGCCGGTGTGCTTCCGGTATGTCTAGGCAAGGCGACCAGAATTATTGAATACTTACCTGATAACAAGTCTTACAGGGCGGAGGCCACTTTAGGAATTTCGACCACAACCCAGGATGCCTTTGGGGAGGTAATTCACAGAGCTTCCTGGGATAACATAGACTTAGCTTATATCCAAGAATGTTTAAGTTCTTTTACCGGTAAAATTGAGCAAATACCACCTATGGCATCTGCTATCAAGTACCAGGGGAAAAAGCTTTACGAACTCGCCAGGGCAGGTTTGGTTATAGAAAGAAAACCCCGTATGGTTTACATAGATAAAACAAAATTGGTTCATTATTACCCCGGAAGGGCTGATTATCCACCCAGGATAATTTTTGATGTGTTATGTTCGGCAGGCACTTATATCAGGACATTATGTAATGATTTAGGAGACAGACTGGGTTGCGGTGCCTTTATGTCTTACTTGTTGCGCACCAGGGCAGGAATCTTCAACATATATGAAGCGCTAACTCTGGAAGAATTAGTTAAACTAAAGGATCAAGGCCGCCTGGAAAGCGTACTGGTTTCAATGAGCAGCGCTTTAGCGCATCTACCAAGTACTACTGTACAAAACAGCGATATTAATCTGGTTAGTAACGGAAGCCGGTTAAAATTGCCGGTTAATTATTTTAACTTTAAGCCGACGGCAGATCTGCGGGTGCGAATCGAATCCAATGCAGGGTTGTTGGCTATAGGGACCATCTCATTTCAAACGGACTCCCCGGAGCATTATTTATTACAACCTGTTAAGGTTTTGTTATAGCATATTAGTTGGAGGTTTGTAGCAGTGCAAATTTATAGCAATTGGTTGGGGGTAAAGGATAAGTATCATAAACTGGTATTAGGGCTGGGGAATTTTGACGGCTTGCATCTGGGTCACCAGAAACTGATTGGCAGCCTGGTGCAAAAGGCCCGGGCAATTGGAGGCACTCCGGCAGTATTTACCTTTGTCCCTCATCCTATGGCCGTTTTAAATCCCCAGGAAGCTCCTCCGTTGATTTTATCTCCTGAAATTAAACAGAAGATGTTTGCTGATTTAGGTGTGGAAGTGCTGATTATGATTCCATTTAACATTGAATTCTCCAAAATGAGCCCGGAAGACTTTATTACTACGGTTTTGCACCAGCACCTTGGGGTTCATTCTGTTTTTGTAGGCTATAATTATACCTTTGGATACAGGGGTATGGGCACACCTGAGCTATTAAAAGAGTATGGCAGAAAATTGGGCTTTGAAGTTGAGGTAATAAGCCCGGTGACACACAAGAACAAACCAGTTAGCAGTACATTAATAAGAGCTTTAATAGCTGAGGGAAATATAACCGGAGCAAGGGAACTGCTTGGTTATTGTCCTGTTATTGAAGGAGAGGTAGTTTATGGTGAACAGCGGGGAAATACCCTTGGTTTCCCAACTGCCAACCTGCAGCCCGGTTCAGATTATATTGTGCCTTCCAACGGTGTCTATTCCGTCAAAGTAAAAGTTGATCACGATTTATTTCTCGGGGTGGCCAATATCGGGGTCAAGCCCACATTTCATAATAATTCGATAGATCGAACTATCGAAGTTCACCTGCTTGATTACAGCGGCAACCTGTACGGTCGTAAAATTATGGTTTATTTTATCAAGCGTATGAGAGAAGAAAAGAGATTTAATTCCGCCGGGGAATTAATAGCTCAGATACAAAAAGATATAAGTGAAGCCCGGCGGGATGCCTCGGGGTAAGTATAAATTTCTCCATGATCTAATATAAATTTTATTAAGTTTACTTGTAAGGCGGATTATGCTACAATTACCTAGTACCTTATCAGTAAACGTCCCGAAAACCATTGAAGGGAGACGTTTAATTAATGGGGGTACCGAAATTCGATTCACCTGAAGAAGAAATTAAAAAGTGGCTGAATCAAATTGCCCTGATATGCTTGAGCGAGGACTTTCAAAACCTGAAAAAGGAATTAGAAAAATTATATTTGCAATCAAATATTGAAAATGTACAGTTAGCTGCTTTTCAGGATGCACTATATGCTTTTTTAGCGCAGGAAGAGGATGAATTTTCATTCAGGACCGGGACTAATTAAGCATTATGGATAGTAAAATTATAGTTACCGAACATGCACGAAAACGCCTTAAAGACTTTCGCCAGGATAAGATCATGATGGCTGATATAATGTCTGCCGCCAGCAGTATTCCAGGGCGCATACCTACGGCGACAAGGTTTAGAGGTTTTTTTGCAAAATCAGGGCGTATGTTTGATATTGTGGCCAAAGACATTCCTTCAGGCAGGTTGGTTATTACCATTATTGGTAAATAATAAAGTTGTGAACTGTTAGCTAGGGAATGCGTTTATCTCCGACGATTAACTTGGCTGGCAGCGATTATTAAAAACAAGGAGGTGAGCACCGTGGCATTGTCAATCAATGATAAACAAACCATCATTGAAAGTTTTAAGCTGCATGAAAACGATACCGGTTCGCCTGAGGTGCAAGTGGCGATTTTGACCAAACGAATCGACCACTTGACGGAACATCTTAAAATTCACAAAAAAGACCACCATTCAAGGCGCGGTCTGCTTAAAATGGTTGGACAGCGCAGAGCTATGTTAAACTATCTCAAAAACAACGACTTTAATCGTTACCGTACTTTGATCGAAAAACTAGGATTACGTAAATAAAAGCGGGGAATGCCCCGCTTTTTACATTTATTGTTATTAGAATAAAAGTCCATGTATTTTTTATCTTTTAGGAAGGATATAATACTAAATATGTAGAATGTCATAATTTTGGTATTAATTATATTTTTTTGCCTTAATTAAAGCTTGACTGTAACAGGAAAGGAGGTACACCCGTTCTTAATTCGGGCAATCCAGGGATTACCGAAATTTTGAGACCGGATGAAAAACCCATATGCAACAGCAAAAAATATTAATCAAAGAACTTGAAATTGGCGGCAGAATGATGCAATTGGAAACAGGGAGGGTGGCCAAGCAGGCAGGGGGTGCCGTATTAGTCCGGTATGGAGATACAGTTGTTCTTGTTAATGCCACTATGGCCCAAAAGGCCAGAGAAGGTTTAGACTTTTTCCCGCTCACCTGCGATTACGAGGAGCGTCTTTATGCGGTAGGCAAAATACCGGGTGGTTTTATTAAAAGGGAAGGGCGTCCTAGTGAAAAAGCCATACTAACCTCTCGTTTAATAGACCGGCCCATTCGCCCATTATTTCCCAAAGGAATGCGCAACGAAGTGCAAGTTATTGCTCTGGTTATGTCGGTTGATCAAGATAATCCGCCTGAAATGGCAGCTATGGTTGGTGCTTCGGCTGCCCTGCATATTTCCAATATTCCCTTTAACGGACCGATTGGTGCCGTTATTGTCGGGCGGGTAGATGATAAATTTGTAATTAACCCGGATGTGAAAAATGCTGAGAAAAGTGAGATGCACCTTGTAGTTGCCGGAACGCGTGATGCGGTTATGATGGTTGAGGCAGGGGCCCGTGAAATACCTGAAGAAATTATGCTTGACGCCATCATGTTTGGTCATGAACAGGTGCAAAAGATTGTTGAGTTTATTGAAGATTTTCGGCGTGAAGCACTGGAGCTGGGTTTGGCTAAAGAAAAGTATGTCCCTGCATTGGCTGAGATTGAAGAGGACTTGGAAGCAGCAATAACTACCAGGGCTATGGAAGAAATTAAAAACGCTGTCCAGGTATGTATAGCCAAGCAGCTATCTAAAAAAGACCGGGAAGCCATGCTCGACCAGGTTAAAGAAAACCTATTGCTGGAGTTTGCTGAAACCTATCCCGAACAGGAACAATCAATAATCAACATACTTGAATCTGTGGAAAAGAAAGTGGTGCGCAGGTTTATACTTTTTGACCGTGTTAGAATTGACGGCAGGGCACTAAATGAAGTAAGACCAATTTCTGTGGAAGTTGGCGTTTTACCACGCACGCACGGTTCAGGTCTGTTCACCAGGGGGCAAACCCAGGTTCTTTCCGTTGCGACCCTGGGAGCCATTTCTGAAGAACAAATACTTGACGGGCTTGGTGTTGAGGAAACCAAACGCTTCATGCATCATTATAATTTTCCGCCTTTCAGCACTGGTGAAACCAAGCCCATGAGATCACCTGGCAGAAGGGAAATCGGCCACGGGGCACTGGCTGAACGTGCACTGGAGCCGGTTATTCCGCCGGAAGAAAAGTTTCCGTACACTATCAGGCTTGTTTCCGAGGTTATGGAAAGCAACGGTTCGACTTCGATGGGCAGTGTTTGCGCCAGTTGCCTCGCGCTGATGGATTGTGGTGTTCCTATTAAAGCGCCTGTTGCGGGTGTTGCCATGGGCTTAATCAAGGAAGAAAATGAGTTTGCTATATTAACGGATATACAAGGTCTGGAAGACCACCTTGGTGATATGGACTTTAAAGTTGCCGGAACAGCCAAGGGTGTAACCGCTTTACAAATGGATATAAAGATTGCGGGCATTGACAGGGACATTCTGCAGCAGGCATTAAGACAGGCCACCGAAGGCAGAATGCATATCCTTGCCGAAATGACCAAAGTGCTTGCACAGCCGAGGGAGGAGCTTTCTCCGTATGCGCCAAGGATTATCCATACTGTAATTGACCCGGATAAAATTAGAGACGTTATTGGGCCGGGCGGAAAAATTATCAAGAAAATCATTGAAGAAACCGGCGTTGACATTGATATTGAAGATGATGGCAGGGTTTTTATTGCTGCGGTTAATCCTGATGCCGGGAAAAAAGCGCTAAGTATAATTCAAACCTTGACCAAAGAAGTGCAAAGCGGTGAAATTTACCGCGGTAAGGTGGTTAGAATTACCGATTTCGGCTGTTTTGTTGAAATAGTTCCCGGAGTTTTGGGCCTGCCTGGCAAAGACGGTTTAGTGCACATTTCTCAGCTCGCCCATGAAAGGGTGGACAAGGTTGAGGACGTTGTTAAAGAGGGAGATATTATAGAGGTTAGGGTTATCGGTTATGACAACCAGGGTAGGCTTAAACTATCAAGGAAAGATGTTATACCGGTACCCGAAGGTTTCGAAAAAGAAAAGCCGCGGGACAGGGATACCGGTCGCCGCCCCAGGAACTCCAATAACCGCAGGTCTAATAACAATAAACCAAGCTAATAGTTATGATACCCCTAATCAAGCTGGGGGTTTATTTTTTGTAATTAAGGGGGGTAATTATGTCTCTGGAGTTGTTTGGATACAAGAGTGTTAAGGAAAAAGTCGATCAGGAAAAACAGTGGGTTAAAAATAATTTTTCAGATTGCCCTATTCATTACGACCCGGAAGCTTCATGGCGGGAAAACGCTGTTATTTGCCGCCTTTCGGTTTTACTGCCATACTGCAATTATTATGGTATATATCAAATTCTGAACAAGGAGTTTAATGATGCTCTGGCAGCAGAAATTATCAGAACCGGATTAAGTCCCGTTTTAACAGTTGGTGCCGGAAGCGGTGATCTTGCCGCTGTATTAAACAAAAGAGGTATTGCTGTTAATGCAGTGGAAGATTTATCTGAGCCATTGACCCAAAGTCGTAACAAGATGGATTACCGGTCAGCCATTGATAAGCTCAATCCGGCATTGATTATCTGTTGTTGGATGCCGGAAGAATCAGATTGGATCAAGGATATAAAAGATTCCAAAACGGTGAAAGCGTGCATATTAATCGGTGAAGATAATAAAAAAACCGGTCCCGACCTTGATGGATGGCCTAGCGAGGTGCTAAAAGAGCCAAACAAGTGGTCCCTGTGCAGGTTGGATCACGGGGTTGATTTTGATAGGCCGGAGCTTTGGTGGAGACATTCAAAGGTGGTAATTTCCCGAAGAGTATAGCCCAAAGATAACCCGCTTTTTGTACGGGTTATCTTTTTTTATTGGTAGACACCCATGTTTTTTATCATCTGGGTGCTGGACAGAGAATATAGAGAATATATTTTATACAGCTGGCGGTTAGAACGTTTTTAGCAGGGGGTGGCTAAGATAATTTTTATAATCAGGAGTAAACGTATTTTATTAGGGACTTTAGTTTTGTTATTTGTGTTAACACTTGGGGCCTTAATTTTCTCGATGGAAACCAAAACTTCCACAGTTATTGCAGAGCCCATTTACCATGGAAATGAAAATTTTAAATCAATTGCGCTTACCTGTAATGTTTTCTGGGGAGAAGAATACATAGGACGGATGTTGGAAATTTTAGAGGAGAAGGATGTTAAAGCCACTTTTTATATCGGTGGAACTTGGGCAGAAAAGTTTCCTGACCTGGTTAAAAAGATAAACGAAAAAGGTCACGAAATTGGCAGTCATGGATATTCCCACCCACACCCGGATCAGTTATCGGTAGATGGAAATAAAAAGGATATCTCACGAGCTGAAGAAATTATCCGGGAGCTAACCGGTGAAAGGCCGAAGCTGTATGCCCCGCCTTATGGGGAAAGGGGGCCGGCTCTGCTGCAGGCGGCAGGTGAACTTGGTTACCAAACTGTTTTGTGGAGTATAGACACTATTGATTGGCAGCTTCCTGATCCCGGTGTTATCAAAGAAAGGGTAATCAGTAAAGCTCACAATGGAGGAATTGTGCTGATGCACCCTACCGCCCCTACCGTTAAAGCCCTTCCGGAAATAATCGATACCCTTAGGGAAAGGGGATATCAAATTGTAACAGTAGGCGAAATGTTAAAAACCCCTTAAATCAAAAAAGTTAGGAGAGATTAAATGCGTCGAAACAATATTTGCTGCATAATCATTCTAACGTTGGTGTTGGTTTTCCATTCAGGTTTCTCCCCACAAGCGGCTACTGCAAATGCTGAACCTCAAATTGGCGCAAAATCAGCGGTTTTAATAGATGTGGAATCCGGCCAAATACTTTATGAAAAAAATGCTCTTAGTAAAAGGCCGATGGCTAGTACAACCAAAGTTATGACCGCTGTTGTGGCCCTGGGCTGTTCTGATTTACACAGTAAAAGCAGGGTAAGCAAGCATGCTGATAATGTTGGTGAGTCTTCCATGTACTTGGAAGAAGGGGAAATATTAACTCTGGAACAATTATTATACGGGGCATTAGTTCCTTCCGGCAATGATGCATGTGTAGCTATAGCCGAGCACGTGGCCGGTTCGGAAGATTTTTTTGTTTTATTGATGAACGAAAAAGCTGCTCTAATTGGGGCTGCTGATTCTTGCTTTAAAAATACCAACGGCTTGCCGGAAAAAGGACATTATTCCACTGCCTTTGATTTAGCTTTAATTACGAGATATGCGCTTCATAATCCCGTTTTTTGCGATGTTGTAAAAACAAAATTTAAAGTTGTAAAAGGTCCGGGCGCTTTAGAGCATTATCTTATAAATACAAACAAATTACTTTGGAGCTATCCGTGGGCCGACGGGGTTAAGACCGGTACAACAATTGAGGCGGGAAAATGCCTTATTGCATCTGCGAGCAAAGGAGAACGCCGGCTACTGTCAGTAATGCTAAATGATAATAACAGGTTTGGTGATGCCGAAACATTGTTTAACTATGGCTTTAATGAATTTAACCTGGTCAGGAAGCAGTATCAGGGAGAAATATATACTAAAATTCCGGTGGTGGATGGAGCAAGTAATGAAGTTCCGGTAATGGTTGCCGATAATATAACAATAAATTTAAGAGATATGGATTTAGAACGTTTGGAGCAGAAGGTGCAAATTCCAAACCAGGTCAATGCGCCGGTGCAAGAGGATGAGATTCTGGGTAAAATTGAGTATTTTTTGGACGGGCATAAAGTTGGATCGGCCGAAATCGTTGCAGCTTCATCTGTAAAAGAAGCAAGTATGATTCAAAAGATCGGGAAAAAAACCTGCCTGTATTGGAATGATTTATTCTAAAAAACAAGGAATTTAAGTTAAAAAACAAGAATGTTAACCAGGAAACTATAATTTGGGAGGTAACCGTGTGATCAAAATAGCCGAGATGGCTAATGGTATAAAAATATTAACTGAGCATATTCCACATGTGCGATCAGTTGCAGTTGGAGTTTGGGTTGATGTCGGGTCAAGGGACGAGGGTGAACAGCAGGCCGGTATTTCACATTTTATTGAACATCTAATGTTTAAGGGAACTGGCCGGCGCAGCGCCAAGGACATCGCTGAAGAATTGGATGCCGTCGGGGGTCAACTTAATGCATTTACAACCAAGGAGTATACATGCTATTACGCAAGGGTTCTTGATGAACATTTTCCGCTGGCTGTTGATTTATTGAGCGATATGCTTTTAAATTCGCGCTTTGACCAGTCTGATATAGACAGAGAGAGAAATGTCATAATTGAAGAAATAAAGATGTATGAAGACACCCCGGACGAGTTGGTTCACGATATTTTTGCCAGGGCAATCTGGAGCGAACATCCCCTGGGTAGGCCTATTATCGGGAGCGAGCAAACGGTTGGAGGGCTCTCTAGAGATAATTTGCTTGCTTTTTATAATAAATATTATAGTTCAGGAAATATTGTAATAGCAGTTGCCGGAAATTTGGACCAGCAGCAGGTAGTGGAAAGTTTTACAGCTATGTTTGGCCAATTAGGCGGTGATAAAAAAAATCGACTTTATACTGTGCCTAAATCATATCACCAAGTAGTATGCCGGCCCAAAGATACCGAGCAGGTTCATATTTGCTTAGGTACACCGGGTTTGCCCATAGATCATGATAAAATTTATGTTTTTCAAATTGTTAGCACTGTTTTAGGTGGTGGGTTAAGCTCACGCTTGTTCCAGGAGATAAGGGAGCAAAGGGGGCTGGTTTATTCCGTTTATTCTTACCATAGCTCTTACCATGATTCCGGCCTTTTTTGTGTATATGCAGGATTGAGCAAGAAAAATGTAAGGGACGCCCTGGAATTAATCGTAAAAGAGATCCGTGATATAGAGAAAAACGGTGTAACTCAGGCTGAATTAGCCCGTGTTAAAGAACAGCTTAAAGGTAATTTGCTGCTTAGCCTGGAAAATGTAAATTCTCGCATGAGCAGGTTGGGTAAATCTCAATTGTATCTTGAGCAAGTGATTCCGCCTGATGAAATCGTTAAAAAGATAATGGCAGTTACAGTGGAAGACATTAAAGAATTAACCAGGGATATTTTAAAGCCCGAAAATTTTTGTATTGCCAGCATTGGACCATGGGAAGATGGGGGCAAGTTGCTGGATTTAGTAACCAAATAATTTTGTCGGGATGTTAAATATGATTATTAAATTTAAAAAAATAAACCCTGCCATTGGAGAAACAATTCCTTCACCTTCGTATGCCACATCAGGAGCCGCGGGTATTGATTTGGCTGCCTCCATCGACGGACCGTTAACAGTTGGCCCGGGAGAACGTGTGATGATCCCTACGGGATTAGCAATTGATATACCTACAACTGAAATTGTCGGGCTAATTTTCCCCAGGAGTGGATTAGCCTCCAAGCACGGTCTATCCCTTGCCAACGCAGTAGGTGTAATTGATAGTGATTACAAGGGAGAAATTATATGTCCGGTTCAAAACAACAGCAAACAGTCTTATCAGATAAAACCAGGTGATAGAATAGCTCAACTTCTTTTCATGCCTGTCCTGAGGGTACAAATAGAATATACCGAAGAATTGTCGGAATCAGAGCGGGGCAAAGGAGGCTTTGGATCGACGGGCAGGTAAAATATGCTACTGAATAATATTTAACCAATGAGCTAAGGAAAAACTGCGCACCAAGTTTTTTGGTGTGCGTTTTTTTTTGTGAGTTTTTAAATACTTTGATGAGTATACTGGCCATTAGCGGAAAGGGGACACACCTTTTCGAGGAATGTCCCCAATTTAGGCCAGAGTTAAGCCGCGCGCTAAGGGAACTGATTTAGCGCGCTTTTCTTGTAGGACAAAATATATTCTAGTAAGGAATATTTTTCAAATAAAAAAATATAAATTTGGTACGGAGGTGATTAATGATGAGTATAACCCTGTTGCTCTTTGGTTTAATGGTATTGCTACTGTTTGTTGTATCAATTAGGGAACGAATTAGATTGCGCACGATGCGGGACAAAAACTGGGATGCTATAGGGGAGGCAAAAAGTTCACCGCTGTCTCAGGCAATTGTTAATTTGGTAGGCACTGCGGGTGGCATATACCTCTCCCTTGTACTGCTGCAAACTTTTTTAGAAGTCGAAATGCCTCGTTCAATTGCTTTGGCCGGCATGGATTTGGAACCTCTGGCGACTATTTCAATTGCACTGGCCCTTATTCAGCCTTTTGCCGCTCGTTTTTGGCCCAGGAGAAGATAAGGTAAATTAAGGGAGGAAGTCTGATGAGATTGGGTGATCTGGCAGGCAAAGAAATAATTAACATCAACGACGGAGCACGTTTGGGTGTAGTTGGTGAAACTGATCTAAATGTTGATTCTGCAACCGGCGCAATTAGATCAATTATTCTGCCGCGTAAGGGCAATCTTTTGAATCTCTGGGCAGAAAGACACGAGCTTGTAATACCCTGGGAATCGGTAAAAAAAATTGGCATGGAAGTAATTTTAGTAGAGCTAGATCAGGCGACGCCAAAGTTTGGAAAATATTTGGTATAAAATCCGTCCTAGTACGGATTTTTTTATCACCATTATACATATATGCCTGGCTATATTTATGTCAAGGACCATGTTGAAGATTAGAACATTGGCACGCGTTTTTTACCAGACGTGATTTAGATAATGTTGTAGCGTATGGGCCATAATACATTTATAAAAATGTATCTATTGCAAGGAGGCAACAATGGCCCGGCCACAGAGAATTGACATAATGCAAAAGATAAGCAGGAAAAGAGGTTCCGTTGTCTTATCTTATATCACGGGCGACCGTGAAAATGTTAGCACGAGAATAGCGCCGGACGTAATCCGGGTGATTTACAGGCACCTGGAAATGATCGGGCACCGTTCGGCTATAGATTTATTTCTTTATACCAGGGGAGGCGACGTATTAACTCCCTGGAGACTGGTAAATCTTATTCGTGAATATACCGGACACTTTTCCGTTTTGATACCGTTCAGGGCATATAGTGCCGGCACCCTATTGTGCTTGGGTGCAGATGAAATTGTTATGGGTAAAATGGGTGAATTGGGACCGATAGATCCAAGCGTTGTAAACGCCTTTAATCCCCAGGACCCGTCCAACCCTTCTGTCAGGCTGCCGGTTAATATTGAAGATGTATATTCGTATATGGCACTGATAGCGCAAAATAATGATATTTGCCATGATGATACTGAATCCCGGGCATTTTTGATGCTTGTGGAAAAAATTCACCCGCTGGCGCTTGGGAACGTCCATAGAAATTGGATGTTAATTAGATCCCTGGCTAAAAAAATGCTGGGTTTGCGCCAGAAAACCCTGGGAGAGGAAAAGAAACAAAATATTGTGGACCACCTGACTGAGAAGCTTTACGCACATAATCACATGATTGCCAGGAGAGAGGCCGTTGAGGAAATCGGTTTGCCGGTTGTTTATGCGGATGATGAGCTAAACGGGCTGATGTGGGCTTTATATGAAGATATTGAGGCTGAACTTAAATTATCAGAGCCATTTAACCCGAGCGATATATTGCACGGAAACCGTACGGATTTTAAAGTTGCCAGCGGTCTTGTTGAGTCTGAGAGAAGTACCGACTATTTCGTTTTTTCGGGAACAGTCGAAAGAAAAGATTACCCTGATCCGGGGCAGATAAACGTTAATATTAATAAACAGGGCTGGTGTTCCTCAAATTGACCTTTAAATTTGATTTAGCCCAAAAGTAGAGGTGAGTAAGATGGAAAGGTTAAGTGACAGCAAGACAGACTGGAAAATTAATTTTAGTAACGTTGAGAGAAAATATTATGTATTCAGTGAAAACTCAGGCATGCCCTCTGCTGATTTTTATATTAGGTCACGTAAATTTACCGGTGGTTTAATAGTACCACAAGAAAAGAATAGTTCTGCCGATTTAAAGCCCGAAATATAATCAGTAAAGGTTTTATTCTTGACATATGTTACTGGATATAAGAAAATTAACTTTAATCATCACTATTAGGAGCTAATGGTATTAGAGAGGGGGGAAAGCCGGTTATTTGAGATGAGGAAAATTATTTCCGCAATCTAAGTACCGGTTAAGAGATTTGATTAAGGTAGCTATTAGTGGAGTTTCAGGACGAATGGGAAGAGAAGTGCTGAAAACAGTGCTGCAGACAGAAGATACCGAGCTCTGCGCTGCGGTAGATATCCAGTGTAAAGGCCAGGATGCAGGGTTGCTAATTGGCAGCGAGAAGGTTGGAATAAATATTACCTCTAATTTACAAGAAGCCCTTACTATTTCTGGTGCTGAAGTTTTAGTGGATTTTACCGGTCCCGGGTCGGTGCTTAATAATGTTAAAATCGCGTTAGAAGCTGGCGTGCGCCCCGTTGTTGGGACAACTGGTTTATCCAGGGAAGATATAGAGTTAATAACTTCCATCGCGGATCAAAGGCGAATTGGTTGCATTATTGCACCAAACTTTGCTATTGGAGCACTGTTAATGATTAAATTTGCCAGTGAGGCTGCAAAATATTTTCCTAACGTTGAAATAATTGAAAAACATCACGATCAAAAGCTGGATGCGCCTTCAGGAACAGCTATCAAGACCGCGGAAGCTATAATTGAACGCCGGGGTGATTATGAACAGGGCTTGGCCCTGGAAGAAGAGAAAATTCCGTGCTCCAGAGGAGGAAAAATGCCAGGCGGGATACGTATACACAGTGTTAGACTGCCCGGCTTTGTTGCCCAGCAGGAAGTTATTTTTGGAGGGGCGGGCCAGACGCTTACAATTAAACATGATTCTATCTCCCGGGAATCTTTTATGCCTGGTGTAGTTACTGCGATTCGTGCAGTTATGCGCATGGAAGGAGTGGTATATGGTTTAGAAAACCTTATTTTTGAATAATATTCCCACCAATTACATACAAGCACCTTAAAATCAAACTCTTCATATACTGGTGTAAGTACAAGAGGTTTGAGGAAGGGGTTGGCCGTCCTTGCAGGGTTTGAACGATTTATCTGTAGCTATTATGGGCGGGGATGCCAGGGAAATTGTGTTAGCAGAGTACTTATCCAATGCCGGTGCAATAGTCAATACCTTTGGTTTACCTGCTGAAGGTAAAAACATCGTATTACACCGGGATCCCCGAGAATGTATTCTGGGAGTAGATGCCTTGATTCTGCCAGTTCCAGGTGTAAATGATCAAATGCGATTACATGCTGTCTACCTGGAACAACAGTTGATCATCACCAGGGAATTAATGGGATTACTACCGAGCGGGACACCAGTATTTGTTGGCCTGGCCAGGCAACCATTGCGTGAATTAACCAGCGAATTGGGGCTGGAACTGGTTGAATTAATGAAACTTGATGAGGTAGCTATTCTAAATGCAATTCCATCAGCAGAAGGTGCGTTGCAAATAGCCATGGAAAAAATGCCCGTTACCATTCACGGATGTAACGCAGTGGTACTTGGTTTTGGGCGGACCGGCCAGACGCTGGCGCAATTGCTTTTGGCCATGCATGCCAAAACAACGGTAATCGCCCGAAACCCTGCACAGCAGGCCAGAGCAATAGCAATGGGAGCATTAGCCGGTGATTTTAAAGAACTGGTTAATTGCATAAAAGATGTGGATGTAATCTTTAATACCGTTCCCGTAATGGTAATCGATCAAAGCATTCTTTCAAGGCTACCGGCGAAAACCCTGATTATCGACCTTGCGTCTACTCCTGGCGGCACTGATTTTGACAAAGCCCGGGAATTGGGAATTGAGGCTATATTAGCCCCGGGTTTGCCCGGTAAAGTTGCTCCCAAAACGGCGGGTATGATTTTGGCCCGGGTGGTGCCGCGGGAATTAGTGCAAAGGGTTAAAAAGTAGTTTTTCGTTTTCCTGGGAGGTGCTTGTATTATGCGGTTAAAAGGCAAAAAAGTTGGTTTTGCCTTAACGGGCTCACATTGTACACTTGAAGAAGTTATTGTGGAGATGAAAAAGGTTGCTGATGAGGGAGCCATCCTGTATCCTATTATTAGTGGTTCCGTAAATGAAACTGATACTCGATTCGGAACAACGGATTTTTGGAAAGAACGAATTAAGGAAGTAACAGAAGAAAAAATAGTAAAGAGTATCGTAGGGGCAGAACCCATTGGTCCGGAGAAATTACTGGATATTTTGGTGGTTGCCCCCTGTACCGGCAATACTTTGGCTAAATTAGCCAACGGTATAACCGACGGGCCGGTATTAATGGCTATTAAAGCGCATTTGCGCAACCAGCGTCCGGTGGTGCTGGCGATATCCACTAACGACGGACTTAGCATGAACGCCAAAAATATTGGGTTATTACTAAATACCAAGAATATTTACATGGTTCCGTTCGGGCAGGATAGTCCAGCCGGCAAGCCAAATTCATTGAAGGCCAAGATTGAATATTTAGTGGAAACCATTGAATATGCCCTGCAGGGCAAACAAATACAGCCCATCTTGATCAGTTATTAATGATGCAGGTAGCCGGCGGGGGCTTTAATAATAATAAAATGGAGGGATAAGAAATGGCTCAGTATAAAGTAGTTGTTGTTGGCGCGTCCGGTGCAGTAGGACAGGAAATATTACAAGTGCTGGAAGAAAGAAATTTTCCTGTAGGGGATCTAAAACTCTGCGCCACTTCCCGTTCCGCCGGCAAGGAAATGCTCTTCAAGGGCAATACGTATAAGGTGGAGGAAACTACCCCGTCTTCATTTGATGGGATGGATATAGCCTTGTTTGCTGGTGGCGCAGCCAGTAAGGAATTTGGGCCGCTTGCCGCTGAAAAAGGTGTTGTGGTTATTGATAACAGCAGTCATTTTCGCCTGGACCCGGAAGTTCCACTGGTTGTGCCTGAAGTAAACCCGGAAGATGTAAAATGGCATAAAGGTATTATCGCCAATCCCAATTGTTCTACAATAATTATGGTTGTGCCATTAAAAGCCATTTATGATGCGGCAGGGATTAAGCGCGTTGTTGTCTCAACGTACCAGGCTGTTAGCGGTGCCGGAGCAGAAGGCATTTCCGAATTAACGGAGCATACAAAGGCGGTACTGGCCGGTGACGAGGTTGTACCATCCAAGTTTCAATACCAGATAGCCTTTAACCTGATACCTCATATTGATGTGTTCCAGGAAATGGATTATACCAAAGAGGAATGGAAAATGGTTAAAGAAACTCGTAAAATAATGCATGACGAGACCATTGGTATAACAGCAACCACGGTAAGGGTTCCGGTTTACAGAAGCCATTCGGAATCAATAAACGTTGAAACTAAGCGGAAGATGACGGCGGCCGAGGCAAAGGAGGTATTGGCAAAGTTTCCCGGAATTATTTTAGAAGATGACCCGGCCAATAAAAAATATCCAATGCCGCTTTTCTCTTCCAACCACGATGAGATATTCGTGGGTAGAGTCAGGGAAGACAATTCCTTGGACAATGCGTTGAATATATGGGTGGTCGCCGACCAGCTGCGCAAAGGGGCGGCTACCAACGCGGTTCAAATCGCTGAGCTTGTTATCAAATATGGTTGCCTTGGAAAGAGGTAGTTTCAATGAAATTTGTGGTGCTTAAGTTCGGCGGAACTTCACTGGTTGATGTCGATCTTAGGGAGAGAGCTGCAAATAAAGTAATCGCGGCCAAAGAAGAGGGTCATATGCCCGTTGTGGTTGTTTCGGCCATAGGACGGAAAGGCGATCCATATGCCACAGACACGTTGATAAACCTTGTCAGCCAGTCCTACCGCGAGCTTCCAAATCGTGAAATGGATTTGCTGATGTCTTGCGGTGAGATTATATCAGGTATTATCATGGTGGCTACTTTACAAAGCATGGGTCATCCGGCTGTTTTTTTGACAGGCGCCCAAGCCGGCATTATTACGGACAATAAGTTTTCCGAGGCTCGAATCTTAAAGGTTCAGCCACAAAAATTAACCAAATTTGCACAAGAAGGGTATATAGTAGTTGTAGCGGGGTTCCAGGGGGTAACCGAGGATGGCGATATCACCACACTTGGCCGCGGTGGCAGTGATACAACGGCTGCGGCCCTTGGAGTTGCCTTAAATGCTGTTTGCGTTGATATATATACCGATGTGGAAGGCATTATGACAGCTGATCCACGCATTGTCAAAGAAGCCAAGGCGCTTGATGTGATTACTTATGATGAAATTTGTCATTTGGCTCACGAGGGCGCCAAGGTGGTCCACCCACGCGCGGTTGAAATCGCTATGCAAAAAGGGATCCCGTTACGCGTTCGTTCAACGTTTACTGATTCACCCGGCACTCTTGTAACCACGTCCGGTGAAGCTTATAAAGGAACAATTGATATTACCAGGGACAGGATAATAACCGGTATAACATATATATCGGGCATTGCCCAGTTTAAAGTCAGCATCGAAACCGGAATTGAAGGTCTAAAGCAGCAGCGGCGTGTGTTCAGAGCCTTAGCGTTGGCGGGAATAAGCATTGACTTTATTAACCTGCTTTCTGAGTTTGTATTGTTTACAGTGAAGGATGACTTGGCCGATAAAACCGTAAAAGTTCTGGAGAATACAGGATATGTGCCGGAAATGATAACCGGGTGCGCCAAGGTTTCCGCGGTCGGGGCGGGAATGTCCGGGGTGCCGGGGGTTATTGCAGATATCGTAGAAGCATTAACCAAGGAAGATATACAAATACTGCAATGTAATGATTCGCACACTACGGTTTGGGTTCTTGTCAGGCGTGAGGATATGGAAAAGGCCGTTATAGCTTTGCACAGGCAATTTAAATTAGGCCAGTAGGCGGATATTGTTTGATAAAAAAGGAAGGTGAAAGTATTGGCAATTGATCTTGGGCGAGTTTTAACCGCCATGATAACCCCTTTTAAAAGCGACATGACCGTAGATTATGACCAGGTTAAAAAATTGGCCCACCATCTTGTGCAATCTGGTACCGACGGTCTGGTTGTAGCCGGCACCACTGGCGAGTCACCTACATTAAGCAAGGAAGAAAAAATTGAACTTTTTCGCGTAGTGGTTGAAGAAATTGGCGGTGACGCTGTAGTGATTGCTGGAACCGGCAGTAATAACACAGCGGACAGCATTGCGCTGACTCAAGTGGCTGAAAAACTCGGCGCAGATGGCATTATGTTGGTTTGCCCTTACTACAATAAGCCGTCGCAAGAAGGTTTATACCAGCATTTTAAAACCATTGCTGAAAGTACAAATCTACCGGTTATGCTGTATAATGTGCCGGGAAGGACAGCATCGAACCTGCTGCCCCAAACGGTGGTAAGGCTTTCCGCAATTGAGAATATTGTCGCTATAAAAGAGGCATCAGGAAGTCTTGATCAGGTTAGCGAACTGCGGCGGAATCTTCCTGATCATTTTGCCATTTATAGTGGTGACGATTCTTTAACTTTGCCGATTCTTGCGCTGGGCGGTAAAGGAGTTGTCAGCGTGGCGTCGCATATTGTCGGCCCCCAGTTACAGGAAATGATTAATGCTTTTAATTCTGGAAACGTTACAATTGCTACAAAAATTCACAGCAGTTTGTTCCCGGTTTTTAAAACTCTTTTTATCACCTCCAACCCTGTGCCGCTTAAAGCTGCGCTTAATATGCTTGGCTGGCAAGTAGGCGGCCCGAGGTTACCACTGGTTGAGGCGACTCAGGCTGAAAAAGATATGATTAAGAAAACTCTTTCCGAAGCCAAACTTATATAGCATGATTTTTTTTGAACAGGTAAATATATTTATTATGAATGGATTTATGGAGCCAAAACAGGCTCCTTTTGTTTTCCAAAAATAAAGTATTTTCCAAGCTTCTTGTTCAAAAGAATAAGATACAGTATAATGTACTAGCAAGTTTTAGAACGGATTGCTTTCAAAAATGAATATTTTCCCGCCTTCTTCTGCTTCTCACCGGTTTAGATGGTTATAATTATTTTTCAGTGAATTGAGGGAGGTGTAATATGGTAAGAGAACCCAAGCTTTACATAGTCCCCCTCGGGGGACTTGGTGAGATCGGGAAAAACATGATGGTGGTGAGATACGGGGAAAATATTCTGGTAATTGATTCTGGGCTGATGTTTCCGGAAGAGGATCTACTGGGGATAGATATGGTGATTCCTGATATCACCTATCTTTTAGAGAATAAAAATATTGTCAGGGGAATAGTGTTGACGCATGGTCACGAGGATCACATAGGAGCATTGCCTTATGTGCTGAGAGAGTTAAATGTGCCGGTTTATGGAACCAGGCTCACACTTGGCATTTTAAAGGAAAAATTACGCGAACGGCAAATGGTCGATGAAGCTAAGCTTTATTGCGTCAAACCCCGGGATATAATTTCCATAGGGCCGTTTAAAATTGAATTTATACGTGTTTCTCACAGCATACCCGACGCCGTGTCACTGGCAATAGAGACTCCTGTGGGGGTTATTGTACATACAGGAGACTTTAAACTGGATCAAACGCCAGTTGACGGAGAAGTGACGGATTTTAACCGGTTGGCTCAATTGGGTGAAAAGGGTGTACTGGTGCTGCTAAGTGACAGCACAAATGTCGAGAGACCCGGGTATACTCTATCGGAAAAGGTTGTAGGGCAAACTTTTGACGACAGCTTCAGGCAAGCAAATGAGAGAATTATCGTGGCGACATTTGCATCTAACGTCCACAGGTTGCAACAAGCTATAACTACTGCTTATCGTTATAAGAGAAAGGTAGCTGTGGTTGGGCGAAGCATGGTTAACGTGGTAAATATTGCCCGGGAACTCGGTTACCTTAAGGTGCCTGAAGATATTTTGATTGAACTGGACGAAGCGGGCAGGTTGCCCAGAAACCAGGTGGTTTATCTTACAACCGGAAGCCAGGGCGAACCAATGAGCGCGCTGACCAGAATGGCAAGCAGAGACCACCGGCAGGTAGAGATTATGCCGGGTGATACAATAATAATATCCGCCACACCCATACCGGGTAATGAAAAACTGGTAGCCCGGGTTATTGACCAGCTCTTTAAGCTGGGTGCAAATGTTATTTATGAAGCTGTTTCCGGTATTCATGTTAGCGGGCATCCCAGCCAGGAAGAACTGAAGTTGATGATTAATTTAGTAAAGCCCAAATTTTTTATCCCGGTGCACGGTGAATACCGGATGCTGATTAAACATGCCAGGTTGGCGCGGGAAATGGGCATTCCCGAAAGCAACATATTTGTGGCGGAAAACGGTCAGGTTCTGGAGCTAAGCAGGCGCAGCGGGCGTCTTGCGGGTAGAGTTACCGCGGGAAGGGTACTTGTAGACGGCCTTGGCGTAGGCGATGTCGGCAATATTGTGCTGCGTGACAGGCGTCAGTTATCTCAGGACGGGATATTGATCGTTGTGGTGACTATCAGCAAAGAAAGTGGACAGATTATATCCGGACCGGACATTGTATCACGTGGTTTTGTGTACGTTAGAGAATCTGAAGAATTGATGGAAGATGCTAAAGGAAAGGTTAAATTAGCGCTTGATAAATGTTCAGCCAAAAAAATGTCCGAGTGGGCTTCAATTAAGTCTATGGTCAGAGACGATTTAAGTAGGTTCCTTTACGAGAAAACCAGAAGAAGGCCAATGATTTTACCAATCATCATGGAAATATAATCATCAAGATTTCTTGCTAAAAATACACGGATCTATAACCGTGTATTTTTTTATTACTTCGATACAATACTAAAAGTCATTAGGCAACATAAAAGAAACGGAGAGGATAGCAATGTCTTACTACAAATCTTTTAACCAAGTTCCGGGTATATTCCCATATCAACCTCCAGCTCAACCTGGTCCGGAAACAAATCCGGAGCATCACGAACATCCCAACCAGGACCCTAATGCTGAAAGAACAAGAATAACCGGCAAATCTAAAAATACTTTGGATACAGTAAAAGAAATCGGATCTACCCAAGTGCCCGAAGTTAAAAGCAATATCCATTGCTTAACTATAGTCGGGCAAATAGAAGGCCATCTAGTACTGCCGCCCCAGAATAAAACAACCAAATATGAGCATTTAATTCCCCAGCTGGTGGCTATTGAGCAAAGTCCTGAAATTGAAGGTGTACTGATTATTTTAAATACAGTCGGCGGTGATGTTGAAGCCGGACTGGCCATTGCCGAAATGATAACAAGCTTGTCCAAGCCAACAGTTTCAGTAGTACTTGGCGGTGGCCACAGTATAGGGGTGCCTATAGCAGTGGCTACGGATTATTCATTTATTGCTGAAACTGCCAGTATGACTATCCATCCCATCAGGCTCAACGGTCTGGTTATAGGGGTGCCACAAACTTATGAGTATCTCGATAAAATGCAGGATCGTGTAGTAAGATTTGTTACTCATCATTCTAAAATTAGCCAGGACAAATTCCGAGAACTAATGTTCCGTACCGGTGAGCTGGCTAGAGATATTGGCACCGTACTTATTGGGCAGGAAGCGGTGGATTGCGGGCTAATCGATGAGACCGGAGGCATTAGCAAGGCACTGGAAAAGCTGAATTGCATGATGGATGAAAGAAAGCATAGAAATGAGGGACCACTGCAATGATTCTCTATACACCTATGCAATTAGAGCTTGTTTTGGCCGGGCTTGATCAAATGGATCATTCATCAGATAGAAAAGTAACCGTTAATGGTGTACCCGCGATAGTGCGTAAAAACAGCGCAGGAAAAGAGGAAATAGTACAGCTGTTGAGTACAAACCCTAATGACTATTTACGCGGAGATTTATTGCCGGGAACGCAAATCATCCCGGATTGTGCAAATTAAATTAATACTTTTCTGGTTTTAAAGTCTGTCCCTGTGTTATAATGATGCTGCTCATTATAATTAAAAAGGCAGGGATAATATTGGATTTTATACAAGCCATCATACTTGGTATAGTTCAGGGGCTGGGCGAGTTTTTACCTATTTCGAGTTCAGCTCACCTGGTACTTGTCCCCTGGTTGATGGGATGGAAAGATGCCGGACTGCAATTTGATGTTGCTTTGCACGTAGGTACGCTGTTTGCCGTTATTGCATATTTCTGGCGTGATTGGATCAATTTGATCAGTGACGGCCTGAGATTTAAAAGCACGATGGAAGGCAGGCTGTTCTGGTTACTGATAATCAGCACAATACCAGGCGGCATTGGCGGATACCTGCTTGAAGGGTATGCGGAAACGATTTTTCGCAACCCTCTGTTAATTGGTATCATGCTCATGATTTTAGGCGTAATACTTTATTTCGCCGATACGCGCTCTTATTCCGGCAAAAACATGAGCATGATCGGGCTGAAAGAAAGCCTTTTTATTGGCATATCCCAGGTTCTGGCCATCATTCCCGGTGTTTCACGCTCAGGTGTTACCATGACGGCGGGCAGGTTGATGGGTTTAAATCGCGAAACGTCGGCTCGTTTTTCGTTTTTATTGTCAACTCCTATTATTGCCGGGGCTGGATTAAAAACAGCCATTGATTTATCGCCCAGCGATGTTAACGTGTATTTTATCACTGGACTAGTCGTTTCAGCGATAGTAGGGTTTGCCTCAATTAAATTTCTTTTAAAATACCTGACCCGCCGCAGTTTTTCCATATTTATCTGGTACCGGCTGCTGGCCGGCCTGTTTGTAATCGGAGTTTACTTTTTGCGTTAAATCAAAGTGTTATATTTATAAATACAGCGTGGGCTAAACCCGCGCTTTTTCTTTTCGTTGGACCTCCAAGCTGCAATGCGTCACCAGCAGAAAGATGACCATATTGTTAGTTTGTCATTGCGAGGAGCGAAGCGACGAAGCAATCTCTTTTATGGGAAAGGGGATACACCTCCCTTTCGCTGCGATCGCAATGACGGTAAGGAAAATTGCGCAGCGCGCGGAGGGAACCACCGGATCGTCAGATTCAAATAACGTGAGAATTTTTGTGGTTAACGCCATTTAATGAGGCTTTTTTTTGTTACATGAGCAGGTATTATATGTAAATTATGGAATATGTATACTGAAAGGGGGTGCGCCTGTGCCTGCTTCTATTAAGTCCAAAGAGGAAGTGAAATTTGAGATAACCGGCATTGTTTTACTCGCGGCAGCGATATTAACTTTGCTAAGTGTTTTAAATCCAACTTCCGGCTTGGTCGCCTGGTATTTAAACAGCCTGTTGATGAAACTTGCCGGAGAAGGCAGATATCTAATTCCTTTTTTATTTGCGACATTTGGGCTGAGATTGTTGCTGCGCAAAGAAAAAGTTAAGGTTCATGTTGATTTGCGTGGTGTATTAATTATTGCATTAGTGATACTGACATTATTGCATGTTTCAATACCAAAAGATTATATTCTAAAAGCCGGATTAATGGGGGACGGTGGCGGGATTATCGGTGCTGCGGTTTACTTCCTGCTGTTAAAGGCGTTCGGGCTCTTCGGCATGTATATTGTACTGGTAACTCTTTTTTTGGTGGGCCTGTTGCTTCTGACAAACCAATCAATGGCGGAGCTTTTTAAAAAAGCTGTTCAAAAGATTATTGCAAATTTAAAAAAAACAGTTACTTTAATCAATAATTTTCTCTTTACTTCTGATGAAGAGGAGGAGCAGGAGACCCCAATAATTATTGACGGTAAGGATGGCGACATGCCGGACAGCCTGGGTCTTGTAATTGAAGAGATTAATGATGCCGGGCCTGTGCCTGTTGAAAAGAAGAGTAACGTAATTTATTACAGGCCGCCTTACTCCCAATCACGCCCTGGTGAGAAAGAAAGTAACCAGGACGAGTTTAAAGATGATATCGAAACTGAGGAGTACGGGATAAATAAGGCGGAAAAAGTTTTAATCAAAGATTCATATGTTCTTCCGCCATTATCTCTTTTAACCAAACCTGTTCGAGGCAAGGTCAGCAAAAACAATAAGGATATTAATGATAATGTAAAAAAACTTGAAGAAACCCTGGGGAGTTTTGGCATTCGGGCAAAGGTCACACGGGTCTCCAGGGGCCCGGCTATAACCAGGTATGAGGTGCAGCCGCCGCCGGGGGTAAAAGTCAGCCGCATTGTCGGGCTGGCCGATGACATCGCGTTAAGCATGGCCTCGCCGGATGTTCGAATTGAAGCCCCGATCCCCGGTAAAGCGGTTGTAGGGATTGAAGTTCCCAACAAGGAGATTGCCACCGTATACCTGCGTGAGTTGGTGGAAACGGAGGAGTTTCAAAAAATGCCGTCCCACCTAACAGTTGCTTTAGGTAAGGATATAGCGGGTGTGCCGGTGGTTGACGATCTGACCAGGATGCCGCACCTGCTAATTGCAGGTGCCACAGGGGCGGGTAAAAGTGTATGTTTGAACACGCTGCTGGCTGGAATTTTGTTTAAGTCCACCCCGATGCAAACAAAATTTTTAATTATCGATCCAAAGATGGTTGAGCTATCTGTATTTAACGGTATTCCGCATTTAGTCTCACCGGTTGTAACCGATCCTAAAAAGGCAGCGACGTCCTTGCGCTGGGCTGTCAAGGAAATGGAATATCGCTATGAATTATTTGCAAGTGCCGGAGTGCGTGATATTGTCAGGTATAATAAATATATACTTGAACATGGAAAAGTTCCATTGCCGTTTTTAGTTGTTGTAATAGATGAATTGGCTGATCTGATGATGGTCGCTCCGGCGGATGTGGAAGATGCTATCTGCAGACTTGCCCAGATGGCCAGGGCTGCGGGAATTCACCTGGTGGTGGCCACACAGAGGCCTTCGGTGGATATTATAACCGGCCTGATTAAAGCCAATATTCCTTCCAGAGTCAGTTTTGCAGTGTCATCTCAAATTGATTCCAGGACTATACTTGATATGGGCGGGGCGGAAAAATTATTAGGGCGTGGCGATATGTTGTTTTACCCGGTTGGGGCAACAAAACCGATAAGGGTTCAAGGGGCTTATCTTTCAGACCGGGAGGTGGAATTGCTGGTTCAACACTGGAAAAAACAGGCCGAACCGAAATATGATGAGGGACTTGACCGCCAGGTGAAGCAATTCAGCGAGCCGGCAGATGCCGAGGATGACCTGCTGGCCCAGGCTGTTAAAATCTTTTTGGAAACCGGCCATGCATCAATTTCTTTATTGCAAAGACGGCTGCATATTGGCTATGCCAGGGCAGCCAGGCTAATTGATATAATGGAGAAAAAAGGTTACGTGGGCGGTTACGAGGGTAGCCGGCCAAGAGCTCTTTTAATAACGAAGGAGGAATATGACCGGTTTAATAATCAATCTGAAACAAGAGCAGGAAATGATAATTAAAAAAAGGATAAATAAAGGGGTATGTCGAAGGGAATTTTAAATTAACCGGAGGACAGTATGTACCAGGATATAAGCATAGAGGATGCATTAAAAAAAATGGCAGAAATACCGGTTGTGGATCTGCGCTCGCCGGGTGAATTCCGAGAAGCGACAATACCCGGGGCGCTCAACATTCCACTATTGGATAATGTCGAAAGGGCAATTGTAGGCACCGTTCATAAACACGAAGGACCGGGAAAAGCAAGGGACGTGGCTATGGAGATACTGGCACCCAAATTGCCAGCCTTTGTATATTCCTTTAAAGAAATTGCCCCCGAAAAAAAAGTTGTCATATTTTGCTGGCGCGGTGGAGAACGCAGCCATTTCGCTGCCAGCATACTTGATGCGATGGGTTTTAAGATTTTTCGCGTTACCGGTGGCTTTAAGTCCTACCGGAAGCATGTATTACAATTCTTTGAAAGGGAGGTATTGCCGTACCGGGCAGTGGTTTTGCACGGCTTGACGGGGGTTGGCAAAACCGATGTGCTTTTGGAATTACAGAGTCAAGGTTTTAATGTGCTGGATCTGGAAGGATTAGCTAGGCATAGGGGGTCGGTTTTTGGTAAGATTGGACAGCTTCCGTCTCCTGGTCAAAAAATGTTTGAGGCTTTGATTGAAAGTGAACTAAGGTTGGTGAAAAACAACGGCTTTTTTTTAGTTGAGTGTGAAAGTAAAAGAATTGGCAAATTAATTATACCCTCATCACTTTTTAACACCATGAGTAAGGGAATTAACATATTATTGTACGCTTCTGTGCAAGCAAGGACCGAGCGGATTAAAAGAGATTATTCGACCGGAAAGGACGGTAATTTGGCCGCCCTTGAAGCAGCTATAAAACGTTTGGCCAAATATATCGGCAATCGTAAAGTCGTAGAACTCATAGCATTATTAGACAATGGCAAAATAAATAAAGTAATTGAATTTTTATTGCTTAACTACTATGATCCATTATATAAATATCCTGACGGACCAAACAATGATTATTTTTTATCCGTAAATACCGAAAATTTGGATATGGCAGTTAAAGAAATTGCTTGTTTTATGGAAGGATTGTCCCTATAATGCGGGGAGGTGATCCATATTGGCTATCGGTGAAATTTTAAGTGAAACCAGGGAAAAAATGGGGTTGTCCTTGGAAGATGTTGAAGAAGCGACTAAGATTCGCAGAAAATATGTAAAGGCCCTGGAGGATAATAATTTTGAGATTATTCCGGGCAAGGTTTATGTAAGAGGGTTTTTGCGCAATTACGCTCGTTTTTTAAGCTTGGACGGGGAGAAACTTGTCCACGAATACAACGAAATAATTAAGGATCAAATGGAAAATATTGATCCCCCACAAGAAACAATAATATCCAAAACAGAGAAGACAGGTAAGCGAAATGGAAAGTATTGGGCGATTGTTGCCGCAGTTATTCTGGTTGGTTTTATATACTTATTGGGATCTTCTTATGCCGGTTTGCAGAATAAATTATCGGAAAACGGAAAAAGTCCAAAATCAACTGATAATCCATCGTATGATGGGACTGCACCAGGGGATACAGGTCCTAAAAAACCAGAAAACAATCCCTCCAACGAAGTGCCTTTAACCGGTATGGATGTGGTATTGCAAGTGACGGACTCGGAGTGCTGGATGAGGATTATCGTTGACGATAAAAATGCTTTTGAGGGAATGGTTGGTCCTGGCAGCGTAAAAACTTTTAAAGGAGAGGAAAGCGTCCAGCTTAAGCTTGGTAATGCCGGAGCGGTAAAGGTTATGGTCAACGGCAAGGATTATGGTTTTCTGGGTGCCCCCGGACAGGTAATTACACGAGCATTTCAGGTTGGAAACACCGGGTGAACTTCTGCTGGCAGGTAACTACCATTGGGCTAAAATAAAATTGGGGATTAATAAATGAATAAGAAAATTGGTATGATTAGTCTCGGTTGCGCTAAAAACAGGGTTGACACAGAAATTATGCTGGGTCATTTAGAAAAGGCCGGTTATCAAATAACCGGCAAGGCTGAAGAAGCCGAAGTTATTATCATTAATACCTGTGGTTTTATTACATCAGCCAAGGAAGAATCCATTAACGCTATTTTTGACGCGGCAAGGCTCAAGGAAACAGGCAGGTGTGCCCACATCGTGGTTGCAGGATGCTTGGCCCAAAGATATGCCACTGAATTATTGGAAGAGATACCTGAAATAGACGGTATCATAGGTACCGGGTCAGTACCGGAAATAGTTTCAACCGTTAACAAAGTTCTAACAGGGCAAAGGCCGGTTTTGGTGGATAAACCAGGGTATATCCACCACGGCAAAGAATCGAGAATACTAACTACCCCCAGGCATACCGCCTATTTAAAAATTGCTGAAGGCTGTGAAAACCGCTGTTCATATTGTGCCATTCCAATGATTAGGGGGCCTTATCGCAGCAGGCCTTTGGAAGATATAATCGAAGAGGCAAAAGAACTATGTTTCGGTGGCACCAAAGAATTAATTGTGGTAGCCCAGGAAACCACCCGCTATGGAATAGACTTGTATGGCCGTTACCAGCTGGCCAATTTACTGCAAAAGTTGGAAAGAATTGAAAACTGCCGCTGGATCAGGTTGATGTACTGCTACCCAACAACGATAACCAGGGAACTGCTTGAAGTAATACAATCTTCACAAAAAATTTGCCGGTATATTGATTTACCTTTGCAGCATATTAATAATCGCATTTTAAAGATGATGAACAGGCGGGGAAGTAAAGAGCACATTACTTACCTGATTAGTAAGCTGAGGCGGATGATACCGGGTATTACCTTGAGAACTACGTTTATTGTGGGCTTTCCCGGAGAAACTGAAGAAGAATTTAATGAATTGCTCAGTTTTATCGAACAAACAAGGTTTGACAGGGCCGGCATATTCGGATATTCACTTGAAGAAGGAACTGCAGCGGAACAATTGCCGGGCCGGCTCAGTGATCAAGAAATAGCTGCCAGACTTGAAGCAGCCATGACACTTCAGCAGAATATTTCAGCTCAAAACAATAGAAAACTTGTCGGTGCGGAAAAAAACGTCCTGGTTGAAGGTTGGGACGATGACGCTAGCCTGTACTGGGGCCGGACCGAGGGTGATGCTCCTGAGATTGACGGAAAAGTTTTTTTTGCCTCGGAGGAACTGATACGGGCCGGGGAATTTGTGAAGGTTAAAATTCTTGATTCAACTGAATATGATTTGTCAGGAGTACGTACGAAATGAATCTACCAAACAGGCTAACGCTGCTTAGGATTTTAATGGTACCGGTTTTCCTGGCAGTGCTTTCCTTGCGCCTTCCACTTGGAGACTATATCGCCGCAGGTGTGTTTGTGCTAGCAGCATGTACCGACGGGTTAGACGGTTATATCGCCCGAAAAAAGAAGATGATTACGGCGCTGGGTAAACTGTTGGATCCCCTTGCGGATAAATTATTGGTTTCGTCTGCGTTGATTGCGTTAGTGGAAATGGATCGCCTGTCCGGGTGGGTTGCAGTTATTATCATTGGACGTGAGTTTGCGGTTACGGGACTGCGTTCTCTGGCCACTGCCGAGGGGGTAATTATATCAGCCAGCAAGTTGGGGAAAATTAAAACCATAACCCAAATAGTTGCCATTGTGGCTATGTTTTTGAGGGATTTTCCGTTTAACCTGATAAATGTTCCATTTGGTAACATAGCGATGTTCATAGCGGTTATTTTCACTATCTGGTCGGGTATGGATTACTTTCAACAAGCGGGGTTTTTGTTAAAATCCAAAAACTCAGGGTAGTTTTTTGTGGGTAGGCTTGTAAACAAATGCACAGTATCAAAACGCGCGCATATGGAACTGATTGATGCGCGCTTTTCATGTTGGGGACAATTCCCTGCCTAAAGTACCTGTTGAGTATGCTATAATAACTCGTTGTGAAAGGAAAATGCAAGCCCGGTTCGTCACCTTAGAGAGGATGGTAGAAATGCACATTAAGGGCATGAAAATACATGTAGTTATTATCGCGCTGGCTGCTGGGCTGGCTGCCTTCTTTGGTGCTCAATGGTTGTATAAAGGATTAAACTTTCAAAAACCGCTGATAGCCAAACTGGAAAACAACCCTGTGATAATTTCATATAAAATTGATGATTCGGCAGATACCTACAAGATAAGCATATCACTAAGTGAAAACGTAAACCTGATGAATTCATACCAACGGGTTTATAATGATGTTGAACAAGTTATGGGTAATCGCCCTTTTACGATTGAGCTGACTGACCGTCGAGATAACCAATTGGACAAAGTGTATGGCATAGGGAAATTTGCCATTTACGAGGCGCTACAAAATGGCGATTTTGTGCAAATGGCCAATTATTTAGATTCATACGCCAGTGAGGCGGGACTTGAGTCCAAGGTTGATATTGATGACCGCAATATTTACTGGCAAATGAAGGATGGCAAATATTATCTGTACAGTGTTATCCCCAGGAACAATGCTGAAAACAGCTCTGCTTCAGCTAAGACAGAAAGGAGGTAAAGCGTGATTAAGGAAATAAGCTTGGGAATCGGCCTTGCTGGTGTGATTTTTCTGGCCATTTCCGGTTATGATGTAGTTCCCATATTGTTTCTGTTGATGGCCGCGGGTATTCTAATTTATGTTGCCCGTTCACGTGGTATGCTGGTTAAGTCCTTTAGTGTGGCACCTGCTAATGCCTCCAAGGTTAATTTTGAGGATATTGGCGGACAGGCTACTGCCATTAATGAGCTAAAAGAGGCATTGGATTTTATTATTAATCAGGATAAGATCATTTATTTAGGAATTAGGCCCTTGAAGGGTATTTTGCTGACTGGACCACCAGGTACCGGGAAAACGCTAATGGCTAAAGCTGCGGCGGGCTACACGGAGTCGGTTTTTGTCGCCTGCAGCGGTTCGGAATTTATTGAAATGTACGCAGGAGTTGGAGCGCAACGGGTCAGGCAGCTTTTTCAAACTGCCAGAGATACTGCCACTAAGCTAAAAAAGGATAGCGCAATAATTTTTATTGACGAAATAGATATCCTTGGCGGGAAGAGGGGGCAGAATACCAGTCACCATGAATATGACCAGACATTAAACCAGATGCTGGTTGAAATGGATGGCCTTAAGGTTAATGATAAGGTAAAAATACTGGTTATGGCGGCGACCAACAGGGTGGATATGCTGGACCCGGCACTTTTGCGTCCGGGCCGTTTTGACCGTCAGGTAAAAGTTGACCTGGCGGATAGGTCAGGGCGACTGGAAATTTTAAAACTTCATTGCCGAAATAAACCTTTGTCGGATGACGTTAGCCTGAATGAAATAGCGAAACAGACTTTTGGTTTTAGCGGAGCCCATCTGGAAAGCCTGGCCAATGAAGCAGCTATTTTGGCCATGCGGGAGGGGTGTGCTGAAATAAAGCAACATCACTTCCTCGAAGCCATTGATAAAATTATGATGGGAGAAAAATTGGAAAAGCGGCCGCCTCGAGAAGAACTTGAGCGGGTTGCCGTGCATGAAGTGGGACACGCCCTGGTTGGCGAAAAAGTACGCCCAGGTTCAGTTTCAATGCTAACAATTGCACCCCGCGGTCAAGCACTGGGCTACATGAGGCAGACACCTGAAAACGATAGCTATTTATATACAAGGGAATACCTTGAGAACCAAATTCAGGTATTATTGGCAGGTTCCATAGCAGAAGAGATTGTTCTGGGCAATCGAAGTACAGGCGCTGGTAACGATTTTGAACAGGCAATAAAGACTGCCGGGCAAATTATTAAATCAGGCATGTCTGAACTGGGCGTTGTAGATCCGGACATTCTGCCTGCCGACCTCAGGCACAAGGTAATTAGTTCAATTATCAAGGAACAGGAAAAAAAGGTTAAGGATTTTCTCGGTTCTTTAAAAGGAGCCATCAAGCAAGTGGTAAATGTATTGCTGACCGAGGAAAAAATAACCGGCGATAACTTTAGGAAGCTGATTAATAGTTTTAGTATCGCTAGGCCACAGATTTAATGTTGCATGAGTCAATTGTTTAATTGAAATACAATAAGTATAAGTAATGCTCTGGAGTCAGAAGACAGAATGAGATCGTCTCGAAGTATTATTTTGAATTCTGACTCCTGGCTACCTGAAATAGCACATATAACCGTTAGAACACTGTTTTGGTGTACCCCTGATACTGCGTATTTTGGCGACACTAATTTCATCTTTATCGCACGATTCAACGTAATCCAATACCTTTCTGACAAGTTTAGCACTTAGTATTTTTTTACTTAAACTTGCTTCCCTGCCTACTATTTTTAATGAAGTTACTCCCATATTAATCAGCTCTGGAATTGCGCATAAACCACACATCCCTAACGGATACCCCTTGGGGTCACTTCCTCCGTTACAATTTCTAACATGCCACAACCATTTCCGGTAGTTTTGTAAATGCTGGGAAAATGGTTGCTTTTTGCTGTTTACATGCCTGCTGTTTTGTTTTTGAACCAGTGTGTAAAATTGCAAGGGGTTGTGGCATAAGGCCCCTCCTAACGCATGGCTGACGTTGCAGAATCCTTCCTCAAAGACACAGCCATCATTGAGTATAAAAACTTCTGTTTCAATCTTTTTGTCTATTTTGTTGATGATATTTTTAAGATCGGGCAGGTCTATATAGCGGGGGAAAATAATTCTGGATGCTCCTAAATTATTATAAAAGGATGCAGAAGCACTGTTTAAGACCGGAGCTAAGCTGCTGGCATGGATTTCCATTTTGGGGAATGCTTTTTTTATCGCTATAATCAAACCGGGGTCACCTATAATCAACGCATCCAAAGGGCAGTGCTCCAAAATATCTTCTATTAACGATAATATGACTACATGCTGATCTGATGAGTAGAAAGGCATATTTAATACCAAAAATACCGGCACATTTTTTTCATGAGCCACTGTAATAAGCCGTATTAACTCATTAAGGCTTTGAATGTTAGCGTTTTTATTCCCCCGTCTATTCATCCATACATTTGTCCCAAATTTTCTCTGCCAATTGTTTAATTGAATGCCGCAGTATAACTCGCTTGCACCCATAGCAATTAAAGCTTTGGCTTCGCTGGCGGAAGCAACAGGAGCTAATATTTTCATCATGTATCTCCTTCTTAAAAAGGCTCAGGCTGGTAAATTATTCTGTTAATACCCAGATTTTTTGCATTGCTTAATCCTGATGTTAAAAAAGCCGGTTTTTGTTTATAAAACACTGTATTGCCCCTTTGAATTAAGTCCCAGCTATGATTTATTGAAATCAAGTCATTGATCGTATTGAGGTGAAGATAATTACTTCTGCATAAATGTTGGCATGAATTGCTGTTAGTTCTAAATTTATCTTTTAGCTTAAAGTCCCAGGATTGGAAAAAACAAATTCTACCGGTGGTAACATAACCATAGGGAATATACATAGCTACTTGATATCCCCAACTTGCAATGTTGTTGTCGATACCCTGCGGTAAATTATCTATCTCTATTATTTCAACATTATATTTACTTAAAAGATCCTTCATGAGTGACCCTGCCAGGCTGCAGGTTTGGAAATGTTTAAACTTTGTATTAGAGGTTTTGCTGGGGGAGCATGGTTTGAGTCTGGGATCGCGCAGCATTTTGTTTAACAATCTCCCGAATACTGGTTTTAAGCTGGGAAACTTTTGTCTTATTAAATGCAGCACACCCCAGTCATTAACAACTACCTCGCTAGTAGGCTTACACTTAACCAGATAATAAAAAATGTCAACAAGTTTTGATAAGCCCTTTTCTGTTACATAAGGGGTAACTAGTGTGAATTTTTTTTCTCTGCTCCTGGCTAGCGCTTCTTTTATTTCTCTTATTCCCGGCATAGCCCTTTCACAAAATTCCTGGCCGAAATATATCCTGTTGAAATCTATTTCCCCAAATTCCTGCTGGAGCTTTTGGTATGCTTTTTCCCCTAAAGTTAAATCTTTACTTTGCCAGGGATCATCCAGGTGGTGGAATTGATGTAAATTGGGTATAAATAGAGCCCATTGCATAATCTTGACCCCCAAAATTAAAAACATTTATCTATTATATGAAGATTTAACATTTAGTGTCACTGTTCAACTTTAAGTCTAATTTGTCATATTGTATTATTATCCATAAGCTGCATAACTTGTTTAAATTATAAAAGTAAGGGTGATATCAGTGCCTCCATATAAGCTGGCAAGCAGGGATTTCCACCCCGATAACACGATAATCAGGGTTGGCAATGTTGATATTGGCAAAGATGTAGTAATAATTGCCGGACCCTGTGCTATTGAAGGTGTCAATTTCGTTGAGCAGGCTAAACAGCTAAGCAAAATGGGCGTAAATATTTTACGAGGAGGGGCATACAAGCCGCGAACTTCCCCCTATTCTTTTAGCGGGCTTGAAGAAGAAGGTTTAGAAATACTGGCTGAAGCCCGTAAGCAGTCTGGTTTGCCTTTTGTTACAGAAATTACTGACATCAGAAATTTGGATTTATTTTGTCAATATGTGGATATAATTCAGGTGGGCAGCCGAAATATGCAAAACTTTTGTCTCTTGCAAGAACTGGGCAGAATTAGTCATCCCGTTTTGTTAAAGCGTGGTTACGCAGCAAAACTGGATGAATGGCTTCTAGCGGCAGAATATATCTTAGCTGAAGGCAATAAAAATGTTATTCTATGTGAAAGAGGGATACGAAGCTTTGAAACTTATACTCGTTATACTTTTGATATTAATGCTATCCCTGCCGTGAAGACGCTATCTCATCTTCCAATAATCGCTGACCCGAGTCATGGAACGGGCCGTAAGGAATTGGTTATACCAGTGGCTAAAGCTGCCCTTGCCGCCGGGGCAGACGGTGTGATGGTGGAAGTGCACCCGGATCCGGAACGCGCTTTGTCAGATGGTGGTCAATCATTAACAATGAATGAATTTAAAGAATTGATTAGTTTTTTGGGTAGACTCCAATGCCGCACCATCAGAGGATGAAAATATAGTTGGTCCGTCATTGCGAGGAGCGTAGCGACGAAGCAATCTCATTTATAGGAAAGGGGACATACCTCCTCTTTGGGGTCATGGTTTTGTGGTCGGAGGAATATCCCAAATGTACTTTATGGTCTGAGGTATATCCACAAATAATGTTTCGCCATTGAGATTGCTTCGCTGCGCTACAATGACAGTAAGGGAAATTGCGCAGCGCGCGGAGGGAACCACCTATTTTTGAATGAGCGATTATCAAGCAGGGAATATTTTGATCTGACTCGAATATAGCGTAGGTGAGGTGGTAGAAGAAAAATGGTATACAGTTCGGATTCTATAACCGGTAAAGACGAGGGCGAGATGCTGGAAGACATGGTGGGGAAAATGCTGCTGGCTAAAGGGATGACTGTTGCTCTGGCGGAATCATGCACCGGAGGGCTGGTGATGAAGCGCTTGTCTGATATTCCCGGCAGTTCGGAATATTTTCTGGGTGGCATTGTTTCTTACAGCAATGAAATTAAAATAGACTTGCTGGGTGTTCCAAAAGAAACAATTGCGGAATTCGGTGCGGTTAGCGAGCAAACTGCCAGGTCTATGGCTGACGGGATTAAAAAGCTGACAAGCTCTTCAATTGGGGTTGGAATTACGGGTATAGCAGGGCCGGGTGGAGGGACACCCCAAAAACCAGTTGGACTGGTTTATATTGCCCTTGCATCAGACAACCCGGTAAAGTGCCAAAAATTTAATTTTACGGGAGATCGTAATGAGATTCGTTTAAGCGCTGCTGATGCTGCATTGAATATGATTAGAGAATATATTCTTGGACTTGACAGAAACCGGTAATAATATATAGAATTACTACATAATCGAACATCTGTTTTTAGGAGGGGTTCCATTGACCGAAAGACAAAAAGCCCTGGAAAACGCTCTTTTACAAATTGAAAAGCAATTTGGCAAAGGCTCAATAATGAAGCTGGGGGAATCATCGGCAAAAATCACCGTCGAGACCATTTCTACAGGATGTATAGCACTTGATGTTGCCCTGGGTGTGGGCGGGGTGCCAAGAGGACGGGTAATTGAAATATTCGGCCCTGAATCTTCAGGCAAAACGACGGTGGCGCTGCACATTATTGCCCAAGCCCAAAAAGCTGGAGGTACTGCTGCATTTATTGATGCGGAACACGCCCTGGATGCCAGCTATGCCTCCAGGATCGGTGTGGACATTGAGAATCTTTACGTGTCACAGCCGGACACCGGAGAGCAGGCGCTGGAAATTGCGGAGCATTTGGTGCGCAGCGGGGCCATTGACGTGGTGGTTATTGATAGTGTTGCTGCTCTGGTGCCGCGGGCTGAAATAGAAGGTGAAATGGGTGATTCTCATGTGGGCTTGCAGGCTCGTTTGATGTCCCAGGCCCTCCGCAAGCTGACCGGAGTAATTAGCAAATCACGCTGTACATCCATCTTTATTAATCAGTTAAGGGAAAAGGTGGGGGTTATGTTCGGAAACCCGGAGACTACGCCTGGCGGCCGGGCCCTGAAATTCTACGCTTCGGTCAGACTGGATGTGCGCAAAATTGAGAGCATTAAGCAGGGTACTGATGTAATAGGCAGCCGTACCAGGGTTAAAGTCGTTAAAAATAAGGTTGCGCCTCCTTTTAAGCAGGCTGATTTTGATATTATGTATGGCACGGGTATTTCGCTTGAAGGATCTATTCTGGATATGGCGGTTGATCTTGGGATTGTAAGTAAGAGTGGCGCCTGGTATTCGTATCGGGATGAAAGATTGGGTCAAGGCCGGGAGAATGTTAAGGAATTACTGAAAGAAAGACCGGAGTTGGCTGTAGAATTGGAACATGAAATACGGTGCCGGGTAGGGTTGGCCAAGCAGGTGGACAAACAGGATCAGCAAGAACAGGATTCCATCGGTGCTACAACAAAGGTTAAATAAAGTACCATGCCTGATTTGAAAAAAGCGAAGAATAAGTGCTATCGCCTGCTGGCTCTAAGGCCGCGAACTGAGTACGAACTTGGGCAAGCCTTAAAAAACATGAACATTGGTCAGCAGGAAATCAGTGCAATTATCAATGAGCTAAAGGATCAAAAATTGGTTGACGATGAATATTTCGCTGTGAATTGGGTGAGATGGCGGCTTTCTTCAAAACCGGTTGGAAAAGAATTCCTGAGAGCCGAACTTAAGTATAAAGGAATTGATAGGAAAATTATAGAAAAATCATTATCCGGTTATAATGATGATATGGAACTGGAAATGGCATTGCTGGTGGCCCGGAAAAAGGCTCGACAGTATGACTGTAACACATGGCGTAAGTTAGCTGGTTTCCTTGCCAGGAGGGGGTTTTCAAACGATGTGATCAGAAAAGTTGGTTGTCTGCTGGCAGGTGGAAGCACAGTGGATATCAGGGCTGCGTCAAAGTCGAAATTGACTTAGATGTAGTAAGGGTTTTATGAAAGAACTGGCTATTATCTTTTTGAACCGTTACAATAAAAGTAAGACTAAGTGAAACGGTTCAAAAAGGAGCTACCATGCCAGCGCAAACTGAGTTACAAGAATTGCTTGTTCGACCAATTCAACCGCAAGAAGAATCCGAATGGAACCAGTTGATGGCAACCTACCATTACCTTGGCTTTCGCCAGTTGGTAGGCGAATCCATCAAATATGTGGCGGAAATTCAGGGCAAATGGGTCGCTTTACTTGGGTGGGGAACCGCTGCGCTTAAATGCAGATCGCGAGATGAGTGGATTGGTTGGTCGAAAGAACTGCAATGGAGCCGACTCATCTACGTGGCCAATAACTTGCGCTTTATCACTCTTCCGGGGATTCGCATTCATTCCGAATCTTGCATCCAAAATTTTGTCGTTAAATCTTAAACGGTTATCGGCAGACTGGTTAGCAGTATATGGACACCATCTTGTGCTGGTTGAAACGTTCGTCGAACACTCTCGGTTTACCGGAACATGCTATCGTGCAGCCGGATGCTTACGCTTGGGACAAACGAGCGGCTACGGTCGCAATGCGGGTCAGTACTATTTTCATGGAACATCTAAAACCATCTTTGTGTATCCTTTGCATCGGCATGCCCGTAATTGGTTGTCTGCTCCATTTTTGGTGCCGGAATTGCGAGGAGGATCGATGCCCGTGATAAATCTCAATGCGCTAAACTTGGAACACCAAGGTGGTCTTTAAGATGTTGTAGTCGTAAACCGAAGCGCGCCTTGCAGTATGTCAATTTGTAATCCGCGGTTAAGGTCTTTCGTATATTTTTGTATTATGCCTTATTCAGATTTTAAATTCTGACTCTGACGAATCCCTGCAGTGGATATATCTTGACATTGTATTATATAAAAAGTAAAATTAAATTTGGGAGAAAGTAGAATTGGAAGTTATCCGGGTTTCGGGTTTATATATATCTTTTCAAATTATATAATTTTTATAAATATATCTGCGGCATGTTTTTTGGGGTGCCGTGCATATGTTTCATTTCACCGTTGCCGGACAAGTCTAATAAATCCGATTCTTTTTCTTACCGAGTAATGCTCGGTGTTTTTTTTGTTAAACTGAGCAGGTTTACGATATTATAACTTGAATTTCAGGTTAGGAGGTGACACGGCACATTGAATACCAACCTGGCAATCATTATAATTGTTGCAGTAATTATTGCCTTTGGGGCCGGATATCTGGTAAGGAAATTAATTGCAGAATCAAAAATTGCTTCTGCCGAGGCATTGGCCAGGAAAATTTTAGAGGAAGCTCAGAAAGATGCTGAAGCTAAAAAGAGAGAAGCAATATTAGAAGCAAAAGAAGAAATACTTAGACAAAAAAACGAAATGGAGCGTGAAAATAAGGAGCGCCGGTCGGAGCTTCAAAGACTGGACCGCAGGTTGATGCAAAAGGAAGAATTGCTCGAACGAAAAATTGAGGGCATTGAGAAAAAAGAAGAATCATTAACCCGCAAGGAATCGGAAGTTGAAGCTCTGAAAAAAGATCTTTCCACCATGTATGACAAGCAAGTTATTGAGTTGGAAAGAATATCGGGGCTAACATCAGAAGAAGCGCGCCAAATATTACTTGCGGATATTGAAAAAGAAATTCAGCATGAAGCTGCTATAATGATCAAAGAAATTGAAAATAAGGCCAAAGAAGAGGGAGAAAAACGGGCCAGGGAAATAATAACTTCCGCTATTCAAAGGTGTGCTGCCGATCATGTGGCTGAAACAACGGTGGCAGTGATTCCGTTGCCCAATGACGAGATGAAGGGACGCATTATCGGTAGGGAAGGCAGAAATATCAGGGCGTTTGAAACCGCTACAGGAATTGATCTAATTATCGATGATACCCCCGAGGCGGTTATTCTCTCGGGCTTTGACCCCATCCGCAGAGAAGTTGCTCGCATATCTTTGGAAAAGCTGATTGTAGATGGCCGGATACACCCGGCCAGAATCGAAGAAATGGTTGATAAAGCCCGCAAAGAAGTTGATCAGCAAATTCGTGAGGCTGGCGAGCAGGCAATCTTTGAAACAGGCATTCATGGTTTGCACCCGGAGTTGATCAATTTGTTAGGCAGGCTTAAATACCGCACAAGCTATGGGCAAAATGTTTTAAAACACTCTATTGAGGTTGCGCACCTGGCAGGTTTGATGGCCGCTGAATTGGGTGTAGACGTGCAGTTGGCTAAAAGGGCTGGATTACTGCACGACATAGGTAAGGCGGTAGACCATGAAGTTGAAGGCCCGCACGTCGCTATCGGGGTTGAATTGGCTCAAAAATACAGGGAGAACAAAGATGTTATACATGCTATAGCCGCGCATCATGGTGATGAAGAACCAAAAACCATAGTTGCGGGGCTGGTTCAAGCGGCGGATGCAATTTCCGCTGCCCGTCCGGGAGCCAGACGTGAAACACTGGAAGCATACATTAAACGTTTGCAAAAGCTCGAGGAAATTGCAAGTACTTTTGAGGGAGTAGAAAAGTCATACGCCATCCAGGCAGGTCGAGAGATAAGAATTATGGTTAAACCCGACAAAGTTGATGACCTCGGTGCTATTAAATTAGTACGTGAAATAGCTAAAAAGATTGAGAATGAACTGGATTACCCTGGGCAGATAAAAGTAATTATTATTAGAGAAACCAGGGTTGTTGATTACGCAAAATAAGAAAACCAGGCGATCTCTTTGGATAAACACCGGTTTTTAATGTCGACCAAAAAGACTACCATTAAAAGGTGTTTTTTCAGGAGATCGTTTTTTAATTTGGAATAATTTTTTATGAAAATTTGAAAGAAGTCAATGCAGGAATATAAACGATAATCAAGAAGACTTATTAGATTAGAATCGAGGAGTCGAAAGGAAGGTGGATTCTTTGCGGGGCAAATATAAGGGCGGAGATGACGTAACCGACAGTATGGGGCTGTTAATATCCATACTTGTTCGCTACCCTGAAGTATCTGCTGTGAATTTCGACCCGTTGGAACAGATGATCCGGTTTAGTTTTATATGCTCGCGCGTAGCTGATGAAAAAGAACTCATTGAATTTAAAATGTATCTTATGGATAGCATTCAGTCTTTTAATTATCTTGAAGGAAAAGATGCCAGCATCATTGAGATTTCTTATGAGGTATGCGACAATTTAACGTTGTTTGAAATTAAAAGGGATGTCAGCACCCTGGTTCAGGAAGAAATTGCGCTGGTGGTTCAAGTCTTTTACCAGTATTGGCAAGGTAATTTGGTGCTGGACCTGAACGATGCCTTAATAGAAGAAGAAATGTTGATGCAGGAAGAGATAATAGACCATATGCTGGAAAGTGTCAAGGGATCTGAAAATGATAAGTATCTTTACGCTTTCAGAGAAGAGGGCAAGGTGCTTGTTTTTAATAAATAGGTGGTTTTGGCTTTGATTCGTTTATTAATGATCGGTGATATCGTAGGGCGACCTGGGCGAAGGGCGGTAAAAGAAAATTTACCAGGACTTGTGCAGGAACAAAAAATTGATTTTGTTATTGCTAACGGGGAAAATGCAGCCGGGGGTAATGGCATAACCAGGGAAATTACCAGAGAGCTTTTTACCTATGGAATTGATGTTATAACAATGGGTAACCATGTCTGGAACAAAAGAGAAGTTATTAATTTTATAGAAAATGAGTCCAGGTTAATTAGACCTGCCAACTACCCGCCCGGTACACCTGGTAAGGGCTACGGCATTTATAATACTAAAAATAATGTTAAAATTGGGGTATTTAATTTATCAGGCAGGATTTTTATGCCTGATCTTGATTGTCCATTTCGCAGTGCTGCTACAATACTGCCTTTACTAAAAGAAGAATGCAAGATAATACTGCTTGATTTTCATGCTGAAGCAACTTCCGAAAAAATAGCTCTAGCCTACTATTTGGATAATGATATATCAGCATTTTGCGGTACCCATACCCATGTACAAACTGCTGATGAAAGGATTTTGCCTGGCGGTACGGCCTATATCACTGATGTAGGTATGACCGGCCCTTATGAATCCGTAATTGGTGTAAAAAAAGAATTGGTCATTGAAAAGTTTTTGACCCAGATGCCAAAAAGGTTTGAGGTCGCTGCCGGTACTTATCAGTTTAACGCGGTTAGAATTGACATTGATGAACAAACAGGCAATGCATTAAGTATTACAAGGATACAAAATTATGAATAAATTTTTTTCATAAACAGGAATCTTAACTGAGTTGGAGAATATATCTATTTAAGGGATATATGGAGCAGTCTTTCCAGATTAGAAGGAGGTTCGATGAATGGAAGTGTTAAAAGTTTCAGCAAAATCCAATCCAAATTCTGTAGCCGGCGCCCTTGCTGGAGTACTGAGGGAAAGAGGCTGTGCCGAACTTCAAGCCATTGGTGCAGGGGCTTTAAACCAGGCAATTAAAGCAGTTGCTATCGCCAGGGGATTTGTTGCGCCCAGTGGAGTAGATCTTATTTGTATTCCGGCTTTTACAGACATAATTATTGATGGAGAAGAGAGAACAGCAATAAAATTGATAGTCGAACCCCGCTAAAATTTTGTTATATTGGTTGTTACAAAAACCTGTTTATTCCAGCGGGAATAAGCGGGTTTTTTAATTTTGGGTAAATGAGGTGATGATATGATAATGGGGCTGGTTGTTGACGGCCATTGTGATACTTTGACAGTTATAGAGTCTCAGAATCGAACGCTTGGAGAATATTCAAAAGTTGGACAATTGGATTTGCAGCGAATGCGTTCAACCGGTGTGGACGTCCAGCTGTTTGCCATATTTATTAACCCAAAAGATAAAGACATGGCTTTAAAAAAATGTCTTTATTACATTGACAAATTTTACAGCGAATTGTATCAAAACTCTGAAATTATCGAACACGCGTTAAACGTGCGGGATATTTGCCGTATCAACAGTCAAGGTAAATTAGCCGCATTGCTTTCAATTGAGGGTGGCGAGTGTTTATCCGGCGATCTGGCTGTTTTACGTGTTTTATACCGTCTTGGCGTTCGTTCTTTGACCTTGACCTGGAATGCGCGTAATGAGCTGGGAGACGGCGTCGGGGAAGGAGAAGCGAGTGGCGGGTTAAGTAAGTTCGGACGTTCGGTAGTACGGGAAATGAATAGCCTGGGAATGTTGATTGACGTGGCACATTTGTCTGAACGAGGGTTTTGGCATGTTGCTGAGACGTCAACTCAACCATTTGCTGCTACACATGCTAATTGCCGCTTCATTTGCAATCACCCCAGAAACCTCAGCGATGAACAAATCAAATATTTGGCTAACACGGGAGGTTTAATCGGGCTGACTTTTGTGCCCGAATTTTTAGATGATCAAAAGCCGGGCCTTGAAGCTTTGCTGCGCCATGTGGATCATGTGGCATCAATTGCCGGGACGAAGTGTATTGGCTTAGGCAGCGATTTTGATGGCATGGAGAGGCTGGCTTATGGCCTTGAAGATGTCACCTGCCTGCCGGTTATAGCTGAAGCGCTTTTGAAACGAGGTTACAGCAATGATGATATTTCTGATATAATGGGAGGAAACTGGATGCGTTTGTTAAAACAAGTTTTGAAATAAGTACTGCAATGGGGGCAGGTGATTATATGTTCGCGGACTTGCATGTTCATACGAATGTATCGGATGGTGCCAGTTCCCCCGTGGAAGTTGTTCAATACGCGGCTCGGATTAATCTCCGTTGTATTGCAATTACAGATCACGATACAATGGACGGTATAGATGCAGCCCGGGTAGAAGCACAACTAAATGGTGTGGACCTGTTAAGCGGAGTTGAGTTGAGCACGGAATGTGAAGGCATGGAAGTGCATATCTTGGGTTATTGCATTAATCCGGAAAACTCCAAATTTAAGAAACACCTTATTGCTTTTCAAGATGCCAGGCTTACACGTGCCTACAAAATTATAAATAAACTGCGGGATCTTGATATCAATATTGATATCCATCAGGTTTTAGCACTTGCCGGAAAGGGATCGGTCGGCCGGCCCCATATTGCCAAGGTATTACTGGCAGAGGGAAAAGTCAGCAGCGTGGCGGAGGCATTTGAAAAATACATAGGTGTAGGGAAGCCGGCTTATGAACCAAGAATGAAATACCATCCTTTGGAAGTGATTGGTTTAATCAAGCAAGCCGGGGGCGTTCCGGTACTGGCGCACCCAGGTATATCCTGTGATGATAAACTGGTAATGAGGCTAATTGAAGGCGGAGTGCAGGGTATTGAGGTGTACCATCCTCAACATAACAGGGATATGGAGAAAATGTATTTAAAAATTTGCCGTGAGCATCGTCTGATTGTTTCCGGTGGGTCGGATTTTCATGGATTGGGAGCAACAAACCACGGCAAGTTGGGTGAATCTGTTGTTCCTTATGAAACGGTTGCTGAGATAAGGCACACAGCATCAAAGAACAGGGCTGCATTGTAAAAGTACTCAGAAGTCAGTAGTCGGAATGAGAGAACCGTAAAAAAATAGGAGCAAGAAGTCAGCAGCAGAGAACGGTTTAGTGTCTCGTAGTATTCTGAATTCTGACTACTGAATTCCGAATACCTAAATAGTTTTTATCAGTAATATTATGGGAGTGATAGAATTGCATGTGGCTAATCGAATCAAAGACCTTGATTCGGCAATTTTTAATGAGCTTGAAGTAATCAAGCGCCAGGTGGAACAGAAAGGAATTAAGGTGATCAATTTGGGTGTTGGAAGTCCCGACCAGCCCCCTGCACCTCATATTATAGAAGCCATGCACAGGGCCCTCGACAACCCCGGCAATTATCGTTACCCGCTGGAGGGGAAAATTGAACTTCGCCGGGCCCTGGCGTCCTGGTACCAAAAAAGGTTCGGGGTGGAGCTCGACCCGGTTACGGAAGTACTTGTCTTAATGGGCTCCCAGGATGGCTTGGCGCATATAGCGCTGGCGTATATTAATCCCGGTGATACGGCACTGATACCCGACCCTGGATACCCCATCTATGCCTGCAGTATTTTACTTGCCGAAGGTGTTATTTATCCCATGCCTTTGTTGAAAGAGAATAACTATTTGCCTGACTTGGGGGCAATACCTGGTGATGTGGCCAAAAAAGCTAAGTTAATGTGGGTTAACTACCCCAATAACCCGGTTGCAGCATCGGCGGATAGCGATTTCTTCAACCGCCTGGTTCAATTTGCCAGAGAATATGATATCCTGGTTTGCCATGACATAGCCTATTGTGAACTTGCTTTTGACGGTTATAAACCCGTTAGTTTTTTAGAAACAACAGGGGCGCGGGAAGTGGGCATAGAGTTTTATTCACTCTCCAAAACGTATAATATGGCAGGTTGCAGGCTTGGTTTCGCCGTAGGTAATGCCAAAGTGTTGGAAGCCCTGGCCCGCATCAAATCAAATATTGATTACGGTGTGTTTAATGTTGTTCAAGAGGCGGGAATTGCGGCATTGGAAGGACCTCAGGAAAATGTGGAGCAAAACGCGCAAAACTACTGCAGGCGCAGGGATATTCTGGTTGACGGGCTTGCCGCGCTGGGTTGGGATATGCCCAAGCCCAAGGCTTCCATGTTTGTTTGGGCGCCGGTACCGCAAGGGTACGCTTCCTCTCGTGAATTTGCCATGAAATTGCTGCACGAAACAGGTGTTATGGTTATACCTGGAACGGCTTTCGGGGCGCAGGGTGAGGGCTATGTGCGGATAGCATTGGTTCAGGAGGATGATGTTTTACAGGAGGCAGTTAACCGGATCGGCAGTTATCTAAGGTAAGGGGACACACCCCTTCGGGGAATGTCCAAATCAGGTATGGGGACACACCCCTTCGGGGAATGTCCCCAATATAGTGGTAGTTGATAATTGATAGATGTCTATTTACGCGCCACCGGACATATAATAAAAAAAATCAGTCAGGGTGGTGGTGCGATGGCGGATTCTTCGGAAATGGAGTACTTCCAGCGCAGGATTCAGGAGCTCGAAGAAAAGGTAGATCAACTCCGGCTCAGCCGGAGGGTTTTGATGAATTTGGTAGAAAAGGTTGAGAGAGAAAAAACATTTTTTTTAACCAAGCTGGAAAAGGAAAACCGCAAATTGCACAAGGATAATTACAAGTATGCCAGGTGGTTGTTAAAGAAAAATAAACAAATAGTAGAATTGCAAACCAGGCTGGAAAGGCAGTCTGGTTCAAATTAGCCTGGAGACCCTTTTGCGGGGTCTTTTTTGTGCGTCCGCTAAGATAAAGCTGATTCGCGCGCGTTCTTTGCGAAATGTGGTATAATGCTTTTTGAGGTGTTGATTAAATGAGAATAGCCGTCATTGACGGGCAGGGCGGGGGTATTGGTAAGCATATAATGGACAGGCTCAGGCGTGAACTCCCGGATGGAATTGAGTTTCTGGCCCTGGGAACAAATGCCCTGGCTACATCAGTTATGCTGCGTGCCGGGGCCAATGAAGGTGCAACGGGAGAGAACGCTGTCATTTACAATGTGTCCCGGGTGGATTTAATTGCCGGGCCCGTTAGCATTATGTTCCCCAATGCCATGTCAGGTGAGCTTTCACCTGCTATGGCAGAGGCTATTGCGGCCAGCCCGGCACCAAAGGTGCTGCTACCTCTAGCCCGCTCCGGGGTTAATATAATTGGTGTGAAATCTGAACCCTTACCCCATTTAATAGAAGAGCTGGTGAAAAAGGTAAGGGAAGTTTTGGACCTCTCATAAACGGACAACGGGGGAGATATTTTTTGGATGCAGGTGAGATCGTTTTGGTAATTGGCGGTGCCAGGAGTGGTAAGAGTGACGTTGCCGAAAGATATGCTTCAAGTTTGAGTAACCAGGTTATTTACCTGGCTACGGCCGGGGTGCAGGATGAGGAAATGGCCAGAAGAGTTAAGCTGCACCGTGAACGCAGGCCGGAAAACTGGCCTACCATTGAAGAAAAACGCCATTTGGGCAATGTTTTAGCAAAGTTGCCCGCCGGCTCAATTGTTTTAGTTGATTGTTTGACCATCTGGATCACTAACTGGCTGCTTGATGAAACTGCAGAGGATTTATCAGACGAAGAAAAGGAAGCTCGGATTTTGCAAGAGACCTCTAATTTTATCAAAGCTGCACAAGATAACAGACTGAGGCTTATTATGGTTAGCAATGAGGTGGGCTATGGCTTGGTACCAGGCAATGCTCTTGGAAGGCTCTTTCGTGACATTGCAGGAAAAGTCAACCAGTATGTAGCTGCTATGGCAGATAAGGTTTTTTGGGTTGTAGCCGGAATACCTGTGGAGATTAAGTCGCTGGCCATGAATAATGCTTTTCAGGAGGGAATTTAATGCTGGCTCGTACTATCATGGTGCAGGGAACGGCTTCTCATGCCGGTAAAAGCATTTTGGTCGCTGCATTGTGCAGGATATTTTATCAGGATGGGTTAAAAGTCGCACCTTTTAAATCACAAAATATGGCCCTTAATTCCTATGTAACTGCTCAAGGCGGTGAAATGGGTCGGGCCCAGGTGGTTCAGGCTGAAGCTGCGGGAATTGAGCCGGACGTAAATATGAACCCAATATTACTAAAGCCCACCGGCAATGCATCATCTCAGGTTATAGTGCTGGGGAGGCCGCTGGATAATTATTCCGCCGAGAGTTATCACAGTAAAGTCGCCTCGGGCTTATGGGGAGTGGTGACCCGAGCATTGGATCAACTGCGCCATGCATACAGCGTGGTTGTTATTGAAGGAGCAGGCAGCCCGGCTGAGGTCAACCTTGATGATACTGAGATAGTGAATATGCGCGTTGCGCGTGAGGCTGACGCTCCTGTGCTTTTAGTTGCGGATATCGACCGGGGTGGCGCTCTGGCCGCGGTGGTCGGGACGCTTGAATTATTACGCACTGAAGACCGTCAACGGGTTAAGGGAATTATTATAAATAAGTTTAGGGGAGACGTCAGTATCTTTCAGCCGGCCATTGATTTTTTGGAACAAAAAACCGGAATTCCTGTCCTGGGTGTAATTCCATTTATTACTGATTTGCGCATACAGGATGAGGACTCGGTGGTAATGGAGGAAAAAAATTACCGGTCCGGCGGCGATGACCAAAAAGTTCAAATTTGTGTGATCAGGCTTCCCCGGCTATCCAATTTCACAGACTTTGAACCCTTTGAGATTGATGATGACGTTGAGTTACGCTATGTGCGCAAGGTTAACGAGATGGGGCGGCCGGATTTAATCATTATTCCGGGCAGCAAGAACACCATTGAGGATTTGTTGTACCTTAAGGAGACAGGTCTTGCAGGCGAAATTGTCAGTGCTGCCAAAAAAGGCACTTCTGTGGTTGGGATATGCGGCGGTTTTCAAATGCTGGGCAGCGAGCTGCTGGATCCCGATGGGACAGAATCAAGTATAGAGCAACTTTCGGGGTTGGGCTTACTTGAAATGAAAACGGTTTTTGCCAAAGATAAAATAACCAGTCAGGTTGCAGCGGTAATCAATGGCGGAGGTGAGTTCTTGGACGGTTATGCCGGTGAATTAACCGGGTATGAAATACATATGGGCCGGACGGAACTTGGAGAAAACCTTGAACATGCTTTTAACATTCAAAAAAGGTCGGGCAGGCAAGTCGCTGTAAAAGACGGGGCAGTGTCAAAAAACGGTAACGTTTGGGGAACTTACATACACGGTATTTTTGACAACGACGGGTTTAGGAGACACTTGATCAGTGTTCTAAAGCAGAAAAAAGGTATTAAGGGAGAACAGTCAGGTCAGGTTATGAGCACTTACGAAAGAAGACAAAGGGATTACGACCGCCTGGCTGATATTGTTCGCTCGAATTTAAATATGAAATTAGTATATTCCATACTGGGAATTTAGTTATGGATATTATCATAGTACAGGTATTGCTGGGTTATGTTCTGGACCTTGTTTTGGGTGATCCGTCTATGATTCCACATCCGGTTGTGATTATAGGCAACTGGATTGCCAGGTTGGAAAAGCTGCTCAGGAAGCATGTTTTTTCTCCGGCAGGTTTAAGGATAGCCGGCGCGGCTGTAGCTGTTTTAATAACAGCAGGCAGTTATATTGTGGTTAGCTTGATTTTATTAGCCGCATCAAGGGTTAACTTTTTTATTTATATGTTAATTGCCGCCTGGCTTATTTCCACGACAATTGCAAACCGGGGGCTGGCCTGCGCGGCGAAAGAAATAAAAGAAGTACTTGTATCCGGCAACCTGGGTTTGGCCAGGGTCAAGGTAAGTTGGATTGTCGGCAGGGATACAAGCGAAATGGATCCGGGTGATGTAACGCGCGCTACAGTGGAAACAGTGGCGGAAAACCTGGTGGATGCAGTTGTAGCACCAATTTTTTATGCTCTAATTGGCGGACCAGCGCTGGCTATGGCCTATCGGGCTGTAAATACATTGGATTCCATGCTGGGCTATAAAAACGAAAAATACCTTTACTTTGGGTGGGCCTCTGCCAGACTTGACGATATCGCTGGTTACATACCGGCACGTTTGGCCGGCATGGCGTTGTTGATTGCCGCCTGGATTACAAACAGGGATAACAGGTCGGCTCTGGCAGCCTGGCGCAGGGATGCCGAATTGCATCCCAGCCCCAACAGTGGTGTGCCTGAATCCGTCATGGCCGGTGCCCTGGGGATCAGGTTGGGTGGAAGAAATTCGTACGGCGGCGTGGTTTCTTTTCGCCATTATATGGGGGAGAACCGTGAAGACTTGCGGCCTGACCATATTGCCCGGGCTGTTGAAATGCTTTACCTGGGCTCATTTATTAGTTTAATCTGCTGTTGTCTGGTAAGATTCTTAATAATTAGTTGGCGGGTATTGGCTTGAAGGGAATGAAGACTAGTGTTAAATTTACCGCGCATAATGATAGCAGGTACGCACAGCGGTGTTGGCAAAACAACAGTTGCTCTGGCGGTTATGGCTATGCTTGACAAATACGGCTTACGCGTTCAGCCATTTAAAGTTGGCCCGGATTATATTGATCCGGGTTTTCATCAGATTGCGACGGGGTGTGTATCAAGAAACCTGGACACTTTTTTCCTTGGCGCAGAAGGGGTTCAGGAGGTTTTTACCCGTTCGGCCCGCAGTGCAGACATAAGTGTAATAGAAGGAGTCATGGGCCTTTATGATGGAATCGGGGCAGGAGATGACGGCAGCTCAGCCCGGGTGGCTCAAATATTAAATTGCCCTGTAATTCTCGTTTTGGATGCCCGATCTATGGCTCACAGCGCTGCGGCACTGGTTTGGGGTTTTGCTAATTTTCCGGGTGGCGTACCCCTGGCGGGTGTTATTATTAATCGAGCTGGTAGTCCGCGTCATTTAAAAATTTTAACAGAAGCAATAGAAGCAAAGACAGGTATTCCTGTTTTAGGGGGAATTTTGCGAGAGCAGGATCTGCACCTGCCGGAAAGACATCTGGGTCTGGTTCCATCCCTGGAAAACGAAAGAATCGTCAGTGTAATTGATAAAATGGCGCACAGGATCATGGAAGCTATCCCGGCAGAGAGAATTTTGAGTTTGGCCAGGCGTGCTCCTGCTTTAAACAGATTAGAAAAAATTTTTGCGGTAGATGAACAAGCCAAAATCCAACTTGGTGTTGTCAGGGACAAAGCTTTTAATTTTTACTACCAGGATGGGTTGGACCTGCTGGAGCAGATGGGTGCAGAAATTTATACCTGTAGTGCGCTTAATGATTCCAAATTACCTGAAGGTTTGGACGGGTTGTATATTGGTGGCGGTTTTCCCGAAATGTTTATCGAGCAGCTGGCGGACAACCACACGTTTATTGAAGACCTGGGGCGGAGAGCCGCAGTCGGTATGCCCGTATACGCCGAATGCGGCGGGTTAATGTATTTATGCCGTTCGATCACTGATTTTTCCGGACGAGAATATCAAGGGGCAGGCATTATACCAGCTAGTTGTAAAATGGGGCATAAACGGGCGGCACTGGGGTACGTGTCTGCTACGGCTATTAGTTCAAACATTCTGGTGGACCAGGGAGCCAAACTGAGAGGCCATGAGTTTCACTATTCCAAAATTAATGATGATGAACTGAACGGCGCTTATATGTTGCAAAAGCCAGGTGATGGCAGTTGTCACCGGGATGGACACGCTGAAAGCAATATTCTGGCAACATACTTGCACATTCATTTCGCCGGATCAACTGCTGCGGCACGCGGGTTTTTGCGGTCTTGCGCTGCTTACAGGCAATACAGGAGGATACAGAATTGAAGAGTTTCTTTTTTGCCCTTCAGCACTTGTCCAGGATTAGACTTTATAAAGGTGAATTTGATGAAATAGCCTTTGGAAAATCATCTGTTTTTTTTCCGGTAGTAGGCCTGGTGTTGGGTATTTGCGTGCTGCTTGCTAGGCAGGTTTTCTTACTGCTGTTTCCGGTGCCGGTTGTATCAGCATTGTTAATTGCCACCATGGTGGCCCTGACAGGCGGAATCCATCTAGATGGATTTATGGATACCTTTGATGGGATGTTTAGCGGCCGTTCAAGAGAAAGAAAAATGGAAATTATGAGGGATAGCAGGGTTGGCGCATTTGGCGTACTGGGCCTTGTATGCCTGTTACTCTTAAAATATTCGGCATTTACAGCTCTTCCGGTGGAAATAATCACTTGCTCAATTATTCTTGCCACTGTTCTGAGCAGGTGGACAATGGTTTATTTAATTGCCTTTTTTCCTTATGCCCGCAAGGAGGGGCTGGGCACTCTTTATTCTTTGCATACCGGAAAACGTGAATTTGTTCTGGCTACCTTGGGAGCAGCACTAATAACAATTTTAACCGCCGGGCTGGCGGGACTAATAATTTGGTTTACCCTTACTGTAGTGGTCCATTTGGTGGCATACAAAATAAAAGCAGAGCTGGGCGGCCTTACAGGTGATATTTACGGTGCAACGTGTGAAGGCAGCGAATTAATTGTTTACCTGGCTGTTTTCCCGGCATACAATATATTGCCGCAGTTATTCAGCGCCCCGGTTCGTTTTTGGTAGGAGGTATTTACTTGGAATATAAGCATGGCGGTGATGTTTTCGGGTATTCCCGAAAAATAAGCTGCCCGGTTCAAGAAATTTGTGATTTTAGCGCCAATATCAACCCGTTGGGGCCATCCCCTGCGGCAGTGAAAGCAATACAGGATAATTTGGATTTAATCAGGCATTATCCGGATCCAAGTTGCAGTGAATTACGCAGCGCGCTGTCTGGTTACCTGAGTATCCCACCTGAAAATATTATTTTTGGCAACGGGGCATCGGAATTAATTTACTTAATTGCTCATGTATTAAAATTCAACAGTGCGCTGGTAACAGCACCAACCTTTATTGAATACGGAGAAGCGATCAATTGTGCCGGGGGAGCAGTCAAAGAAATTTTATTACAGGAACAAAAAGATTTTGCGCTGCCGGCAACCCAAATAATCAAAGCTTTACCCGGCAATGACGTTATATTTATTTGCAACCCCAATAATCCAACCGGCAGGGTGGAAAACAGGTCAATTATTAAATCAATCATTGAGAATGCGGAGGACAACGGCGTTTATACAGTAGTGGATGAAGCCTTTATTGACTTTACCGAATCCGTCAAACAATTTTCGGTAATCCCCCTGTTAAACAAATATCCTAAATTGTTGGTGCTTTATTCCCTGACAAAGTTTTTCGGCATTCCGGGTTTACGCCTTGGCGCGTTGCTTGGCCCCGCTGAAATTGTTAGGAAATTGGAGACCGGAAAAGATCCGTGGAATGTGAACATACTTGCTCAAGTTGCGGGAAAAGCTGCGCTTTCGGATTTTGACTATATGGATGAGACGATAAAACTGGTTCGGCAGGAACGGGAATTTCTATACCGGGCCATATCGCGGATTTCCGGGTTAAAAGCATACCAGGGAAATGCTAATTATCTGCTGGTAAAAATCTTAAAGGGAGGAATGACTTCTTCACAATTGGTGGCTCTCTTGGCCCAAAAAGGTGTTCTTATCCGGGACTGCTCCAATTTCAGCGGGTTAAACAATAGTTTTATCAGGGTTGCGGTTAAGACGCGGAGAGAGAATGTTATCTTGATTGAGGCGCTTACAGAGGCCATGAAAGGAGTTTAGCATGGGCTGCAGGATTTTGCTGATCAGGCATGGTGAAACTGTTTGGAATAAAGAAGCAAAATTACAAGGGCAAACCGATATTCCTCTTAGCGAAAAAGGTATACAGCAGGCTGTTGCTTTAAGTAAACGGCTGTCTGATCGAAAAATTGAGGCCGTATATGCCAGTAGCCTATCCCGGGCTATCAGAACGGCGGGCTTTATCGCAGAGCCTCACCACAGACAGGTTCAAATACTACCGGATCTGCAGGAATTAAACTTTGGCAATTGGGAAGGTCTAACTTTTAAAGAAATTCAGCAAAATTATAGTGAGCTATCGAAAACATGGTGGTCGAAACCCTTGGAAACAAGAATTCCCGGTGGAGAAACCCTGGATGAACTGGCAAAACGTTCAAACCGGGCCATTAAAGATATTGTTTTAAAGCACAATGATCAAACCGTGGCCGTAGTGGCCCATGGAGGAACAATCCGGAGTATTGTCGGTACCGTGTTGGGTATTGACCTTAACCAGTACTGGAAATTGAGGCAGGATAACGCTTCATTGTCCATTGTTTATTTTCATGGCTGGGATAAAGGTATTCTGGAACTGTATAACGATTGCAGCCACTTGGAGACGGTGTAAAAGCTTTTGTTTTAAGGAGGACAACTCAAATGGCAGAGCGTATGATTGGAAAGCTTGGGGACCCAATCTTACGAAAGAAATGTAAACACGTATCCGAAATAACCCAATCTGTTTTGCAGTTGCTTGATGATATGACCGATACCCTTAAAGCATCTCCCAATGGCGCTGCATTGGCAGCACCGCAAGTAGGGATTTTAAAGAGGATTGTTGTAATAGATGGTGGGGACAGCTTTATAGAATTAATTAACCCTCGCATAATTAACAAATCGGGAGAGCAAACAGGGCCGGAGGGGTGTTTATCATTGCCAGGCATTTGGGGCCAAGTAACAAGGGCACAACATGTTAAAGTAAAGGCTATGAACAGAGCTGGTGAGGAATTTATAATTGAAGGCGAAGATTTTATGGCCCGCTGTTTACAACATGAGCTAGATCATTTGGAGGGGATTTTATTTATCGACCACGTCACCACGGGGCAAGTTTATAGAGAAAGAACAAACGAGCCGCTGGATGTCTATAAATTATTATAAATATCAAGACCGAACAATGTTTAGAAATACAATTGAAATACCGGGGTAATTACCCGGTTTTTTGTTACAATAAAGATTTAATTTTTTATCGATTGCAACATATACATGGACAAGAAGCGATTACAACGGGGGTATTCTTGATGGATGTTTTCCCGAACAAAATGGTATTAATATTCTTTACTGCTTTAGGTATTATAATTGGTGCTGCTTTAATTGGCTCTTTTGCTGCTATCCTGTGTAGAGAACCTCCTGTAGGTACCATGCTAAAATTGGCAAGAGAAATAAAGGTATGGGCCATTGTAGCTGCCATTGGGGGCACTTTTTCAACAATTGAAATTTTGGAATCAGGGTTATTCCAAGGAGAGGTGCGCGCTGTGGTCAAACAGTTAATATATATAATCAGCGCGCTGGCTGGAACCCAGACCGGTTACTATATTTTGATGATGCTATCCGGTGATAACCGGTGAAGCGAGTTTTTTTCTTTGCCGCTGTATTTTCTTTGGGTATTATCTTAGGATCAGCTTTATCTGGTATACTGGTGGGGAAACAAATTGATGCTCTTTACATAGAAAACCGTTCACTCAAAGAAAAAATATCGGTTAGTGAAAAAGAGATTAAGGAACTAAGAGAAAACAATAATGCTAAGTACAGACGAATTATAACCAAGATTAGCACAAAAATATCCTTTGCCGATAAATGTAAATACACCGACTATGAAAAAAGCACCATAGAACTGAATGTTGAGAAAAAAGTCAGGGAATGGTTAAAGGTAATTACGGGCCAAGAGGTGGAAAATGTTAATTACTTATTGGTTCCTGGAATTATAGACAACCGTGAGATTGAAGTGGAAGGGAATAAAATTGGAATAAAAGTTGAGCTGGTGGTTATTGCCGAAGACGTGGTGGTGTATTTAGAAATAATTCCCATTAAAAATCAATCCTGATAAATCAAAGAACTGCCGGACAAAATAAGTTAAAAAGGAGTGTCCGGCTATGGAAGAGTACCTTCGTTCAAGAGTACCTTGGAGTACGGAGCCAAGCCTAAAATTTAAGACAGAGGAAGTAGGCATAGATTTTGATGACTTTATTGAAGGAATTAAAGAAGGAAAATCAGATTTTGAAATGGCCGAAGAATTCGATGTAACGGAAAAATTAATTTACCACCTGCGTGATCATTTTATGCGGCATGGATTAGGTTCAATCATGGGACAAGATTAAATAACAAAGGGTAAGGGTAAAAAAAGATGTCCCCTTGTACCGCAAATATGCTAAAATATTAAGATATATTCACTTTATAGTTTTGAAAGGGGTGGGGGATATCTTTCCTGACAAATTTAACAAATATGGCCTGACTTTTGATGACGTATTGCTGATCCCAGCAGCATCTGAAATTTTACCCCGCGATGTAACCACTACAACCAGGCTCACTAAAAAAATTACCCTGAATATTCCCCTCATCAGCGCCGGTATGGATACGGTGACGGAGTCACGGATGGCGATAGCCATGGCCCGTGAGGGCGGTATCGGGGTTATTCACAAAAACATGTCAATTGAACGCCAGGCAATGGAGGTTGACCGGGTTAAACGCTCGGAGCACGGTGTCATTTCTGATCCCATTTTCTTATCACCGGATAGCCCTATCAGTGAAGCTTTGGTATTAATGGAGCGATACCGCATTTCCGGTGTTCCGGTTACCGAAAATGGCAAGTTGGTAGGGATATTAACTAACCGTGATTTGCGTTTTGAGAAAAATTTCAACCAGCAAGTTCGCAATGTCATGACTAAGGAAAACCTTGTCACAGCTCGCATTGGAACAACATTGGAAGAAGCCAAAGAGATTCTTCAGCGGTATAAGGTTGAAAAACTGCCCATTGTGGATGATGACTTTAACCTCAGGGGTCTAATTACGATCAAGGATATTGAAAAGGCCCGTCAGTACCCCATGTCTGCCAAGGATGCCGGCGGCAGGTTGCTGGTTGCCGCAGCTGTGGGAGTTAGCGCTGACACCATGGACAGGCTGGAGGCGTTAAATGACGTTAAGGTGGATGCTATTGTTATTGACACCGCGCACGGGCACTCCCGGGGGGTTATAAATACTGTTTACAAGGTTAAAAGCAAATATCCGGAATTACAAGTTATTGCAGGGAATGTAGCAACTGCTGAAGGGACTAAAGATTTGATTAGCGCGGGTGCCGATGCGGTTAAAGTCGGTATCGGGCCGGGCTCAATTTGTACCACCCGAGTGGTTTCAGGAGCGGGGGTGCCTCAAATAACAGCGGTTTACGATTGTGCCCAAGAAGCTGCCAAAAACGACATCCCAATTATTGCTGATGGTGGTATTAAATACTCTGGCGACATAACTAAAGCCATAGCAGCCGGAGCAGATGTGGTAATGCTGGGCAGCTTACTGGCAGGGACAGAAGAGAGTCCCGGTGACCTGGAGATCTACCAGGGGCGCAGCTATAAAGTATACCGCGGCATGGGTTCCTTAGGTGCAATGAAAGAAGGCAGCAAAGACAGGTACTTCCAGGAAGACCAGAAAAAATTGGTTCCGGAAGGAGTTGAAGGAAGGGTTCCTTATAGAGGTACTCTGGCCGATACTGTCTACCAGTTGATCGGTGGTGTCAGGGCAGGCATGGGTTACTGTGGAACTGCTTCAATCCAAGAATTAAAAGAGAAAACCAGGTTTATACGTATTTCCCCCGCAGGATTGAGGGAAAGTCACCCCCATGACGTGGTAATTACCAAGGAAGCCCCCAACTACAGTTTGCGCTAAATATTTTAATAAAACAAATAAAGCCGGATGACCGGCTTTTATTTTATTTATAGTTAAAAATGCTACCTCCGCAGAATTGCATCTCTTCAAATCTTTTAATATCTTCTTCCGAGACTTTTGACCCGAACCTCGCCATTAGAACGTTGGCAATATGTTCGAGTATCTCCGGGTCGTCTGTCGGGATTCGGACTAAGCCAACACTTCCAAAGAGCTTGCTCAGCATTTTTTGGTATTTCCATATATCCAGTCCGGTGTTATCAAGATCCCAATGCCAGCAAAATTCTATGGTAATTACAATTTTTTCTTCCATAATCGGGTTTGCAAAAGCATATTTCAATAAACGGCTACCCAGTTTATGTCCACGGTATTTAGGGCTTACTTCAATTGCGCCAAGTTCCATAATGCTGGGATGTTTGGACCAGCGGCTGTATTTGTCCGGATTATGAAATGTTACATAACCAATTATTGTATTATTTTCTCTAATGATATAAACCATACCGTCATCCGAGCCGGCAATTTCAGCTAATGCTTTTTGCTGCTTGGCCGGCTCCCTGAAAATACATAAATTCTGAGACATTTCCAGATCTAATATATATGATGGTTCAACAGGCCCTTCTATAAAAAAGTCTGAACTTTTCATTCCCCACCGCCTCTTAAATAATTTAATCTTATTTAAAATATTATCAGAGCTTATTTTCATTATATGGTAGCAAAACGGTATTAAACAAGACAACATGAGAAATAATTTTCAAAAAAAGATAAAAAATAAAAATTACCAAATGTAGGAAGGAAATTCGATTTAAATATGGAAATATATAAATACAAAATATGGAAAATGTAAAGAGGTGGGAATTTTGAGCGGCCAATTAAACTCGCTTACTGATGTGCTCAAAAAGACGTTGTTTTTCTTTGAATCCTTGTCAGTTGCTGAATTGACTAATTATGTCCATAAACAAATGTTAAAGGATTATGCCCCGGTGCAAGTGGAAGAAAAAGTTCGTTTGTGTCTGGAACAGCACGATTGCTTTACAAATGATCATGGACCTTCCTGGACTCTAAATTTAGAAGGGTATAAGGATAACGATCAGTTCTATACCATATTACTTAAAAAGCAAAAGCCATTAAGTTTTGCGGATATGGCCAATGGCAATAAAAAGAAAAAAGGCAAATTTGTTTCTGAGCAAGTGAAATTAATCAACGACGGTAGATTTATACAGCTTTCCAATGGTTACTGGGGCTTGACGGAATGGGAAGTTGAAACAAGCCAATATTCACTTAAACATCTGGTTATCAAAGCGCTGATAATGAATCCTACAGGTCTGTCGCTAGCGCAGCTAAGTGAAGTGGTCGGGAAATGGAGGGCTAACGATAAGAAAGAAATTGAGGGGGTATTAAAAAAGTTTCCCTATTTTGAGGAAATAGGCAAAGGAGTATGGTGCTATAACCAGGAAGCCAGGGTTATTTACGACAAAATTTTAAAACGATATCTGATGGCGCTAAAACGTCAAAGGGACAGGTGGATTAGAGACCGGGAAAGGTGGACAGAGCGTTTAACAAACTTGCAAAACCAGCTTAGTGAGGTTGAATCAGCGCATAAAGAGGCTGCTGCAGCTTTGGCATTGCGTCAAAATGATATAAACAGGTTTGAACAGCTCAATACCCAAATGGCAGAGAAAGATTTGCTCCTGGCATTAAGAAAGAAAGAAATTTACCGGTATAAAGAACACCTGCAGAAGTTGGAATCCAAAGCGAACAGTATCTTGTACCAATGCCGTCTCTGGGTAAAAAGGGCTAGAGATCATGAACTTGAAAATCAACAACTAAGAGAGGTTTTGAACAAGAATCAATCTGGTTTGGAAACTATGTTCACTAAATTGCAGCAATACAAAGAACGTGACAGGGAAAACAAAACAAAATTATTAGAATTAAAGGAATTGCACGCTGAACGGGTTGCTGAATTGCAGACGGAAATTGTAAATTTAAAACAAAAATTAGAAAGACTAAATGAAGCCAGGGAGCACGAAGAAAAGATTTGGCGAGAAGAAATAAATACTTTAAGCACAGATCTAAAACATGCCATGTCTGAAGGGGAAAGGCTGAACAAGTCTCTCCGCCTGTCCCAACAGGAGATAACTAGAATTAAAAACGAATATAAAATGTTGGAACAAACAATGGCGCATCCGCTGGTAAGGGTTGTGGCCAAACTGTTTTGTAAATTTAAAAAGACCCCCCAGCAAGTAATATAGAGATACCGTAAGGTATCTCTTTTATATTTCATAAACCAACTTACTATGATATATTTTAGATGTTGAATACAAATATTAAAGAGGTGTGTTTTTTGTCTGATGTTAGCGCTAATAATACAATTCTTCAAAACCGTATTCTTGTGGATGTGGATATAAAGCCAATTACGCGAAAATTTTATCTTCAGCTTGACCCGCCCAGTCTGTTAAACAACCTTGCCGATGTTGACAGGTTGAGGGGTAAACTGCCTGAAGGTTTCAGCAACGCGTATGTACCACTGCCTGTTTTAAATAAAGCCAGTGCGGTGCTTTGGGATTCTAATTGGCATGCAACCGTTACATTAGCTCAATTTAACGGTATCTGGCAGATTATTGATGTTGAAGCCGGTGATACCAGTTCCCGGCATTATGGAATTGCGTTTGATATTGGAACTACTACAGTGGTGGGGTATCTGGTTGATTTAACTAGTGGTAAAACGCTTGGCTCTGCTGCGGATTACAATGGCCAGGTTCAATACGGAGAAGATATCTTAACCAGAATTTATTTGGCTGGTAGCGAAGGCGGAAGAAAAAAATTTCAACAGGCGATTGTTAAAACGCTAAATGATTTAATATTACGATTGCTAAATGAATTTAAAGTTTTTAAACAAGAAATAAGCGCTGTTACAGTGGGCGCCAATACCACAATGGTGCACTTGTTGTTTGGCCTCGATCCCTCCAGAATTTGTATGTCGCCGTATATTCCGGTAGTAAATCACCCTGGTTTTATCAACGCTGCCTGTCTGGGATTGGAGACTAATCCACTGGCACCTCTTTATTGTTTGCCCGGCGTGGGCAGTTACGTAGGAGGAGATATTATTGGCGGCATACTGGCCAGCGGGATGCATAAAAAGACTGACCTGGCCTTATTTGTAGATATTGGGACGAACGGTGAAATGGTTTTGGGCAATTACGAATGGCTGGCCGCCTGTGCCGGTGCTGCCGGGCCGGCGCTGGAAGGCGGGGTGGCCCGGCATGGTATGAGGGCCGAGCCGGGAGCTGTTTATGAGGTGCGCATAGATAAGCAAACGGGAGAAGTGCATTACAAAACTATTGGATCCCAAAAGCCTCGCGGTATCTGCGGCTCCGGGCTGGTTGACTGCCTGGCCGAATTATTGCTGGCGGGAATTATCAATAGAGCAGGTAAATTTAAAGGCAACAGCAAAGAGTTTGTTGTTGTTCCGGCTTCGGAAACAGAAAACAACACTGCAATAACCTTTACCCAAGCAGACATTGACAATATCATGCGCACCAAGGGTGCGGTCAACGCTGCCCTGGAATATTTGCTGGAAAGTGTAGGCTGCAAATTTGAAGATATTGAAACTTTTTATGCCGCCGGGGCTTTTGGTCAATACTTGGACCTGGAATCAGCAGTTACCATTGGATTATATCCGGATCTCAAACGCGATCGTATGGTCAGGTTGGGCAACAGTTCCGGGGAAGGTGCAAGGCTGGTGCTGATATCAGAAGATTGCCTGCGTGAAGCAGAGGAAATATCACGTTCAATAACATATTTTGAACTAAACGCCAGTGAGGTTTTTATGAACAAATTCGTTGGGAGCAAATTCCTACCCCATACGAATTTGGACTATTATCCCACGGTTAAAAAGAAAATGCTTGCAAGAGGTCTTGCGGTGGATTAGATCAGAAAAACCCGGATATATGTGATTGCATATATCCGGGTTTTTCTTTTCGTCAGACCCCCATGCCGCTAGCACGGAACCAGTAGAAGGATAAAAATATAATTAATGTAAAATATTGTTTTAGTCATTGAGATTGCTTCGCTGCGCTTGCAATAACAGTTGCAAAAAATAAGAATGATTTTATCGCACGATTTTTTATAACGAGGTATATTAATGCAGGTTTCATACATGCTTAAGTTATATATGAAGCAGATATGTTGGGGGGGTCCATGTGATATATTTTGACAATGCCGCCACCACCTGGCCCAAACCGCCGGAAGTAATGGACGCAATGCGCCACTGTCTTGAAGAGGCCGGCGCGAACCCGGGCCGGTCCGGCCATAAGCTGTCACTGGCTGCTGGAAAACTTGTAGATAATACAAGGCAGGCCATTGCAGATTTATGTAATATTTCTGATCCAGACCGGGTTATCTTTACCCTTAATGCCACGGATGCGCTCAACATGGCGATACTGGGCATAGTTGAAACTGGCGACCATATTATTACAAGTTCTATGGAGCACAATTCAGTAACCCGGCCCTTGCACTGCCTTGGCAGTAAAATTGAAGTTACCAAAATACCCTGTGATCGACAGGGATTGATTAACGTAGAGGATTTGTCCAAAGCGATACGTCATAATACCAAAGCGGTAGTCATAACTCATGCCTCAAACGTTACCGGCACTATCATGCCCATTAAAGAAATAGGGGAATTGGTGCGGGATGCGGGCAAAATTTTTATTGTTGATGCCGCTCAAACAGCAGGCATTTTGGATATTGACGTTGAGGAAATGAAAATTGATTTACTGGCTATGCCAGGTCACAAAGGGTTGATGGGGCCAACGGGTACCGGCGTGCTTTACGTTGGTGAACGGGCGGCATTTTTAAAACCGTTTCGTATGGGTGGGACCGGCAGTAAATCAGCAGTGGCCGGCCAACCTGATGTTTTGCCGGAAAAGTACGAGAGCGGCACCCTAAATGCCGTTGGCATTGCAGGGCTGGGTGCCGGCGTGGATTTTATCAAAAGAACCGGCCTGCAGCGGATTAGGGGACATGAAAACCGTCTGACGAGAGCATTTATCGAAGGGGCTTCTAAAATTCATGGTTTGAAAATATTTGGGCCTCCTAATGATGAGGCCAGGGCGCCGGTAGTATCTTTTTTAATTGAGGGCAAAGATACCGCCGCCCTGGGCGGCGCATTAGACAGTTGGTATGATATTGCATGCCGGGCAGGCTTACACTGCGCGCCCGATGCCCACAAGACGCTGGGGACATTTGAAACCAAGCTGGTTAGATTTAGCTTTTCATATTTCAACAAAATTGAAGAAGTAGATTATGCGCTAAAGTGCCTGCGGGATTTAAAGGAAAGGGACATCCCGGTAGTTAATGGGTCAGGTTGTAGTTGTTAAAAAACAAAATACAACCCGGGTTTTGATAGCCCGGGCTGTACTAAGGTAAGGGACACACCCCTTCGGGGAATGTCCCCAAAGTACTTTAATCAACTTTGACGTTGGCGTTGATCCAATCAACTATGGTTTCGATGGTAGTTCCCGGGGTAAACAGCTCAGCAGCCCAACCTCCTTCCTTTAATGCTTTGACATCAGCCTCGGGAATTGTTCCACCGCCCATAACCATAATATCTTCGGCGCCATTTTGTTTCAGTAATTCACAGACCCTGGGAAACAAAGTCATATGGGCCCCGCTCAGAATTGAAAGGCCTACAACATCAACGTCTTCCTGAATTGCAGCTTCCACGATTTGCTCCGGGGTTTGATGCAGTCCCGTGTAGACAACTTCCATACCGGCATCTCGCAGCGCCCTGGCAATTACCCTGGCACCACGGTCATGACCGTCTAAACCTGGTTTTGCCACTAAAACTCTTATTCTTCTTGCCATCTTTTATTCACCTCACTAGAAAGTCGGTTTTTCTTTATATTCGCCAAATACTTCCCGTAATGTTTGCACTATCTCGCCTTCTGTTGCGTAAGATCTTACACATTCAAGGATATGCGGAATTAAGTTTTCAGTTCCCTGGGCAGCCTTTTTCAGTGCGTCCAGGTTATCCTGGACTACCAGGTTATTTCGTTCACGGCGTAATTTCCGTACATTTTCCACTTGCTTACGCTCTATTTCGGGGTCAATGGTCAGTATTTCTATCTCCAAATTTTCATCTGGATCTACAAATTCATTTACCCCAACTTGAATGCGCTGCTTTTTGTCGATCGCCCTTTGATATTGGTAAGCGGCGTCAGCAATTTCCTGCTGGAAGAAGTTTTGATCAATGGCAGCCAGAACACCGCCGCGCCGGTCAATTTCCTCGAAATACCTTTCTGCTTCCTCTTCCATTTTATTGGTTAGCGCTTCAACAAAATATGATCCCGCCAGCGGGTCAATCACATTGGCGGCCCCTGTTTCGTAAGCTATAATCTGTTGAGTTCTTAGTGCAATTTGAACTGCTTTTTCCGTTGGCAGGGCCAGAACCTCATCCATTGAGTTGGTGTGTAGAGATTGAGTTCCGCCCAAAACTGCAGCTAAAGCTTCATAGGCCGTGCGGACGATATTGTTTTCCGGCTGCTGGGCGGTTAAACTGCACCCGGCTGTTTGGGTGTGGAAGCGTAACAGCCATGATTTGGGGTTCTTGGCCCCGTATTTTTCCTTCATTCTTCTGGCCCAGATACGCCTGGCAGCCCGGTATTTGGCGATTTCCTCAAAGAAATCAATGTGTGAATTAAAGAAGAATGAAAGCCTGGGGGCAAAATCATCGACATCGAGGCCTGCCGCCATGCCTGCTTCAACGTAGGCAAAACCGTCGGCCAGGGTGAAAGCAAGCTCCTGCACCGCTGTCGATCCGGCTTCCCTGATATGGTAACCGCTAATGCTGACCGTGTTCCACTTGGGTACTTTTTTTGAGGCGTATTCAAAAATGTTGGTAATCAGTCTCATTGACGGCTCAGGAGGGAATATCCATGATTTTTGTGCTATATATTCTTTTAAAATATCATTTTGAATTGTTCCGGTTAATTTTTCAGACGACACACCCTGTTTTTCACCGGTGGCGATATACATACACCACAAAATGGAAGCGGGTGCGTTGGTTGTCATGGAAGTGCTTACCTTGTCAAGAGGAATACCATTAAACAGCGTTTCCATGTCGGCAAGACTGTCAATGGCTACGCCAACCCGCCCAACTTCGCCATATGAACGCGGGTGGTCGCTGTCATAGCCCATAATTGTCGGCATATCAAAGGCTACGCTTAAACCTGTTTGCCCTTTTTCTAAAAGGAATTTATAGCGTAGATTAGATTCCTCTGCAGTTGCAAACCCTGCAAACTGGCGCATAGTCCACAAGCGGCCCCGGTACATGTTATGCTGTACACCCCTGGTAAAGGGATATTCGCCCGGGAAACCCAAATCATTCATATAGTCAAGGTTTTTAACGTCTTCCGGAGTGTATAAATCATTTAGCTGCATGCCTGAAACCGTTTCAAATTTTATGTCCCGGTCTTTTCGTTTAGATCTTTCAGCCTGCCAGTTTTCTTTAGCGGCTTTTATTTCGTCAAATTTTTCAGACATTATCATTGCCCCTTTCTATAAAAAATTTCTGGAAAATCCGGTTAGCCTCCGTATATGGATCGAGCTTACGGTCAGCCAAATCATCCAGCACTTGCTCTATGCCGCCATTTTGAGCGAACAAATCCCATAAATATTTGCTTAAATTTTCCTCAACCATTTCCATTACTTCAGCTTTTAAACGTTCACGAAGGTTAACCCGCAGTTCACCGCTGGCCCGGGAAGTTTCCAGGTGTTGGTTCATCAAGGACCATAGCTCTGCTATGCCCAGGCCTGTTAACGTACTGGTTTCCACTACCGGGGGGCGCCATTTGCCGTGATAGCGCGGGCTCATATCCAGCATCTGCTCAATATCGGTAACAATTTTTTTGGTATTGCCCAGATCTGACTTATTAATAACGAATATGTCGGCTATCTCCATAATACCTGCTTTAATCGTTTGGATGTGATCTCCTGCCCCGGGAGTAAGGACTACAAGTGTTGTGTCAGCGTAATGCATAATATCCAGTTCGCTTTGCCCGACACCTACTGTTTCAATGATAATAATGTTACAACCGTATGCATCAAGAACTTTAACCACATCTTTGGTTGCGCGGGCCAAGCCGCCAAGACAGCCTCTTGTACCCATACTGCGGATAAAAACATTTTTATCTAAAGCATGCTCCTGCATGCGAATCCTGTCACCGAGCAGAGCTCCGCCGGAAATCGGTGAGGTTGGATCAACGGCGATAACGCCAACCTTTAATTCGTTATTTCTTGCCTGCTTAATTAATACATCGGTCAGTGAACTCTTGCCAGCTCCCGGCGAACCGGTGATACCGATAACATGTGCGTTACCGGTATGCGGGTAAATCTTGCTTAAAAGTTCACGTTTGCCTTCTCCTTCATTTTCAATCAGTGAAATTATTTTTGCAGTTGTACGCTTATCCCCCTGGATAAGTTTACTGACCTCCAACATGTTTTTTCACCCGCTTTAATATTCAATGCCTTTTCTGGCTGAAACCCCCTGGTAATAAGGATGTTTAATAAGGGAAACCTCGCTTACCAGGTCGGCATGATCAAGTATTTTGGGGGGAACATATCGGCCGGTTAATATCAGCTCAACATGGTCCGGCTTGGTCTTAATCATTTCCAATACATCATCCAAATTTATCAGATTAAAATCAAGGGCTACGTTAATTTCATCCAGGATTACCAGGTCATAATGGCCTTCCTTGATAACTTTTTGCGCAGTGGCCAATCCCTGTCTGGCCAGATCTATGTCAGCCTGGGATGGGTTCTCCTTGCTGACAAAAGTTTCAAGGCCGCTTTGCACAATAATCAGGTTAGGCAAGTATTTTTCTGCAGTCTTTATTTCTCCATAATCTTTACTGCCTTTCATAAATTGAAGCATAAAGACTTTATAGCCATGACCAATGGCTCGTACAGCCTGGCCGAGTGAAGCGGTTGTTTTGCCTTTGCCGTTTCCTGTGTAAACTTGAACTAAACCCTTATTTAACCGGGATCGGGACACACCGAACACCTCCCTCCGTGCTACTTTTAAAAATATAATTATAAATATAGTTATATAATAAGCAAAAAACATGCCTTAAAAAAGCTTATAAATAACAAAAAAACCCTTAATGAAAATAAAAAAGGGTTTTGAATTCAGAAATAAGTTTAACGCGGCGGGAGCCACCGGTTCATAACAATTTTTCTTGATAGACCACCATGCCGCTAGCGCGGCACCAACAGAGGATGAAAATATAGTTAGCCTGTCATTGCGAGGAGCGAAGTGACGAAGCATCTCATTGCGCTCGCAATGACAGTAAGGGAAATTGCGTAGCGTGTTGAGGGAACCACCGGAGCGCCAGATACAAGTAACGTGAGAATTTTTTAGGATAGACCTCCATGCCGCTAAACGTGGCACCAACAGGGGATGAATATAGATAGCAAGTTTTCAGGATAGATACCTTGTAAGTGATCGTTGACAGGTGTCATCATTCAGTATAATCTGACCAGAAAATTGTTAGGACTTGTAAAACCTTTTTTTAAAAAACACATAGAAAATAGGACCCACAACCAGGAACCAGCCGGCGAAGAGGCCCCACATTATTGCTTCAGCCCTGTTTCGCCCATTCCTATATGCGTCAAGCCCCACCCAGATTCCCGATGCAACCATGGCAATAATTATTGCTCCATTAAAAAAAACGGCCAGTATCTTTAAATCGTGCTCCGTCAATGTTGTTCCTCCTGAATAATATCCCACCTGGGACATCTTGCCCCCCAGCGGCCGATGACCTTTTCTTCCTCGTAAATTTCAGCAATTTCGCAGGCATTGGGGCACCCGTTGCATTCAAAGCTTCCTGTGCGGTAATTGAGGTCTGAAATTATAAAGCCTTTAAACGTTGTTTTTTTACTGGTGGACTGAATTTCTTCACGGGCCAACATAGCTGCTCCTACGGCTCCCATCACGTCGTGATGGGGCGGGACCTTAACCTCCATTCCCAAAGCTCTTTCAAAAGCGGCCTTAATGCCTGCATTGGCGGCAACGCCACCCTGAAAAATAACCGGAGGCAGTATATCTTTACCTTTCCCCACATTGTTTAAATAATTACGTACCAGTGCTTCGCACAAACCGTTAATTATATCCTGCAGCGGGTGTCCCATTTGCTGTTTATGTATCATGTCCGATTCCGCAAAAACAGTACAGCGCCCGGCGATTCGCACTGAATTGGTGGAACGCAGGGCAAGTGACCCGAATTCAGCAATAGGTATGCCCAGCCGGGAAGCCTGCTGATCCAGAAATGACCCGGTTCCGGCAGCGCAAACGGTATTCATGGCAAAATCAACAACTATACCGTTTCGTATGAGAATTATTTTGGAATCTTGCCCGCCGATTTCAAAAACGGTTTGAACCCCGGGTACAAAAAAAGATGCGGCGACGGCATGGGCTGTGATTTCATTTTTAATGACATCCGCCCCTATCATTACTCCCGCCAAATAGCGGCCGCTGCCTGTGGTTCCCACGCCACAAATTTCTACATTGTCCGGCAGGTGTTGTGTGATTTCTTTAAGCCCGTGCTGTATTGTTTCAACTGGCCGTCCTTTGGTACGTAAATACAAGCTGGCCAGTACATCTCCACCTTCATTTTGCACGACGATATTAGTGCTGACAGAACCAACGTCAACACCAAGATAGGCTCTCATAACGTCACTTCCTTGTAGACTTGGGATGATCATTTGTCATGAGCCGCTCGCCAAGAGCATTTTTTTCCTTTTCATTAAATCAACAAATGCTTCAAGGCGGGTAGCCATTCCTGCTTTCCCCGTTTGCTCGTCCAGGAAAAAAGTCAACACAGGAATTTGGTAATCTCTGCTAACAGATGTTAATATGGTTCGGGCCACTATTTCCGGAATACAGGTAAATGGGGCCAATTGAATAACCCCGTCAAATTTTCTTTTGGCATAAAGAATGGTATTGCCGATTGAATCCCTTCCGTGCCCCCCAATCAGTTCTGGCAGGTAAGGTTCCGCTGCTTCTTTTACGGTCATCCCTTCGACCGTTTCCTTCCAGGTATTATCCCTAGTCCACCCGGTTAAAAACATGGATCTTTCAACTTCTACTCCCAAGTTGCCCAGCGTTTCTTCAATTTCAAGATTACTGGCTGGTTCAAGTAAAACATAAATTTCGCCTACTATACCAACTTTTAAAACAATACGTTCTGGATTTTGTGGTATTTTATTTAATTCATCTAACGCGGCTTTTTCAGCTTCAACTATTTGATTGGTTGTATAAGCTTCGTCAACCCATTCCAGAACTTTTTTATATGTTTTAGTCGTGGCGCCAGAAAGAGTTTCACGGGGGCGGATAACATGTGTGGCCTTTTCCAGATTATCCAGGGCTTGAAGCTTGCGCCATGCTCTTTTGATACATTCTATTATGGCTTTTATAGATAGCTTGGCAGGATTAAGTTTATAAACGTTACGGATGAAATTAAAAGGATATAACCTTGGCGGTTCAAAAACAATCATTTCAATATTATAACCAAGATCATGAAGAATTTTTTTATGCAGCTCTGCATAAAGGCCAGCTCTACACGGTCCTACGCCACCAGAGGTGACTATTACATTTGCTCCCATTTCCATGGTTTCCAAATAAGTGCCCATAAGAATTTTAAGTGGGAAGCAAGCGAATTCAGGGGTGTGCTGCACACCCAGGTTTAAGGTTTTTCTGCTGGGACGCGGAGGTAGTATAACCTCATTGCCCAAGTCGTTTAAAAGCATTTTAAAAGTGCGGTATGACTCTCCCATGTGGGGAAAAGTGACACGACGCATTTATTGCTCGCTCCTTTTTTGACGTTTGACCATGTCAACAAAAGCTTCAAGTCTTGTTCCTATGCCCGCTTCGCCACTGTGTTCATCTATGGAGATGCTCATAAAGGGAATACCATTTGTGCCATTGTCAAATTGGATAAATTTATCTACAATCGAGTCTGGTCCGCAGCCAAAAGCTGTCAAGTGGATTATGCCATCCAATTTTTTCTTTTGATTCGAAAAATAACGCGCAGCTCTCAGTGTCCTTTCACTAAAAGTCCAAAAGAATCTTTTGCCTGTATTATAACGCTGAAGTTTTAAATTAAGAGGCGAAAGATTGTCCGAAGTTTTTACATTAACTCCCATACGTCTTAATTTATTTACAATATCAACACTGATATACTGGTCATGGATAACATATGGGTATCCGACAATGCCAAAGTTAAGTTGCCCGGATTGTGAAGTAAGACGTGGTTTTTTATTTTGAAAAATTAGTTCAATAGCTTCGGGTGGCTGCAGTCCCTTGCGCAAATATTGTTGATATACCTTTTGGATATGTTTTGCTTTAAGGTATGCTTTGACTATTAGCTCCGGTTTTTTATTAAACAATTTGCCGACAGAATAGTAAGCTCTAAATACCGCATTTTTTTTACTTCTAGTATCAATACGAACGTCAATAACAGCAGGCATATTTTCCATGCCAAAACGGATCATATCCGGAAGACCTAAAAATTTGGGGCAGTAGACAGTTTTTTTGTTTAAACAAACAATACGGGGGATAAATAAAAAATCTACTTTGTCTTTTAAGGATAAAGCATGGCCGAAAAAGACCTTAACAGGAACGCATGCATCGGCTAATGCTTCCCGCACACCGCCGTCCAATAGTTTTTTTGTTGTTTTACCTGAAGTTACAACCTGTAAGCCCAACTCTTCGAAAAAAGCTTTCCACATGGGAAAGTACACGTAATAAAAAAGGGCATTAGGTATACCGACGCGAATCAATTTTTATCTCTCCAAATTTTAATATTATGTTGTGGTAACGGTATTTTTTTTAATATATTCATTTTCTTTATTCTTTTTCCATTGAAAAAATCCTTTTGTGAATATTCAAACTATGTAGGACGTTGCATTTTGCATTAATATGCTTTATTTTAAAATATATTTCGCTAAGGGAGGTTATAATGTGGCATTAATTAATCTGAAGCCTGCACATCAAACAGCTCTAAAGGAATTCTATAATATTGTTCCGGAAGTTGCTGCTGAAAAAGCGATGGTAGAGTTTGATTCTGTGGGGTTGTTTTTTAAAGTAACTTATTTGGGGAAAGAGTATAAAGTATATCATCCTGAGGGACAAGTTATCTGTGAGGACGGAGGGGAAGTGCAGGTTACAGACCAGATTGTTTTATTGCATTATTTGAGCCATTGCAGCAACAGGGCATTGGATGGATCAAAAGTTGCATTTCAGGAACTGCCCAGCGGTTCGATATATATTGGCCCTTTTACAAACAGGTCGGTAAGACCTTTGGTTTCAATTTTTGGTGAAAATCCGGGGAAGTTGGTTGAAGCCGCTAAATTATTGGGCGGTTGGGAAGAAGATCTTGGTGATGTGGCTGTTACTGTGCCAGTGTTGCCTAAAATTCCTATCACTTTTGTTTTATGGGAAGGCGATGACGAATTTCCACCTTCGGGTAATGTTTTATTTGATGCTTCGGCTTCCAGTCATCTTCATACAGAGGATTATGCTTTGTTGCCAGGGCTGGCTCTGTGGGCAATGAAGAAGTTAATAAAAATGTGAGGTGTCAATTGCTTATGGAAGAAAAAAGAATTTCATCTGAAAATATATATGCCGGCAAAATTATGACGGTTAAAAAAGATCAAGTGATATTGCCGGATGGTCGCCAAGGGGCAAGGGAAATAGTTGAGTTAAGCGATGCGGTGGCAGTTCTGGCAATTAATAATAACAATGAAGTGCTGATGGTGAGGCAATTTCGTCATCCTGCCGGAGAGAGTCTGTTGGAGATTCCTGCCGGCAAGGTAGAAAAAGGTGAAAAACCGTTGGATTGCGCCAAAAGAGAACTGGAGGAGGAAACCGGCTGCCGTGCTGCAGTTTGGAAGGAAATATGTTATTTTTTTACTTCGCCCGGCTTTTGCACGGAAAAAATATATTTATATTTAGCTGGCGGACTGTCCATGCATGAGACTAAATTTGACCAGGATGAGTTTATTGAGATTGAAACAATTAACGTCAATGAAGCCATGGAAATGATAAAAAATGGTGACATTAAAGATGCAAAAACTATTATAGGTATTTTGTTTTTAAATCTACCTATCTATCAGATCGATCAAGCTTGTAATAAATAATATTATTTTCCTCAATGCAGGCTACATAAGGGCCGTTGTGCAGATGTTCCGGAGTTTTAAACAGCACTTTTTCGTTGATTCTGATTTGTGCATTATGCAAGCCAATAGTTATTATATAAGATTTACGATTGTTATTTGCTCCCGCATGGATAAACCCCGAGCAAGTGCCCATGATAATTATGTTGCCGCCGGCCACAACTTCTGCTCCGGGATTAACATCTCCAAGAATGGTTATGTGTCCTTCGTAAGCAACTCTTTGTCCCGAACGCAAGGTTCGTTTAACAAGTAGCGCCAATTCTCCTGCCGCAGGCACGTTTGTTGTTTTCTTGGGGGATTCTGGCGCTTTTATAATATGTCGTTCCCTCGGTGAAGGTACGTCTGTAGAAGGGATAAGGCCATATTCCTGGCAAATTGCTTCTAATTGGCTTTTTTCTTCTGGAAAAAGGTTTTTAACACCATGCAGGGTAAATTTGGCCCCGGAGAAAAAACCACTGGCTTTTTCCATTTTAAAAATTAATTCGGACTTCATTTCTTCGAAGTTTTTATTTGGATCAAGTAAAATGGCAAGCCCCTGTCTTGTCCCTTTAATATTAATTGCTTCCTTCGCCAACAAAATTACCCCTTTTCCAATATCTGCATACTTACTTCGATAAGAAAGACTAATTTTCCTTCTTTTTCTCACAATGAAAATCAATTAATGGTGTATCAAAAAAGTGTATCCGATTGTGACATAGTTGTTAAAAATGAACTAAATAAGACTTTTTGTGACTTAATTTATTTTTTTGTAAAGATTCGGGACTGTACAGCTTGTTTTGTAGTTGTTAAAATATTTAAACAAGTCTAAATATTTTTGGGGTGATGTGGGTGCTTTATCCGGAGGAATTGCAAGAATATAATTATTCGCCTGAAAAAATTTTAGAAACAATTTTTGAAAACAGTAATGAAGGGCTTTTAGTTGTAGGCGAAAACGGTAGGGTTTTGCAGATTAATGATTCCCTTGCATTAACGTTAAAATCTACTCCGGATAAAATGATTGGGAAGCCGCTGACAGAAGTATGTAAGCACAGCGGTCTACGTAAATTGATTAAAATAATTAAAAATGGTGTTCCGGAATTTGGAAAAATTGATAGTATTGAAGGACGGAGTTTTTTAGTTGATTACTTGCCTATAAAGAATAACCAGCGCATCCAGGGAGCACTGGCCAAAATTAAATTCTTAAACCCCGAACGTAGCGGCAATCAGGAAATAGATGAAAACACTGCGAAAACCAGGGTCAAGAAAAAGCAATCTGCAGTTTTTTATACAGTGGATCATATCATAGGCAATAGCCCTCAATTAATTGATTTAAAGGAAACATTATTGAAAGTCGCGCCGCGAAATTCAAACGTTTTAATTACAGGTGAAAGTGGCACCGGAAAGGAATTATTTGCCCAGGCCATCCATGCTGCAAGTTTAAGGCGGTCTGGACCCTTCATAAAAATAAATTGTGCCGCTATACCGGATACGCTGTTAGAATCGGAATTTTTTGGTTATGAAGAAGGTGCTTTTACCGGTGGTAAAAAAGGCGGGCAAACCGGTAAGCTGGAACTGGCAAACGGCGGAACTGTTTTTCTTGATGAAATAGGAGATTTATCTTTTGCATTGCAGGCAAAATTACTTCGATTTATACAGGAAAAAGAGATTCAAAAACTTGGCGCGGGTGATACAAAAATATCAGATGTACGGGTTGTGGTGGCTACAAATGTAAATTTAGAACAGATGGTAAAGTACAAAAAATTTCGCGAAGATTTATATTATCGTTTAAATGTGGTTAATTTCTCCATCCCGCCGCTAAGGGAGAGGAAAGAGGATATATTTGAACTTGCAGAGTGTTTTATTGAAAAATTCAACCGTTTATTTGGTTTTCAAGTTACAGGTATTTCAGAAGAGGTTCAGAATGTGTTTCAAAAGTATTTCTGGCCCGGCAATGTGCGTGAGTTGGAAAATGTTATAGAGCGCGCTTTTAATGTAATGGAAGGTAACGTTATAGAAAAACAACATTTACCGTCACACTTGATTACTCTGGTTGATAGTGATAACCACGGGGCAGGCAAATCTGTTTTGCAGCAGGAAAGCGATTTGGGTATAACATTTTCCGAAGGACAAACGCTTGAAGAGATTATGAATCGAACTGAAAAACTAATTATCATCCAGGCTTTAAAGAATAGTAAGGGGAATAAAGCCAAAGCTTCTCAGATGCTTGGCATTTCCCGTCCAGGACTTTACAAAAAATTGGTCAAATATAATTTGGTATAAACAAAAATATAGTTCTAAAAGCTTGCGCATTCAGCGTAAGCTTTTTCTTTTATTAACAGTTATAAGTGATAAATTGTAAAAACAAGTTACGCGTAAAGTAAACGGGAGTAATGTCAAAGAAAAAGTTATGCCGTTTAAGTGGTTATATTGCATTTGGGGGTATATATTTTACCGCTCGGGGGTTTTAATTTAGCATTTGCCTGCTAATTGCATCTGAATTGATTAAACAATAAGAATATTCGGCTAAAGGAGGGGAAGACGTGGACTTTAATTTGACTAAAGACCAACAAATGATCAGAGATGTAGTAAGGGATTTTGCAGAACAAGAAATTGTACCGCGGGCTTCAGAAATTGATAAAACAGGACAATTTCCTTTAGAGATTGTAAATAAGATGGCGGAAATGGATCTGATGGGGTTGCCTTTCCCGGAAGAATACGGGGGAGCGGGTGCTGATTATACAAGTTACTGTTTGGCCGTGGAAGAAATTACACGCGCCTGCGGTTCAACCGGTCTAACATATGAAGCCCATATATCCCTGGGCTGCATGCCAATTTTTCTTTTCGGTACGGAAGAACAAAAGAAAGAATATTTAACTCCATTGTGCCGCGGAGAATGTCTTGGTTCTTTCGGACTTACAGAACCAGAGGCCGGGTCAGATGCGGGAGGCACCAAAACAACCGCAGAGCTGGATGGCGATGAATGGGTAATCAACGGCGGTAAGTGTTTTATAACCAATGCCAGCTACGCCAAGTATGTCACGATAACGGCGCTAACCGATAAGACAAAAGGTAAAAAAGGAATCAGTGCCATAATTGTACCTACGGATGCTGCCGGTTTCACCATTAGAGCTGGTTACGAAAAAATGGGCTTACATGGTTCTAATACAACGGAGCTCTTCTTTGATAACGTTCGGGTACCTAAAATCAATTTAGTTGGTAAAGTCAACGAGGGTTTTAAACAGTTCTTAACGGTGCTCGATGGAGGTAGAATTGCTATTGCTGCAATGGCAGTCGGATTGGCGCAAGCAAGTCTTGATGCTTCTTTGAAATATGCGCAAGAACGGGTGCAATTTGGGAGCAGTATTTCAAAGTTTCAAGCTATTCAGTTTAAACTTGCTGATATGGCTACTGCGATAGAATTAGCGAGGTTAATGTACTTAAAGGCAGCTTGGTTAAAGGATAATGATCAACCTTACAGTAAAGAAGCGGCAATGGCTAAAGTGTTTGCATCCGAGATGGCAACCAGGGCGGCCTTGGAAGCAATTCAGATCCACGGAGGATATGGTTACATGAGAGAGTTCCCAGTGGAAAGGTATTTGCGGGACGCCAAGCTTCTTGAAATCGGAGAAGGAACGTCTGAAGTGCAAAGACTGGTAATTGCCAGGCATTTAGGCTGTTAGCACATGGTAGGCCACCATGCCGCTAACGCGGCAATGGTTAGTCTGTCATTGCGAGGAGCGAAGCGACGAAGCAATCTCATTTATAGGAAAGGGGACATACCACTTTTGGGGGGCCGGGCTTTAGTGCCGGAGGTATGCCCCCAAATAATGTTTCGCCATTGAGATTGCTTCGCTGCATTCGCAATGACAAGGGGAATTGCGCAGCGCACGGAGGGAGCCACTGGAGCGCCAGATACAAATAACGTGAATACAGACATTTAGCAGGTGATGAAATGGGTGGAATTCGCAAATATCAAGAAAATTATATACCTTTAACAGGAATTCTTAGCCGGAGTCAAAAAAAAATAGCCAAAGAAGCAATTGTGTGGCTGTTATCAAAACGTATGCATACTTTAGCCGGCATAGCTGAACATTTTGGTATGCCTCTGGAGATTGTTGTCGAAATAATTAATGAATTGGAAAATAGAGGCAGGGTATGCAGGGTAGAGCAAGGCTTTAAATTTTTAAGATAGGAGTGATGTTCTTTAAAATATTGAAGAAATAATAGGTTGTAAAAAAGGTTTTTTGATTATAATTCAGAATATTATAAACAGACAGATTATTCTAAATAAAATAATTAAAGGGGGTTATTTATGAAAGCGCCAGATTATGAAATAGGGAAAGTTACTATTGGTCAACTGGTAAATTTAATGGCAGATAATCTTGGAAATATGCCGGCTTTGATGTATCCTCAAAAAGAAATCAATTTAAATTACAAACAATTTAGAGATGTTTGCAATCAGGTTGCAAAGGGTTTCATGGCTTTGGGTATCCAAAAAGGTGAAAATATATCGATCTGGGCGAACAACGTTCCGGAATGGGTTTATGCCCAGTTCGGCAGTGCCAAAATGGGTGCCGTGCTGGTTACGGTTAATACAAATTATCGCTCTTTTGAGCTTGAATATTTATTAAAACAATCGGACTCCACCACAATTATTCTTGTTAACGGTGTAAAACAACCAAATGAATATGTTGATATAATGTATGAGCTATGCCCCGAACTGAAAAGCTGTGAACCGGGTCAGTTAAAATCGGCAAAATTGCCCAAGTTAAAAAATGTTATTTACATTGGCAGTGATAAGTTGCCCGGAATGTATAACTGGGATGATCTGGCGGAGTTGGGCAAGGCAATTAAGGATGAAGAATTATTTGCCAGGGAATTGTCTTTACATCCCGACGATGTTATCAATATGCAGTATACTTCAGGCACTACAGGTTTTCCTAAGGGTGTTATGCTTACACACACTAATATCATTGGCAACGCGCACAGCCAGGCGGAATGTCTTAATTTCACCCCAAGTGACTGCCTTTGCATACCTGTACCGTTTTTCCATTGTTTCGGCTGCGTAATGGGTACACTGCTTTGCGTTGTTTCAGGGGCAACTATGGCACCGGTGGAATCTTTTAATGCAAAAGCGGTATTAAATACAATTCAGGAGTGCAAGTGTACGGCGGTTCATGGAGTGCCTACCATGTTTATAGCTGAATTGGAGGAAATGGCAAATAATAGTTATGATACCTCTACTTTGCGTACGGGGATTATGGCAGGCGCCCCTTGCCCCATCGAAGTTATGAAGGCAGTAGTTAACAAAATGGGGGCAAAAGAGATTTGCATTACATACGGCCAAACGGAATCCTCTCCGGGTATTACTATGACCAGAACATCCGACCCCATTGAACTAAGGGTTAGTACTGTGGGCAGGGCTTTACCCAATGTTGAAGTTAAAATTGTTAACCCGGAAACAGGGGAGGAGCTGCCTCCTGGCGTCCAGGGAGAACTGTGCACCAAGGGATACCATGTCATGAAAGGGTACTACAATATGCCCGAAGCAACTGCCCAGGCGATTGACAGCGATCAATGGCTGCATACAGGAGATCTGGCTGTTATGGATGAAAACGGATATTGCAAGATAACCGGCAGGCTAAAGGACATGATTATACGCGGTGGTGAAAATATCTATCCGCGTGAGATTGAAGAATTTTTGTACACCCATCCGAAAATTAAAGATGTGCAAGTGGTTGGTATTCCAAGCAGAAAATACGGTGAAGAAGTAATTGCTTTTATTCAAATTAAACCTGGTGAAACACTTAATGAGGATGAAATTAAGGAATTTTGTCAGGGTAAAATTGCAAGGCATAAAATTCCAGCGTTTATAAAGTTTGTCAACGAGTACCCTACTACAGCCAGTGGTAAAATTCAAAAATATAAACTGCGTGATATAGCAATTAAGGAACTTGGAAGGGAAGCGGATGCTGAAATTGAAACAGCCTAATGGATTTTGTGTCAACATATAAACAATTGTTTACACTTAAATGTTTTTTGATTACTACTTAATCTGTTTAAAATTAAAGGTACTTAATGTAAACAACAGCTTTGTATTAGGGCATAAAACGGTTTCTGCGAAAATCCATGTTTGCGCTAATTGCTGGCTAAAGTCATTTTTCTGAATAGTGGCTAATATTTTGCAATAGAGACTATAGTGAAAATAGAGAATATAAATTCTCGGTATTTATTAAAGGAGGATAATCATGGGACAAACTCATAACATGCTAGATTATGATAAGACTTATGCGGAGTTTAAGTGGGATGTACCGGAATATTACAATTTCGCCAGGGATGTTCTGGATAAGTGGGCACAGGACCCGGACAAACTTGCTATCTGGTGGGTTGATGATAATGATAATGAAGTAAAGCAGACATATGCCGGTTTGTGTCAAAGGTCCCGCAAATTATGTAACGTTCTGGCTGAACAAGGGGTCAAAAAGGGTGACGTTGTTGTCGTAGTTATGCCAAGGTTACTTGAGTGGTGGGAAATCAATGTTGCCTGCCTGCGGATGGGCGCTGTAATAAGCCCTGGTACCACTCAATTAACGGCTAAAGATTTGAAGTACCGGTTTGAATCTTCTGAAGCGGTTTGCGTAATAACCGACGAAGATATTGCCCCAAAAGTGGACGAGGTGCGCAATGAGTGTCTAAATCTAAAAAGCTTCATTTTGGTTGGTTCCCAACGGGAGGGTTGGAATAATTACGAAGATCTTGTAAGTGGAGCCTCGGATCAGTTTGAAGCTGCGAATACACGCTTCGATGATAACGCTATTTTATACTTTACCTCCGGGACTACAGGTTATCCTAAAATGACTTTACACACTCAGGCCAGCTATGGAATTGGTCACCAAATTACCGGTAAATACTGGCTTGATTTAACTCCGGATGATTTGCACTGGAACCTTTCCGATACAGGCTGGGCAAAAGCTGCTTGGAGTAGTTTTTTTGGACCTTTTAATTGCGGTGCTGCGTTGTTTGTTCACCACACTCCACGGTTTGATGTAAAGAAAACGCTGGCCAATTTAGAGAAATATCCTGTAACAACTCTTTGTGGTCCTCCTACGGCATATCGCATGTTTGTCCTGGAAGATTTGTCCAAGTATCAATTTAAGTCCCTGCGTCATGTTGTTGCCGCCGGCGAGCCACTTAACCCAGAGATTATTGATACTTGGGAAAAATTCACTGGTTTGAAAATCAGGGATGGTTATGGCCAAACAGAAACTGTATGTATATGCGGTTCGTTCCCGTGCTTGGAAGTAAGAGCCGGTTCTATGGGCAAACCGTCTCCCGGCTTTGTAATTGAAGTTATTGACGATGAAGGTAATATTCTTCCCAGAGGTCAGGAAGGCGATATCGCCATTAAAGTAGTACCTGAAAGGCCGGTTGGATTATTTAAGGAATACTGGAAAAACCCTGATAAAACAGCATCATCTTACAGGGGCGACTGGTATATCACCGGCGATCGTGCCATTAAAGATGAGGATGGCTATTTATGGTTCGTTGGCCGCGCTGACGATGTAATTCTCGCCTCCGGTTACCGTATCGGGCCTTTTGAAGTTGAAAGCGCACTGATCGAACACCCGGCTGTTGCTGAGTCAGCCGTCGTGTCCAGCCCGGATGAAGTTCGGGGTGAAGTGGTCGCGTAAAATTGAATTTGTTGAAAGTCTCCCCAAAACAATCAGTGGTAAGATTCGCCGTATTGAGCTTCGCGAAAAAGAATGGGCGCAGGTGAAAAAATAAACGACATTACCCCCAAAAGCTGCTGTTTTAGAGAACAGCAGCTTTTTGTTTGCCTGAAATTTTTTGCAAATTAAATTTTTTAACTAAAAAACTATTGACGATAACCTTAAGTTGAAATAATTTAATAATAGAAACTGACTGAACGTTCAATCAGTTTTAGGGTGGTTGTTGTGGCAAATAAAATATCAAAGGGGTGATGCCCCGTACACTTGTCCATTATTGTAGACATATAAACAATTTAGATAGGTTCCCGCATTATACAGGCGAGTTTTCGCCGCTTTTAAAAACTTATTCCACTGTCCAATGAATTACTGGGAGGTTGGTATGTTTTTTGCAAAATCAGTATGTTAAAATTAATGGGGATGTTTGACTTGTTTTTGGAATTATGCAGCCCCACCAACTAAAAGGAGGAGTAAGTTTTGATTTTTAAATTATCGGAAGAGCAGGAAATGATTCGCAAAACAGTGCGGGATTTTGCGGAAAAAGAAGTTGCTCCCAAAGCGGGACCGATGGATGAGGCCGAGGAATTTGATTATTCTTTGTGGGACCAGATGGCCGAAATGGGTCTTACCGGTATTCCATTTCCGGAGGAATACGGTGGAGCCGGGATGGACAATCTTTGTTATGCAATAGCTGTTGAAGAATTATCCAGGGTATGTGCATCTACAGGCGTATTGATTTCGGCCCATACTTCTTTGTGTTCATGGCCGATTTATTATTTTGGAACAGAGGAGCAAAAGCACAAATATCTTGATCCCCTTGCAAATGGCGAAAAAATTGGAGCACTTGGTTTAACTGAACCTTCAGCGGGATCTGATGCCGGCTCTGTAAAAACAACGGCTGTCCTCGACGGTGATGAATATGTTTTAAATGGTAGTAAAATTTTTATTACCAACGGGGAAAAGGCTGATATATATGTTGTTATAGCCTCCACGGATAAAACCAAAGGAAGCAAAGGAACTGCTGCATTTATCGTAGAAAAAGGAACACCTGGATTTACCTTTGGTAAAAAAGAACACAAAATGGGGATCAGGGCTTCTTCAACTTATGAACTGGTATTTGAAAACTGCCGGGTGCCAAAGGAAAACATGCTTGGGGAAGACGGCAAAGGATTTAAAATTGCTTTAATGACGCTGGATGGCGGAAGAATAGGAATTGCCTCCCAGGCTTTGGGAATTGCTCAAGGAGCATTTGACGAGGCAGTAAAATACAGCAAGATTAGGGAACAATTTGGCAAATCAATAAGTTCCTTCCAGGGTATTCAGTGGATGTTGGCAGACATGGCCACCCGTATTGATGCCGCCAGGCTCCTTGTTTATCGTGCAGCTTATTTGAAAGATAGTGGTCAGCCTTATAGCAAAGAATCAGCTATGGCTAAATTATACGCATCAGAATGTGCAATGTGGGTAACAACCAAGGCTGTGCAGATATTTGGTGGTTATGGTTATACCAGAGAATACCCGGTGGAACGTATGATGCGCGACGCAAAAATAACAGAGATTTATGAAGGCACCAGTGAAGTGCAACGCATTGTCATAGCGGCTAATATTTTAAAATAAAATAATGCCCGCCTGTGTTTCTATGGACAGGCATGGTTTTTTTCATGGATAAAGTTTCTAATTCGCCATTACCCACCCAAATTTCCCGGGCTGAATTTACCAAGGAAGCCTTTAAGTTAAATCTATTATAATTACAGCAAAGGAGGAAGCATATGAAAATCCTAGTTTGCCTTAAACAAACGTTTGACACGGAAGCTAAGATTACACTGGACAGCAACGGTAAAATTGAAAGCAAAGGGGTTAGTATGATTATGAACCCCTATGATGAGTTTGCTGTTGAAGAAGCTTTACGTATTAAAGAAAAAGGAGAAGGCGAAGTAACCGTAATAAGCGTAGGTGGCCAGCAAACCCAGGATGCGCTAAGGCAGGCGCTGGCGATGGGCGCTGATAAAGCAGTACTGGTTGATCCCGGTGAAATTGAACTGGATGAATTTTCAACTGCAACAGTACTTGCAAAGACAATCGGCGGCATGGAATATGATATTATTTTAGGTGGCTTTAGGGCCATTGATGACGGCTCCGCTCAGGTAGTCGGCAGGGTAGCCGAATTATTGAATATCCCGGTGGTAAATGTTGTCACCAAGTTGGAGATTGAGGGCGGAAAAGCTCTTGCTACCCGGGAAGTTGAAGGCGGTAGCGAGGTAATTGAGGTGGCATTGCCGGCTGCTTTCACGGCACAAAAAGGCCTCAATGAACCACGTTATCCTTCTATGAAAGGTATTATGAAGGCCAAGAAAAAACCTATGGATAAAAAGACGCTGGCTGATGTTGGTTTGGATGAAAACCAAATTGCTGCTAAAGTGAAGGCACTTTCCTTCTCGCTGCCGGAAGCGCGTCAGGCGGGCAAAGTTATTCCCGGTGAAGCTGCAGAAGCTGCCAAAGAACTTGCCAGGCTCTTGCGTGAAGAAGCAAAAGTTATCTAAGCAAAAATAATTTTCATATTTGAAGGAGGGAATAGATAATTATGGCTAAAGGCATTTGGGTATTTGCCGAACAGCGTGAAGGACAAGTTAAAAAAGTTTCTTTTGAATTGCTTAGTGAGGGACGTAAAGTCGCCGATCAACTCGGTGAAGAATTGTGTGCAGTTCTGGTTGGGAAAAACGTTTCTGATTTGACTGAAGCTGTTAGTGCATACGGCCCTGATAAAATTTATGTTATTGATAACGATGCGCTTGAAAACTATACCACAGACGGTTACACTAATGCGGTTTCCGATCTGGTTAAAAAATATGAACCCAGTGTGTTATTGTTTGGCTGCACAGTTACGGGCCGTGATTTATCGGCACAGGTTGCCCAGCGTTTTCAAACCGGATTAATGACGGATTGCACGGGAATGGAAGTTGTAGACGGACAATTAGTTTTTACCCGGCCGATTTACGCCGGTAAGGCTATTGTCAAGGCTTCCTGTCCGGAAGCTCGCCCCGCAATGGCAACTATCCGTCCGAACACCTTCGCTGCGGTGGAAAATGCTAAGCAGGCTGAAGTAATTAATGTTGAGTACGGTGCCGGTGACATTCGTCAAGTAATTAAAGATATAATTCGCCAGGTATCAGAGCGTCCTGAACTGACCGAGGCCAATATAATTGTAAGTGGCGGCCGGGGTATGAAAGGGCCGGAAAACTTTAAGCTGCTTGAAGATTTAGCCGATGTACTGGGTGCTGCCGTTGGTGCTTCCAGGGCGGCAGTTGATGCCGGTTGGGTATCTCATAGCTTCCAGGTTGGTCAGACTGGTAAAACAGTATCACCTGTGCTTTATATTGCCTGCGGTATTTCAGGAGCCATCCAGCACCTTGCTGGTATGAGCTCTGCCAAGTGCATCGTTGCCATTAATAAAGATGAAGAGGCCAATATCTTTAAGGTAGCCGATTATGGCATCGTTGGTGACTTGTTTGAAGTGGTGCCCATTTTAACTGAAGAGTTAAAGAAAATTATGGCTAGCTAAAACGAAATAATATGATTGGAGTGCGGCGATTGCCGCACTCCAATCATATTAATAAGCTTGTCAAATATAAGAAACTACATTAATGCCGGTAGAAACGACAAATTGATAATAACGTTTTTAACGTGTGGTGCTTGGAGGGAAAGTATTGCTTGTTATTAGCATTTATTTATTAAGGGGGAATTTTTGTGCGTGAAGCCGTTATCGTCAGTTCAGTACGTACTGCAGTGGGTAAATACGGCGGTTCATTGACGGCTATTCCTGCAGCTCAACTGGGAGCCAAGGTTATTGCCGAGGCTCTGCGCAGGGCCGCTTTGGAACCAGGTCAAGTAGAAGAAGTTATCATGGGTAACGTTTTGCAGGCGGGATTGGGACAGAACCCTGCTCGCCAAGCATCTATAATGGCCGGCCTTCCCCATGAAGTTCCGGCCTGGACTTTAAATAAGGTTTGTGGATCAGGGCTGAAGACAGTTGGTTTAGCGGCCCAACTGGTAGCCGCAGGCGAAGCTGACGTCATAGTTGCCGGAGGCTTTGAAAATATGTCGGCAGCTCCTTACCTGATTGAAAAAGGCCGCTGGGGCTATAGAATGGGTGATTCCAAACTTGTAGATGCTATGATTCGGGACGGTTTATGGTGTGCATTTAATGATGTACATATGGGGATAACAGCTGAAAATATAGCAGAGAAATATGGAATTACCCGTGAAGAGCAAGATATTTTTGCGGCCGGCAGCCAGCAGAAGGCTGTTGCGGCAATTGATGAAGGGCGTTTTAAAGAAGAGATATTGCCCATTGAAATGCCGTCTAAAAAGGGTGAGCCGGTGTACTTTGACACGGATGAATTTCCTCGCCGCGGCACAACAGTAGAGGTACTGGCCAAATTGAAGCCTGCCTTTAAAAAAGACGGTACGGTTACTGCCGGCAATGCTTCCGGCATCAATGACGCTGCAGCGGCAGTAGTTGTAATGTCGGCTGGCAAAGCAAAAGAACTGGGACTAAAACCTCTTTTTACAATAAGGGCTGCTGCTTCAGCCGGTGTTGACCCGGCTTATATGGGATTAGGCCCTATTCCTGCCACTAAAAAGGCGCTGGCCAAGGCGGGGCTGACAGTGGCGGATTTAAACCTGATAGAGGCTAATGAGGCATTTGCTGCCCAGGCCCTGGCGGTAGTGAAACAGCTGGAACTTCCGGCCGAGATAACAAATGTTAATGGTGGCGCAATTGCAATTGGTCACCCAATCGGCTGCAGCGGCACCAGGATCCTTGTAACGCTGCTGCATGAGATGAAACGCCGCAACAGTAAATACGGTTTGGCCACCCTTTGCATTGGCGGAGGACAGGGGACAGCCTTAATAGTTGAAAATATATAAATAAAAATGGAGGGGTAACAGGTGAAAGTTAAAAAGATTATGGTTATTGGGGCTGGCCAAATGGGCTCCGGTATTGCTCAGGTAGCGGCAGTGGCAGGTATTCAGGTAGTACTTAATGATATTAAAGAAGAGTTTGTAAGCCGTGGCCTGGGTATCATTGAAAAAAATTTAAGCCGCGATGTTAGTAAAGGGCGCATTGATGAGGCTAAAAAAGAAAGTATTTTGAAATTAATCACTCCTTCAACCAGTTTGCAGGATGCAGGTGATGTAGATTTTGTAGTAGAAGCAGCAATTGAAAACATGGAAATTAAAGGCAAAATATTTAAAGATTTGGACAATGTTTGCCCTGAACATACCATTTTAGCCACTAATACTTCTTCACTTCCTATCACTGAAATTGCGGCAGTGACAAAACGCCCGGAAAAAGTCATCGGCATGCATTTTATGAATCCGGTTCCGGTTATGAAACTGGTGGAAATTATTAGGGGTCTGGCTACCAGTGACGAAACATACAACATTGTCAAGGAACTGAGCGAACAAATGGGCAAGGTTCCGGTAGAAGTAAACGACGCTCCTGGATTTGTCAGTAACCGTGTGTTGCTGCCGATGATTAATGAGGCGATTTATTGCGTTTATGAGGGCATTGCGACACCCGAGGCAGTCGACCAGGTTATGAAATTAGGCATGAACCATCCAATGGGTCCCCTGGCTTTGGCCGATTTGATTGGTCTTGATACTTGCCTTTATATTATGGAAGTGCTTTATAAGGGGTTTGGTGACAGTAAATATCGCCCGTGTCCTCTGCTTCGTAAATACGTTGCCGCTGGCTGGCTTGGTAGAAAGTCCGGCAGAGGGTTTTACGTTTATTAGTTCTAGTAGCAAACTTTAGGAGGGATATCATGTCTTTTGAAAATATTTTGCTTGAAAAAGACGGTAATATCGCCATCTTGTCCATAAACAGGCCCAAGGTGCTTAACGCGTTGAACGGCGACACTTTAAAGGAAATTGATGCGGCTGTGGACCAGCTGAGTGCAGACGATGAAGTTAGAGTCGTAATTATAACCGGCGCGGGTGATAAAGCTTTTGTTGCCGGTGCCGACATCGCTTTCATGCAGACTTTGAAGCCGCTTGAAGCAAGGAGCTTTGCCCGCCTGGGCCAAAAAGTCTTCAGTAAAATAGAAAACTTAAACAAACCCGTCATTGCTGCCATCAATGGTTTTGCTTTGGGTGGTGGCTGTGAACTTTCTATGGCCTGTGATATTCGCGTTGCTTCAGAAAACGCCAAATTGGGACAGCCCGAGGTAGGGTTGGGCATTATTGCAGGTTTTGGTGGAACACAAAGACTAACCAGGTTAGTGAATCCCGGCATGGCCAAGGAAATATTATTCACGGCTGATATGTATGATGCTGCTGCCGCTCAGCGCATTGGGCTGGTCAACCACGTCGTTCCCGCGGCTGAGCTAATTGATTTTTGTAAAAACATGGCCAAGCGGATAGCTGCCCGTGGTCCCATAGCGGTGCAATTAAGCAAAGAGGCTGTCAACGAAGGACTGGAAATGGATATTGAAAAAGCATTCATTCATGAAGCAGATTTATTTGCCGTTTCGTTTGCGACAGAAGACAGGAATGAGGGAATTAGCGCATTCCTGAGCAAAAAGAAACCTGAATTTAAAGGACGATAATTTTTCTAAATACACCGGGCAAATGCCCGGTTTTTCCTTTATTGGTGGGTCTCCGCTGCTGTTCCGGTTAAACCTGCGAATTTCCAGCCAGTAGTTGCGCAGGTGTTATACCGCTATCACAATAATGTTAAACAAAAATTCAAACATATATGCTTTAGTGGTTTTGGGATCAAGATAGGCGCAGCCTTTTTAGGGTGGCGTTCTCTTCCTGCAAAACTGCTATCATTCTTTTATACCGTTCGACCTCTGTGTCTTCTAGCGTAGCGATGGTTATAAAGTCAAGGAAGACGATTTGTTTCTATTATATATATGCGCTATAATTAAGGAGATTTTTGGTTGAATGGAGCGAAACTTTAAATGAGTACGGAAAATAACAAGAATAAAAAGTATCTCACTATTACCTTCGGTTGTCAAATGAATGAGCATGATTCCGAACAAATTGCAGGTATTCTTGAAAACAATGGCTATAATCCCGCGTATGATCTAAACGAAGCAGATTTAATAATTATTAATACGTGTTGTGTCAGAGAAACTGCTGAAAACAAGGTGTACGGCTTATTGGGCAGGCTGGGAAAAATTAAAAAGACCAAACCCGATTTAATTATTGGTGTTGGTGGTTGCATGAGCCAGCAGGAGCATGTTGCTAAGCGGCTTAAACAAAGGTTTCCCTATGTTGACGTTGTTTTTGGCACCTTTAATTTACATACACTGGGGGATTTGCTGGCAAAGGCACGGGAAACAAAACAGCAGGTTATTGATATCTGGCATGAAGCCGGAATGGAAGAATGTATTTTACCAGTTAAAAGGGTGCCGGGTATTAGGGCGTGGGTAAATATAACGCTAGGCTGCAATAATTTTTGCACTTACTGTATTGTACCATACGTCAGGGGTAGGGAAAGAAGTAGAAGTCCTGAATCTATTATTAAGGAAATTAATGAACTGGGGCAAGAAGGTTACAAAGATATTACATTACTTGGCCAAAATGTAAATTCGTACGGCAAGGATTTAAAAGAAGGCATTGACTTTGCGGACTTGCTAACAAAAGTCAACTCAATTGACGGCATTTACAGAATTCGTTACATGACATCACATCCAAGAGACTTTAATGACAAGCTTATAACTACGATTACTGGCTTATCAAAAGTATGTGAACATATTCATTTACCAGTGCAGGCAGGCAGTAACAGAATTCTTAAAAAAATGAACCGTGGTTACACGCGTGAAGATTACTTTGATCTGATAGAAAAAATTAGGGTGGCGATACCTGATGTCTCATTAACTACAGATGTGATGGTAGGTTTTCCAGGTGAAACTGAAGCGGATTTTAGAGATACTTATGAGTTGATGCAAGAAATAAAATTTGACAGCGCTTTTACTTTTGTTTATAACAAAAGGGAGGGGACACCCGCAGCCAGGATGGAGGAGCAAGTACCTGATGAAGTCAAAAGTGAACGAATCCAAAAAATTATAGAGTTGCAGAATAAGATAACTTTAGAAAATAACAAGTCAGATGTAGGTAAGGTGCTGGAATGCCTGGTTGAGGGTCCTAGTAAAACAAATTCCGAACTAATGAGCGCCAGAACCAGAACCAATAAGATAGTAGTTTTTAGAGGCGGAAATAACGTAATAGGAAAAGTAGTGCCTTTGAAGATTACCGGTTGCAGTTTGACACATCTAGAAGGGGAGAATTATGCCCTTTAAATAAAGGAGGTATAAAATGTCTATTTTGGAGAAAGCCTATGAACTTGGGCTAGAAATTTCTAATTCAAAAGAACTGGCAGAGATGAAAAATGCGGAGATGGCAATGATGCAGGATGATGATGCCCAGCAAATAATTAAGGAGTTTAACGAAAAACAAAAATTGTATCTGGATATTCAAAGAAAAGGTGAACAGCTTTCCGAAAGCCAAAAGGAAGATGTGGAAGGTCTGGAGAAGAAAATGCTGGACAACCCTTTGATTTATAATTTTTTTGCGGCCCAGCAGAATTTTGAAAAAGTCTTAGAAGAGATTAATAATATAATAGCCAAGGCAATTTCCGGTAATGGTCAATCCTGCTCCGACGATTGCTGTTCAAGCTGCAGCGGTTGCGGTAATTAAGCAACAAATAACCCGGCCATCGGTCGGGTTTAGTTGTTTTAAACGCTGTGTTATAATGACTCCAGGAGGGAGCATTCGTGGGATTTACCCCAATGATTCAGCAATATTTGCAGATAAAGCAGCAGTATAAAGACAGCATATTATTTTTTCGTATGGGTGATTTTTATGAAATGTTTTTCGAGGATGCCGTTAGTGCCTCTAAAATCCTGGAAATCACCCTTACGGCAAGAGATGGCGGCGCCGGGAAAAAAGTCCCCATGTGCGGTGTGCCTCACCATGCCGCGGAAAACTACATTGCTCGACTCATAAGTAAAGGTTGTAAGGTGGCCATCTGTGAGCAAGTAGAAGACCCCAGGGAGGTTAAGGGACTTGTTAAAAGAGAGGTTATCAGGGTAATTACTCCCGGAACTGTTATAGAAGGGCAATGTTTGGAGGACAAACACAATAATTATTTGGCATCTGTTTTATATGAAAACGGGTCTTTGGGATTGGCTTATACCGATGTATCCACCGGCTTATTTATGTTGACGGAATACACCGGTGAAAATGCTGTGTCTGAAATATTGGATGAAATTTTTAGATTGCAGCCGTCTGAATTTTTAGTTCCTAGCAGTGGCTCTAGTTTCATAGAAAAATACTTGGGTCAAAACAAAAACGCCATTATTACTACAATTAATGATGAACTTTATAAGTATGAGAGTTGCCTAGCACTAATAAAAGCTCAATTTGGAGCTAATTGGGGTAGTAATGAGGAATCTGTCAATCTTAAACTGGGGGTCCGTGCCGCAGGTGCTATCCTGTTTTATTTGCAGGAGACCCAAAAAAGGACTTTACAGCAATTAGCTGCTCCCAAAGTATATTTTTCTAGCCAGTATCTAAAAATTGATTGTTCTTCGCGCCGCAACCTTGAATTAACCAAATCGATTAAGGATGGCACACGATGGGGAACACTTATTTGGGTGCTTGATTATACCAGTACAGCCATGGGGGGCAGGTTATTAAAACTTTGGATTGAACAGCCGCTGGTAAACGTAAAAGAAATTAATACGCGCCTTGATGCTGTAGAGGAATTGTTACAGAATCTTTTATTACGCAAAAAAATTAAGGATTTTCTAAAAGATGTCTATGATCTTGAACGGCTTGCCAGTAAAGTTTCATATGGTACAGCCAATGCCAGGGATATGCTCGCCTTAAAAAAATCCTTTTCTTTACTTCCTGCAATAAAGATGGCTCTATCCAACTGTGTAACTGAACTATTGGTTAAACTGGCAAAGTCCATGGACGAAATGAAAGATTTAATGGATGTATTAAGTCAGGCAATTGCTGATGAACCTCCGGTTTCCGTAAGGGATGGGGGCATTATTCGGGATGGATACCACCCTGAAGTTGACCGGCTGAGGGAAGCCAGCCGCAACGGTAAAGATTGGTTGGCCAGAATAGAGTCGGAAGAACGTGAAAAAACAGGTATTAGAACCTTGAAAGTTGGTTATAACAAGGTCTTTGGGTATTATTTAGAAGTTACTAAATCCAACCTTGACCTGGTACCTGAATATTATACCAGGCGGCAAACTCTTGTAAACGCTGAAAGATATATTACACCTCAGCTCAAAGAGTATGAAGAATTAATTATGGGGGCCGAAGATCGCCTAACCCAATTGGAATATGATTTATTTTCCGAACTGAGACAAAAAGTTTGTAAAGAAGTTCCCAGGATCCAGCAACTGGCAAATATATTGGCGGTGTTGGATGTGCTTATTTCTCTGGCAGAAGCTGCTCAAAATTTAAATTATGTTCGGCCTTTGGTTAATAAAAGCAATAGAATTATTATCAATGAAGGACGGCACCCGGTAGTAGAACGGGTTATGGACCCCGGTGGTTTTGTGCCTAATGAAACGATATTGGATCAGCAACACAGATTGATTTTGTTGACAGGACCGAACATGGCCGGAAAGAGCACATATATGCGTCAGGTAGCTTTAATCACACTAATGGCTCAGGCCGGAAGTTTTGTTCCTGCCAGTAGTGCGGAAATCGGTATAGTTGACCAAATATTTACCCGCATTGGCGCGGCTGACGACTTAGCAGGCGGCCGTAGCACATTTATGGTTGAAATGAGTGAATGTACTGAAATTGTTAAGAAAGCTACCCCGTTAAGCCTAATAATTATGGATGAAGTAGGAAGGGGCACAAGCACTTACGATGGGATAAGTATTGCAAGGGCGCTGGTTGAATACATAAATAATGCAATTAAAGCCAGGACACTGTTTTCAACTCATTACCACGAACTGACAGATCTTGAAGAGCTGCCAGGGATATGTAATTATACCATTGATGTTAGGGAAAAAGATGAAGAAATTATTTTTTTACGCAAAGTGTTGCCTGGCAAAGTAGATAGAAGTTATGGAATTCAGGTTGCTAAGCTGGCCGGACTGCCGGAATCCATATTAAACAGAGCAAAAAATTTTCTTATTGAGCTTGAAAAGAAAAAAACGAATATTAGCAGTGAATTAGATCCGGTTTTTTTTGCTGAACAGGAAAAAAAAGTTTGCGAAAATTGTCTTTCCAAGGCTATATCCGGCGAATTATCCCAGATTGATCCAGCAAGAATAACACCAATTGAAGCATTGAATCTGTTAGCCTTGTGGAAGGAAAAATTAGATCATCAGAGTGGGATAGAAAACAAGTTATTGAAGGATATTAATATCTTCCCGAAGAAATAAACTATTTATTAATGCTTAATTGGGTCTGGGGGTGAGTTGATGTATATCGGTATCGATGTTGGGGGGACCTGCACTGATGCTGTATTGCTGGATAATGGATTAGTACGGGCAACCGCAAAGGTGCCCACCGGCAGCAATGATATACTTACATCTCTGCTAAATGCGCTGGATCAAATTATGAAAGGTGTTCCTGCCGAATTAATTGACCGGGTGGTTTTTAGCACAACATTAATAACTAATTTTATCGTGGAGAGAAAATATGACCCGGTAGGCCTTATTTTAATCCCCGGACCAGGATTGAGCCATGTTCACTACCGGTACAAAACCGATACCTATATAATCTCCGGTGCCATAGATTACAGGGGACGGGAGATTATGCCATTACGATTCGATGAGATAGAAAACGCTGTAGTGGATTTGCTAAATAAAGATTATAAGAAGGTAGCAGTGGTAGGAAAATTTTCAGTACGTAATAATAAGCATGAAATTGAGGTTGCGGAAGTACTTAAAAAGTATTGTCCTGAATGTCATGTTGAGATGGGACATCAAGTGTCGGGACGATTGAGTTTTCCGCGGCGTGTCGTCTCTACTATGTTGACTTGCGCTACCAGGGATAAGTATTCTTATTTTATGGATTCGGTTAAAGAAGCAATGGCTAGGCGCGGTATCACCGGTTCAGTTTTTATACTTAAAGCTGATGGTGGCACGATGCCACTTGGTAAAGAAACATGTGTCCCCATAGAAACAATTTTCAGTGGCCCCGCAGCCAGCACCCTTGGTGTTCAGGCATTAATTCCCCCTGGGGAGACTTCGGTAGTTGTTGATATCGGTGGTACCACCACCGATTTGGCCCTTATATTAAGCGGCCAGCCGCTGCTTGCAGCCAGGGGGGCTACTGTTTACGACCAGCTGACTCAAGTGCGTGCGCTAGCGGTTAAATCCGTACCCGTGGGCGGTGACAGCATAGTTGAGCGGGTTGGCAAAGAGATTGTCGTTTACTCCGAAAGATTGGGTGCGCCATTTTGCCTTGGCGGGCCAATGCCCACACCCACTGATGCACTGCGGGTGCTCGGCCTGACAAGCGTTGGAAATGAAGATAAGGCGCGGGAAGCGATGGAATCTTTAGGAAAACCGCTGGGGATGAGCTGTTATGATGTGGCCAATCACATTACCAACCTGGTTATTGATATAATTATCAAGGAAATTGATGCAATGTTCCTACAATGGGAGCAGGAGCCTGCATATAGAGTTTGGGAGGTATTACAAAAAAGAAAAGAACGCCCCCGAATAGTTGTTGGAGTTGGTGGCGGTGCAGCAGGTTTTATCACTAAAATAGCGGCTAAAATAGGCTGTTACCCGGTAATTCCACCATATGCTCCAGTAGCCAACGCCATCGGTGCAGCTGTGGCCTTACCGACTTTACAGGTTAGTTTAAGAGCAGATACTGAACAGGGCTATTATACCATCGAAGAAGAGGGTTTTCAGGGTCAAATTGCCAAAGAGCGTTTTACTGAAGAGGACGCCTTGACTCTGGCTAATGACTGGATTAAAAAACGGGCGAAAAAGTACGGGCTTACAATGAATATTGAAAAAACCGAAGTGACCCGTAGGGATGTTTTTACTATGGTGCGTAATTGGGTGACCACCGGTAGAATATATGATATTTGTGTGCAAACTCCAAGGGGCATAATGGGACATATCGGGTCAAGGGGTGATTTTTAATGGAAAAAACCGGTCTAATATTTTTCCCTGCGTTCGATTGGGCCATATCACCAACTCACCCTGAAAGGGAAGAAAGGTTGTTGTATACCCGTGACCAAATATTTGAAGAAGGTGTAATGGATTTACCCCAAATCAAAGAGTTTGCGCCGCGACTGGCAACCTTGCACGATATTGCCAGGACACATTTTTGTGTGCCGCGGGTACAAAGCCAGGTAACTGAGGCCCATCTTATCGCTGCTGGTTCCACTTTACAAATGGGAGATAGTTTAATTAGCAAAGAAATTAAAAATGGATTTGCTTTAGTGCGTCCTCCCGGTCATCACGCCATGCGTGTGGTTCATGGGAACCGTGGATTTTGCAGTATCAATAACGAAGCCATTTTGGTTGAGTATCTGCGACGGCGTCACGGGATAAAAAAAGTTGCCATTGTGGACTCAGATGCCCACCACGGTGATGGAACGCAGGATATTTTTTACCATGACCCCGATGTATTATTTATATCTTTCCACCAGGATGGTAGAACTATTTTTCCCGGAACCGGTTTTACCCATGAATTAGGAGGACCGGGGGCTTACGCCAAGACGTTGAACGTACCACTGCCGCCGGGTACATCTGATGAGACCTTTCTATACGTTGTAGATAATTTAATCTTACCGGTTCTGAACGATTTCAAACCGGATATAATTATCAACTCGGCAGGCCAGGATAACCACTATACCGACCCGCTTGGTAGTATGCGTTTTACCGCCAGGGCTTATGCCGATTTTACGAGTAAGTTAAAACCTCATCTTGCCGTTCTGGAAGGTGGTTACGCTATTGAATCAGCTTTGCCTTATGTTAATCTGGCCATAATATTAGCATTGGCAGGCGAAGATTATTCATACGTAATGGAACCCGACTACTGGCCGGGTAGGTTTCAAGAGAGCCAGGATAGACTGGCACAAGTTAAAAAAATGGTTGATAAACTCTTGGAAACTTGGGAAAACAGGGACAAAGCAGATATCCAAAAGATTTTTGGCACCGGCAAATACTATCAGAAGAAGAAGTTTATATATTATGATACCGATTATATAGAAGAAGAGCAATTTGAAAAGGTTCGTGTTTGCCCGGACTGCCCGGGTTATATTATTATTGAATCCCGTGGCGACAGGGGGTATAAACAACCGGTTAGAATTTTTGCAGTTTCAGTACCCTTTCAGGCCTGTAATGCATGCCAGAATGAAGCATATGAAATATATGACGAGGCCAAAAACAAAAAAGATTTTGATTATATATATATGCAGGATAAATCTACCGACACATGTATTTCCTTCGATAAGAAAAAGGGTCAAGAGTGGGTAACGGAAGGGTAGATATGTAAATGCCTAAAATTATTATTTTGGATGAAAACACAGCCTGTAGAATTGCTGCCGGTGAAGTCGTTGAAAGGCCTTTATCAGTGGTAAAAGAACTGGTGGAGAATTCATTGGATGCAGGTGCCGGAAACATTACTGTCTCTATAGCCGGCGGGGGATTGGAGTCCATTACAGTGGTCGATAATGGTTGTGGTATTAGCCAGGAGGATGTCCCCCTGGCTTTTCAGCGTCATGCCACCAGTAAAATAAAAACAGCGGGAGATTTATACCAGATTCAAACCCTGGGATTCAGGGGTGAAGCACTTCCGAGTATTGCCGCTGTTTCCGATCTGTTAATAAAAACAAGAATACGCGAAAACAGTGAGGGGTATTACCTAAATCTACGTGGTGGTAAGTTAATTGAAGAAGGCCCTGTCGGGTGCCAGGTGGGGACGACGGTGACTGTGCGTAAGCTGTTTTTTAACACCCCTGCCCGGTTAAAACATTTAAAATCAAAGGCGACTGAAATTGGACTAATTAACGAACTACTTTATAAAATGGCCTTAATTAACTCTGGCGTTGGTTTTATTTTAACCCATAACGGCCGCCAAATATTTCAGTCACCGGGTTCGGCCAAACTTTTGGAAACGGTTGCTGCGGTTTACGGCGTAAACGCTGCGTCCGTAATGGTACCGCTGGAATTTAAAGATAATGAGATTCAAATCGAGGGATATATTAGCAAACCGGAATTAAGCCGTAGTTCAAGACAGCAAATAACAACTGCAGTTAACGGGCGGCTGGTAAGAAGCTTTGCCATAAATTCCGCTATTGAAGAAGGCTATCGCGGGCTTTTGACCGTTGGGCGATACCCGGTGGCAGTGCTTTTGCTGCAAATGCCACCAGGCGTGCTGGACGTTAATATTCATCCTGCCAAGATGGAAATTAAAATTGAAGCGGAAGAAAAGGTTTTATCGCTAATTACTACCGCAGTACGCAGCGCTCTGCGAGAAGTCAATCTTATACCTGGATTTAGCCGGGTTGTACATGAAAAGGTAAGTTTGCCACCGTCGGAAGAACCCTACCATTTAGATATGCTTTCCATTGAAAAAACAAAGCCCGAATCACAGCAAAAATTTTCTTTGATCCCTTCTTCTAAGGAATCTGCTTATCTAAAAAAAGATGAAGGCTTAAAGAATAGCTCAAAAAATTATTTAAAACAAGACAATTTGAACATGCCAGAACAAGCCATGCAGTTCTCAACACAGGATAACGTGGAACGGCAGGTGTTTGCTGAAACAGTTTCTAATTATCTAAGCAGCAACTTTCCTGAACTGCGTGTGGTAGGTCAACTTATTAACATGTATATTATTGCCAGCAGTGATGCAGCATTGTATATTATTGATCAACATGCTGCTCATGAACGGGTTTTATTTGAAAAATATTTTAGTAATTTACAAAACGGGAATGCTGAAATCCAATATCTGCTTGCTCCCGTTAATGTAAATTTAAAATACTATGAATTAGAATTATTAGCTCAGCATAGCCAGTCACTAAAAGCGTTGGGTTTTGTTTTTGAAGAGTTTGGCAAAGACGCCGTATTACTGCGCGGTATTCCTGCAGATTGTTCCGCAGTCGAGGCCCAGCAGATTATTGCAGACATGATGGAGATATTGGTTGATACCGGGAAACTGGGAACTACCGATCTAAATTATAAACTTGCGTCTTTATTGGCATGTAAGGCGGCTATCAAAGGCGGGGAGAGTTTATCTATTCAATCCATGCAGACACTAATCAATTTGTTATCCAAGTCTAAAGAACCGTATACTTGCCCTCATGGCAGGCCAACTGTGATTTCTTTTTCACGTCAGGAACTAAATGCAATGTTTAAACGTACTTAGCGGAAGGATGCTTGGAAAGTACATATGGTTAATTCCGAAAAAAATTTTATTATTACTACGTCTTTAGGTGCGCGAGCAGACCAATATGAATTGGCAGCCCGTATAAGCAATGAAACAGGAATACCTTATGTTGCCAGGGGCAAGAAGACTATTAGTGAGCTGAAAGATAGCTGGAAACCTGACGGCATGGTTGTGGTGGAACCACTTAGGATAATTTGCATTGTTGGTGAAAGTGAATTTTTTTTTCATCCGTCGATGGCTGTAATTCGCATAAAGGAAATTAAGTCTGGAAAAAATGATCAGATGATTAATGCCATGGGTTTATGTGATGGGCAGCGCTTGCTGGATTGTACCTTGGGTCTGGCAACTGATGCAATAGTTGCCAGCTATATTTTGGGGCCGAAAGGTTTTGTTTTAGGAATTGAAAGTTCACCTCTGGTTGCCTCCATTGTTCAGATCGGACTTCAAAAAAGTTATAAAAAGACAAGTCATGATGTATTAAATGCAATGAGCCGGATTAAGGTTTTCAAAGGTGATCACAGGATTACCCTGGAGGAGCTGCCGGATAATAGTTTTGATGTAGTTTATTTTGATCCAATGTTTAGGATACCAATGTCTAAATCAAGTGGTATAAACGCTTTAAGGCCACTTGCGGACCACAGACCTATTACAAATAGGGTGCTTGATTCAGCTCTGAGAGTTGCATCAAAAAGAGTTGTTGTAAAGGAAAACAGGTGGGGCAATGAATTAGAAAAACTGGGTTTTAAGTACATTGAGGGGGGTAAAAACAGCTCCGTGAGATACGGAATTATGTTTAAGGATGGTTGAATTAATTAGGATGAAACAAATTTCCAAAATACCGCTATTGATTATAACTGGTCCAACTGCTTCAGGGAAAACATCTGTAGCCGTAAAAGTGGCAAAAAAGCTGGATGGTGAAATTATATCGGCTGATTCTATGTTGATTTACCGCTATATGAACATAGGGACCGCAAAGCCAACCCCCGAAGAAATGGAAGGAGTGCCCCATTATCTAATTGATATCGTTGATCCTGACGATAAGTTTTCGGTCCAAATCTATCAAAGACTTGCCAGGGAGGCAATCCAAAATATATATGGCAGGGGGAAAATTCCGATCTTAGCCGGTGGAACCGGTTTCTATGTTGATTCGGTAATATATAATTATGATTTTGGTTTTTCAGGGGTCGATCAGGAGTATAGAAGTTTCCTGCAACAAATAGCTGAAGAAAAGGGTAAACAAACAATACATAATATGCTTAAACAGGTTGACCCGGAAGCCGCGGAGCGCATACACCCAAATAATTTAAAACGGGTAATCAGAGCTTTGGAAATTGTTCGCCAAGCAGGTAGAACCGGTTCCATAGCCAGAAGTGATTACAAAAATGAATATGAATCATATAATATGTTACTTACCGGTTTATACTACGACCGCAACAAACTATACCAAAGAATAGAAACGCGTGTGGATCAGATGGTAGCCCGGGGCCTTGTAGAGGAGGTTTCGAATCTGTTAAAGGCCGGCTATCAAAAAGAACTTGCTTCTATGCAGGGTTTGGGCTATAAAGAAATTATAGGTTATCTACTAAACGAGTATTCGTTGGAAGAAGCGGTTATGATTTTAAAAAGAAACACACGGCGATTTGCTAAGCGACAGTTGACTTGGTTTAAACGATATAGTAATATCAATTGGATAGATATGGAGAATTATGATACAATAGATCAGACGGCGGATGATATAGTTAAGCTTTGGGATAGTACAGTTGGGGCAGAAATAAAGAAAAAAGAAAAATAGCCAACGGAGGGAGACATATGTCAAAGACCCAAATAAATTTACAGGATGCTTTTTTAAACCAGGTTAGAAAGGATAATATTCCTGTTACAATTTTTTTGATTAACGGCTTTCAATTAAAGGGAATGGTTAAAGGGTTTGATAATTTTACGGTAATCATGGAAAGTGATGGTAAGCAAATGATGGTTTATAAACATGCTATTTCCACAGTAAGCCCCATGAAACCTGTTAATACCTCTTTTTCTGAACCAAAGTTAGGTTAAGCCTTATCATACAACCCAGGGTCTATCAAAATGCAGGTCTCTCTTTAGAGAGACTTTCATTTTTAAGGCAGTTTAACCAAGCCGGTTGCATAAACATTTTAATAAATGCCCGGTGAGGTGATCTATATTGGTAAAAGTTCGAATGTGGCAGTCTTCCGAGGTTAAGAACTCGACCTTGCAGCAGCCAATAAATCGGGCATCGTCCGTAAAGGATAGGATCAAATCCAATCAGCCCAATGAAAATGAGGACAAAATCAAGGCAATTAAACTGGAGTTGGAATCCCTGGTTGGATTAAATAATGTCAAGAAACATATCAATGAGATCTATGCTTTTGCCGAAATACAAAAGAGGCGTTCAAGAGAAAAGCTGCATACAGAAGCCCAGGCATTGCACATGGTATTTAAGGGCAACCCCGGAACTGGTAAGACAACTGTAGCCAGAATACTTGGTAAATTATTTAGGGAAGCAGGTATTTTACCAAAAGGCCACCTGCAGGAAGTGGAAAGAGCGGACCTGGTAGGGGAGTACATAGGACATACGGCCCAAAAGACAAGGGAGCAGATCAGAAAATCGCTGGGAGGTATTTTGTTCATTGACGAGGCCTATTCACTTGCCAGAGGTGGAGAGAAAGATTTTGGTAAAGAAGCTATAGACACTATTGTTAAAGGCATGGAAGATAATAAGGATAATTTGATTATCATCTTGGCTGGATATAAGTATGAAATGGAAAAGTTTATGGATACAAACCCCGGGTTAAGATCACGTTTTCCTATCCACATAACCTTCCCCGACTATTCAACAGCCGAACTGACGGATATTGCGGATTTGATGCTGCAGCAAAGACAATATCTTCTTTCCAGCGGCGCCAGGGAAGAGTTGATTATGGTTTTAAAATCTATAAAAAAATTGCATGAGCATAATGGAAATGCAAGGCTGGTCAGGAACCTGATTGAAAGGGCCATGAGGGTTCAAGCGGTTAGGTTGGTCAAAATGAGTGAGACAACCAGGGAGGACTTGATGGTAATAAACAGGCAGGATATGTTGGGTGCCAGGGAATCAATTGATAATTGACATACGAGGAGTGCGTATTTTGAAAGATTTAGCGTTGGTAGCGGAAAAAGTAAATAAGGAAGTTGTTGAAATATACCGTTCTATCGAACCCGTTGAATTATTAAATCATAAAAAAGTTATAAACGCTTTTAGACAATCCAAGGTAAGTTCATTTCACCTTGGAGGATCAACCGGCTACGGCTATGACGATGCTGGCCGGGAAAAGCTGGAAGAGGTTTTTTGCCGAATCTTTCAAACAGAGGATGCTCTGGTTAGGGGGCAAATAGTTAGTGGCACGCATGCTATTGCTTTGTGTTTATACGGCATTTTAAAAAGCGGCGACCTGTTGTTGACGGTACAGGGTAAACCCTATGATACACTGGATAAAATTATTGGCTATCATACAAAAAGCGAAGGATCGTTGGTTAGCATGGGGGTGTGCTGCCGTCAAATTGAACTGCTTGATGATGGGACTTTAGATTGGGGAAGGCTGGACGAAGAATTACGCCAGCCCGTGAAAATGGTTTCAATCCAGCGCTCTTGTGGATACAGTTTAAGACCATCCCTTAATATGGCGGAATTGAGTAAGCTGTGCAGTTTCATTAAGGCCAGACAGCCAGATACAATAATATTTGTGGATAATTGCTATGGCGAATTTGTTGAAGAATCAGAGCCAACGGAAAACGGAGCTGATATAATAGCAGGTTCATTAATCAAAAATCCTGGAGGAGGGTTGGCTCCTACAGGAGGATATGTAGCGGGAAAAAAGAAGTTAGTTGAGCTAGCAGCAAATAGGTTGACTGCTCCGGGTATCGGTGCTGAAGTAGGGCCCACTTTAGGCTGGCAGCGTCTTTTTTTCCAGGGTTTATATTTAGCTCCGCATCTGGTGATGGAGGCCTTGCGGGGAGCTATCTGGGCGGCTTTGTTTTTTAAAGAGTTAGGTTTTGATGTTTTTCCATCACCATATGATAAGAGAACTGACATTGTTCAGGCGGTAATTTTAAAAACCCCTGAACGTGTAGAGGCTTTTTGTCGTGGTATCCAGGGAGCCTCTCCTGTGGACAGTCATGTCGTTCCTGTCCCTTCACCCCTGCCCGGTTACCAGCATCAGGTAATAATGGCGGCAGGTACTTTTGTTCAAGGTGCTTCTCTTGAATTTACAGCAGATGCACCAATGCGAGAGCCATATGGGGTTTACTTTCAAGGAGGCCTTTCGCTTACTTATACTAAAATTGGTTTAATTGAAGCTGCCAGCGAAGTTTTACGGTGGTGATATACCATGAATTTTAAGCAGCTTGAGGCTTTTGTTCGGGTGACTGAGCTGCAAAGCTTTACACGTGCAGCAAAAAAACTTTATATGAGCCAGCCAGCTATAAGTTTTCAAATCAAAGCCCTGGAAGAAGATCTGAAGGTTACCTTATTTCAGCGTAATGAAAAGAAAATCATCCTTACAGAAGCTGGCCAGTTGCTTTATCCCGAAGCGAAAAAAATGCTTGGGCATTATCACAAAATAAAGACTGGTTTAGATGCAATTCGGGGTCTTAAAGCCGGGCGTTTAGCCATTGGTGCCAGCACTATCCCAGGGGAATATATTTTACCCGGATATATTGGCAGGTTTAAGCGCAAATATCCAGGCATTCATATGAGCCTGCGGGTTGCAGGCAGTGGAGAAGTAATATCCTGGGTACAGGATCGGGATATAGATATTGGCGTAGTTGGAAAAATAGTAAAAAAAGAGAATTTAAAATTCACAAAATGGTTGGATGATGAATTGGTTTTAATTGTTCCACCGGGCCATCGCTGGTCAGGAAAAGCTATTGAGGCAAAAGAATTGTTAACTGAAAAACTAATTCTCCGTGAGGAAGGTTCAGGTACACGCCAATCCATGTGGGAAATCTTAAACAGGTACGGGGTTGATTGCCAGCAAATTGAGGCTGAAATGGAACTTGGCAGTACCAGGGCGGTAATTAGCGCGGTTCAATCCGGAATTGGTGTTGGTTTTGTTTCCAGCCTTGCTGCTTCTGATGTGTTGGATACGGGGAAAGTTCAAAAAACATTGCTTAAAGGTGTCGACATGACAAGGAGTTTTTTTCTTGTTCGCTATACACCTGAAATGATCAACTATGCTACAGATGCCTTTCAAGAGTTAATTTTAAACAAGGGCGAATAACTCCTGTAACCTGGAACGGGTTACAGGAGTTATTCGCCTGAAGTTATTGTCTGACGTAAGAAAGGTTATTTTTGTTAAAACAATTTGGCTATGAAACATTTTTATATTTTTTAGAAGGATAAATTAAAAAATAGTCGAATTAATCAGAAGAATAAAAATTTACCCTAACGAGAAGGTGTAAATATTGGATAATAAGATTAAGGTGGCTATTATTGGTATTGGTGACGATGCTTTATCCGTTTATAACCTGCTTAGAAACTTAAAGGATATTGAGGTTACTTCTTTTTTTAATATTTATGATGAAATAGTGCCTTCTAATTTATTAAAGGCCAATAATATTACATTTCATAACTCACTTGATAAAATCTTTAAAATTAACGGTTTGAGCATAGTTATTAATACTGTTAAAGACATCAAAGTTGAGGAGAAGCTTAAGCAAATCAGGGGTAATGTTTCAATAATCGAAACCGGCTCGGTAAACTTAATGGTGCGCCTTTTTCAAGAAAAGAAAGAATTACTCAAAATTAAAAGAATTCAAGGTGAGCTGTCTACTATTTTGAATTCGGTCCAAGAAGCCGTGGAGGTGGCCGGCAAGGACGGGATCATTAAATACGTAAACCCCGCTTTTGTCAGGATAACAGGTATACCTGCTGAAGAAAGAATAGGCCAAAATCTTCTTGAAGTTTCCCCTGATGGGGCCCTGGCCATGGCTTTGCGAACAGGCAAAAATGTTTTTGGACATAGGACCAAAGTTGGCGGAAGTAATGCTGAGGTAATAAGTAATGCTTCACCAATTATTATTGATGGCAGTTTGGAAGGAGCTGTTGTAGTTTTTCAACATTTTACAGACGTTATGAAGTTAATGGACGAATTGAAGCAGCGAACTAGTCTAATAGAAAACCTTTCGGACAAGTTCGGCCAGGTAACGACTTGTAAGTATAATTTTTCTGACATCATTGGCGAAAGCAGCGAGCTAAAAAAATGCATCCAACTTGCTGAAAAATCTGCACGCAGCAATACAACCGTTTTACTGTTGGGTGAAAGTGGAACCGGGAAAGAACTGTTCGCGCATGCTATTCATCATGTTAGTTCCAGGCGGGAAAAACCATTTATTAAGGTCAATTGTGCTGCAATACCTGAAAACCTGTTGGAAAGCGAGTTTTTCGGGTATGCTAAAGGAGCTTTTACAGGCGCAGTAAAATCAAAGATCGGTAAGTTTGAACTGGCCAACGGAGGGACGATTTTTCTTGATGAAATAGGGGATATGAACCTGGCGCTGCAGGGAAAATTGTTAAGAGTACTTCAGGAAATGGAATTTGAAAAAGTTGGCGGCAATCAAACTATACGAGTAGATGTAAGAGTAATTGCAGCAACTAACAGAAACCTCAGGGAAATGATTAGAAATGGCAATTTCAGGGAAGATCTGTACTACAGGTTGAATGTAGTGGAAATTACTATTCCCCCGCTAAGGCTGCGCAAAGATGATTTACCCATGCTGGTTAATAATCTAATCGTTAAATTAAATAGAAAATTAGGCAAGAAAGTACAGGGCATATCCAAGGACGCTGAAGAAATCTTATATAGTTACGACTGGCCGGGAAATGTCAGGGAGCTGGAAAACGTTGTGGAAAGAGTGATGGTAACTGTTGATGATGTAATTCTCAAGAAACAACATTTTGTTCAGCATGTTAGCCAGTTTAAAACTCTACCAGAAAAAGATATAGATCTGATGCCGATTGAACAGATGGAACAATTACTGATTAAAAAGGCTTTAACTAAATTTGGTAACACTGTAGAGGGTAAAAGACGGGCTGCCCAGGCGTTAAATATATCTCTGGCGACACTTTATAATAAACTTAAAAAAGCTAAATTGGAAAATTCAAACATTTAGAAAAGATTAAAAAAATTAGACATTAATATTTCTATTTTTTTTATTATCGTTTCTAAAAACTAAAAATTTTTTAGTAAAACCAAGTTATTTTGTATTTTTTATAAATAGATATGTTAGAATTTTAAAGAAATGTTAGGTGGCATAATAATTGCGTGTATAATTTAGGCAAGCATTACTTTTTAAAGGGGGGAACTAAAATTAAAACCATTAATGTTGAAGAGATTACAAATGCCACTGCAAAGCTGTGTATGGAGGCCAATTTTTTTCTTGGTCAGGATATGATAGATGCTTTTAAAAATGCATATGAAAAAGAGCTTTCCCTAACGGGTAAAGAAATTATTGAACAATTAATTAAGAATGCTGAGATTGCCCGTACAGAAGAAGTCCCGATGTGTCAGGACACCGGTTTTGCTGTGGTGTTTGTTGAGTTGGGGCAGGAAGTTCATATCGTAGGGGGCCCCCTGGAGGATGCAATCAACGAAGGGGTGCGGAGAGGATATGCTGAAGGTTATTTAAGGAAGTCCATAGTTGGCCATCCTTTGGAACGCGTTAACACAGGTGACAACACTCCAGCAGTGTTACACTTAAAGCTAGTTCCTGGCGATAATTTAAAAATAACGGTAGCCCCAAAGGGTGGCGGTAGCGAAAACATGAGCGCCATTAAAATGCTCAAGCCGGCTGAAGGGGTTGAAGGGGTTAAAAAATTCGTTTTGGATACAGTAAAGGCGGCAGGACCCAACCCCTGCCCGCCGATTGTTGTTGGCGTAGGTATTGGGGGCACATTTGAAAAGTGTGCTTTGCTCGCCAAAGAGGCGCTATTAAGAAGTGTGGGCATACCCAACCCCAGGCCTGAAATTGCAAGTTTGGAAAAAGAATTGCTGGAGGAAATCAACAAAACAGGTATTGGGCCGCAGGGGCTTGGTGGTCGTTATACGGCACTTGCCGTTCACATTGAAATCTACCCCGCCCATATAGCAAGTTTGCCTGTGGCGGTTAATATCAATTGCCACGCCAGCAGGCATAAGGAAATAATTTTATAAGTTGCGGGAGGGGGAATTAACTTGACCAAAATTAAACTTACAACTCCTTTAACTGATGAAATGGTGGAAAAACTTCGTATAGGACAACGTGTTTTGTTAAACGGCGTTATATATACCGGTAGAGACGCTGCGCATAAAAAACTTGTTGAATTGCTGGATGCCGGTAGGGAATTGCCCATTGATGTAAAGGGCCAGATAATATATTATGTAGGACCTTCCCCGGCCAAACCAGGTCAGGTTATCGGTTCTGCAGGTCCCACCACCAGCGGCAGGATGGATGCCTATGCGCCCAGATTAATTGATATTGGCTTAAAAGGAATGGTTGGCAAGGGAAAACGCCTGCCTGAGGTTATCAAATCGATGAAGCAGCATAAAGCTGTATATTTTGCAGCTGTTGGAGGTGCTGCTGCATTAATAAGCAAGTGCATTAAAGAGTGTGAGGTAGTGGCTTATCCGGAACTTGGTCCCGAAGCAATTCACAGGCTTGTTGTCGAGGATTTTCCTGTAATTGTGGTAAACGACACTTTAGGCGGAGATTTATATGAAGAAGGCAGTAAAATATATGCTACAACATGAATGACGGGGAGGTGTATAAATTAAGGATAAATTACTATAGATTTTTTACATTTGAACTTGGATTAAATGGATTTATAGAAATTATAAATGGCAAGAGGGGGAAATGCGGTGAAATTATTTGAGTATATGGGTAAAGAAATTTTTGCATCGTACGGAATCAACGTACCCAGGGGTAAAATGGTTGAAACCCCCGAAGATGCAAGTACGGTTGCCAAGGAAATAAATGGCACTGTTGTGGTTAAGTCACAGATCCTGGCCGGTAAAAGGGGGAAAGGCGGGGGCATTAAATTCGCGGATACTCCAGAAGAAGCTGCCCGGGTTGCCGGTGAAATCCTCTCTATGACCGTTCAAGGACATAAGGTCGAAAAAGTGTTGGTAGAAGAAAAAATTAAAATTGACCAAGAGTTGTATTTGGCCATAACCATTGACGGCGCGGCTAAAAAACCGGTGATTATAGCCTCGTCCCAAGGGGGCATGGACATTGAAGAGGTTGACGATGAGTTCATAGCCAAACAGCATGTGGATGTATCAGTAGGTGTATACCCATATCTTGGCAGGGAAATTTGCAGGCGTATTGGGTTGACAGGTCCTGTCAGCAAAGAATTTAATCGTCTGCTAGGTTTACTTTATAAGATTTTTAGAGAAAAAGATGCAGAACTGGTTGAGATTAACCCGTTGGTAATCAGTGGAGATACACTAATTGCGGCTGACTCCAAGATGACTATTGATGATGATGCTTTATTCAGGCAGAAAGGAATGCCATATGTTGAAGACCGCACATCAATTGAGAAAAAAGCCCATGATTTAGGATTAGCTTTCGTTGAGCTCGGGGGTAATATTGCCGTCATGGCAAACGGGGCCGGTATGTCTATGGGCAGTCTGGACACATTAGTTCATTACGGCGGAAAGCCTGCCAACTTCCTGGATGCAGGCGGCGGTACAGGTATTGAGGGTACGACTAAGGCCATTGAATTGTTATTAGAGACAAACCCAAAGGTTATATTCATTAATATATTTGGCGGGATCACCAGGTGCGACGATGTTGCCAATGCGCTGGTGACAGTTAAAAAGAATAAGGAAATTCCTGTACCTGTGGTGATAAGACTGGTTGGCACCAATGAGGAAGAAGGAGTGAAAATTATCCAGGAAAACGGTATGGAAGCTTACAAGGTTATGCAGGAAGCTGCGGCCAAAGCTGTGGAAATAGCTAACGCCGGTTAAACCTTTCATTTTTTCAGACAGGGAAAAAGGAGTGTTTTAATAGTGGCTATTATTATCAATGAGAATACAAATGTTGTTGTCCAGGGCATAACCGGGAACCAGGGTAAGTTTCATACCCGGCAAATGCTGGCTTACGGCACTAAAATTGTTGGGGGCACTTCGCCCGGTAAAGGCGGGCAAGAGGTAGAGGGAGTGCCGGTATTTGACAATGTCTATGCGGCAATGGAGCAAGTGCGGGTTGACGCCTCCGTATTGTTTATACCGGCCCCTTTTGCTAAAGATGCTGCCTTTGAAGCAATAACTGCTGGAATCAAAGTGCTTGTCATTGTAACAGAACATATTCCTGTGCACGATGAAATGGATATTATTGATCTGGCCAGCAGAAAAGGGACTACAGTGGTGGGGCCAAATACGTTTGGCATTGTCTCATCGGGTAAATGCAAAATCGGTATCCCTCCGAACCAATTCTTTGTTCCGGGTTCCATTGGCGTAGTTGCCCGGAGTGGGACCCTGACCTATGAAATAGTTGGCAATTTGACTGCTAATGGTTTTGGACAAACAACCGTTGTTGGACTCGGTGGCGACAGAGTTGTTGGTTTATCATTTGTGGATGTGCTCGAAAAATTTGAAAAAGACCCGGAAACCCAAGCGGTAGTGTTAGTTGGTGAAATTGGCGGAAATGCGGAAGAAGAAGCGTCCCTTTTTATTAAAAAAATGACCAAGCCCGTAGTTGCTTACATTGCCGGTAAGAGCGCACCTCCCGGAAAACGAATGGGCCATGCCGGTGCTATTATCGAAAGAGGTAAGGGAACATTTAATGCGAAAGTAGAAGCACTGACGGCTGCGGGAGCAAGTGTTGCCACTCTGCCGTTTGAAGTTCCTGAGTTGCTTCGTGAAAAACTGAAGTAGCGGAAAAGGATTGTGAGAGGAGGAGATAGCTTGTTTGACAAGGATTTGGTGGAAAAGATAAAAGCCGGCAAACAAAAGTACAATGAGAAACTGGATAAACTGAAATCCAAGCGTCCGGAGCGCCAACCCCAGTTTGTCACCGATTCGGGAATTGAAATTGATACTTTATATACCCCTGAAGAGATTGAATATTTAAGTTATGAGAATGACCTTGGTTTCCCTGGCAGTTTCCCGTATACCAGAGGCGTTCAGCCCAATATGTACAGAGGCAGATACTGGACCATGCGCCAGTATGCCGGTTTTGGCACTGCTGAGGAAACCAATAAAAGATTCCGGTACCTGCTGGAACAGGGGCAAACAGGTTTAAGCGTGGCCTTCGACCTGCCCACCCAAATAGGTTATGATTCCGACCACCAGCTTGCCATGGGAGAAGTCGGCAAGGTTGGCGTGGCCATTGATTCCTTGTTGGATATGGAAACTTTATTTGACCAGATTCCACTTGATAAAGTAAGCACTTCCATGACCATAAATTCTCCGGCTGCTATCCTGCTGGCCATGTATATAGCCGTGGCGGAAAAGCAGGGAGTCAAGGCCGATCAGCTTAAAGGCACAATTCAAAATGACATATTGAAAGAGTATATTGCCAGGGGAACTTATATTTTCCCGCCGGATCATTCCATGCGTTTAATAACCGATATTTTTGAATACTGTGCTAAAGAGGTTCCCAGCTGGAACACTATCAGTATCAGCGGATATCACATTAGGGAAGCCGGGTCAACCGCTGTACAAGAAGTTGCCTTTACGCTGGCTGACGGCATTGCCTACGTGCAAGCCGCTATTAATGCCGGCCTGGACGTTGATGCTTTTGCTCCCAGGCTTAGCTTTTTCTTTAATGCTCACCTTAATTTCTTTGAGGAAGTAGCCAAGTTTAGAGCGGCGCGCCGCCTTTGGGCCAGGGTAATGAAAGAACGTTTCGGGGCCAAGGATCCTAAGTCACTGATGCTGCGCTTCCACACCCAAACGGCCGGGTGCACCTTAACCGCCCAGCAGCCGGACGTAAATATCATGCGTGTAGCCTTCCAGGCATTGAGTGCGGTTTTAGGCGGAACACAGTCCCTGCATACCAATTCACGGGACGAAGCATTGGCGCTGCCCAGTGAAAGTTCAGTTTTAATTGCCCTTCGCACCCAGCAAGTTATCGGCTATGAAATTGGCGTTGCAGATACTGTGGATCCGCTGGGAGGATCTTATTTTGTAGAAAAACTAACGGATGAAATAGAAAAAAGGGCAATGGATTATATCAAAAAAATTGATGATATTGGTGGTGCGCCCAAAGCCATTGATTTTATGCAAAAAGAGATTCAAAAGAGTGCCTACAGGTACCAGCAGGATATCGAAAGCGGCAAGAAAACAGTTATTGGAGTGAATAAGTTCCAATTAGATACAGATAAACCCAAAGACCTGCTGAAAGTAGACCCGGAAGTAGGAAAACGCCAGGAGGCCAAACTGGCCAAGTTAAGATCCGAACGGGATAACGAAAAAGTCCGGAGTGTATTAAATCAGATTAAGCAGGTAGCGCAAACCAGTGAAAATTTAATGCCTTACTTTATTGAAGCCGTAAAGAGTTATGCGACCCTGGGAGAAATCTGCGGCGTACTTAGAGAAGTCTACGGCGAATACCAGCAGCAAATCGTTTTTTAGTCGAGGAGGAATGCTTGGATGAGTGGAAAACCAATCAGGGTGCTGGTTGCAAAACCGGGACTGGATGGACATGACAGGGGGGCCAAAGTTATCGCCCAGGCCCTGCGTGATGCCGGCATGGAAGTTATATATACCGGCCTGCGACAGACTCCGGATCAGATAGTGGGGGCGGCGTTGCAGGAAGACGTTGACGTGGTCGCATTGAGCTGCTTGTCCGGGGCCCACATGCACTTATTCCCTGCTGTAGTTGAGGGACTCAAGCAACAAAACGCGGGTGATATTTTGGTGTTGGGTGGAGGAATTATCCCTGAAGAAGATATTCCGGAACTGAAAGCAAAGGGAATTGCTGAAATATTTACTCCCGGAACCAGCACGGTAGATGTTATAAATCACATCAAGCAAAAAATAGCTCAACGTTAAATGACCACAGGTTGCAGTGGTAATAATAGTTTTTATTTGGGGAGGTGTACCACATGATTAAAAAAATTGACCACATAGGCATTGCGGTTAAAGATTTGGCTGCGGCCAAAGAATTTTATGAAAAAGTTTTGGGGCTTTCGGTTACTGAGGAAGAAGTGGTGGAAGACCAAAAAGTAAAGGTAGCCTTTATCCCAACCGGAGACAGTGAAGTGGAGTTATTAGAAAGCACTACTTCGGACGGTCCCATTGCCAAATATATTGAAAAAAATGGTGAGGGGATTCAACATATAGCTTTCAGAGTAGATAATTTAGAGGAAAAACTTGCTCAACTGAAAGCTGCCGGCGTAAGGTTGATTGATGAAAAACCCAGGCGCGGGGCTGGAGGTGCCAGAATAGCATTTTTACATCCCAAAGCCAGTTTTGGTACGTTAGTGGAATTGTGTGAACGTGATTAGGGAGGTATTGCATTTTGAGTATGCAGGAAAAGCTTGCGCAATTAAATGAGCTGCGGGCTAAAGTACGGGCCGGGGGCGGCGAAAAAAGAGTTGAAAAGCAGCATGCCGCTGGAAAGAAAACAGCCCGCGAGCGGATCGAGTATCTTTTTGATTCAGGTACCTTTAGAGAGATTGATGTATTTGCCGGGGACCCGGATAAAAACCCGAGCGAGGGAGTTGTTACCGGGTATGGCATGGTTGAAGGAAGAAAAGTATTTATCTACGCTCAGGATTTTACGGTAACCGGAGGGTCGCTGGGTAAAATACACGCTCAAAAAATTTGTAAGGTTCTGGATTTAGCTATGAGAACCGGTGCCCCGGTAATCGGCTTGAATGATTCCGGAGGCGCTCGGATTCAGGAAGGCGTGGATGCCTTAAATGGTTATGGCGAAATCTTTTTTAGAAATACTGTTGCTTCAGGGGTAATTCCCCAGCTTGCAATAATAATGGGGCCGTGTGCCGGCGGAGCTGTTTATTCTCCTGCATTAATGGATTTTATATTTATGGTCAAGGAAACCAGCCAGATGTTTATCACCGGGCCACAGGTGATTAAAGCTGTAACTGGTGAAGAAGTGTCAATGGAGCAACTGGGCGGGGCGATGACCCATAACCAGACCAGCGGCGTTTCTCATTTTGCCGCTGACAATGAAGAGCACTGTCTGGACCTGGTCAAGCAACTGCTGGGCTTTTTACCCTCCAACAATTTGGAAAAACCTCCGCTTCGTGAACCAAAAGAACCTGTAGTAGACAGAGAGGAACTAATTAATATCGTTCCTGCTCAGCCGATACTGCCCTATGACGTGAAAAAGGTTGTAGCTGCAGTTATTGATGGCGGTGAATTTTTAGAGGTTCTGCCGTATTACGCCAAAAACGCTGTGATTGGCTTTGCCAGGATCGACGGGCAACCTGTCGGTATAGTGGCCAACCAGCCTGATCACCTGGCTGGCTGTCTGGACATAAACGCATCAGATAAAATAAGTCGTTTTATCAGATTCTGTGATGCCTTTAATATCCCGTTAGTAACATTCATGGACGTGCCTGGTTTCTTACCGGGAACCGCTCAGGAATATGGCGGCATTATCAGGCATGGAGCTAAAATGCTTTACGCCTATTCCGAGGCAACTGTTCCCAAAATAACGATTATATTGCGCAAGGCTTACGGTGGCGCCTACCTGGCCATGTGCAGCAGTTCATTGCGGGCTGATATGGTATATGCCTGGCCTACAGCGGAAATAGCAGTTATGGGCCCTGAAGGAGCTGTCAACATAATCTACCGCAATGAAATAGCAAATGCGGAAAACCAGGCACAGGAAAGGGCACGCCTGGTACAGGAATACCGCGATAAGTTTGCCAATCCCTACATTGCCAGCTCCAGGGGGTTTGTGGACGATGTTATTGATCCAAGGGATACCAGGAACAAGATTATTGACGCATTAAAAATACTGGTCACTAAAGAGGAAGAAAGACCTTACAAAAAACATGGCAATTTGCCTGTCTAGATAAAATAACTGGAATCAATATTAAAAGGAAATGGGACACAACTCCCTCGGAGGAATGTCCCAAACGATTGGAGGCGTGATTTGATGAAGAGAAACAAGATAACCGTGGTTGGATCAGGCAACGTGGGCGCTACCTGCGCACACTGGGCTGCAGTGAAAGAGCTTGGCGATATTGTATTGATTGACGTAGTGGAAGGAGTGCCCCAGGGTAAAGGACTAGACCTGCAGGAAGCGGCTCCTATTGAGGGTTATGATATTAACATTACCGGCACCAATAATTATGAGGACACAGCCGGGTCAGATGTGATTATCATAACTGCCGGTATTGCCCGCAAGCCAGGCATGAGCAGGGATGATTTGGTAAACACCAATGTTAAAATAGTTAAATCGGTTGCTGAGCAGGCAGCTAAATATTCGCCAAACGCATTCATCGTTGTTGTAACGAACCCGCTTGATGTCATGGTTTACGCAGCGTATAAAGCCAGCGGCTTCCCTGCCAACAGGGTTATAGGCATGGCGGGAGTGCTGGATTCTGCCAGGTTCCGCACATTCTTGGCACAGGAATTAGGTATTTCATATAAGGATGTAAGTGCTTTCGTATTAGGTGGTCATGGCGACGACATGGTGCCTCTGGTGCGTTACAGCTACGCCGGAGGAATACCTATTGAAAAACTCATACCCCAGGATAGAATCGAGGCCATTGTGGAGAGAACCAGAAAAGGTGGCGCCGAGATTGTTAATTACCTAAAGACCGGAAGCGCGTATTATGCGCCGGGTGCTTCGGTAATCGAAATGGTAGAAGCCATTCTTAAAGATAAAAAACGCATCCTGCCCGTTGCAGCTTATCTCCAAGGTGAGTATGGCGTAAAAGATATGTATTTGGGCGTTCCGGCCATTATTGGCGGCAATGGAGTAGAAAAGGTCATAGAAGTTGATTTAACTGAGCAAGAGAGAGAAGCCCTGCAAAAATCAATAGAGTCAGTAAGAAAGGTTATGGCTTTTGTAGATTAGATTAAGAGTAAAAAAAAATTCAGTCTGGAGGGGTAATTAATGACTGAACCGAGAAAGGTTTTGATTTGCGACACCACAATGCGGGATGGCCATCAATCGCTGCTGGCCACCCGTATGCGCACAGAACATATGCTTCCCATTGCTGAGAAAGTTGAACAAGTTGGATTTTATTCAATAGAAATTTGGGGCGGGGCAACTTTTGATACCTGTATGCGTTTCTGCAACGAGGATCCCTGGGAAAGGCTGCGCGCTGCACGCAAGCACTTCAAAAATAGTAAACTGCAAATGTTGCTTCGCGGTCAGAATGTTGTTGGATATAAGCACTATGCTGATGATGTTTTGGAGGAATTCATTAAACGAACAGTTGACAATGGACTGGATATCTTCCGTATCTTTGACGCGCTAAACGATACCAGAAATATGGAAAAAGCTATCGAGTATGTAAAACGGGAAGGTGCACACGCCCAAGGAACTGTTGTTTATACAATAAGTCCCGTTCATGACTACGACTTTTACATGCGCATGGGCGCTGAACTAAAGGAAATGGGTGTGGATTCACTATGTCTTAAGGACATGGCAGGAATATTGGCACCTATGCCTGCTTATGAAATTATCAAGGGTTGGAAGGAAAACCTGGGCCTCATGGTTCAATTGCACTGCCATTACACCAGCGGCATGGCCTCTATGACCTATTTGAAGGCAGTAGAAGCCGGCGTAGACGTACTGGATTGTGCAGTATCATCAATGGCTCTACAAAGCTCACAGCCTGCCACTGAAAGCATGGTTGCTGCTCTTAAAGATACTCCTTATGACACAGGTTTGGACCTTGGACTGCTATCCGAGATTTCCCAGTACTTTAGAGAGGTACGTGCAAACTATGCTGAATTCGACAACGCCAGCTGCAGCCCTGATACAAACGTATTGACCTATCAGATACCCGGCGGTATGATATCAAACTTTATTGCACAGTTAAAAGAACAAAATGCTCTGCACAAGTTGCCGGAAGTATTGGCTGAAGTACCCAGGGTCAGGGAAGATTTCGGGTATCCTCCACTGGTTACTCCGTCCAGTCAAATTGTCGGTGCCCAGGCTGCTTTAAACGTGGTGCTTGGCCAGCGTTATATGATAGCAACTGACGAGGTTAAGAACTATATGCGCGGGTATTACGGGCGTCCTCCGGCACCAGTAAACGAAGAAGTCAGGAAAAAGATTATCGGTGACGAAAAGCCAATTGACTGCCGTCCGGCTGATTTAATTGAACCTGAGCTGCCCAAAGCCCGGGAAGCATGCGAGCCATATAAGCGCCAGGAAGAAGATGTTGTTTCAATGGCAATTTTCCCTCAGGTTGCCAAAGCGTTTTTTGAAGCTCGCAACGGCAAGGAATAGAAGAAGGATAGTTTAATATATGGATGCAGGTATCGCTCCTGCATCTTTTTTTAAAAAACAACTTCCGATAATAGATATTATGTAAACTAATAACTTTTTAAAGGGTAGAGGAGACTGTTTTTTTATTTATAGTTTTTGCAAAAGTGAATTAAAAAAAGAAAGCCCAAGGATTTTATTATAATCCTTGGGTTGTTCTTATTATTAACTTTTTGATTCAGGATTGATTCAGGCTTTTCTCTAAGGCATTTTGAAATCTGCTATACGGCTGAGCACCTGTGATGCGAAAGTTATCTGCAATAATAAATGTAGGTATAGCTGTGATATTATTTTTTATAGCTGCGTTACGGTTCTGTTCAACAACTTCAGCATAAGTTTGGTTTCTTAAATCTTTTTCAAGTTTATCCTTATCCAGTCCAATTTCCCGGGCCAGATTTAGGAGAATCATAATATTTCCAATATCCTGTCCTTCAGCAAAATAAGCTTTAAACAAGCGGTCATGAAACTGAGAAAATTTACCATGTGCATGTGCAAATTCACTCGCTTCCAGAGCCAATCTGGTATTGGGCAGGAAGTCATTACGTTTAAAGCTGATGCCGTATGGTGCACCATTATCATTTAAATTGCGGTTCATTAGATCAATGTCAACATCAGGCAGTAATTCTGCGATTTTAACTCCACTCTTGGGTGTTTCCGGGTGCAGCTCAAAACCTATCCATTTTTCCATGAGATTATATTCAGTTTTCAACCTTTCGACAATACCTTTGCCGATAAAGCAAAATGGTCACGCATAATCGGAAAATATAGTTATGTTAACTGGTTTCATCTTTTAACCCCTTTTAAACTATTTTATGTAAACTAAAATTTATGTTAACCTAAATTTTCATGGAGGAACATTTGCTCCCTCATGAGAACATTCAGTTTATTATTTCCCTTTTTTTACCGGGAAGATCCCACCGTGAATTCTTTTTGCATCAGAAACATTGAAAAAGGCATTTGGACACGTTTTGTTGATAATATGAAGCGCCCTATTTAAATCTTTCCTTTTTATCAGAACAAAAAGAATCATTCTCTCCCCATCTCTTCCGAACCCATTGACGCAGGTAACGCCAAAGCCTTCGTTTCGAAATAGTTCTGTAAAATGATTAACTAGGTTATTAGGTGGAAAGATTTGAATTGATAGGTAACCCATAGCAAGTCTCTCTTCAATAAGGCTTCCAATAAAGTTACCTGTTGCAAATCCTCCAGCATAAGCAATTATTTTGCCCGGGTCAGTAAGACCTCCCTTTAAAACTTCATTTAAGGCCAGTACAAATACAGAAACCTCAAAAAAACCGATAACAGCCGCAATTAACCTGCGATCTCGCATCAACATCAAAACCCGTAGAACATCCAGGGACATGTCTATAACTCTAGCGCAAAAAATAAACAAATAGCCAGATATTACTGGCAGCCAGACTTCCACAATAACCCTCCATCAAGTTTCAATTATGGTAAGCTTATTCTTAAATTGTTAAGTTGGAAAACTTTGAAGCTTTGTGTTGTTTTTATTAGCATCAATAATATCGTAATAACTATGTAACAGTAAATTCGCGCAGCTTCGTGAAGATATCTTTTCTGCATTGATTATAGCATTTTTACTCATTTCATTCCTTAGATCTTCATCGGTCAAAACTTTAATAGCTTTATCAACAAACTTATCCGTGTCTAAATCAGTGAGAAAACCATCTATATTATTCTCAACCATTTCCGAAATACCAAAAGCCTTTACAGCGACAACCGGCAATCCTGCTGCCTTTGCTTCGCCCACAACTAACCCCTGCGTTTCTGTAACTGATGCAAATACAAATAGATGTGCGCTGTTATATGCTTTTACCATTTCTTCTTTGTTTAATGTTCCTGTAAAAATTACTTTATCACTTATACCCAAAATTTCGCACTGGTTAGATAACGATTCCCTTTCTGGACCGTTTCCTACAAGGACTAATCTGGTATCCGGAAATAAATCACTTATGCGTTTGTAGCTATTAATAAGAAATGAAAAATTTTTCTCTTTGCCCAGTCGCCCTACGCTTATAAGCAACTTACAGGATGGGTCTATATTAAACTTTTGAAAAAGCCAGTCCTTTTGATTAATCTTAAATTCACTGACATTAATACCTGTCGGAATTGCTTTAATATTGCTTTTAACGCCCCAATTAATAAGTCGTTCGCCAACGACAGACGTCGGTACAATTATGAGATCACAATTGTTACAAAAATCAGTGCAAAATTTTTTGGTGATCTCCCGGGTAATATTTTGGCCAATAGGGATGTAATGAACATACTGATCATACAGGGTATGAAAAGTAAAAACCAGTGGAACGTTAAGTTTTCTTGCATACTTTGCCCCCAGACGGCCCAGTAAAAAAGGTGAGTGTACATGAATGATATCCAGGTTTAATTTTTTTAGGGTTGGACGAAGTCTTATTGAAAAAGGCATAGCCAGGGCATATTCATGATTTGTCGGCGCCGGTATTGATGAAAACCGAAAAACGCCGTATTCCTTTTTACAATTAGGGTAGTCGGGAGCAAAGATATATGTTTTATGTCCTTGAGCTCGGAATTCTTCAGTAAAAGTTTCAATAGAACGTACTACACCACTGGTATATGGCCGATAGCTATCGGTAAATACTCCGATTTTTAGGCCCAACGAATCTCACCATCCCTTAAGAGGTAGCCCTGCGGTGACAAGACGAAATTCTTTAACCGCACTATTTATGTTAACAAGGTTTTTGATGTTTATAATCCTCTAATATAATCGGGTCTGAGCGGAATCTTTTCCGGTTCTGTAATAGCCCGATCTAATACACCCATGATATTAGCTTTATCCCGGTTCAAAACACCGCGCAGTGGCAAATAATTTGAGGCATGATTAGTCCGAAAAACACATTTAGTTAAATTGGTGTTTTCGATTAATAACTTTAGTTCTTTTAATATTCCCCGGGAATCTGGTATAACAAACGTGCCTTGCTGAACTTTATTATAAAGAGGAGTATTGGGCACAACCATTAACGTTAGAGCCCCTAAATATGTAGGGTCAATTTCGGTTAGCACTTTACCTGTATCAATAGCATGTTCTTGCCACAACTCAGTTCCGCCAAGTCCATTAATTACCGTGACAGATAGTTCAAACCCGGCTTGAAGTGCCTTACTCCCGGCCTCTATCATTTGCCGTGAGGTTACTCCTTTACAAACTGCATTTAGAATCTGATCATTACCGCTTTCAACACCCAAATACAAAAGTTTAATACCCGAAGAACAAATTTCCTTTAGCTCTTCCGTTGATTTTCCCAAAATATCTTTGGGGCCGGCGTACATACTTATTCTTTCTAATCCTGGAAACATCTTGAAAAGGTAACTGGCGGTATCTTGAATAAGTTGTGTCGGCGTTGCCAGCGCATCTCCGTCAGCTAAAAAAACTCGGTTAATATCTTTAAGCTGCTCTACACAAGTGTCGATATCGTTTTTTATTTCTTCCCAGGTTTTAATCCGAAACTTTTTCCCTTTATACATGCCGCAAAAGGTGCATGCGTTATGGCGGCACCCCAAAGTAAGTTGCAGAATTAAACTAAATGCTTCGCTTGGTGGCCTAAATACAGGTGGTTCAAGGTGCATGTCCAAAACCTCCGCTAAGCAAAAAACATATTAAATGGAAATTTATGTTTAATGATATTTATATGCCAATCTGATAAATTTATTAACGCCATATTAATGTCTGGGATTTTTTTGTACTATTTGGATAGCAGATGTTAGTGCTGCAATTACTTGTGCTTTGCCACCTATTTGATCGTAAACTGCTTTAGTATATATACGACCATGGTCCGTCACGACGTATTTAACAGGCAAGTTGTTTAACGCTAAAGCCATTATATCGTTGCGACACCGCTCGCACCTGCAAGTGCTCGGGTTTTTTAAAATATAACTATCAAGAACTTCGTCTATAAGCTCCTTAACGGCGACTTCAGGATAATTGATAATCATCTTTATATCCTACCTCCTTTGTCCATGGCCGTAATTGGCAAATTTTTAGGATAAACCTCCATGCCGCTAACTAGGCATCAGAAGGATAAAAAAAGTATGCGGCTACTGTAACCTTTAATCGCCCAAACATATTCCTAATTGTCTTGCAACTTTAACCAACTCACCGTGTACGGGTACATTATGAAGTTCGCCAATTGCTTGTTCCAAAGGTACATCTTCAATGTTCTGCCCTTTTAAACATACCATCCGCCCAAATTTTCCTTCTGCCAGCAGGTTAACTGCACCTGTTCCGTAGCGGGTAGCCAGAATCCGGTCATAGGCCGTAGGTGACCCGCCCCTTTGCAGGTGCCCTAAAACAGTAACCCTGGTTTCTTTTCCTGTTAGGGATTCTATTTGCTGGGCAATAACATTGCCTATACCGCCCAGGCGCACAGGGTCAAAGCTGTCTTCAACACGCTTATTCACCACCATTTCGCCTCCAATAGGTTTGGCGCCTTCAGCAACCACTATAATACTGAACTTTTTCCTTTCCTGGCTTCGCGCGTTGATTTTTTCTGCGACTATATCAATATTATAGGGTATCTCCGGAATAAGAATAACATCTGCTCCGCCTGCAAGCCCGGAGGCTAAGGCAATCCACCCTGCATACCGGCCCATAACTTCCAGCACCATGACACGGTGGTGTGATTCGGCTGTGGTATGTAATTTGTCAATAGCTTCAGTTGCAGTGGTCAGCGCGGTATCAAAACCAAACGTTTGGTCTGTTGCCGATAAGTCATTATCAATAGTCTTAGGGACACCCACAACTTTCAATCCTTTGTCATATAGTTCTTTCCCTATTGAAAGGCTGCCGTCCCCACCAATAACTACCAGCGCTTCGATTCCATGAATGCTTACGTTTTCAAAAATTCTGTCTGAAACATCAACAAAAATTTTTTCGTTACCTTTAACGACCGGGTAATGAAAAGGGTTATCTCTGTTAGTTGTTCCGAGGATTGTTCCACCCCTTGGCAAAATGCCTACTACATCGTTTTCTGTCAGCTCTCTAACCTGATTTTTTATCAGGCCACCAAAACCGTTTTCAAAACCTAATACCGTCATACCATATTCTCGCACGGCTGTTTTAACAACAGCCCTAATTACAGCATTCAGACCCGGAGCGTCGCCCCCTCCGGTTAAAACGCCAATTCTTCTTACCGCTGGTCTATTCATTTGTTTTCACTTCTTTCTGTGATAAATTGTTCAATTTTTATGTTAACTTCTTGAGGTCTTTCCAGCATCATCATGTGTCCCGCATGATCAATTATATCTACTTTGGAATTTTGGATCTTCTCAGCCAGATATAGACTATATTTTGCTGGAGTCAGTTTGTCTTGTGAAGCCCCAATGATAAGACATGAGCTGTTAATCAAATGTAGTCGATCCACAATATCGAAACTGTCACAGGCTTGGAAATCTTTATAATAAACTTCTGCATCGGTTACTTCCATTTCCTGTCTTGCTCTTGCCAGCATTTCTTTAGACGTATCGCTACCGTATGCAAAATCAATCATTTGGGGAAACTTTTTGCCCGAAGCAAAAGTTTCCAGCATTACAGGGGCAACCCTTAATTTTGCTCCTGTTCCGATTAGTATAATTCCTTGCAACTCTTCTGAGTAGTTTAAAGCAAAATCCATAACAATGGCACCGCCCATGGAGTGCCCTGCCAGGTAAAAACCGGTGCCGACAACATGCCTGCTGAAATTATATACAAAATCGGTGTATTCTTCTAGTTTATTCGTGGCTGTTCCACCCGACGATCCATGTCCGGGCAAATCCAGTGCTACAGTTAAATACTTTTCACCCAGTCCTTCTACCTGGTTAATCCAGTGCTTATGGTTGCCTCCTGCACCGTGCACAAAAACTATTGCACATTCTGGATCTCTTTTAGGCATTTTTACAGCATAATGATAAACAGTACCATCAATAACCACATTGGGCAAGGTAATCCCTCCTGCTTAAAAAAAACTACCGGCTTCCTACCGGTAGTAAGGTTATTTTAGGACGGTAACCGGTTTGCTAGTGTTTCAGTGTAATTATTATGTTCAATCACTAGCAGTGTTGCTATTCAGTATTCAGGAGTCAGAATTCTGTAGTCAGAATGCCCCAAGCCCTGTTCTCTCATTCTGGCTCCCGGCTCCTATCACATAAGTAGTTACAGATGCTGAATAGTTACGTTACATTATATTTAGTTTAATGATGGGAATCACATGAGTGCTTCTGTACTTCAGTTCCTTCGTATTTCTTCCAGGCATTGGCAAACGCGGCGCAAACAGCCAGCATACCAACAGTAGTAACAATACCAAAAATTATTGCCTGCCACCAGGTTCCGAAAAACATTAAACTCATCTCCTTTACTTGATAAAAATCATATTTAGATCATATTTAACTTTATTGTTTAACAGATTCAGACATAGCTCCTAAAACTTCTTTTAGCTTACTTATTGCCTCGCCATAGCCGGCCCAATCTCCGTTCTTTAACCTATCCTGGGCTTGGTTATATAAGTCATTGGCCTGGTTTATCAGTTCCTGTATGGTATTTGTTTGATCAGTCCTTGGCTCTGTTGCAACAGATTCTTGCCCGGTTTTAACAGGTGTACCAAAAATTTTATTTAGAGCCATATCAAGTGTAGGTTCCATTACCACTTTATCTCCATGGGCTACGACAACCCGCCGCAATTCAGGCATTTTGCTTTGTTCAGCCTGCAAGTAAATTGGTTCCACATAAAGCAGTGAGTTCTTGACCGGTATAACTAACAGGTTACCCCTAATTACCGACGATCCCCGTTGATTCCACAGGGTTAACTGTTGAGAAATTGTTGTGTCTTGATCAATTCTGGCTTCGATTTGCATTGGACCGTAGACCAGCTGTTGCTTGGGAAACTCATAAACCAATAGATCACCATAGTTGGGGGCATCTGATCTGGCAGCCATCCAAGCAATCATATTTGTTTTATTCTTTGGTGTAAAAGGCAAGATTAAAACATATTCAGGATTTGTGCCGTCGGGCAATCTGGTAATGGTGTAATATGGCTCCATATTCTCTTCCTGGTCAAAGAACTTTTCAGTGGGAAGATTCCATTTATCTTCTTGATTGTAAAACATTTCAGTATCAGTCATGTGATAAACGGCATATTTTTGGGCCTGGATATTAAACAAATCAACCGGATACCGAATATGTTTTTTTAAATCACCAGGCATTTGTTCAATAGGCTTAAAAACTCCGGGGAAGATTTTTTCATAAGTTTTAATAACAGGGTCTGTTTTATCGCTAACATAAAAGTCAACTTGTCCGGTATAAGCGTTTATAACAACTTTAACGGAATTGCGAATGTAATTTGCATTATTATTAAATGGCTCTGAATAAGGGTACATGTCGGAAGTAGTATAAGCATCCCACATCCATTGGAGGTTACCGGCATCATCCAAAACGATATAGGGATCGCTGTCAAAACTAAGGAACGGTGCCAACTTCCTTGGAACTCTCTCTTTAATGTTACGGTAATAAAGAAATTGACTAGAATTTTGCAAGTCAGTAGCAAGTAGTATTTTGTAATCGGCAAAGGCCAGGGCAAATATTGCTCTTCTAAACAATCCCCCGGTTTTTACCCCATAGCTACCCCTATACGTTGAATAGGCATTTTCATTTCCACCAATGGGATAGTCAAATTCCTTTGTTTTTGTGTTAACAATAACGTAACTATCGGTTAATTCTCCAAAGTATACTTCCGGCCGTGCTACCTTTTTATTAATACTGCTGGCAGGTGGTATGTTTTGGATAAAGAAATTGGGCAACCCTTCACTGGTCATTTCATTTACCGGATTCATGGCAATTCCATAACCATGCGTGTATTTTAAACGCATGTTAATCCAAGTCTGGGCTTGCTCCGGCAATTGCTTCTGGTCAAGTTCCCTGGCTGCCAACATGACCTGCCTGTATTGATTATCTATTTTATAGCGGTCAATATCAATATTTTTCAAATCATAATATGGTCTTATCTCTTGTAATTGCCCGTATGTTTGAGTCAACGGCCTCCAGTCCCACAGCCTGATATTGTTAATAATTCCCTGGCTGTTTTCTATATCCTGACCGGATAAAACATTTCCTGCCGGGAATGGCTTGGTTGCAACTTTGTCCAGTCCATATGCTAACCTGGTATACTTAATCGAATTTGCAATATAGGGTGATTCCCTGTTTAATTCGTTGGGTTTTACCAATAGGCTCTGTATAAGTGCCGGGTAAACTCCGCCAAGTATTATTGACGCCAATAATAAAATACCAATGCTATAGAGTACTAATCTAAATTTGCGCATAAACAAATTGATTAAAATAATAATGGCAACAGCAATAGAAATTAATAACAATGCCTTAAAGGCTACCAATCTGGCGTGTATGTCCGTATAACCCGGCCCAAAAACAACGCCTGTGTTGGAATATAAAAGCATATATTGTTCCAGGCGAAACCCCCAGGCGCGGGCAAGGAAGAATAAAACTGCCAGGAAAGAAAAATGGACCCGGGCCCCAATTGAATTAAACAGTTTACCAAGGCCGTTTCTACCGGTTTCGGAAATGAAATAAACCAGGCCGATGCTGAAGGCAGCTATTATTATAAACCAGGTTACCAGTCTGTAAATGAACTGGTAAAAAGGCAGTTTAAAGACATAGTAACCAATATCTTGATTAAAAATGGGATCGCTTAAACCAAAAGCTGTTGCGTTTATAAATTTTTGAATTATTACCCAGTCCCCGGTTATAGCGGTGCTGATAAAAAGTCCAAGCACTGCACTTATAGCCAGGTAAGTTACTGTTAACAACCTTGGGGTTAAATATTTGCTAACCGGCGATTGATATAAGTTGATAACGTCTTCACTTTCAAAATACTGTCTTGAAGAAATAGCTTGCAAAACGTACTTTCTAGTAAACAATAAGTTTATAAAGATAAACAGAAAGGCACTTAAGCCTACTAAAACTCTTAGCCCTATTTCTGATAATAAGATGGTTTTAAAAATGCTTGCATAACCGAGAGACCCGAACCAAAGCCAGTCCAAGTAAAGATTTGCAAACCATTTGGCCATAAATAAAAATAAAATAATAGCCGTTATTGTTACAATGGTTAACCACTTAAGCCCTTTCCGCACAGGAAACCTCCTTAAAAGTGACCTCATTCCTTACATAGGCTTAGGTACTTTTTTCGCATCGTCAGCCTCATGCCTGATCTTGGCCTCGCATAACTGGCAAAAGGACGGTGTCTTCTTGGGAAGATCTTCTTCTTCGAGGTAAGGATTTTTATTGCTTTCAATAACATGATCAGGGTCAAATAATCTACCGCACATAATACATTTTTTTTCCGCCATTTTACCTACCTCCGGAATTATGTTTAGTTAGTTGACACTCTGAATTATTATTCTTCGCCGGACAGGGAAATTCCTTCAAATGAAATATGGTGCTTTTATTCAGGATGATTAAAAATATTTCCTTAGCCCTTCGGCTATTGATTCAGGCAGTGCCACTGTCCAAGGATCATCGTGTAAAACCTGCATGTGAGTAATATCGCTGCCTACCAGAGGGAATATTGTAAATCTGCCTACAATTCTTACATGGATACTATACCCGGTATCCTTGACGCCGGCGAAATAAATCGCCGCATTAAATGATACAATATTAATGCTATGATAATAATTTATTATATTCTTTAAACCTGTTGCCAATTCTTCCAGGTCTTTCTCAGCAAGTTCATTAATAGTTTGTTTACCGGGCAAGATCCCTATAACTTCTCCTACATGTCGCGGTGCAAACGCGCTTACCCAGTGCACTCCTCCTGTTTGACCCAGGTATCTGTCTCCATTATCTTTTTCGGCAGCTATCAGGTCTGCCCAATAATTACTTCGCTTATTCTGATAGTATTTAGCGGATGCATCTAATAATTGTTTATCAAAAGTACACGGCTCCGATCCCGCCAAAACTTGCAAATGTGGATGAACTAAAGATCCCCCGGAATAAGGCATATAGTTCCAGTTAATTGATGAATAGGCAGCTCCTGCCGGGTCAACGGATGCGGCTTTTTGTAAATATGCAAGGCCGGCCTTAAAACTATCTACCATTAACTTAGTGTCTATTTCTTCCATTGGTATATAGTGACGTGTAGACATAACAACAACTGAAGCGTATTTTTCATACGGGTTTAGATTTGGGATGGCAACAGCGTCGCCTACCCTTATTCGCCCTTCGGGGACAAAATCCGGAGTAAACTTAGGGGTTACAGTTTCTAAAACTTCAGGGCAAAAGGGACAAAACCTTTTTTTTGATTCCTCAACAAATGGAGTCCAATCGTGACGATGCAAAATTAAATTTCTAAAAGGAAATATCCGGGATATCTTACCCGTTAAGGGGTCCCAGCGAATTTCAGTTTCCACTGTTTGGGGTTCAAAATTTTTCCTTGGATCCAAATAGGATGATTTATTTATTACCTTTTTAAATTCAATTGACATAGCGGCCCTCCTGCATGTCTACGGAATCTTTACTGATTCCGTTTATTTTTTTACAGCTAAATCTACAATCTTCTTAACTAACTCTTCAAAGGAAATTCCTGCGGCTTTGGCTGCATCAGGAAAAAGACTGGTCTCAGTCATGCCGGGGATCGTATTCACCTCTAATGCAAATGCTTTTCCAGACGCATCAACCATGAAGTCCACCCTGGCCAACCCCCTGCATCCTACTGCCTGAAAAGTCTTTATCGCCAGTTTTTTTATCTGTTCTTGCAGCTCATCATTAATTCTGGGGGGAATAATATGGTCGCTAAGCCCTACTGTATACTTGGCTTTATAATCATATACCCCTGTTGCTGACACAATTTCAATTAGTGGAAGTGCTTGTGGGTTTTCGTTGCCAAGCACGGATGCAGTAATTTCTATCCCTTCAATCAATTTTTCTACCAGAGCATTTTCATCGTATTTAAATGCTTCTTCAAAAGCGCTGTTCAACTGTTCCATTGTATGAACAAAGGATATACCAATGGTTGATCCCTGAGTTGCTGCTTTGATGACCACCGGTAGGCCAAGTTTTTGAACGTTGGGGGCAATTAAGCCGGGTTTGTTGTAATATTCCCACCTTGACACGGTAAAATAGTCGGGAGTCGGAATACCTTCATAAGCCATAATTTTTTTTGTGGCAATTTTATTAATGGCAGTTGCACTGGCTAAAACGTCAGAACCTGTATAGGGTATGCCTAAAATCTCTAATAGGCCTTGGATGGTACCGTCTTCCCCATATTTTCCATGTAAGGCCAAAAAGGCTAATTCAATGTTATTTTCTTTGAGCTTTTCTGCGATATTTTTATCAACATCAATTTTAACAGCATTATATCCATTTTTTAAAATAGCTTGATAAATAGCCTCACCTGTTCTTAATGAAACTTCTCTTTCCGCAGAAAGACCACCACACAAAACGCCGATTCTGGGGCCCATTCAGCCACCTCCAAAAATAATAGTCCTACCTGTAGTTAAATATATTCGTTTAGGTTCACAAAAATCCTTTATGCACCACATATTTCCCTTGACTGGGGCAAAATATTAATTTATAATATCCTTGCTGTGCTAGTTGTAATGGTTTTTAGGGGAGTAGCTCAATTGGTAGAGCAACGGTCTCCAAAACCGTGGGCTGCGGGTTCGAGTCCTGTCTCCCCTGCCAGGTAAACCAGTAATCGCAATGTTATGCGGTTACTGGTTTATTTTATTATGCCACTTTGGCAGCTACTGATCAAAATTCCTAAGTGATATGGGAAGGGTTAGAACCAAGAAATATTGAAAAACTGGGCTGTATAAAGCCCAGTTTTAGAAAATAAGCAGTAATGGTGGGCCATGAAGGAATCGAACCTTCAACCTGACGATTAAGAGTCGCCTGCTCTGCCAATTGAGCTAATGGCCCAGTAAGGTAGTGTTATGGCTGGGGCGGATGGATTCGAACCATCGAATGGCGGAGTCAGAGTCCGGTGCCTTACCGCTTGGCTACGCCCCAACAGCTAATTAAGTCTGCTTTATCATACCTCAGTATTTTAACATAAATATTTTAAATTTGCAAAATGCAATATTTTTATAATTTAAATGTTTATTTTCATTCACCCGTTATTACTAAATACGTCTCCCGTTTGCTATTGCTTCTGTAACCTTGATGGCACTCAGGCTTTCTTAAAAAGAGTCGGGTGCAATGACTATTTTATCCAATCGGTTCACTCTTTGCATATAGTTAAGGGCTGGATTTACATCCAGCCCTTGATAATTATTTACTCTCAGCCTCAGCCTCGGCTTTGGCTTTTTTAATGATATCCTCGGCAAGTTTGGCGGGAACTTCTTCGTAGCTGTAGAACTCCATTTTAAACTGGCCGCGGCCCTGGGTCATAGACTTTAAATCATTGGCGTATTTAAACATTTCAGACATGGGAACATGGGCCTTGATAAGCGTTCCGTCTTCAACCTGATCGGTGCCGAGAACACGCCCGCGCTTGGTGTTGAAGTCGCTGATGATGTCGCCCATAAACTCATCTGGTACCGTTACTTCCACATAATTAATGGGTTCCAGCAGGACAGGCTTGGCGTTCGGTATACCCTTTTTAAAAGCCAGGGATGCCGCAATTTTAAAAGCCATTTCTGACGAGTCAACGCTGTGATAAGACCCGTCATATAGCGTTGCTTTTACTCCGACTGTGGGGTAGCCCGCTAATACACCTTCCAGTAAGGATTCTCTTAAACCTTTTTCTACCGCCGGGAAGTAGTTGCGCGGCACGGCACCACCAAATACTTCCTCATGAAATTCAAAATCACCTTCTGCCAGGGGTTCGAAGCGGATCCAAACGTGACCGTACTGCCCGCGACCGCCGGATTGTTTCTTATGCTTACCTTCCACTTCAACTTTTGATCGTATTGTTTCACGGTAAGGAACCTTGGGTTCTTCTACAGTTACATCAACACCGTAGCGGCGTTTAAGATTGCTGATGGCGATGTTAACGTGAGCTTCCCCAATCCCTGTTAAAATGGTTTGTTTGGTAACGGTGTTCTTTTCAACTTTTAAAGAAGGATCTTCTTCCAAAAGCTTATTGACTGCATCTCCTAATTTATCCTCGTCGTTCTTACTCTTAGGCGCAATAGCCAGTGTGTAGTTGGGTACCGGGAAATCGATTCCTTCAAGTTTTTCCTTTTTATCTTTATCGCAAAGCGTGTCGCCGGAAGATGTATCTGTCAGTTTTACAACTACAGCTAAATCTCCACATGGAACTATAGGGGTTTGCTCGGAATGCTTGCCGCGCACATATAATACCTGGCCAATTTTCTCATTCTTTTCCTTGGTGCTGTTATACACCTGTGAATCGGCTTTTAAGGTGCCGCGGAATACACGGATGAAATTCATTCTGCCCACATAGGGGTCAGCCAGGGTTTTAAATACCAGAGCAGCCAGCGGCCCTTCCTCGCACTGAGGAGCAGGAAGGTATTGGGCTAAGAATACCATTAATTCATTTATGGCCATGTTTTTGGTTGCAGAACCACAAAGGACAGGAACGACTTTAGCGTTGGCAATACTTTTTTGTAAGCCGTCGATAATCTCTTCCGGTGTCAATTCCTCCCCTTCCAGGTACTTCATGGTCAGGTCGTCGTCACCTTCGGCTGCTGCCTCAATCAGTTTTTCCCGGTATTCTTCCAGCTGGTCTTTCAGGTTATCGGGTATGGTGATTTCTTTAGCCTTGCCGTTATTGTCATACTCATAAGCTTTTTGAGCAAGAACATCAACAGTTCCCTTAAAATCAAGGCCGTCACCAATGGGGAAATTAATGGGCGCAAAATTTGCACTAAATTTCGCATTTAAATCATCCATTAATTTTTTGAAACTTGCATTTTCCCGATCCATTTTATTAATAAAAGCAACCTTGGGCATATTGGCCTTCTGGGCGGATTTCCAAATTAATTCATGCTGAACCTGAACACCGTCAACTGCTGAAAAAACAAACATTGCAGTGTCGGCAACCCTTAGTGCCCCTCTGACCTCACCTATGAAGTCAGAAAAGCCCGGGGTATCCATTAAATTTAATTTAGTGTTATTTATTTCAATGGGGATTAAACTGGTATGAACAGTGGATTGACGCTGGGCCTCTTCGGGATGGTAATCTGCAACGGTGGTCCCGTCTTCAACCCGGCCTATTCTGTTTATAACCCCAGTATCAAATAGCATGGTTTCAACCAGAGATGTTTTTCCTACGCCACCGTGACCAACAATGCAAATATTGCGCAGCTGTTCAGTACTATAATTCTTCAAGATACTTGCCTCCTTTTGTAAATAATGGTTTCCCTCCAACCCATTTTCTATACTTTATCTGCTGCAAAAAATTCCATTTATTGGTTTTAAACACAAAAATAGCCCACAAGGGCTCCCTGGCCGCAGCAAATACGGGTTTCAACTAACTTTTATCTTTTCTACAAATTGTTTTTAAATTCCTGTGTAGTTAAAAAAATATTTTAATTATAAGCGACATAAACATATTTTAGTAAATCTCGGGGTGGTTAACGTGGCTAATAGTTCTTTCTTACAAGGTGCTATGGTGTTGCTTGTTGCAGGTTTAATCAACCGGTTGGTTGGCTTCCTCTACCAAATTGGGATGATGCGCTTAATCGGCCCTGAGGGCGTTGGGCTGTTTAATATGGTTTTTCCGGTGTATATCATGGTTCTTGTTCTGGCTACAGCCGGCATACCGCTGGCTATTGCAAAGCTGGTAGCCGAAGAGGTAGCTAAAAAAAATTTATCCAGTGCTTGCCGTATTTTTAAAATATCATTTTTATTACTTGCATGTTCAAGTATTTTTTTTACAGCTTTGCTGCTTGTTGGTGCTCCCTTTTTGAAAAATCATGTTTTTGCCAATCCCAAAGTATATAACTGCTTTTTGTGTTTAATTCCCGGTGTATTAATTGTTTCTATAAGCTCTGCGTTTCGAGGATTCTTTCAAGGGTTGCAACAAATGGGGCCGACAGCTGTTTCACAAGTTATAGAACAATTAGTTAGAGTTTTTACCGGTTTGTTTTTTGCCTCACTAATGCTCCCCCGGGGAATTGAGTATGCAGCTGTGGGGTTATCATTAGGTGTAGTTATCGGGGAACTGACGGGGTTAATTATTATGTTGCGGATATATGCCAGGCAGAAGCCGCGAATTGTGTATAGGGGTTCAGCCAGGTTTGGGTTAATAGATATGTTGACAAGAATTTTTAATCTTGCCATCCCGGTTACGCTTACCCGTTTTGTTGCAACAGCACTAATGTCAGTTCAGACTGTAATCATTCCGCAAAGGCTTTATGTTTCAGGTCTATCACTATCACAAGCAACCAAGGAATATGGTCAATTGGTTGGTATAGCAGAATCGCTGCTCTTTATTCCCGGTGTTGTTACAATGGCCCTGGCTACTGCATTGGTGCCGGCAATGTCTGATGCTATGGCTTTAAAAAATATGAGTTTAGTTCGGGTCAGGATTGCAGATGCCGTTCGCATTGTCATGCAGGTTGGGGTACCTGCAGCATTTTTCTTTCTTATTCTTTCGGACGAGCTCTGTGGCGCCTTATTTGGTTACCCGACGGCAGGAGGCATTTTGAAGATATTAGCATTATCCGGTCCATTTTTATATTTGCAACAGGCTATAACCGGCATACTGCAAGGGATTGGTAGGGCGGATGTACCATTTAAAAATTTACTTTTATCGTCCACGGTTAGTATAACTGGCATCTATTTTCTAACCGCTCTACCTGAACTTGGTATCAAAGGAAGTGCAATCGCCATAGGAACAGGCTTTATTATTATGGCCTTATTGAACACTTTTGGCCTGTACAGGTTAACTGGTTTTTCCATCGGGTTGCGGTATAACGTAATCAAACCGGTATTATGTTCCATAGGGATGTATATTGTAATAGGCTACATTAAGGCTTTTCTAAAAACCTACGGTACGGGTGAAGGTTTTATTTTATTTATATCCTTCTTTATAGGTAGTTGTGTATATTTGTCTTTAATGCTAATTAGTGGTGGAATAAATAACCAGGATAAGGATAAGTTTAAAAGAATTTTTAAATTTATAAATCTATAACGAAGATTCTCCGATTAATCCAATTATTTTTTCCATTTCACCAATTCCGTTAAAATCAGTTAAATCAAAATGCAATGGTGTAATTGAAATAAAACCATTATTAACAGCATCAAAATCTATATCTGCGTCAAATTTGGGTCTTTCCGGCGTCATGTCTTTAGGCTCACCAGCCATCCAGTAATAAACGCCTCCCCGCGGGTCAATTCTCTTATGGAATACATTTTCGTAACGTCTGTTGCCCAATCGTGTTACTTTGACACCTTTGGGTGAGCCCGGTGGGACATTGATATTGATTAAAGAACATCCACGCTGAAACTTGTTTTCTGTTATTACTGGTACTACCCTGGCGGCAAACCGGGCAGCAGATTCAAAATCTTTGTTTTCGTATGTTGCAAGTGAAATCGCTACAGAGGGGATGCCGTTAATTATGCCTTCGATGGCAGCGGAAACAGTGCCGGAATATAAAACATCAGTACCCAAATTAGCACCCCAGTTTATTCCCGAGATAACAATATCTGGTGTATCATCCATCAATGCTTCTATACCCAGCTTTACACAGTCAGCAGGGGTGCCGTTGACGGACCAGCCGGTCGTGCCGTCGGAAAAGCTAATCTGCTTAGGCCTTAGGGGCTTATGAACAGTTATACCATGACCTGTACCGCTTCTTTCGCGGTCAGGGGCAACAACAAGAACTTCGCCCAAGGGATCTAGAGCTTGCTTTAGCTTCAAAAGCCCCGGGGCATTAATTCCATCGTCATTGCTAATAAGGATACGCATTTTTACCTCCACAAGAAATCTAAAATTCATATATAGTAATGGTCATAAAGTCATCTTCATTATTTTTTGTAAGGCCAAACATTATATTATATTTCTCTTTCAAAGTTTTATTTAAGAAATCCACAATTCTATACATTTCTTCGTAAGATGAAAATGATTTTTGAGCAATTGGAATTAATTTTTCTTGTTTGGAAACTTCGTTATCCAATTAATGTTCCTCCTTGTGCTATTTCCCGATTAATGAAAAAGCTTCAGCTCTTGTGGCCTCACTTCGTTGAAACTGGCCGCGGACAGCTGATGTTATTGTTTTTGATCCCGGCTTTTTGACACCGCGTAAAGTCATGCACATATGTTCAGCTTCAATGACAACAAGGACACCATGCGGGTTGAGCTTTTTCATTATTGTGTCCGCTATTTGGCTGGTTAATCTCTCCTGAAGTTGGGGCCGCTTGGCATAACCTTCCACGACACGTGCCAATTTAGATAAGCCGGTCACGTTTCCTTTGCGGGGAATATATGCTACGTGGGCTTTACCATAAAAAGGCAGCAGGTGATGCTCGCACATAGAATAGATAGGGATGTCTTTAACTAAAACCATTTCCTCATGTTCTTCGGAAAACATTTTGGACAAGTGCTGTTGGGGGTCTTCCCAAAGTCCACAAAAAATCTCACTATACATTCTTGCAACTCTGGCCGGTGTTTCCCTTAATCCTTCCCTTTCAGGATCTTCGCCAATGGCTTCTAAAATCATTCTTACCGCAACTTCAACTTTTTCTCTGTCAACCATATATCTCTATCTCGCTCCTTTTAAAAAACTAACATATATTACATTAAAATATTATAACTCGACATTTATACTTTAAATTATTTCTCTATTTTTGCGGTTCGTCCTGCAAAAAATAATAAACAAAAAGCGGGTGCTTTTTCGCACCCGTGATTTAGCCTGCTAAACCCAACGCTTTTCGGTAGCTTGCAGCAGCCTCACTTGTCCTTCCCAGTTCATTTAGCAAGTCTGCTTGGATTCCCCAGATCTCAATATCGTCGTATTTTGATAAAATTAATTCACATAGATCCAATGCATCTTCGTATCTATTATGTTTTATCAGGCAATGAATCTTGTTTTTTAATATTTTGTTTTGATTACCTGCATCTCTTTCAATTGAATAAGCTTTTTCGTATTGTCTTATGGCTTCCTTTGACTTGCCCTTGATTTCCTGGCACATGGCTAAATTATTGATTAATAGAGCATCGCCGGGATTGTTCTTTACAGCAGCAATAAAGCAACTCTCAGCTTTGTCCAGCTGGTTTGTTTTAACATAACAGGCTGCCAAATTGTTTAATACGATATAATCATTGGGAGCAAGCCCGCGAGCCAGTTCGTAGCACGTTTGCGCTTCCTCAAACCTGTTTAAACAAAATAAACTGTACCCTTTATTATTTAATAGTTCAAGGCTGTTTAACCCCGCGCTTTGAGCCTCAATATAATATTCTAGCGCTGTAGTGTGGTTGTCCAGTTTACTATAAGCCAAAGCGGTGTTAAACAACAAATTGGAATCATTTTTGCTGTTTTTCAGATCTTGCAAAAATATTTGCAATGCTTCATTAACATAGCCCCTTTCAAGTAATCCCAGCCCAACATCGTTTAATACCGGCTGTTTCACCGGCCATTTTCTTACTACACCTGCCAAATCATCCCACGGGTTGTTATTTTTATGGTTGTTGTTATGAGTTTCCTTGCCAACTATGTTGGCTTTTTTTGTTTTATCCAACCAGTACAAAAAACTGCCAATGTTTTCGGGTCCTGCAGCTTTTTTCCAATGCGTTACCGCTTGATCGACCTGCCCCCCTTTTAGATTTAACCGGCTCGCTTGTAAATTTAATTCTCTATTACGGGGATCCTTGGCCAGTGCCCGGTTTACAATTTTTATCGCACTTTTGTTTGAACCTACTGTTTCCAGGATCAATGCCAAACTGCAAAGAATAAATACGTTAGCTTTAAAACTTTTTAAGTGCTTAAACAATTCTTTCACCCCAAACCACGCCCCTTTCATGTTTGGATAATAATAATTTCTATCTTGTTAATCCCAAACCCTACCAGTAGAACCATAAAATAATAAAACATATTGCGAATATAATTGACAAATTACAAAAAAATAGGATGTAAATAAAGTAGATTTATATTTCATGTTAGATAAATTCCTCAGGAGGTTGTAGCTAATGGCAAAAAAAACAAAGCAAAAAAAATTAATCGGGGAGAAGGAATCCTTTGTGGAAGAGCCAACCGGCTCAGCAACTATGATAAATTTGGATGGCCGTTGGGACAGGGATTTTACTGATCACGAAAAGAATTAAAAAAAACCGGTGCCAAGCCGGTTTTTAAATTGGTATAATACTAAGTTTATTACATAAAAATGATGATAAACGGGAGGTGACTGGATATGGCCGCCATGCGGGAACAAAAAACAGGGGCGTTTTTGAGTGCGAATGCTGTTTTGAAAGGTTTAGTTGCAGCATTGATAATAACAGTAATAGGTTGTGCCTTAATGGGTACAGCATATCATTTGACATCGTTGTCCGAGGCATCTTTACCACGAACGTCTGCTTCACTGTTTTATTTCAGCATATTTGCCGGAAGTATTGTTGCGGCCAAGGAAGCTGCTTATAAGGGTTTTTTGCATGGTGTGATGGTGGCATTGATGTTTGTATTGATTAGCTGGTTAGTAGCTAAATTTTTTATGGGCCTGGGGGTAGGTTTTATCTATACCATTAAGAAAGCATTAATATCAATAGTTTCAGGAGCCATTGGAGGAATTTTGGGGGTTGGACTTTCTAGGTAAGAAATAATTATAGTTTTAACAAAGATATGACATACAAAATTATCCCAGCTGTAATAGTTATTATTCCGATGATTAAACGGAGATTAGTTTTGCGGGTCATTTTTTCACCTCCGTGGTATCGGTATAAATCGGTATAATAGTATATGTTTTGTTGGACTATTTGATAAACAAGTCTAAAAAAGAGAAGCAGGTTTTTACCTGCTTCTCCCTACTTTATAATTTTCATTAACCAATTACGTAGAAAAGAAGGAAGGCGCACGAAATATACCTTCAATTCTCTCACACTCCTTCGCGTTTTATATTAATATATGGTGTAAAGGTTAGGATGTGCTTTGAATTATTAAATGGTTAAATTAACCAGCCAGATATCTTCTTTATAACCGCATCCAATTCACCTGATAGATATGATTTTATGGGTAAAGAGTTCAAAAATACTTTTCCATATTTTTTTGAAGTGATACGTCCATCAAGCACTACCACCAGTCCCCGGTCCCCTTCACTCCTAATTAATCTGCCAAAACCTTGTTTGAAGCGAATAACTGCTCTAGGTAAACTTAGTTCATAAAAACTGTTAAATTCCGGCTGGTTTAATCTTTCCATTTTAGCTTGCATTATTGGCTCATTGGGGGGGCTAAAAGGAAGCTTAACAATGATAACTTGGGCTAAAGAATTACCTGGTATGTCCAAACCCTCCCAAAAACTTGAGGCGCCGAATAAAACATTATTCTCCCCTTTTTTAAATTCACGAACCAACTTTGTTCTACCTCCGTCTATTTTATGACCCAGCAAGCATATGCCTGCATGGTCAAATAACGGTTTGGTTCGATTGTATATTGCTTTTAACATAGAATGTGATGTGAAAAGAACCAGTGTCCTTCCACCCAGACGTTCTGTTAGTGAATAAATTGCTTTTGCAATTGCTTCTGTGTATAGTTTTTCTTCTGCATTATATTGGGGCAAGTTTTCTATTACAGATAAAAAACACTGTTGATCAAAATTAAAGGGCGAATTCACTATTACAGTTTCCAATTGGTTGGGTGGCAGGCTTTCCAGACCCCATTGCTTAATAAGATGGTCAAATTTTTGGTTTACCGATAATGTGGCCGAGGTAAATACGATACCTTTTGCTTTTTTAAAAAGTTTTTCATTTAACAGGTCCCCAATTTCAATTGGCGTGGCATAGAATATACAGTTCATTTCAGGGTGGATCGAACCTTCGGATATTTCCGCCCAGCAAACATAATTATCCGGTGTGCTTTCCCAAATTAATGAAAAATCCTCTTGGAATGTATTTATTTTATCCAGCATGATGCGCAAATCAGCATGGTTAAAACTTTCAAGCATTTGATCTGGTGAGGGTTGGAAACCAAACACATCGATTATAGCTTTGATTTGTGACTTTAGACTTTTTAAGTGGAAAATTAAATTAAAGTAATCCGCTTGGGTTGTCTGGACTATTTCGGAGTCCTGGCTGAGACGTACTTTGGTTATACCAATTCCTGTTTTATGACCAAAATGCTCTGTGCTTGTTCCAATAAAATGTTGGACAAATGTTTTGATAGCTGATTGTAATTCCTTTATGGCATTGTAAGCTGCCAAGAGTAATTTTTTTAGTTCATTATTATTAAAATTTAACAATTTCGTATATGCATTTTGAAAGTACTTGCTTACTGACAATAACCAGTGGTTTAATTCAATAAATGAAATCTTTTTACCCAGATAAATATTTGCCGCTTCTTCAAGATGGTGGGCTTCATCTATGACAAGGGCGTTATAAGATGGCAGTATTTTTACATCAGCAACCAGATCGGAAAAAAGCAAAGAATGATTGGTAATTACTACGGGTGAAATTTCAGCTTGTTGCCTGGCCCGGGAGATGAAACAGCTGCTTTGCCACGTGCATGAGTTACCAAAGCATAATTCGGCATCGGAACAAACCCGTAACCAGTAATAGTTTTCCGGACCCGTGACATTTAATTCGCTTTTATCACCGTTTTTGGTATCCTGCAGCCAAATCAATATCCTTGAAAAAAATATGATGGCACTGGGGTCGTATGTGTTAATGCTAATGCTTGAAATGATATTAAAAAAACGTCTGAGGCAAAGATAATTTTGTCTGCCTTTTAAAAATGCAAAACCAGTGTCAATGTTAAGCATGTTCTGGAGTAAAGGTATATCTTGGTGCCTGATTTGTTCTTGAAGGTTAATAGTATTTGTTGATATAACTGCCTGCTGCTTTGTTTTTATGGCCCATAATAAAGTTGGCAGTAAATACGCTATCGTTTTTCCTGTTCCCGTCCATGCTTCGATAAAACACACTTTCTTTTCTTTCAGCGTCTCCGTGATAATTTTTGCCATTTTAACCTGGCCAGGTCTTAATTTGTAATTAGGTAATTTTTTTGCTAGCTGCCCTTCCTTACCAAGATAGTATTCAATATTCCTATCTGGTAACTCTATCTGACTGTCTCTTTTAACTTCGGGGTTAATATTGATTGCCAAATGATTTTCAAACAGCGGTTCATCATTTTCAGTTACATTAGCGGGTAATTTCTCTAAAACTTCAAACCATGGGGAATTCCCGGCTCTCAAAAGTACTATAAGGTGTTTTAAAACGGTCGAATCCAGTTTGCCGGCGCGCGCAAATAATGCCGAGAGTAATTCAACGGTGGCTATGGTATCATCCATTGCTCTGTGGCAAGGCTGGTGATTAAAATTAAGCTGACTTGCCAAGCCGGATAGACTATAATCGCTAAGATGCGGGAAAAGTATTTTGGTTAGCTCGTATGTGTCTAAATAAGCTGAGAATGGTAGATGGCCTATTGAGCAGGTCAGAAAAGATCTGTCAAACTCAACATTATGTCCCACCATTGGAATTTCATCGATAAAACTAATGATGTCAGGCAAAACTTCGTTAATAGTGGGACTGGCTTCAAGCTCAAGGTCAGTAATTCCCGTTAACCGGGTAATCCTAAGAGGTAGTTTTATTCCCGGGTTAATTAAGGTTTGATAAGTCTCAACTATTTGATAATCTTTAACTTTAATCATAGCAATTTCAATAATCTTATCTTTTTGGGCGTCAAGCCCGGTGGTTTCAAGGTCGCAAACAATATAATTATTCATATTTTTCACTTCCTGATTTTATCCGTATGTTGTATTATTCTTGGAAGACGATTGTTATCCTTTAACGTTTATAAACGGAGGAAATCTATGAGGGAAATATTAATGGCAGATTCAATAAATTCTTTTGAAAAGATAATGGGGAGAGCTTGGTTAGAAGAAAATTTAAAATTAATAAAAGCAGGACATGGTGGTGGGGTCGCGTTTGGACGGGGCGTTGAACCCTCAATGAATGTTCCTATGGCCGCATACCACTGGTACAGAGCACGGGAAGAAATGGCCCTGGGTGAAATCACTGGTGAAGCTAAATTCGGCAGTAATTCACTGATAACTGCCGCAATTGGCGCGGATCTTCAATTATTAGAACAAGTAGAAGGATTCCCCCTATTGGTTCAAAAGCTTAAAAGCAATGATCAACCTTTAACTGCCCAGGGCCAATTATGCATTGCCTCCGGTTACTTGCGCGAAAACTGTAATATTACTATAAAAATAGAATACTCCATTGCAGCCCGCGGTGAGAGACAAATTGCATATATTGTCAAGCATGCTAATGAATTTCAAAATAATGAGAATAACAAAAACTGGTTTATGAAGAATTCGATAATTTATATTTTTATTGGAAATATAGAGCATGATGTTAATCAGTTGCTGTTTAACTGGTCTCCACCACGCTCAGTGCTGGAAGCAGCTTTAAAATACAATACTTGCTTGGTAACCTGCGGTATGGCAATTGAAAAGGAAAACAACCGGCCTGTACTGGTCAGAAAAGGCCGGTTGTTGGAAAGTTTTAATAGTAGGGGCCTAAATAGCTTAATTTATATTCCAAATGAAAAAATATACATCCATGTCGCTGGCCCGGCGCCAGCAAAAAAGAATGAATGATAGACTTAGTTTTTAGTTATGGCAATCACATTTATGCTCAGTTATCACCGGGCGTAAAATTAATGCAGCTTTTTCTCCCAAATTTCCAGGACCGGGAAAGAGTGTTCTTAACGCGATAGCTATGCCTGAAATTTGGCCGTGTAAAAAAGCACAGTAATTTTCCGGCTGATTATTGTTCCTGGCCCGGTCCAATTCTTCAACTATACTGGCCAACAATTGAATAATGGTTTCGGGTGTGGAAGTTGAGACATCCGTTGATTTTTCCTGGTTAAGGGTCATGATTATTCTCCCGTGGCTTTTTTAGCAACATAATCCAGTATGGAATATGCTGCGGTATAGGGGTCGATTTGCTTTTGGGTTACCTGTTCCAAAAGATCATTAACCTTCCCCGGCAAACTTAACTGTTTGTAAACTTTATTCTGCCATTTATAGTTAACAATGTCCAGGGTTTCAGCCTTGGTTCTTTCAGCACGTTTCTTGTTTATTAGGTTATTTACTTCTAAATAAGAACGGTGTTCTTTGATTGATTTCAATAAATCGTCTATTCCCTGCCCTGTTAACGAGGAGACCAGCTTTACCGGAGGCCTCCATTTGTTTTGGTCACACTGGTGATCAAGCATAATTTCCACCTCGGCGGCCACCCTGTCGGCACCGGGTAAGTCGCATTTATTAATGGCAAATACATCTGCAATTTCCATAATCCCGGCCTTTATCGTTTGAATGGAGTCGCCGGCGCCCGGGGTTAAAACTACGATTGTTGTGTCTGCTACATGGATTATATCATACTCCGCCTGACCTACACCTACCGTTTCGATGATAACCCAATCAAAGCCAAAAGCATCCATCACTTTGACCACGTCTTTAGTGGTCTTAGCCAGGCCTCCCAGACTACCTCTGGTACCCATGCTCCTTATAAAAACGCCTTTATCCAGAGCGTGTTCCTGCATTCTAATCCGATCGCCCAAAAGGGCACCACCTGTAAACGGACTGGTGGGGTCCACTGCGATTATCCCGACGGTTTGTTGTTGTTGGCGAATTTTTTTTACTATTTGATCCACAAGCGAACTTTTACCTGCTCCAGGTGAACCGGTAAAACCGATAACGTAAGCCCGCCCTGTTTGCTGAAAAATTTTTTTTAAAATTTCTTCGTGCTGCGGGTCTTCGTTTTCGAGCAGTGAGATCAGGCGGGCAAGGGCCCGGGTTTCTTTGGCGTTGAATCGATCGAACAAATCCTTCATAAAGAGGCCTCCTGATCAAATATTCTAAACCTTTTTAATATAGTATAAATTCGTCGGTCAAAGGTTAAATTCCTGTCTGAACAGCTGATTTTAAAAATAAAGGCCTTCTATATTACCTAGAAGGCTTTAAAGAACCAATATATAGGTTATTTATCCATTAACGTCTTAATTTTGGCCATTTAAGAGATAATTGTTTTAAATATCGGCTTTTCCAAATACAATAAAACTATCAAGTTGATGATAACCTAATCTCCTCTCCCTTTCTCCGCTGTATCCTTGGATACAGCTATTCTTTTTTATGGCTTTAGTTTTTCAAGGTATTTTTCAGCAGATACGGCGGCAATTGCTCCGTCAGCGACTGCGGTTACAACTTGCCTCAGAGATTTTTTCCGAACGTCTCCTGCTGCAAAAATGCCTGGCCTTGAAGTGCACATATTTTCATCTGTTAATATATAGTTTCGTTCGTCAAGATCAATAAGACCTTTTAGTGTTTCAGTCACAGGACGGGTGCCGACATAAATAAATATGCCGTCCACTTGGAGTGATTTCTTTTCGCCACTGCGGACATCTTTGATATTTATTTCTTTGACCGTTGCTTCGCCGTTAATTTGTTCAACTACTGTATTCCACAGGAAAGAAATTTTACCGTTATCCTTTGCCCTTTGTTGCAGTATTTTGGTTGCCCTTAATTCATCCCTGCGATGAATTATGTATACTTTTTGGGCAAACTTGGTAAGATAAAGAGCTTCTTCTACGGCAGAGTCACCGCCACCGACAACAGCGACAATCTTGTCTTTAAAGAATGCGCCGTCGCACGTTGCGCAATAGGATACACCACGCCCGTGGAATTCATTTTCTCCGGGAATCGCTAATTTTTGCGGCTGGGCTCCGGTTGCTACAATTACAGTTTTAGCAAGTATCTCTTCGTCATCTGTTATAATGCGAAACCCGGTATCTGAGGGAGTTATCGTTTCAACATTGGCTGATTTTACTTGCAGCCCAAATTTACGCGCCTGGGCATCCATTTGCATTGCCAGTTCCGGCCCGCCGATACCTTGGGCAAAACCTGGATAGTTTTCTATCATTTCTGTGCTTGCAGCCAGGCCTCCGGGCATTCCTTTTTCTATTAAAACTGTTTTTAAAGCTGCTCTTGATGCATATATTCCTGCGGCCAGTCCAGCCGGGCCGCCACCTATTATGGCTACGTCAAACTGATCCATACTATTACCTCCGATGGTAAATTTGCTTTATTATATTATCGTAATTATATGTTTTTGTCAAATATTAATCGGGGAGGGATGGTTGTGAAACCACAAGGCAGCGAAATCCTGGGGAAAAGAATAAAGGAAACGCGCTTAAAGCTTGGTTTAACCCAGGATGGTTTGGGAAAACGCGCTAATTTGCATTATAGTTATATCGGTCAAGTTGAACGCGGCAATAAAGTCCCATCTGTAAAAACGTTAAAGAGAATTGCAGCTGCGTTAAATATAAGCGTCGAATCGCTTTTGTATGAGGAATCAGGCTTTGAAATTAAAGATGAGGATATTCTGGTGAGAGAATTAATAAATGTTGTAAAAGGCTGTACGCCGCAGGAATTAAGGATGTATATCAGCATCATTGAGCAGATAAAACATTATCTACAAAGATAAGTATAAAATTATTGATTAGTTCGATAATAAATCGAGTAGCTCGAAGTCGAGATAGCTAATCCTGACTTCGAGCTACTCGATTTTAATGACCAAGATATGCTTTTTGTACTTCTTCGTTTTCAGCTAGTTCCTTGGCGCTCCCCGACATTGCTAAAGAACCTGTTTCCAAAACATAAGCACGGTTGGCAATAGAGAGTGCCATTCTTGCATTTTGTTCTACCAGTAAAATTGTTGTACCTGTTTGATTAATTTCCTTGACTATGTTAAATATTTCTTGAACAAGCATTGGTGCGAGGCCCATTGACGGTTCGTCCATTAGTAATAGTTTCGGCCTGGACATAAGTGCTCGTCCAATAGCAAGCATTTGCTGCTCGCCTCCGCTTAGAGTGCCTGCCGGTTGCTGCTTGCGTTCTTCCAAACGGGGGAATCTTAAAAAGATGTTATTTATATCTTCTTTTATACCAGCTCGGTCTTTTCTTGAAAATGCCCCTAATTCAAGGTTTTCAAGTACTGTCATAAGGGGAAAAACCCTTCGTCCCTCCGGAACTTGTGAAATCCCTATTTCAACCACTTTGTGCGGTGGAAAATTATGAATTTCTTTTCCCTCAAATATTATTTTTCCGCTTTGCGGTTTTACCAGCCCTGAGATGGAACGTAAAGTTGTGCTTTTACCTGCTCCGTTAGCTCCAATTAAAGCCACGATCTCCCCTTCGTTGACTTCCAGGGAGACTTGCACCAATGCTCTGATTGCTCCATAATTAACATCAATGTTTTCTATATTAAGCACTAGACCACTTCCTTTCCCAGATACGCAGCAATCACTTCGGGATTTTTCTGAACTGCGTCAGGAGGACCGTCAGCAATCTTTTTACCATAATCAAGAACCGCAACTCTATCTGATATACCCATGACAAATTTCATATCATGCTCAACCAAAAATATAGTTAGGCCCATTTCCCTGATCTTTTTGATTTTTTCTACCAAAACCGTTTTCTCCTGAGGGTTCATGCCGGCCGCAGGTTCATCAAGCAGCAATATTTCCGGTTCTGACGCCATAGCCCTTGCAATTTCAAGGCGCCGCTGTTCACCATAGGGAAGATTTTTAGCCAGTTCTTCCGCTTTATCGTCCAAATCCATTAACCTGAGACATTCTAATGCCTTTTGTTCAATCTCTTTTTCCTCGCGTTTAACCGAAGGCGGTTGAATTATACCACCAAAAGCACCAGCCTTACTCCTGCAATGACGCCCAATTTTAACATTATCGAGAACGGTAAGCTCATTAAACAAACGAATGTTCTGGAACGTGCGGGCTATACCAAGTCTTGTTATGTTGTATGGTTTTTTACCGTTTATGGCCTGGCCTTTAAAACTAATTGTACCGCTGGTGGGAGGATAGATGCCGGTTACCAGATTAAAGACTGTACTTTTACCGGCTCCGTTAGGTCCGATTAAAGCTTGAATTTCACCTTTTTCTATTGTTAAATCCACGCTGTCCACTGCTATCAAACCGCCAAATTTAATGGTTACTTCATTTAGCTCCAGTAACGGCAACTTCTCACCCCTCCATTCCCGACTTTTTATCTTTATTGTTGTTAGTATTAAATACTCTAAAAGTGCGTTTTGCCAGTTTGTTAAAATCAGTATTCCCCATCAGGCCATGAGGTCTGAAAATCATCATTATTACCAGTAAAGCACCGTATATTACCATACGGTATTCAGACGAAAAACGAAGAATTTCAGGTATAGCTGTCAACAGAGTCGCCCCTAGAATCGTTCCAGGTATGCTGCCTAAACCTCCAAGGACAACCATGTTCAATATCTCAATAGATTTCATAAAGCCAAAATCCCTTGGTTGCAATACCATAATTTTATGTGCCCACAGGGCTCCGCCCAAGCCTGCGGTAAAGGTGCCGATGGCAAACATTTGCAGCTTATACCTGAAAGCATTAATTCCCATACATTCGGCAGCAATTTCATCTTCCCTGATTGCCACTAGAGACCTGCCGAACCTTGACCGCTCCATTCTGACCATAACTATAATAACAATTAACGCTATTATAATCGTGTTAAGCAGTGTTGTTTTGGGCGGTATGCCTGCCATACCCATTGCCCCACCAACATAAGGCATATTAAATAATATGGATTTTAATATTTCACCAAAACCCAGTGTGCAAATCGCCAGATAATCACCTGTCAGTCTTAATACCGGGAATCCAATGAAAATACCAAAAATTGCTGCAACTATGCCTGCGCATAACAGTGCTACAATGAACGGCAGACCCAGCTTCATTGAAACAATTGCTGAAGTATAAGCACCTATGCACATGTAGGCTGCGTGTCCCAGAGAAAGCTGACCGGTGACGCCGGTAATTAAATTCAAGCCAAGGGCAAGGATAATATATATGCCGACGGTGATTATAATAGATTCATAATAAGCTGGTAACAACCCATCGAGAAATGCCATATCGTTTGCCACCTACACTTTCTTCTGAATTTCTGTACCAAATAACCCGGTGGGTTTTACAAGTAAAACTATAATTAAGATGCCGAAAGCAATAGCATCCCGATAGGAGGAGAGTCCTATTGCAACTGCAAACATTTCCCCTATACCAAGAGCAATTCCCCCGAACATGGCGCCCGGAATGCTGCCGATACCACCCAGTACTGCAGCGGTAAAAGCTTTGAGGCCTACCAGCGTACCCATGTTATATTTAACTACTCCAAAATAAATACCTACCAGAACCCCCCCTGCGGCAGCCAGGGATGAACCGATCGCAAATGTGTAGGAGATAATCTTGTTGACGTTTATACCCATTAACGCTGCAGTATCGTAGTCCTGAGAAGTGGCCCGCATGGCTTTGCCAATCCTGGTATTTTTTATAAAATATTGCAGGATAATCATTAATATAGCCGAAGTGGCAATAATTAAGATTTGTAAATTGGTAACCTGGGCCCCGGCAAATAGTTCAAAAGACTTGACGGGGAACAGAATCTCTTTAGTGGGGGGATACGAAGTGGGGTTAGCACCAAAAATGAGGTTGGCCAGGTTGGATAAAAAAATAGAAACACCGATGGCGCTGATTAAAGCTGCCAGCCGGGTTGACCTGCGCAGAGGTTTATAGGCAATTTTTTCAATAATTACACCCATGATCATGCAAAAAAGCATGGCGCCCAAGAAGGCAATTATAATATGAACATGAAACACTGTGACCAATATAAGGCCTACAAATGCACCCGACATAAAAATTTCGCCGTGAGCAAAGTTAATCAGTAAGATAATCCCATAGACCATGGTGTAACCCAGGGCGATAAGGGCATACGTTGAACCCAATGCTATTCCATTCATTAGCTGGACAAAAAAATTGCTTAACATGTCTGCCCTCCTTGGAAATTCATAAATAAGGGCCTGCCACCTCTCGGCGGAGGCCCTTATTTTAGTAATTAATCCATTTTAACCGGAACTTTCTTCAGCAGGCTCCACTTTTGATCTTTAACCTGCAGCAGGTAAACAGGGCTCTTGATGGGCTCGCGGTTTTCGCGGAAGGTAGTTACGCCGGAAACGCCCGGGAAATCTTTGGTTTGGGCCAGAGCGTCACGGAATACCTTGGGATCCGCGCTTTTCGCTTTTTCCATGGCCGCAGCAATGATATTTACAGCGTCATAACCCTGGGCATCGAACAGGTCGGGATCCTTGTTGTACTTAGCCTTGAACTCTTCAATAAATTTGGCAGTTTCGTCGGTAGGTTGCTCCGGAGAGAAACCACAGTAGGAAATGCTTCCTTCCACAGCTTGACCGCCCAGTTCCCAGAATGTTGGGGACTGCAGTCCGTCTCCACCTACCATGACGATGTCTTGCATGCCCTGTTTGCGAACTTCTTTCATAATTAAGCCGCCCTCGGTATAATAACCGGAGAATACGATAACGTCAGGATTTTTAGCTTTAATGTTACTTACCTGGCCGCTGAAATCGGTGTCGCCGTCCTGGACGCTTTCTTCAACGACTATTTCTCCACCGTTGGCGAGAATGGCGTCTTTGAAGATCTTGGACAGGCCTACGCTGAAATCATTGTTGACCGAGGTTATCAGGGCAACCTTTTTCCATCCCAGATCGTTAATAATATAGTCCATTGTTGCCGGGCCGCCTACGGAGTCAAGCAGTGTGTTGCGGAAAATATAGGGGCCGATTTCAACAACATCAGGACCTGTAGAACCGGCTGAAAGCTGAACAACTCCGGCTCCGTTGGAAATCGGAGCGGTTGCCTTGGTTATGCCGGTAGTTGGGTCGCCTACAATGGCAGAAACTTTGTCCTCATTGATAAACTTCTGTACGATATTGGCTGCTTCAGCTTTATCATAGCGATGGTCGGCCTCTACAATTTCTACTTTTTTACCTAAAACTCCACCGGCAGCATTAAGCTTTTCAGCTGCCATTTTCATTCCTTCCAGGGTATTCTTGCCGTAAGAAGCTGTATCGCCGGTCAGGTCACCCAGGAAACCGATTTTAATAGCGTCGCCTGCTGCAGTTTGTTCACCGCTTTTTTCAGCGGATTTGCCGCCGCAACCTACAACAATAAAAGCAACCAGAAGTAGCGCAACCAGAACAAATAATTGTTTGTGCTTAAACATTTTTCAATCCCCCTCAGAAATATTTTACCTGCAAGATTTCACCGGCGCGGCTATTTGATTATGTAACGCCAGTGGTACAGTCTATTCCGCTATGATTCACCTCCCCCGCAGGTGGTTTTGTCTTTGGATTAAGAATCCTGCTATAAATCTTGATTACTAAAAATTTAAACTATTGCAACAAAGAGAGGTATTGTTAATAAGATGTTTGATTTGTTAATTAAGTTAAAATTATAAATTCGTAATAAAATCGATTTTTCCTGCAGGCGAATATTTTAATCATAGATAATTTTTTCTAATCTATAACGGTAATATAGTTTAGAGTAATTTTTTAAAATAGAGCTGCCTGAAATAACCCGGTTGAACAATTCTCAATCATTACCGCTTTTTCGGGCCACATAAAAAATACGAATACTTTTTTCATGGGCCGGCGCCAGCTTGAACGCATCAAAGCTGCCCAAGAGGGTAAAGCCTGTTTTGTCAAGGCACAACTTAATCTCTTCCTGACTGTAAGCCTTTTCGTGATGAATTTCATGAAATTTATGGTAATGGTCCCCTTCTTTAAAGAAACCGGTTAAATTGATGCTCCAGATATTTGTTTTTTTGTTATAACTGGTTTGCCAGATTAGTGTAATATCATTTTCATCAACGAAATGCACGCTCTCATCGGCATCAGACAACCAAATCACGGTATTAAGGTCAAAAATAAAAGAACCTTTCTTATTTAAGTTTTTATTAACAGATTTAAATGTTTTTACAATGTCTTTAATATCGGTTAAATAATTTAACCCGTCATGAAAACATGTTACCAGGTCAACTTTTTCAGGTAAAAAAAAATGGCGCATATCCTGTTTTGAAAAGTTAATGTCAATGTTTTCTACGGCTGCCTGATTACTAGCTAATGCTACCATGTCTTCAGATATGTCGACGCCAAAAGTTTTGTATCCTCTTTTGGCGAAAGGAATGGTAGTTTTGCCTGTGCCACAAGCTATATCGGCCACGCTTCCAGCATGAAGTCCAAAATGTTTTAGCAATAACTCAGCATAATCTATCCAGCCTTCAAAGTCAACGCCTGAAACCAGGTAGTCGTATATGCTGGAAAGTCCACTGTATTGATTCATTTATTAAATCAACTCTCAATTTGAGTTAAAGCCTCCGGTTTTATTTTAACCGGAGGCTTTTGTAATTATTTTTTAAGGCTGGATAAAATGTCTTCTAATACTTTTTTGATATCCTGGTCTCCGTTAATATTAATTAACAGTCCCTGAGACTTATAATAGTCGATTAACGGTTGAGTTTGAGCCTCGTATACGTCTAAACGGTTTCCTACAGCCTCTTCATTATCATCACTGCGCTGGTAAAGCTCGCCGCCACAGCTGTTGCATTTGCCTTCAGCCTGCGGTGGATTAAATAAAATGTGGTAGCTGGCCCCGCAGCCGCGGCATACCCTGCGGCCGGTTAACCGTGCCATTAATTTTTCCCTGGGAACGGCAATGTTGATAACCCCGTCAAGTTTAATGCCCATAGCTTGCAGTGTGGCATCAAGTGCCTTGGCCTGCTCAAGAGTCCTGGGAAATCCGTCAAGCAAGAAGCCATCAGCGCAATCAGACTTGGATAGCCTGTCCTTAACCATTCCAACCACTACTTCATCAGGTACAAGGGCGCCTTTGTCCATATATTCTTTGGCTTTTAAACCCATTTCGGTTCCTTCTTTGATTGCCGCCCTAAACATGTCACCGGTAGATATATGGGTAATGTTCAATTCTTTAACCAGAACTTCCGCCTGTGTCCCCTTACCGGCTCCCGGCGGCCCCATAATTAAGAGTTTCAAACAAATCCCCTCCTCAATTTTACAAAATAATAAACTTGTACACATTATAGCATGTATTATCCGCAGGTGAAAATATAAAAACTACCACCTTTAACTAATTAAACGTCTATGGCAAATAAAGAGTTTTTGCGTATATCAATCCAATCTTGTGTCTGTTCCATTAAAGCAGCAATTTGAAACAATAAATCTTCTCTGCCTCTGCCTGTCATAAAATGTGCACCTACGGGCAAACCATCTTGTGTCTGGTGGAACGGTAATGTCATAGCAGGCTGCCCGGTGAGATTAGCAAGTTGGGTGAATGGTGTTCTCATTAAACTGGTTTCAGCTATTTTATCTACAATACCTGTTTTTTTCAAAAGCCCACCCAAACCTAATTTACCTACAACAGCTATAGTTAATTTTTCAAATGAACTGGGCTCAAGCTCGCCAATTTTTGCCGGAGGAAAGGCAGTTGTTGGTGTTAGATACAAGTCATATGTTTCATGGAAGTTTTCCATAGCATAGGCTGCTTTATCCCATTCTCTTATGCTAAGAACAAAATCCTTCGCAGAGGTTGCTTCCCCAAGCAGGCTCAATAGCCATGTAGTAGGCTCGACATCATTGGGCTTAGCTTTGCGTCCAATTAATTCTTCCAGCTCCGCTAAGGCCGCAGCTACCTCGCCAAAATACATCGTTATATAGCTTTTAGCAATTTTAGTCCCGTCTACAGGAGCATCTTTTTCTTCAACTATATGACCCATAGATTCTAATGATTTAGCTGCCTTTATCACTACCTTCTTGCATTCTGAATGAACATCTGTGTCTAGTGGAGATTTAACAGAAAAAGCAATCTTTAGCTGTTTTTTAAGTGGTTTTTTTAACATTTGTAAATAACTGCCCTGAAAAGGCGGGGCATGATATGCAGATGCTTTTTCATACATAATCAATTCATCTAACATTGCCGCGCTGTCACGCACAGACCTTGAAAGAATATGGTCAACGGAAGCCCCTTGCCAGTGTCTTCCGTACCTTGGTCCAACTGGCGTTCTGCCTCTTGTTGGCTTTAGGCCGAATAAGCCACAGTAAGCACTAGGAATACGAATGGATCCACCGCCATCATTAGCACCGGCAATGGGAACCATCCCAGAGGCAACTGCAGCAGCTGACCCGCCACTGGAACCACCTGGGGTATGGTTTAAACTCCAGGGGTTTCTAGTTGGTCCATAGTAGGCCGGTTCAGTTATGCCCATTAAAGCCAGTTCAGGCACGTTGGTTTGCCCCAGAAAAATGACGCCTGCATTTCTTAATTTGCGCACATATTCTGAATCTTGTTTAGCCCGGTAACCTTTAAAAGCTTTAGAACCTGAAGTAATCGGCTCCCCTGCTACTTCTTGTGTAATGTCCTTAAGCAGCATCGGAACACCGGCAAATGTACCATTAAGATCTTTTTCCGCTGTTATTCTGGCCTGATCATACATCTTATTAATCACTGCATTTAACTGGGGGTTTAAAACTTCAATTCTATTAATAGCTTTCTCGACTAATTCTCTTGGATGTATTTCCTTTTTCTTTACTAATTCTGCCAAACCTAAACCGTCGTAATCTTTATATGATAATTCCGACACTTTACCACCTCATTATTACCAACTAATTAATTAAATGGTAGTTCTATAAAAGTGAGTATTATCCTTTATACAACATAAAGCTCTTTAGTAAAAACATTAGCATGAAATTTTTTACAATGGGTTGGGATTCCTATGTTTTAGCAAGTTATCTAATTTTTTTGTCAGTCTTCAATAAACTTAAGTTCAAACTTAAGACAATATGAAAAAATGTCAATAACTTGACATTTTGTATACTTCATTCATTAAATCCTCGGCAAACTCAAAATCAGAATAATTAGCTGGCGCAACTTTAGCGGCCACAGGGATTGGCCCAACCGTGGTATTAACAGCTGCCAGATGAAGCTTATAGCCATAAAAAAGCTCGGTTTCCCCAGCGGAAGCAGTGCGGTGTCCGAAACTAGCGCCGGTTTCACTTTCCTTGTTAGGACGTTCCACAGCAGAAATATCAGTGCTATCGATGGCTATTTCCCCGTTGGAACCAACAATCGCTAAAACCTGACTTGCTAAATCATTACATAAATCACTAAGCGCCTTTTGTAAATTCAGCTCATTTAAATCCTTCTCAAAACGGGAAA
>NZ_AUMW01000002.1 GCF_000430885.1 Desulfotruncus alcoholivorax DSM 16058 | reverse complement strand
CGGCGGTGGCCACCTGCAGGTTGCGGGAAAGCTCCACCTGGCCCTCTTTCTTGGTGGGGTCGACAGTGCCGCCCACGTTTAGAATATTGGCTGTAACGGCGTAGCCGGCGGTATGGTCCGCGCCCATGGGGGTGGTGGCGTAGGTTACGCCGTTGCCTTTGCAGGAGCGGGGGTCGTAAGCCGGGATGCCCTGGCCTTTAACGGCGGGCCCGCGGGTTACTCCGTACAGTTTACCGGCGCCCGTGGCGCCGCCGCCGGTAACCCGGCCCAGCGGAGTGCCTTTGGCCACTTCTTCCAGCGCGGCAATGGCAGCCCGGCCGTCGCCGAAGGGGATTACCCCGGCTTCCATTAAAACGCCCAGGGTACAGCCCGCTTCAATGGTATCGAGGCCCACATCGTTGCAGATGTAGTTCAGCTTGGCCACCACGTCCAGGTCGCCGATCTCCAGGTTGGGGCCGAAGCACCAGGCGGTTTCGTATTCGATGGGGGCGCAAACTTTGCCGTCCGGCATGGGGTAGACGTTGGAGCAGCGCATCACGCAGCCGGGATGGCAGGCGTGGGTGGCTTTGCCGCCCCGGGCCGTGGCTACTTCGGCCAGCTTTTCGCCGCTGACTTCGGCGGCCTTGTCGAAACGGCCGAATCTAAAGTTGCGGGTGGGCAGTGTACCGGCTTCGTTGATGATGTTCATCAGCACGTTGGTGCCGTAGGAAGGGAGACCCTGCCCGCAGACGGGGTGGTCCAAAAGTATTTTGGCGAATTTTTTAGCTGCGGCTTTAAACCGCTCGGGGTCGGCAACCGGCGCGTCGAAGGTTTTGGGGCAGTCAACGACGATGGCTTTTAATCCCTTGGAGCCCATGACGGCGCCCAGCCCGCCACGCCCGGCGTAGCGGCTGCTGTTGCCGTCGCTGTCGTTGTTGGTGACTCCGGCGGACGGCATCAGCATTTCGCCGGCGGGGCCGATGGTGATGACGGCTACTTTGTCGCCGTAACGCCGGCGGCAGAGGGAGGTGACTTCGTAGGTGCCTTTGCCGGCCAGGTCGCCTGCGGGCAGTATTTCCACTCCGTCAGGGGTGATTTTCAGCATTGAGAATTCTTGATCTGTCGGTTTGCCTTCGATGATTATGGCTTTAATGCCCAGGTTGGCTAATTTCTGCGAGGTTATACCGCCGGCGTTGGCTTCTTTGATGCCGCCGGTCAGCGGGCTCTTGCCCCCTACCGACAAGCGGCCGGAGGAGGGTGCGCTGGTGCCGGTCAGCAGGCCCGGGGCGATTACCAGTTTGTTGAACGGTCCCAGGGCGTCACAGGTGGGGGGCACTTCGCCGGCTATAATTTGTGAGGTCAGGGCACGGCCGCCCAGGGAGGCATACTTGTCCGCAACTTCTTCAAACTTTACCTCTTTTTGAGTCATATTGACCCTGATTATTTTGGACATTGTCTTTCCTCCTTTAATTTATTCTCCTCTCCTTTCCACACTGGGAGGCATAACAGTTTCCCGTTATACCCTGACGTCCTGTGAACCACCTGAGCAGAAGGTTGACAGGCTCGGAGATAATAAAATCTTAAAATAATTACTTAATTAAAATAAATAACTAAATCTTAAATGCTTCGTCAGCAAAAAACGTTCCATAGTATTAAAGCGCCAAGCATCGATTAATAGCAGGCAGCAACGTCGCCGTGCACAATAAGTACACAACGACGGTGCTTTGTTTTGGAACAATTGTTCCGTATTGATACACTATAAAAGGGTCTATTACATAGCGTTGCGGTAAATCTGGATTACATCGTCCAGCGTGGCCAGGCGCGGGTTGGTGAAGCTGCAGGCATCCTTCATGGCGTTTTCCGCCATTATTTTAAGATCCTCCTCCTTAACATTCAGTTCAGCCAGTCCGCTGGGTATCCCCACGTCTTCCGAAAGCTGCTGGATGGCTTCGATCGCCACATCAGCGGCGTCTCTTGTGCTGAGTCCCTCAATGTTTTCACCCATGGCCACTGCGATTTCGGCAAAGCGGCCGGGGCAGGCAATCAGGTTGAAGTTGCATACGTGCGGCAACAGGATGGCGTTGCAAACACCGTGGGGCAGGTTGTAGAAGCCGCCAAGCTGGTGCGCCATGGCATGCACATAACCAAGGCTGGCGTTATTAAAGGCCATGCCGGCCAGGAATTCCGCGTAAGCCATTTTATCCCTGGCTTCCATGTTCGTTCCGTTGGCAACAGCGTTGCGCAGGTTTGTAGATATAAGTTTAATGGCCATCAGCGCTGCTGAATCGGTAACCGGTGTGGCGATGGTGGAGACATAAGCTTCAACGGCATGGGTTAGCGCGTCCATACCGGTGGCGGCGGTTAATGCGGGAGGCATGCCAACCATCAGCATAGGATCATTTATGGCTACATTGGGTGTTACCCGCCAGTCGACGATAGCCATTTTAACTTTACGGTCGGTATCGGTGATAATGCAAAAACGGGTCATTTCACTGGCGGTTCCAGCGGTAGTATTGATGGCAATGAACGGGGGCATGGGCTTTGATGACTTGTCCACACCTTCGTAATCGCGAATATTTCCGCCGTTGGTGGCTACGATACCGATACCCTTGGCGCAGTCGTGGGAGCTTCCGCCACCCAGTGAAATAATCATGTCGCAATTGTTTTCTTGATAAATTTTGAGCCCGTCATGTACGTTGATGTCGGTTGGGTTGGGTTCAGCCCCGCCCCAGACGAGTGCTTTGGCGCCGGCTGCTTCTACCAGCGCTTTAATTTCTTCGGCCATGCCGGTCTTGGCCAAAAATGCGTCAGTAACAATCAAGGCGTTGGTTCCACCCAGAGTTTTAACTTGAGCGGTGGTTTCCTTTACAGCGCCCACACCCATCAAGTTAACCGTAGGAATAAAATAACCGTAAACCTGTTCTCCAAGAGCCATTAAAAATAACCTCCTTGTTTGTTATAAGTTTATTTTTTGTTAATGACAAGTTTTTTACGCAAGGCCTGTGCCAGTTCGCAATTGCGGGAATATTTCTTTAGTTTTAGCAGATAAGAATATTTTGATGATCCAAAATGGAACCAAAAAGCTAATTTTCTATCAGTTTAAAGTTCGAAGGTGGGACAGGGGTTCCAAAAAAGAGCAGTTGGGAGTGGTTTGAGGGATTGACAAGGCGATCCTGTGGTTACCCGGAGCAGGCGGGCACTGGATGGGGGAAGAGAAAACATGACTTCCAAAGAAAAAGCACCGGTTTAACGGCGCTTATATCAGCAAGCCATATTCTTTTATCTTTCGATATAGAGTGTTCCGGCCAATACCCAGGGACCGCGCGGCAGTTGAAATATTTCCTTTATAAAAGGACAGCGTTTCGGCTATTGCTTTAATTTCAACCTCCCTCAGGCTGGGAGGCAGTGGACCGGCTACGCCCAGAGTTGTCATATGTTCATACAGGCGTTCTCCTATTTGTTTGTTGATTGTATAGGCTTTAATTATATTATCCCTGGTAAGGTTTTTTCCATGTCTAACAGCATTTAATGCTGCTTCAAGGGTATCAACCGGGCTGCCGGAAAAGGCAACTTTACCGTTTTCTGTTAACACTTCCGTTTGCTCCGAACTTCTGGTGATTATCTTATCCGGCAGGTGTGACGGTAGGATTGTATTCCCGTCACATAAAGCAACCGCCTGGTTGGCAATATTCACCAGTTCCCTGATATTACCGGGCCAGTCGTAATCCAGTAAAGCCCGGGTGACTTCAGGCGAGACCTGCAAATTGCCGGTCCGCGAGATAAAACGGTTAAACAGCAAGGGGATGTCTTCTTTCCTTTCCCGCAACGGCGGGAGTTCAAGCCGGATGACGTCAAGCCGGTAAAAAAGGTCTTCCCGGAAATTTTTTGCCTGTACTGCTTTCTCCAAGTCCACATTGGTAGCGGCGATAATCCTTACGTCCGTTTGAACAGGTTTTTCCCCGCCAACCCGCAGGAACTCGCCGGTTTCCAGAACTCTTAAAAGCTTTACCTGGATGGGCAGGCCGGCTTCTCCCACTTCGTCCAGGAACAAGGTGCCGTTGTCGGCTATTTCAAAAATCCCCCGGCGCATTGAGGTTGCGCCTGTAAAAGCTCCCTTTTCATGCCCAAAAAGCTCGCTTTCCAGTAGGTTTTCAGGCAGAGCGCCACAATTAACAGGGATGAAAGTATGATCGCTCCTGCTGCTGGCAGCATGGATAAATCTGGCCAGGACTTCTTTGCCTGTCCCTGTTTCACCCTGAATCAGAACATTAATATTTTTACGCGCAATTTTTTCCGCCACCGTGGCCAGCCGGATCATTTTCTGAGTGTTTCCCACAACAAAGCCCGTACGGTTGGCTATTGCCTGCCATTCGTGCTGACCGCCGGATTGACCGGTTATTCGGTGCCGGTATTCAAATGCTTTCACCACCAGCTGCTCTATTTCAGAAATATCATCAAACGGTTTTTCAATATAATCAAAGGCCCCCAGTTGAATGGCCTTTACAGCGGTTTTGGTGGTGGCATAACCGGTCATGATGATAGCTTCACAATCCGGCTGGTTGTTTTTCAGCTGGCGTAAAATGTCCAACCCGCAGGTGTCCGGTAACTTCAGGTCAATCATAGCCACCGCAAAACCTGTCGATGCAATTAATTGAAAAGCATCGGCCCCGGTTTCGGCATAGCTGGTTTGGAAGCCTTTCCTTACCAATAGACGGCTTAAAAAGGTTCCCACTTCAATTTCATCATCAACTATTAAAATTTGATCAAGCTTGGGCAAAGGTCTCGCCTCCCGTGCCGGAATCTTCGGTATTAACCGGAATTACCAGGGAGAATTTGCTGCCCCCTTCAGGGTTGCTGTCCACTTCAATGGTGCCGCCATGGGCCTCGGCTATGCCCAGGCTGACTGAAAGCCCCAACCCTGTTCCCCTGGTGGCTGCTTTGGTGGTGAAAAAAGGATTAAAAATTTTCGTTATGTTTTCTTGTGGTATGCCCTCTCCATTGTCGGTCACTGAAGCTATTACGCAAGTTGTCCGGCCTGATTTCCGGATTTGGGTGGAGATGGCTATCTTTTTATGACCGGTACTGTTCTCCAACGCATCCCGGGCATTTAATAAAAGGTTGATCAAAACTTGGTCCAACTGGTGTTCGTTAGCCAGCACTTGGGGTAAATCGGGGTCAAGTTCCACATTTATCTCTACGTTATTGCGATTAATTTGGTACTGGATCAAGCTCAGCACTCTGTCCACAACATCGTTCAAGCTGGTCCTGGCCATCGGGCGCTGGTCCTGTCGCGAAAAAGTCAACAGGTTCTGAATGATCTTTTTACAGCGCAGGCCGCAATTGTAGATATCTTTTAACAGCTCGGTATTGGATTCGCTCGTATCACCATCGCGTAATATCATTTGGGAGTTCCCGATTATCACCGTCATGGGGCTGTTTAATTCATGAGCAACGCCGGCGGCCATTTCCCCGATGGCCGCCAGCTTGCCTGATTGCATTAACTGGGCTTCCATTTTAACTTGTTCGGTAACGTTCTTAATGTGTTGAATAACGGATTCAACTTTCCGGCCGTCCTTAAGCACCGGGTAATAATGAACGTCGTAAGTCCTTCCCAATTCCATTTGTATTCTTCTATAAGCGGGCGCTTTGGTTATCATAACCTCGTCCATCAGGCAGTGCTCGCATTTTTCAGCGCGGCCCCAGGCATAAGTATAGCACTTGCTTCTGGGTGACATGTTGCTGGGACAGCCCGGCAGCCCCTCTGACTGATTGTTGCACCGCAGTATATTATAATTCTTGTCTATAAGTAAAATTGGGTCGGTTAAAGCCCGGAATGTTTCTTCCCATTCGCTTTTGCTTTTTAACACCTGCTCATACAGCCGGGCGTTCTCTATGCAAATGCCCAGCTGGTCAGCCAACTGGCGGGTAAAATTCATCTCATCTTCCAGATAAGCATTCTCTCTGCTGCTGCCGGTCATTAAAACACCTATAACATTGCTCTTGGCAAAGAGCGGGTCCAGGGCGAGGGAGGCAAGGTTTAGTTTTTTTACCGGTGGGCATTCCAGCAGCATTGGTTGCTCTTCGTCAAGGGAGTAGAATCTGCTTTTTCTTTCCCTGACTACGCTCCACAGCAATGATTTAAAAGGTACAGGTTTGCCTGTGCAGTCGCAGTTGGGGATCATGGCTGTCATTACCAGGTCATCCTCCTGCATTAAGGCAAGACCTAAAAACTCACAATGGATTACCGATGGGAGCTTTTGGTAAACCCGCTCAATGATATCACCCAGGGACATATCTATATTAATATCTTTAATAATTTGGTGGATAATTTCCAACCGTTTGTTTTGTTTTTTTACTTCTGTATAATAATTTATTTTGGAAGAGTTAATCCCGGTGAGATTTTCGATAATGCGCATCTTGTCGTTTATCAGCTGCTTATTCTTCATTTTTGAGTCCACCTAAAGAGCTTTATAAAAAATCCGGGCCAGGTCTTCAGCGCTGGCGTCCCGGGGATTGGTTACGATGCAGGCGTCATCCAAAGCGTTTTTGCTTAATTCGGGAATGTATTCTTCTTTAAAGCCCATAGCGGATAAACCATAAGTGATGCCAATGTCCTGAACCAGTCGCTGGACCGCTTTGATGGCCTTTTCCGCAGCGTCCAGCTTATTCAGGCCTTCAACATTTTCACCCATGGCTATGGCTACCTGGCGATATTTTTCCGCGCAGGAGATCAGGTTAAACTCCATCACGTGGGGTAGCAGCACGGCGTTGGTTTCTCCGTGGTGCAGGTCTAAAAGACCGTCCACCTGGTGGGTCATGGCGTGGGTGGCGCCTAAAATAGCGTTGGAAAATGCTATCCCGGCCTGCAGGCTGGCCATGGCCATGGCTGATTTAGCCTCCATGTTGGTCCGGCAGGCCACCGACTCGCGGAGGTTTTCCGAAATCAATCTGATGGCCTCCAGCGCCCTTACGTCGGTAAGTGGGTTTGCGGCGAGGGAGACGTAGGATTCAATGGCGTGGCTAAGGGCGTCAATACCAGTTGCCGCCGTAAGACGCGCATCCTTGGTTTGTAAAAGTTGCGGGTCGATGATCGCTATGTCGGGCACCAGTGATCTTGAGATAATGGCCATCTTTTTTTTGCGCTCTTTATCCACAATAATAGCAAATTGAGACACCTCCGAGCCGGAACCGGCGGTGGAGGGCACCATGACCATGGGCGGAAGGGGCCTGGTTATTTTATTTACTCCCTCGTAATCCTGGATTTTACCGCCGTTTGAAACTAATATCGCCACCGCTTTAGCCGCGTCGATGGGACTGCCGCCTCCAACAGCCACAATTGAATCGCACTGCGTGGATAGGTATTGCTTTACGCCGCCGGCAATTTCGGTGTCTTTGGGGTTACTGGTGATGCCATGCCAGACTGTATACTCCAAACCGGCTTGTTCTATGAAACTAAGGGCTTTGTTAACCCAACTGTTATTTTTTACCCCGTCATCGGTAACTACAAAGACCTTCTTGGCGCCAAGGCGCAGGGAGCTTTCCCCCACCTGGCTGATGGCTTCCAGACCAAAGATAATTTCAGGAGCCACAAATTTTATAATATTCACAAAGTTTACCTCCCAAAATGCTTGTTCCAAAATGGTACGGTTATATTCTAACAGATAAAACAATAAATGAGTAATATAAATAATTACCTTTGATAATAAAATGTTTCAATAAAAAAATTAAGGGGTGCGGTTATTTAACCGCACCCCGGCCTGCCGTCTCTATAACATCGAGCGCTCTGCCTTTTGGATGGCCAAGCGGACAAGGTTACCGCAGTCCCTTGAAGAGACACTGCCGAAACCGCCCTCCTGGCGCACTATATCGGCAACCCCAAGTTCTTCGGCTAACTCCATCTTAAGTCGGTCGGACATAACGCCTTTCCTTCTAGCCATAGTAGCCTCCTCCTTTGGGTTTTTGAAAGACCGGCAGGTCATCATTATTATTTGTCAAAGCCAAGGTTTTAACCTGAAAAGTACTGGGAGATGTTTTGAACAATAGCGGAAACGAAGTTAAAAATACCAGCCATGTCACCCAGATCGGCTATTTGCCCGGGTGAGTGGGCATAACGCAGCGGGATGCCAAGGGTGGCTACCGGAACATCAGCAAGCTGTATAACCGAGGTGTCGGTATAAGACCTGGAAACTCCCTGCTGTATTTGAATGTTGTTATTTCGCGCCACGTTCTGCAAAAATAAGCGCATCCGCGGTCGCATAATAGCCAGGTCGTCAACCAGGCGAAGAGCTGCACCGCCCCCCAGCCTGATTTGGCGCATGTGCCTGGGAATGCCCGGGATGTCGCTGCAGACCATACTGTCCATAACGATGGCAAAGTCGGGTTTTAGGTTCATGGCCGCAACCAGAGCGCCCCGGGAGCCGGTAACCGGTGCCGGGCCGCTGCCGGGAAGCATGCCGTGTTCTTCGGTGCTGGAGAACACCCCGGTAATGGATGCTCCAACTTTTTTACCGGCCAGGTGCCGTAACAGCGCCACCAGGATGGCACAGCCCACCCTGTCGTCCAGGCACCTGCCCATGACCCTGTCTCCCTTTAACCGGCGGAAATCCCGGGCAAAAGTTACACTTGTACCTACTTCAATTCCCATATCCAGGACCTCTTGGCGGCTGGAGGCGCCCACGTCAACGAAAATCTCCCTGTTTCCGGTCACCGGCAAATGGGGGGGATGGATGCCAACGCTTCCATAAATATCCCCTCCGGACCCGTGTATGCGCACCCATAACCCCGGGCCCAGATAATCGGGCACACCGCCCAACGGGTATAAATAAATAAACCCCTCGCTGTCGATACTGCTAACCACGAAGCCTACTTCGTCCATGTGTGCGCAAAGCATAACCTTGGGCTTGTTGTCACCCGAATCACTTGAAGTAAGCGTGGCGTACAGGTTGCCCATATTGTCTGAGCCAACTGTAATTCCTGACGCCGGGAGCAGCGTTACCAGCTTATCCCGAACGGCATCTTCAAACCCGGTCACTCCCGGGATGGCGATCAATTCTTCGAGCAAACCAAAAATTTCGTCAGCAATTGAAGCCATTTACAATACTCCTTGCTAAAAATATTTTTCTATGATTATATGAGTTCAATAAAATTATATCCTCAGGTTTTAAAGTTATGCTTTAGGGTTAACATGGTGACTACCATGGCCGCTGATGGCATTGACCGCTACAATTTGGTGCATTAGCTGCTCCTTTCCCCTTCGTCAGCCTGAGGTTTCGGTGTTCTTAAATATCTTACCCCCGTCCAGATCAGCACGGCGGCGAAGATAATGCGCAATGCTCCTTCTGTCAGGATATGAGCCAGGGAGCCGCCCAGGTATGTGCCCAAAAGAATGCCCGGGATTAATCCAGGCAATATACTTGTGTTGACGTTCCCCAAACGCCAATGGGTATAAGCGCCTACTATTCCCACCGGGACCATGGCGAGGAGGGAACAACCCTGGGCGGTGTATTGGGTGAAGCCGATGAGCAGCACCATGGCAGGCACCATGATCGTGCCTCCTCCGACCCCCATCATCCCGGAGAGGAAGCCGGTAAAGATCCCTGTCGATAAGAGAACTAATATTTTCAGCCATCCCGTGGTAGGCTCGGAAACATGGTACAGGTAAGGTTTCAGAAGCAGGAGCAGGGAGACCAGGATTAAAAACCCACCGAAGGACCTCTTGAGCTTCCATTCCGGAAGGGCATTGGCAAAACGCGCACCCGCCCTGGCAGTGAATATGGCGGTGGACGCCAATAGCAAAGAGGCCGGTATATCAACTGAACCATTTAAGGCATAGGTGAAAGCTCCTGATATTCCGGTGAAGACAAGCGCCACAAGGCTTGTGCCGTGGGCCTTGTGCTGGCCCATTTTCAGGATTCCCACCATCAAGGGGATCATTATCACTCCGCCGCCGAGTCCCACAAGCCCTCCGAAGAACCCCGCCGCTAATCCGATTAACAAGTTTATCATCCTGCTACCTCAACAATCAAAGAGTGTTACATCTTATTCCAGGCAATTGCACTTGGCAGGAGCGCTGGCGTTACTACTCATTATATATTTATCTGTTAATCCAGTAAACCGTGTGGTTTGGAATTTTAGTTTCATAAACCCGGCAGAGGCGGCCGCGCTGAACGGGCTACAGATTTAATTACATATAGACATTGTAATAGTATGCTCGACTATTGAGTCTGCAAGAGCGGTAGGCGGATCACGAACCTGGTACCCCGACCAGCTTCGCTGTTGGCTGTTATAGTTCCGTCCAACCGCTGGACAGCTTCCCGGGCTATGGCGAGCCCTAAACCGGTACCGGGGATGGACTGGGTGTCGACCCCGCGTTGGAACCGCTTCAAAAATGAAGGGCATCTCCTCCGGTGCAATCCCTTTACCGGAGTCTTTTACAGTGATGACCGCGTTGCAGGCGTCCACCTGTAAGGTCAGAGCAATCTGCCCGCCGGGTGGCGTATATTTGCTGGCGTTGTCCACAAGGTTATTCAAAGCAAGTTCCATCAGGCGCTGGTCTAACAGTTTAATTGAGAAATCTACTCTGAAGCCAAAATTTACCGTGCTCTGGCCGGCTGATGTTTCTGGCAGTCTTGTCAGGTTTTATTTTGTATGTTATATTTAACATAAAATAAAGTATAACATATATTACTAGAGGAAAAGCAAATGCATATTTCCAAAATTATTGGCAACAACCTTGCCCGTATACGTAAAGCGAGAGGTTTAAGCCTGGATAAAGTTGCGGAGCAAACCGGGGTAAGCAAGCCCATGTTGGGCCAGATTGAGCGGGGGGAATCCAACCCTTCAATTGCGACCGTTTGGAAAATTGTCAACGGGTTGCATATCCCATTCACTGAACTTATGACTGAAAAAAAACCTGAAATTGAGCTTGTTCGAAGTTGTGAAGTTTTTCCAATAATTGATGATGAGATCGGTGTAACAGTTTATCCATTATTCTCTTTTCAGCAAGACCGTCGCTTTGAGATATTCTTCGTTACTCTTAATGCACACAGCTCTTACCTATCGGAACCACATGACGACGGTTCTGAGGAATACATTTTGATGATGGAAGGAACTCTCGAAGTGACAGTGGGAGAAGCAACATATACTTTGTCCGCCGGAGATATCATTAAGTTTCAAGCCGATCAGCAGCACAAATACAGGTGCATATCAAATCAAGCAGTTAGCTTTTATAATATTGTTTATTACTCTGAAATGGACTGAACAATTTCTTTAATTAATCAAATATGGTGAGAAGGGCTTGGATAATGGATATTATTGAGTTTAAGAGAAAGAGGTGTATAATATGGACAACACAGAAATAGTGATACGCAAAGCGATTCCATCAGATACCAAGGAAATATGGCATCTGTTACATAATAACAATATTCCTTGGGATATTAGCCGTATTCATAAAGAAATGGATTTCTTAACCGTGCTGTCTTTTGAAAAAAGACTGCTGGGTGTTTTCCATGGCTCGATTAACCCCGGGTTTGAAAAAATATCCTGGGTAGCCGGACACCCGATGTATCCTGAGGATTCTTTACGTGCGGTTTTGTTTTATAGCTTGTTTGGAGTCATCTGCCGTTTGCCCGGTGCCAAGATAGAACAAAAAGTGAAATCGTATCTCAAAATGCATAATAATAAGTCTAACAACATTGGTTTTGGAATCAGATGATTGATTTTCTCAATTGGTAAAACAATTTAATTAGTTCTATGCTAAATTTGCCGGCAATTAATGTTTATGATTTTCTTTGCTATTTATTGTTACTGGCAAATTTACAGATATATTGCGTTTTATGATCAAGGAATATTTTTAATTGAATCAAAAGCGATGGCTGTTATCTCATTAACGAATGAAAGATCAATGGATAAAAAAGTTTCAAACATTCAGGCAGTATTGCTTGTCGTGTCGAAGAGAAGCCGGATTTACTCTCCATGTTAATAACGGTAGCTGGCACTTTTTTATATCGAAAATATATGTCGATATTTTGTAGTATTTTGTAGTGCCAGGCACCGGTTTGATTAGCTCTCAAAGTTATGCTATGTTTAGTGCATAGATATTGATAGCAAGGAGGGCTTGTCATGCCGAACATACGACCAATTTCGGATTTACGGAACAACGCCAATGAAATATCGGAGTTTTGTCACAGGTAGCGTGAGCCGGTTTTTATCACAAAAAACGGTGTAGGCGATAGGTGCTTATGAGTATAGAAACATACGAGAGGCAGCAGGCGCTAATTGAACTCTATGGAAAGCTGGCTGAAGCCGAAGCTGAGATTGCCAGCGGCGCTGCCGGCGAGGACTTTTTTAAGGTCGCGAAGAAGCTGAGGGAAAGTGTTAATTCTTTAACATTAATGATCATTGCTATTTAGCCTTCAAAAGACTCATTTTTCTTGCTTTCATATCTCTTTTTCCAATTTCCCGCAAACTTAGAGCAGTAAGTCAACTTCTCCTTATAAGTTCCCTTTGCCGCCTCAGGCATAGGCCTCCCGCATTGCGGGCAACGCCCCTCCTCCATTCGTTTTTCACACATAGCTCTTTTTGTATATGCATCTTTTTTATTCGACTTTAATTCCATATTTACCTTCTTTTGCCTTGTGCTTATAAGTAATTAAGAGTTTTATTCCCTCTTCTTAGAAGGCCATGGTCACTGGCGATTCTGCTAACAGTTGCGGCAGAAGTGTTATAGCGGTCAGCGATTTCTTGATAAGTATATAGTGGCTTGCCAGAACCGGGAAATCTTTCTTGCTGTAGATCATCCAAATTATGACTTAAAATATGTTCGTCATAAAGACATTTTAGAGGGAATCCGTTCTTGCAATTCCAATGGCGAGTATGTTATGCTGATTGGACCTTTCAGTCCCCTTGTTAACGGGTCTTCCGGTGGAACACAGAACCGCTATGTGTAAGCTAAAGGAGAATGACAAGGGGACGGAGTTGTTGACTACCATCTCCAGTCTAAGGAAAATGTTGGAGGGACAGAGCTATTGAGTGTCAGTAACCCCGTCCCCTTGTCACTGGTTTATAACCATCGGCATTCATCCCCCGCCTACGCTTCGCTCTGAGCGGGGGTCTTCTGTCTGGTTTTTGATAAAAAAGGAGACGTTTATTGTCTCTTATGAATGCCTAACTGTTCTTTTAGGGCTGTTTGAAGAACTTGTGAAAAGTTTATATTCCTTTCAATTGCCAGCTTATTAAGCCATTGTGGGATTGATAGTGTCTTTTTTACAGAGTAGTTTTCAATTGCTTCACGCATTGTAGGCATAAAGACTTCAATAAGGACAACTACTTGATCAGATTCAAGTTTTATTTTGCTAATAGGGGTAGGGTCAGGTATCTCATCGTTGTCTTCTTCCATGCTGTAAAGGTGTAATCCTAATGCTTCTTTGGCCATAGAGATAGCTTCTTCATCAGAATCTGCACATGAAAAGCAGCCTGGAAAATCCGGAAATGATATCGAAATCCCATCATCTGCATAGTCGAATATGGCTGGATAGATATAGCGATCCTTTTTCATATCATTTTCTCCCTTATCAGATTTACTTATGGAGGAACAAAAATATTAGACTATAATTCCTGCTTGTTGCAGAATACTTTTTACTGTTTTGGTTGGTATGTTTTTCCTTGGGTGCGGAACGGTAACATTACCCTTTTTCGAAGGGTGTTTGAAGTGATGGTGGCTACCGTTTGCTTTATGGAAGTACCAACCATAAGCTTCAAGCATTCTAATCAATTCTACCGATGATATGATTTCATTTAGTATTCCTCCATACCTATATGTTAATACGTAATATGTTACGTGTCAATGTAAGAAGTAGGGGTTTTATAAGGAAGACCAATGGATGCAGTGGGTTGCCAGAGAAATGAACCTGTCAGAGACGACTTTTTTATGAAACCGGGGATGGTTTTAATTTAAGATGTTTTACCCCAACTATGAAGTTGATCTTTGTGGGCATGCAACACTTGCAAGCGCGCATATCTTTTGGAAAGCCGGCTATTTGCAGAAAAATAAGGAAGCAAGGTTTTATACTAAGAGTGGGATATTGACCGCCAAGCAAGATGGTGATTGGATAGAACTTAATTTACTTTCTGAAGCACCTGGCTCTTCAGCCTGACTTCAATGCTTTAAGATAGATGGAAAATCGGGGAGTAATCGTGATCAGTTTATCAAGTAGTGAAAGAAAATGCATCAATAGACTGGACAATAAAGGAAAGCGTAAAAGCAAAATTAAAAGTGATTGTAAAACGCACTTTAAGGCAATATGGTTATCCGCCAGATATGCAGAAGCTTGCAACAAAAATAGTATTAAAACAGGCTGAGCTAATTGCAGAGGAATTAACCCAAAAATAGGGGCAAAATTGATAGGAACAATTAAACATATTAGAGCCAATTGCATAATTCTAATCCCTTGAAGTACAAGGCTTCCCAGGTGTTGAAAAATACCTTTACCCCAAAATAAAAACCTAAATATCTTTATAATGCTGCCAAAATTAAAAGGTTTCACCTATTTGCTTGTAGAAATGTTTTTTGTACCCCTACAAAAAACACAAGCGAGGTTAAACCATAACATGTATATTCTTGAAGGAGTACTATTTCCCTTTGAAGTTTTAATAGAAAGTTACAATAAAGAAGATAAAATTTATAAAGTTATTACTCAAATTAAGTACAAGTCATTAAGCCAAATAGCGCGGTACTGGTGCAAGTTAACAATATACCGTTAGTGGAGGAATAACAATAGGGAAAATAAGCTATACCAGTTAGCTTCCGAACTTGAGCGGAATTGTACTCAGATAAAGAAAAAACATATCGATTTAACAAACAGTAGGAATATAGGGAGGAGTAAAAACAAGGTGCCGATAGCGGCACTGAACCGCTATAGGGTTGGTCAAAATGGAGTTCTTTAAATGTAACCAAATTTTAAACTCCGCTACAAGAACGGGGTTTAAAATCAACAAAATTTATTAACCTTCAATTGGCTTGACCCTGGTGTTTTCTTTTAAGTCCAGGTTGCCGTCCCGGATAATTACCTCCCCTGCTGCCAGGCCTGCTGTTATTTCAATATTCTCCCTGTCTCCGATACCTGTTTGCACCGGCCTATGTTCAACCCGGTTACCTGTCACCACCATCACTTCTTTGCCGCCACCTTTTAGGGTACGCACGGCTTCCCTGGGGATTAACAGTACATCCTGCCGGGTGGATGTTTCAATGGCCACCTTTACCTCATACCCGGGTTTCAGGTTGGCCGGGTCGGCCAGGGTGACGATAACAGGCACCCGTCTCTGGATAACCCCCAGGGCTGATTGTTTTTCCTCGGCCAGGGGATATATTTCCTTGACTTTGCCGTACAATAACTTTGCGCCAAGAACCGGGGCGGTGATTTTTACCCTTTGGCCCAGGTTTACCTCACCCAGGTCGTCGCTGAGGATATCCGCTTTAATTTCAAGCTTGTCCGGCACCGCCACACTGGCCAGCACTGTACCAGGGGTTACCACCTGTTCCTGCTTGGCCGGCAAGCTCAGGACTATGCCGTCCACGGGGCTTTGCAGCGTCAGCTGCCGCTCTTTGCGGTTGAGGTTCTGCAGCGACCGGTTCAAGCCAGCCTCCTGTGCCCGGGCGCTCTCCAGCAGTGATGTCTGCTCCTTTAGGCTTTGTTCCAGTGTTTCCACTTTGAGCCGGGCTTCTTCAACATCAACCACTGCGATAGCCCCGGATTCATACAACTCCCGGAAACGTACCAGGTTTTCCCCTGCATTTTTCAATTCCAATTCTATACGTTGCACAGCCGCTTGGGCTGCGGAAATAGAAGCTGCGGTTTGGGACAATTGAGAGCGGGTATCTTCAATTTGTAGCGACAGATCCAGGTTTTCCAGTACCACCAAGGTTTGACCTTTCTTCACCTGTTGACCCGTATCAACGGGTACCCGTACAACTCTGGCGTTCTGGACGGCGTGCAGGTCGTAGTTGGTGGCGGGTTGAACATAACCGGTATCCTCAACGGCCCGGATGATATCCCCGGTCCGTACCGGCACCGTTTCCGCCTCGGTTCCACCGGTTAAGATGGTGGCTGCGGTTATTATCGCCAGTATCACCCCGACGCCCACCAGCAGGAACATTTTTTTTCTTTTTTTTGCAACCGGCTTCATATTAGACCTCCTGTTAATCTTTATTCTTCAAAACTTCCACCAGCTGCAGCTGTCTGACACCCCTGACAGCCAACAGGTGGGCCACCATGATGAAGAAAAAACCACCCAGGGCAGAATATATATAAGTGGTCGGATAGATTATTGCCGGCATGGTAAACAGGTCCGTGCTTACCGCACTGATGTAGCCCTTAACCATCAGGTATCCGGAGGGCAGGCCCAGAGCTACTCCCAGCAGGGATTGCAGCAGGTTTTCCTTCAGCAGGATGCCGGAGACCTCCTTTACCGTAAAGCCCAGCACCCGCAAGGAGGCCAGTTCCCGCTGCCGTTCCGAGAAACTGATGACCGAAGAGTTGTACACTATAGCGAAGCCCAGCAGCAGGGCGAAGATGACCATAATAGAGATCGAGTAGACCATTGAGTCCATGTTTTGGTTGAAATTGTCCAGTTCCTGCCGGCGGCTCAGGATGGATGACACGGCGGTCATGTCCTCCAGTTCCTCTTTCAGCTGTGCGGCAAAGGCCGGGTCCACCTTCAGCATAACACCGGATACCAGCTGTCTCTCCTGCAGGATGAGGTTGGCCTGCTCCAGGGAAACGAAGGAACCTCCCCCCACCAACTGCTTGTTGATACCCACGATTTTAACCGGGGCGTGCCTGGCAGGGCCGGTGCCCAGCAAGGTTTCCACTTCCACCGTATCGCCGACCTTTGCCCCCAGCCTTTCCGCCGTCCTCTGGCTGATCAGCAGGCCCGCTTCGGGTATTTCAACGGGCTGCTCCCGGGGGTCCCTAAGTTTTTTTAAAGTGGATCCGGGGTTGAGTCCGGTTATGGAATCATCTTCGTTTTTACCGTTAAATTTGATTTTTACCGGTATCTCCAGCAGGGGTTCCGCTTTATTTACGCCCGCCACGCGAGTGATATTTAAAAGCTCGTTTTCCTTCACCGGTGAAGTAAACCGGATCAGGTAGTCATAACGCTGGTTCTGGTGGAAATGAGATTCTATCATATAGTCCACAGCGTCAATGGTGAACAGGGACACCACCAGCATGCCCACGGCAAAAACAACACCCATCATGGTGATGGCGAAACGGCCGCGGTTCCGGGCGGCGGACCTGATGCTCATCTTCCAGGCGGTATCCAGCCGGCGCCATAGCCATGACAGATTTTCAACCAGAGTTTTACCACCACCCTTGGGCGGCTCGGGACGCATGGATTCCGCGGGGTTGATGGCGGTCACGCTGCGGCATGCGGTTAAGCCGGCCAGGGTGCTTACCCCGAGGCTGAGAATGAAACCGTACAAGATGGCCTGGATGTTCACAGCCCCAATGGTTGCCGGCAGGTTGAAATATACGGCATAGGCCCGGGACATGACCGAGGCCAGGGCAAGGCCCAGCAGAGTTCCCAGCACGGCGCCGCATAAAGCCACCAGGACTGAATAACAGGTATAGTGCAGTATAACTTGCCTGTTATTGTAGCCCAGGGCTTTCATGACCCCGATTTGCAGGTGCTGGGAGCGGACCATGCGTCCCAGGATGACGAACTGGATGGCGGCGGCAATGCCCAAAAAAATGGCGGGCATAAAACGTGAAGAAGACTTCAGACTGTCCAATTCTCCCTCCAGCATGGCGTTGCTGAGCTGTTGTTTGCGCGGGTAAGCGGCCAGGTTGCCGTAGGGCTCCAGTATGCTTTTTACCTGTTCCGCCACCTTTTCAGCGTCGGTGCCCGGGGCCAGGGTAACCAGTACCTGGTTCACCTGCCCCGGCAAGTTTAATAGCTGCTGGGCCCTTTCCAGTGACATGGCGATGATGCCGAAGGACCTGGGGTCAGGTAAAAGGGTGGCGGCGTCCTTCATCAGATAAATAAATTCCGGCCCGGTGGCGGTGCCCACCATGGTCAGGGGCACCATCTTTCCCTCCGCCACGATGGTGACGGTGTCGTTGAAGTTCAGTTGGTTGGCTTCGGCATACTGGGGATCCACCAGGATCTCGATGTCACCGTTCCGGGTATATTGTTCCCCAGGCCTGGCAGCCATTGCCTCTTCGGCGAAAAACCGGCCTGTGAGCAGCTGCAGGCTGTTGATTTCTTGTTCAATGGGTAGGGAATAGCTGGTTAAGCGGGCGGTGGCCCGTTTATTATGGTCGTTTACCAGGGTAACGTCCTTTTGGATGCGCCCGGTTACTCGGGTTACCCCGGGTATGGTCTCAATCTGTTTTGTCACTTGTTGCGGAGCCTTAACCACATGGAAGTAATAGTCCGCAAAATTATGATCCCGGTAAAACTTCTCCTTTGATTCGTTTAAGTTGAAGTACGCGGTGGTCATGGCTATGTAAACGGCTATACCCACCGTAACCACAGCCACCACGGCTATAAACTGCTCCCTGGTTTTGCCGATGGTGCGCCATAATTTTTTGTGCAGGGCGCTCATTACCACTCAATCCTTTCCGGTGGCAGGGGGGAGGCATTCTCCCTGATTTCGGCTATGGTGCCGTCTCTCATGCGTATCACCCGGTGGGCCATGTCCCCGATGGGGGTATTGTGGGTAACAATGACCACGGTGCTGCCCCTGTCCCGGTTGATTTTCACCAGCAGGGCCAGGATGAGTTTGCCGGTCTGGTAGTCCAGGGCACCGGTGGGTTCGTCACAAAGTAGCAGGCGGGGATTTTTCACCGCCGCCCGGGCGATGGATACTCGTTGCTGTTCACCGCCGCTCATCTGGGAGGGAAAATGGTCCATCCGGTCGGCCAGGTCCACGTCTCTCAGCACACCGGTCACAGCCAGAGGCTCGTCCACCAAGTCGGCGGCCAGTTCCACGTTCTCCCTGGCCGTCAGGTCAGGTATCAGGTTGTAAAACTGAAATACAAAGCCAATTTCATTTCTTCTGTAACTGGTTAACTGATTGTCATTGGCCATTCCAAGATTGCGGTTTTCAAAAAACACTTCTCCTGTGGTGGGGAGGTCCATTCCTCCCATGATGTTAAGCAGGGTGCTTTTCCCGGAGCCGCTGGGCCCCAGGATCACCAGTATTTCACCCCGGTACACGTCCAATGTGGTTTCCTTCAGGGCATTGACCGTCACTTCTCCCATATGGTAGGTTTTGGTTATGCGGTTTAAACGCATCAATACCGTATTGGTCATGTCCGCACGCCTTTCAAGGTTTTTCCGAGGATTCGTCAATCTCACCCTTCGTCCAGCGCTCATATTGAACCTTTATGTCCGAGATGATGAGGGATGCCGTGGCTTTGCTGTATAACAGATCTTTAGCTATCTCGTCCATGGTCCCAGGCTGACCGGACATCAGCAGGTAGCCAAAGGTGCGGCCCGGGGTCTTGGATGCGCTGGAATTCTCCATCTGTTATATGTTCAAGCAAGCATAAAAGACTGTTCGGGCCAACGTGGTTAAACCGCCCAAGAGAACTATTCCACCAAGGAGTTCCTTATTCCCTTACGGCAAGGAAACCGAGGGTTCATTATGAACGACAAGCCTGGCCCCCCGGGACCTTTGGGTCAACATAAATTGTTTTTTGCTTGTCGTAAATAACATAGCCGGGCTTGGCCCCGTTGGGTTTTTTGACGTGCTTGCGCAGAGTATAATCAACCGGAACGTTGGAAGATTCCCGGGCGCGGCTGTAATAGGCGGCCAGGGCCGCTGCCTCCAACAGGGTTTGATCCGGAACCGGCCTGCCGCCGGTGCGAATGATTACATGCGAGCCGGGTATTTTGCAGGTATGCAGCCAGATATCGGTGTCCTCGGCGGTTTTTAAGGTCAACGTATCGTTTTGGCGGTTATTCTTTCCCACTAAAACGGTAAAACCGTCACTGGATGTGAATTCCAGCGGCTTCAATTTAGGCTGACCGGTTTTGGCCTGTTTTCTGCCCGGCATTGCAGCAGGGTTTTTAAGGTACCCCTGACCCACCAGCTCCTGCCTGATTTCCTCCAGCTCCTCGGTTTTTTCAGCCAGCTCAACCGCGGTTGCCACACCTTCCAGATATTGCAATTCCTCATAGGTCTGATTGGCCATTTTCCGGGCCGCCACCAGAGTATTCCTTGCTTTATTGTATTTTTTAAAGTAAATTTGGGCGTTTTCCGCTCCGGAGCGTTCCGGGATTAATGGAATAGTAATTGTTTTTAATTCCGGGTCGTGATAGTTTTCCAATTCAACTTCCTTTAAACCCCGCTCGACCCGGTAAAGATTAGCTGTGAGCAATTCGCCGTAAAGGCGGTACCGTTCACCTTCCCCGGCGTCAAGCGCGCTTTTTTGCTGCAGCTTTAGCTTTTTATCCAGCCTCTTGGTTTCTTTTTTAATCCGGTCCAGAATTAGAGCCTTTTGCTTGCGCAGTTCTTCCCGGGCTGCTTTATCGGAGAAAAATTTATCGGCGGTTTCATTGGCTGTTTGGTGGGAATACTTAACATTACCCTTGGGCACAACCGGTATGGGGAAAAAGTCCGCCGGACGGCCCTGCAGGTTATAAACCAAGGTGGTTTTGATTGTACCGGACTTACTTGCTTCCAATACTTGCTGCAGCGACTGCCACAGTGCCCGCAATTCGTGCTCGCCGCAGTGGTCAAGGATCAAATCCGCAGGCAGTCCCGCAAGCTCTACAATCTCGCGGCAGGTAGGTATGCTTAACCCATCCAGCTTTTTCTGAACGATGACTGCCAGTGGTTCGTCCAAATCAGCTCCCATTACCAGTTCCCTGAACTGCTCTTCCATTAATTCAAAGGGGTTGGTTTTATCCTGGCCGGGCGGGGGGATGTACGGCCGGCCGGGCAGCACTTCCCGGTGCCGGCTGACCGCGTGTGTATATCTGCGAATCCCGTCTATGATGGTATTATCCGTTCTTGATACCAGTATGATATTGCTGTGACGCCCCATAATCTCACAAAACAAAGATTTCTGTTCAGGTCGGCCCGTTTCGTCCCTGTTATCGACCCTAATATCCAAAACCCGGTCCAGCCCCGGTTGATAAAAACCAATAATTTTGCCGCCCTCCAGATGCTTGCGCAGCAGCATGCAAAACACCGGGGGCGCGGTTGGGTTGGCCCGAACGGCTGATGTAATGTGAACCCTGGCATTAATCGCATTGGCGCTGAGCAATAGCCGGTATTTACTGCCGGGTTTGGAGATGATCAGCACTATTTCATCGCGAACAGGCTGGTAAATCTTTTCAATCCGGCCTTGAGTTAATTGCTCATTTAATTCTTTGCATATACCATGCAGAAAGAGACCGTCAAAAGGCATGGCTCAAGTCCTCCGCTTACACAAATTACCTTTTAGTATATCACCCATAAAGATACAGGTAAATAGGGGTCAGGCTTGAATTATTCACTTATTTGATAATGAGAAAATAAGTGAATAATTCAAGCCTGACCCCTATTTAAAAATGGTAATTATTTCTTCTCTGTTTGCATATGATTGTTAAAAATATGTAATCTTCTGCAAGGGGTGAGGACATGCCTGGAATCTGGCCGACATTAAGCGCTGAAGAAACAGCTGTGCGCCTGGAGGTGGACAGCTCCAAGGGGCTGAGTGACCGCGAAGCCCGGACGAGATTGGAGCGGGTCGGGCCGAACATGCTTGAAAAAGGCCCGGACATAGCGATGTGGCAGATGTTTTTAAACCAGTTCAAGGACTTTATGGTGCTGGTGCTGTTGGCTGCCACCGCCATTAGCGGGTTCCTGGGAGAGTGGTCGGATGCGATCACTATATCTATTATTGTATTGCTAAATGCTGTATTGGGTGTGATGCAGGAATACCGGGCCGAGCGCTCCATGGAAGCGTTAAGGGAACTTACCGCACCCGAGGCCAGGGTGCTGCGGGGAGGGCTGGAGAAAAAAATTCCGGCTGCCGAACTTGTTCCGGGGGATATTGTTATTTTAGAGGCCGGTGACAGGGTACCTGCTGATATTCGCTTGACCCACACCGTTGACATTGAGGCTGTTGAGGCCACATTAACCGGTGAATCAACTCCAGTAAGGAAACATACCCGGACACTGGAACGGCAAGCCGGTCCCGCCGATACCGGCAACATGGCGTTTATGGGCACTGTTTTGACCCGCGGCAGGGGACAAGGTATTGTTGTAGCTACCGGTATGGCCACGGAAATGGGACAAATTGCAGGTATGATCAGAGAGGCGGAGAATGAGCCCACTCCGCTTCAACGCAGGTTGGCCCAACTGGGCAAAGGTTTGATAACATTTTGCCTGGGCGTGTGTGCCCTGGTTGTTTTAGTCGGTATCCAGCGGGGCGAACCGGTGTACCAGATGTTCTTGGTCGGGGTTAGCCTTGCCGTGGCGGCAATTCCCGAAGGTCTTCCGGCCATTGTAACGGTGGCCCTGGCTATCGGCGTGCAAAGGATGATCAGGAGAAACGCCATTATCAGGCGTTTACCCGCGGTGGAAACTCTTGGCTGCGCCACTTTTATCTGCTCTGACAAGACCGGCACCCTGACGCAAAACGAAATGACAGTAAGGCGGGTATATGTAGCCGGCGGCTGGTTGGAAGTAACAGGTGAGGGCTACGACCCCAAGGGGAAATTTACCGGCCGGTTGCAGGAATCAAGTGTGGCTGATTTTAATAAAATGATGCAAATCGCAGCTTTGTGTAATAACTCCGTCCTGCTAAGAAACAATATTTCCATCGGGGGCTTATTTAGAAAGAACGGTGGAAAAAACAGCGTTGCCTGGCAAATTAACGGTGATCCCACCGAAGGGGCGCTGATGGTTATGGCCGCTAAAGCCGGTTTCTGGCGGGAGAAATTGGAGAAACAGGATCTGCGGCTGGCTGAAATTCCCTTCGATTCAGAGCGAAAAAGAATGACCGTGATCTGCGGCGACAAAAACGGTAAAAAAGAGGCCCTGGTTAAAGGTGCGCCCGATGTGGTGCTGGGCCTGTGCACTCACTATTTAAAAGAAGGGCGCCCGGTTCCGCTGGACAACCGGGAACGTGCAATAATTCTGGCTGCTAATTCGGACATGGCGGAAAACGCCCTGCGGGTTCTCGGCCTGGCCTACCGTGAGCTGCCTGCCGGTTTTAATGTCAAGGAAGCCGGCCCGGCTGAGGTTGAGCGCAACCTGGTTTTTGCCGGGCTGGCCGGAATGATCGACCCGCCCAGACCTGCAGCCATTAGCGCTGTGCACACGTGCCGGCGGGCCGGGATAAAAGTGGCCATGATAACAGGTGACCACCAACTCACGGCGCGGTCCGTAGCCCGTGAGATGGGTATTGCCGGGCGCGACGGCCGGACGCTGACCGGAGAGGAAATAGAAAAGCTAAGTGACGAAGAATTGGCCCGCCTGGCTGAGAATACTCACGTTTACGCCAGGGTCTCACCTCGCCACAAGCTCCGAATTGTTAAAGCCCTAAAGGCAAACGGGCATGTTGTGGCCATGACCGGTGACGGTGTGAATGACGCGCCGGCTGTAAAAGAAGCCGATATCGGCATTTCCATGGGTATAACCGGCACTGATGTGACCAGGGAAGCGTCGTCGATGGTGCTGGCCGATGACAATTTCAGTTCTATAGTTGCCGCAGTCGAAGAGGGCAGGGGTATTTACGAGAATATCCGCAAATTTATCCGCTACCTGTTATCGTGTAATGTCGGTGAAGTGCTGGTAATGTTTTTGGCGGTACTGGGCGGATTGCCTTTACCCCTTCTGCCCATTCAAATTTTATGGATGAACCTGGTGACGGACGGCCTGCCGGCCATGGCGCTGGGGGTGGACCCCGTTGACGGCAATATCATGCGGCGACCGCCGCGTGATCCGGGTGAAAGCATCTTTGCCCACGGGTTGGGCCTGCGAATTTTAGGCAGTGGCTCTTTTATCGCCATGCTGACCCTGTTAGTGTTTTGGTATGCCTTTATGGAAGGCCGCAACCTGGATTTTTCCCGGACCATGGCTTTTAATACCCTGGTATTCCTGCAACTGTTTTATGTATTCGCCTGCAGGTCCGAACATGCCAGCATCCGGGAAATCGGGCTGTTCACCAACCCGCACCTGGTCGGGGCGGTGTTGATTTCAATGTTATTACAGGTTTCCGTAACCTATCTGCCCTTTTTGAACCCTATCTTCCACACGGTGCCGCTGGGCTTGGGACATTGGGTGATAATTCTGGTGTTTGCTGTGTTCCCAACTCTGTTAGGAACTTTAGCGGCCGGGTTGGGCTGTCGGGTCAAGGAAAAGGTGACCTATTTAAGGGTATAAACAATAATTAGACCCCCTTGGTTCAAGGGGGTCTAATTATTGTTTATACTGTCGGCGTTTTCGGTTCGCATGAACACCCTTCCTTTACCTAAAGCCTACCTTTTTGATTAAATAATGTTAAGTTAATTAGGTTATCACCAGCGAAACAAATCTTTAATCATCTGCTCCACCAGTACTTCCTGGTACACTGCCTTGCCCGCCTGCAACATGGATTCAATTAACTTACTGTCCCATGACACCCGCTGACCGGCAAGTTTTTTTACCTGCTCCGAAGCCAATTTGACGCCTTTGGGTGCCTGCAAGTAAGCGGCGGAGTCAAAAAACCAGGGCTTAAAAGACGCGCCGTACCTTTCAGCCAGCCGCTGGCCGATTTCCAGACCCCGGGGATCAAAATCGCCGCCGTAGCAGATTGTACACCCGGCCTCGACAAGCTGGTCCAGGAGTTTCAGGGCCGCCACGCTGGGCTGCCCGCTGGTGCAGACCAGTGCCGGAATTTCAGCTCTACCTTCGGCAAAATCCAGGATGGCGCTGAAAACGGCGGGGTTCTCCAGCGTGTAAACCGATGCCGGCAGCCACCCGGTAGATCGTTCCACAAAGCGCAAAGGAAGCAGCAAAGGGCTGGCGGTAGCGGTGGAGCTGGTGAACACGGGTTCCCGGGGATCCCCGGGGCGTACTCGCAATCCGGCCACGATAACATTGGAAGATACGTCATCTTCCTCTAATCCGGCCCGGCTGAAAAGGACCTTTCTCTTTTCCGCCCCGTATTCAGTTTCAGAAAGCCGGTACATATGATGCAGGCCGAAAAATAAAAGCCGGCCCAACGGCCTGTCACCATCCAGGGCGTGGGGGTCACCGGTTAACCGGGCAGCAAATACGGGCAGCCGCTGCCGCCTGCCGGGGTATCGCACCAGCTGGTCCACAGCTTCAACACAGGATTTCAGTAGTTCTGCGGCCTCAAGTTCATTTTGCCGGTACATGGCCAAAACTGTCCGGTATCCCGTCCCCCTGCCGGCGGCCAGTTCAGACAGCCAATCGCGGGTTACCGGGGTGAGTGTCTGCTCCTGTAGCCCGGCAAAGAATGAGGACCATTTCCGGCTTTCCAGAAGGGCCGTCTCTTTATTGGGCAAAATCTCGGCACCGAAATATAAAGACAGAAACTCCGGCAGGGCAATATCAAAGCGGCTTTGCTGCAATATGTCGTTTACTTCCCGCAGCTTGATTGAGACCTCGGCATGGTCCCGGCAGTCCCGGCCCAAAAAGCCTGACAACACGTCGCGCTCTTCCGGGGAGAGACCGTTCAACTTTACCGCGCCCCCTACCCGGCCCAGCAACCTGTACTTTTTGCTGATTGCGTCAAACAGTTTTTGAAAACAGTCATGGCTGAAGTATTGCTGCATTTCCCGGTGACTGCTCACATAAATTCCTCCGTTCTTGTACCCTGCCGGTTTGCGTTAAATGATGCTTGCCCCCATATGCTACCCGGCTTGTTCCACCGATTCATCATCCAGTTGCTCGTCCACCAGCACCCGGCGGGTGCCGTTCCAGTAATAGCGGATCAAAGTAACGTAGTCAACGTCCCGGGGCCGGTAAACTTCATAAATGGACAGCCTGGGCACGGTATCGTAGCAGCCCCACAGCACCTGGCTGGTCATCATGTAATCAAAGCCCAAATGGGTCAATAGTTCAAACATGTCCCGCATGTTTTCCTCGTCCACCCCGGCAAAAGCCTCATCCAGGCAAATGATCCGGGGTGCCTCCGGGCGGGAGTCATTATACCGGGAGTTGGCCGCCGCGAAAAGCGGAATATACATGGACAGCGCCTTCTCGCCGCCGCTGAGCACGTTGAACCGGGCGTCGGTCAATTCCCGGCGGGGTTGCCCGCCTTTTTCATAATACAGGGTGAACCTGAACCATTGACGGTAATCCAGCAGGCGGAAAATCCACTGGCGCAGGGTGTCCTGCTGGTCGGCTTCCAGCTTGGCCCTGGTAATACGAGATCGAAAGTGCTCGATCATCTGCTCGATATGCTCGTCCCGCAGCTGCCGGGGGTCGGTTTTTAACAGCCGCACCAGTTGCGCGGTATCCAGTTCCTTTTCGTTGGCCGCCGCCCGGGGCTCCCATTTCAGGTGCAGGCGCAGGCCGCTGGAAGTTTCCCGCTGCTGCATCAAATCGTTCATCTGCAGCACCCATTTTTCGGCCCGGTATATTTTGTCGCGGATGGCCTTGCCCACGCTGTGCAGGATAATCTGTTCGTACAGTTCCCGGTCTTTCTGGCTCAAAAGATGTTTTTGTTCCTCTTCCAGTCCTCTTAGTTCCTGCACCAGCAGGTGCGGCGGCACCGGGTTTTGCCTGTCCCTGGTGAACAGCACCAGCAGGCGGTGAGTTTCATCTTCAGTGACCGTTTCCGGGGCATAATCGTGCAGCGCCTGGCGGGTATTATGAAACACGTCATGCAGTTGGTCGGAAAGCTCGGTATACGATTTGCCGGCATACCGCTCCCGGTAGCGCTGGTCAACCTGGCCGGCTGCGCGGAAAACGGCCGGGCTGTCCGCCGGGTCAAACATGACCTCGGTCCAATCCATCACCAAACCTCTGTTCCACTCCACCAGCCACCGGGCAGTTTGCTGCTCCAGGTCGGATTCCGCCTGTTCCAGTTGCCGGGCCGCCTCTTCAGCATCTTTTTGCGCCACGGCCAGGTCGATTTTTATTTGGGTTACCTGCCCGTCCAGTTGTTTGATCAGCTTCTCAAGTTCTTTTTGCCGCTGCTCCAGTTCGTGCAGCCGCCGGTCAATATCGGCGATGCCCAATTCCTCCAGCAGCTGCTGGAAAACCTCTATTTTATATTGCACCGTCCGCAGCCGCTCCTGCAATCCGGCCAGTTCCGATTCTTCGTGCTCAACGTTTTCCCCGGCCTCGGCCAGGTCTTTTTCCACCCTTGCCAGGGCGGACAGGGCGCTTTTATATTCCGTCCAGAACGACTTCAATTCCCCCAGGTGGTCCCGGTAGACATTCATTTGTTCCCCGGCTTGTTCCAGGGCACTTTCGGTACGGGGGATGTTCCAGCCCGCCATATGTTCATGCAGGCGGGCGGCAGCCTCCTGCAGTTGTTTGATGACCTCCCGCAGGAGGCTGTTTTTACTTTGTTCTTCCTCCAGCGCGGCATCCAGACGCAGCCGTGCTTTTTCCAGGCTGCGCAGAGCTTCTTGCAGGGTCTCGCCGCCGGGAAATGCTTTGATATCTTCTTCCAGCCCGGCGGCGGTCGCATTCAGCAAGTCCAGCTGCTCCCGGCAGGCGGCTATGGCTTTTTCCTCTTCCTCAATTAATCCTTCCAACCTGGACATCTCTGCCATCCTGGTGCGCTGCCGGGTCTCCTTGCCGATGAACTCGGCCCGCTCTTTAATGGCGGCTTTGCCGCACAGCGCGCCCAGGCGAAAGTAACCCTGTCCGGTGATCACGGCTTCATCCGGTTTGCCGGCTTCACCTGGTCTGCCGGCGTCTCTCGCCAGGCAGACGGTGCGCAGCACATCGTCGATTATTTCCACTGTCAGACCGCTGTTTTCCGGCGGGGTGGGCACCAGGTAATCCGCCAGGGTTGCCCGTAGCAGTTGGGGGGCGGGCTTTAACCAGGTTTCTTCTTCGTTGGGGCCCAGTATGCCGATACCCTCCGGCGACACCCATGCATCCAGCAGCCCCGCTTGCTGCAGGGTGGATTCCAGAGCCGCCTTTTTTTCCTCGGTTAATTCCGGTATGAACTCGCACAGAGCGTAAAGGGGCGCGCCGGCGCCTGGGCGCTTTTGCCTGGAATACTCCCGGGCGGCGCTGCGGGGCGGCTCCGGTTCCCGGAGGTCCTTCCACTGCTGCCATTCCCGTGTTAACCGGTCTTTTTCCTCCGCATGTTGCTGCAATTTGTTTTGCCACGCCATCCGATCTCCGGTAATTGCCTCCCTGGCGGCGTGGTAAGCCTGCATAACTGGTCTTCGGACATTTTCATATGGTTCATCGGGGAATAAAGCCAGTGCCTGCATTACCCGGTGCAGGTCCTCATCCGCCAGGGACAGGCGGGATAGCTGCCGGCGCCAGTGGAAGATTTTTTCTTCCTGTTCCCGGCGGGCCTGTTCAAATTTATCCTCTTCCCTGCGCGTATGATCTTCTGCCGCTTCTCTTTTTTCCCTGGCCTGGCTGGCATCTTTTTCGGCCTGCACCCGGCGGGTTTTTAAAATGCTTTCTTCCCGGGCCAACTTGATGGCCCGGCCGATTTTCGCCTGGTGCTCCCGCACGTCCCGCTCCCAGGCCGGCCACAGGGAGCCGTCAGCGGGAACGTCCCCGTCCCAGCGCCGGTGGTAGGTATCATGGTAGCCAAAGTCCACATCCCGGGCCAGATCCTCCATATCCTGCAATACATCGTTCTGCCGGGCGGCCAGTGCCTCCCGCTGCCCGGTTAAAGTCTTTTGTTCCTCCCGGGCTTGGGCTTGCTTTTCCCGCCAAAATTGCAGGCGTCCGGCGCAGTTGTCCATGTTCCGGCGCAAATCTTCCCGCTCCGCCCGCAGGCGGTTGAGCTCCGTTCGTTTTTCCACCGCTTCGCTGGTAATCAGGGTCTGGTATTCGGTTTTGGCCCGTTCCTGGTCAGTGCCGGCCTCTTCCCGGGCGCTGGTTTTTTCCTCAAGCTCCCGGGCTAGGCTGGCGGCTATGTTCCGGCGCTCGCCGGCCTCGCGTTTCCGGTCGTCCCGCTGCTTTTTCTGCTGCAGCAATGACCGGGATTCATTGTAAAGCAGGTATTCGTTATACTTGTTGTACGCCCGGTGCAGCCTTTCCGCCTCCATCAGGTGCACCGCCAGTTCATTGAGCCGGTCATTGATTTCATCCATGTCCTCAAGCACTTCGGACAGCGGGCGCAGCTCTTCTTCCTGCAGGGCGGGCAGCGCCCCGGTGAGTATTTCGTAAATGGTCGAAGGCTTGAAATCCTTTGACAGCTTGGGGCTGCGCAGCTGGATCAAAAGGTCCAGCAACTCCTGAAAGGATTCAATCTTTTCGTAGCCGAACAGCACTTTGTTTACCAACCGCTTATACTCACCCTGCTCGGTGACCACCTGCCCCCCGCTACCGATAACTTCCTCCAGCTGGGCGCGGGTCAGGGGAATTTTCACCTCCCGGCCCTGGCTGTAATCTTTTTCATAAAGTAAAATATCCCGTCCCACCCGGCGGTTGTCGGTAATGACAAAACCCCAGAAACCCATGTTGGGGTTGTTTCTTCGAGCCCGCAGGCCAATGCCTACCGTCAGGTAGCGGTCCTGCGCCGGGTGGTAAAATTCCAGGTACAGGTAACCGGTGCGGTCGGTATGACCGCTATCGGCTTCCAGCAGCAGGTAATAATCGATCCGCCGGTCCTTGGAGCCGAAGGGATCCAGCCGCCAGGGCCGCTTATCCCCGTCCAGCACCAGGGGCAGAAAACTCTGCATGGTTACCGATTTGCCCGAACCGTTGGCCCCGCGTAAAATCAACCGGCCCCCGGCCAGGTAAAATTCAGCCTCGTCATAATACCAGAAATTAATTATCCCCGCCCGGTTCATTTGCCAGCGGCCTGTCATCACTCATCCCCACCATAAACATCATAATCTCCATTCCAGCGCCCCAGAGCAGCGTAAATCCAAACTCGCCCGTCGTCTTCCCGGCCGGCCAGGCCCCATTCTACCATATGGGCCAGCACTTCTTCCGCCAGCTCGTTGCTCCTGGATTGCCGGTGCTGCAGGCTCCAGAGCATTTTATGCTTTTCCTTTAATCTCAGTATAATTACCTCCAATTCTGCTATAGTCAGCTCGATGCGCCCGCCTTCCTCGATATATATGTCACCTTCGGCGCGGGCCAGCATGCGCCGCAATTCACCGGCCAGAAGCAGGACAATATCCGAAACCCCGCGACCGGTGGGGAAAAGATACATTTCACCGGAAGCCTCGGGATAATAAAACAAAAGCCCCTCCCGGTAACGCTGCCCTTCCAGGCCCGCAAAACTGGCCAGGTTTTCCAGGATGGTATGCCGCTGGGTGCGCACGTAATAACGCTCATCTTCGTTCCACTGCCAGTCGTATACCACCGGTTCCTGCAGCAAGCGGCGGTAAACGTGGTGGCGGCGCTTTTTCAGCTGGCCCTCGGGGGTATCCGGGTACGTCCCCGCCTCAATTGCAGCAATGGAATCGTAGGTGGTCAAGTCGCGGGGAAAACGGCGTAAAATATAACGGGCCAGGTAGGAAGATTCGTAAAGCACATTGTGTTCGTGGCCCGATCTGGCCCAATCGGATTCATCCCCGTCCACCGCCACCAGCGCACCCAGCGCTTTAAGCTGCTTCAGTGCCCGGGCCATGGACAACCGGTGGGTATACAAGGTCCAATCCAGAAAAACATCCTGGCCGGCCAGGTATTCCCGGATTTCTTCCACCATATCGGTAAGCAGGAACTGATCCATTTCGTTTTTGCCCTCCAAATACCATAGACAATAGGTAAACAGGGCGTAATCCCGCGATTCGGAAAAACTATCAAATCCCATCCAGGTTTGCGCTTGCCCCGGCGCTTTTTCCAGTTTGGCAAATTGCCTGTTGAGTAATAAAGCAAAACCGCAGTATTCTCCGAACCAGTCCCGCAGTTCCCGGTACTGCGCTCTGATGTACCCGAAAAGCTCGGGCTCGTCCTGCTTGGTGATCCAGTTGCGGTTCAACAACGCCTGGATGCACCTTTGGCGAATATCCTTAACACTCTCACCCGTTTTGCTCATACCGCTCTCCCATTCTGCCGCTGAATTTCAATAAATAATTGGGCATGTCCAGTTCCCCGTCATCGCATTCCAGTCTGGCCCTTTCCCGCCCGGCAGGCATTTCCAGGCTAATCCCGATACCCTCGGGGGTTAATATCCGTCGCGATTTATTGGCCATGCACCGGCCGATCCAGTACAGCAGGTAATAGCGCTCCCTGGCGGAAACCGGTCCCAGGTCGGCGATCCGGACTTCTTGCCTGGCCAGGTAGTCTTGCAGCACCGCCATTTCCTCCTGCAGAGCCAGTAGAAAATTCTCCCTGGCTTTTCGCTGCCGCTCACGCTGGTCCTTGATGGAACCGGTGCCCGTATCCCGGAGCCGTTTTCTGCTGCGGGAACGCAGTTCCCTGATGTTGGGACCCGCTTGCCACATGGATATATCGGCGTTATCGGTACCTTTTTCGTCCACCCCCTGGAAATGGCGGCAGCGGTACAGGCCGAATACGTGGGCCGCCAGCCGGTGGGATTCGTTGATATCATCCAGGGTGAAAAACCACTTGCCCAGGTAATCCAGTTCCCGCCGGCGGCTAACGCCAAGACGGTGCTTTTCCTGGATCCGCAGGGCGTTGCGCACGATCCGGGCGATGGTGTCCTTGGTGGTCTGCTCCAGGAAATATACGTCGCTGGGCTCGTTTTCGTGTCCTGCAAACCAACGTACCATGCTTTGCCATTCCTGCTGCAGCCGGTCCAGTTGTTCTTCGTGGGTTACCGGTTCGTCCAACTGGGGCCGGGCGGCCAGGTCCCGCTGCACATTGGCCAGGAAGGTATTCACTATGCCCGGGTCCATGGTGGCCAGCACCGCCTCTATTTTGTAAGCATGGCGCTGCAGCCCCTGGATAAAATCCTGCAGGTACCGGGTCACTGAGTCCTTGTAGGCTAAAAAAGCCTCGGTCAGCATCAGCTCTTCCACTTTGGTGCTCTGCAGGCTGGCGATATAGTCGGAAGCATTCTCGGTCAGCTTGATAAAATCACCGTAGATTCTTTCCCACAGCGAAATTGCCTCACCGGTCGGAAACTGACCGGCGGTCTTTTCCAACCGGTCCAAGTGTTCGGCGATGCTCTCAAACAAAGACGGCTCCAAAGAACCGCCGTAGCCGCGAATTTTTTCCAACCCCGCTACCAGCCGTTCAATTTCCACTGCGTAGGGGGTCATTTGATAACGAAATTTTTTACGCAGGTATTCCTCAACCGTGGCCGAACGGCCCCCGTCGTGGCGGGGCACCAGATTGCCCCACTCCACCAGCTGGTTTAAATCCTTCTGGCACTGGTCCAGAGTGTAATCTTCCTCCAGCAGACCAAAAGCTGTAACCCCATCGTGAACTTCCCGCGGTTTCAGCCAGTAGCGCAGCCGCTGGTGTTGTTCATAAAAATAGCGCATGATGCAGCGGTAGCGACCGACATTTTGCGCATTCAAGTAGCTTGTTTCGACTATCGGTTTGAGTAACAATGCAGTCATATCAATCAATTCCTTTGGTAAGGCATTTGTATAATTATAGCATATAAAGCATGGGCGTTCCCAACTTTGTCATAATGCACATTATGAAGATGTGTTTGCGCCTTTCCAGTATTAATTAAACAAGAAAATAGACTTATTAGAGTAGTGCTCGTAAAATCCGTGGGACGAATTCAGTTTTAAAAAGACAATAAAAATCGAGTAGCTCGAAGTCGGGATTGGCTATCCCGACTTCGAGCTACTCGATACAAAGGTTGACTTGGTTGACTAATTAGATTAAATGCATTTTAATATTTATACATAGAAATATTAAAATGCACTAATAGGGTGTTGAAAATGTACATAATTACAGATAAATGCCGCTTTTGCGATACCTGTATAGCTTTATGTCCGGCTGGAGCGGTTAAAAAAACATATCCATACTACAGTATTGATCAGAGCTGTTGTCTGGAATGCGGTAAATGCCGGGAAAATTGCAGTTTCGAAGCAATAGAGCTGGTTGAGTAAAGCTAATATCACAAATTAATTGCCACGGGGTTTTCGCTTCTTCGTGGCCAGGTATTCCAGTTGAAAAACTTCTTTTTCCGCAAGGCATTCCGGGCACACCCAATCCTCGGGCAGGTCTTCAAAGGAAACACCGGGTGGAATATCGTCAGTGCCTTTGGCCGGGTCATAAACATAGCCGCAAAGGGTGCAAACATATTTTTCCATCAAGTCAGCCTCCCATCATTTTTAGTCACGCCATTATTAAATCAAGCTGGATTGTCATCCTTGTATCAAAAATAAATGCAAAACCTTACATTCATTTTAAGTATTTCTTAAAAATTTAATAAAATATAAGTATGGATCCTGATGCCCTTCAGTGTCAAGTTCACTTAAATACAAAGCACTTATATTGGTTCATTTGAACGATGAGATAAATTTCATGTATACATGAATACATCATGGGAGGAAAGATTTGACCGGCGGGGAAGTGTTATAATAAACTGAACAAAAAAGCCGGGAGTGAATAGTCCGTTGAAGTTTACCAAGGTGCAGGGATTGGGAAATGATTTCGTTTTAGTCAACATGGAAGAAGTCAGCCTGGAAGAAGAAAAAAAACTAACCGGAAACCTGGCCGAAATGGCAATAAAGATTTGCGACAGGCATTTCGGTGTTGGGGCTGACGGCCTGGTATTATTACGTCCAAGTCAAAAGGCGGATATCGCCATGCAGATAATTAATTCGGACGGGAGCGAAGCCGAAATGTGCGGCAACGCCATTCGTTGTATTGCCAAATACGCCTACGAGCGGGGGCTGTCCGGTAAAACCACGATGAAGGTGGAAACAGCCGCCGGAATTATGGTTCCGGAATTGATTATTGAAGGTTCAGAAGTTACCGCCGTCCGGGTCGATATGGGTGTGCCCCGGTTGGAGCGGGAGCAGATTCCAATGACAGGGCCGGCAGGCCAAGTCATTAATGAATCTCTTGAAGCGGGAGGTAAGGTTTACCATATCACCGCCGTATCCATGGGTAACCCCCATTGCATTATTTTTGTTCCGGACGTGCATGCTGTCCCCTTGGAAAGCCTGGGGCCGGTAATAGAAACACATAACGTTTTCCCTCGCAAAACCAATGTGGAATTCGTTCAAGTTATCAATGACCATGAAGTGCGGATGCGGGTTTGGGAAAGGGGCGCCGGTCAAACTCTGGCCTGCGGCACCGGGGCGTGTGCAACGGCGGTAGCCGCAGCCTTAAACGGCTTAACCGGCAGGAAAGTCCGGGTGCAATTGTACGCCGGCCCGCTGGACATTGAATGGGCCGGTGACGGACGGGTATATATGACCGGCCCGGCACAGGAAGTTTTTACCGGTAATTACCCTGTTTGAAACAAGGATAAGATATGGTTGATTTTACAAGGAGGTCTTATAAATTGAGTTTACAATTGGAAGAAGCCCGAAGGATAAAAAATTTACCCCCCTATCTTTTCGCCCGTATCGAAAGATTAATTGCCGAGAAGCGCAAGGCGGGAATTGACGTTATCAGCCTGGGTATTGGTGACCCCGACATGCCGACGCCCGGCCATATAATTGAAGAATTACAAAAACAGGCGCAAGTGCAGGCCAACCACCAGTATCCATCCTCCGCCGGTATGCTTTCTTATCGCCAGGCGGTGGCCCGGTGGTACCAAAACCGCTTCGGAGTAGAGCTTAACCCCGACAGTGAAATAGTTTCCCTTATCGGCTCCAAGGAGGGGATAGCTCACATCTCCTGGTGTTACCTTAACCCCGGGGATACAGTGCTGGTGCCCGACCCGGGCTATCCTGTTTACGCAGGGGGCGCCATCCTGGCCGGTGCCGAACCATATTACATGCCTTTGCAGGCCGAAAAGGGCTTCCTGCCGGACCTCGGGGCGATCCCCGCCGGTGTCGCCCGCCGGGCCAAAATGATGTTTATCAATTACCCCAACAACCCAACCGGTGCGGTGGCAGGTGAAGAATTTTATCATGAAGTAATTGCTTTTGCCAGAGAAAACAATATTTTGATTTGCCATGATGCGGCCTATTCGGAGATGTCCTATGACGGGTATAAGCCGCCCAGCTTCCTGCAGTTCGAGGGCGCTAAAGAAGTGGGCATTGAATTTCATTCCGTCTCCAAAACCTATAATATGACCGGCTGGCGGATCGGCTGGGCTGCCGGCCATCCGGCTGCGGTTGAGGCGTTGGGGCGGCTTAAGTCCAATATTGATTCCGGGCAGTTCCAGGCCATTCAGTATGCTGCAATTAAAGGCTTGACCGGGTCCCAGGATGATGTAATCAAGATGCAGAAGATTTACCGGGAGAGAAGGGACATTCTGGTTGACGCGCTGAACGGGATGGGTTGGAATCTGGCCAAACCAAAGGCAACTTTCTATGTTTGGGCACCCGTGCCGGCAGGCCACACCTCTGAGTCCTTCGCTGAGCTGGTACTGGAAAAGGCCGGTGTGGTTATTACCCCGGGTACGGGTTATGGCGAAAACGGAGCAGGGTTTTTCCGTATTGCACTGACTGTTCAAAAAGAACGCATGATTGAGGCGCTGGAAAGGATGAAGCGGAATATAGGGACAGTAAGGTTTTAAATATAGGTAACTACTTAGGAGTCAGGAGTCGGTGGTCAGTAGTCAGCATAAGAGAACGGTTTGTCATCTCGTAATATTTTGAATTCTGATTACTGAATTCTGAATACCTAAACAGTAACAAATATAGATGCAAAAAAAGCTTTACGCTAAATACAGGAGGAGAAAATAAATGCGATTAGCTGATAGGGCAAAAAATATCAGCCCGTCACCAACTCTGTCCATCGACGCCCGGGCCAAAAAAATGATTGCCGACGGCATTAATGTTGTTAATTTCGGCGTGGGTGAGCCCGACTTTGAGACGCCGGAAAATATTAAACTGGCAGCCAAGGAAGCCATTGACAAAGGTATGACCAGGTACACCCCTGTGGCCGGGATACTGCCCCTGCGCCAGGCGATCGTTAAAAAGCTTGCCCGTGATAACGGGCTAATTTACGAGCCCGGGCAAATCGTTGTCTCTGCGGGCGCCAAACACTCGCTTTATAACGCTTTCCAGGTGCTTTGCCAGGCAGGAGACGATGTAATTTTACCGGCCCCGTACTGGGTAAGCTACCTGGAACAAATCAAGTTAACCGGGGCTAATCCGGTGGTAATACCGACCCGCATTGAAAACAGTTTCAAACTTACACCCGGTGAATTGAGTGCGGCCATCACACCCAATACCAGGGCAATCATATTAAACAGCCCCAGCAATCCAACCGGTGCTGTATATACACGGGAAGAACTAACCGCACTGGGGGAAATACTGGTTAAGCATAACATTGCCATTATATCTGATGAAATATATGAAAAATTATTGTATGACGGCAACGAACACGTCAGTATCGCCTCTCTGAGCCCGGAATTAAAGGAGCTTACCGTGGTGATCAACGGGGTTTCCAAAACCTATGCCATGACCGGCTGGCGTATCGGTTATGCCGCAGCGCCGGGTCCGGTGGCCAAGGCTATGGCGGACCTGCAAAGCCATTCCACTTCCAACCCCACCTCCATAGCCCAAGCGGCCACGGTTGAGGCTTTGGTGGGGACACAGGAGCCGGTTAAAAAAATGGTTGCCGAATTTGTTAAACGCAGGGACTACATGGTGGAGAGGTTGAATGCCATTCCGGGAGTCAACTGTGACCGGCCGGGCGGCGCGTTTTACGTCTTTCCGGAAATTAAGTCGCTGCTGGGCAAAAGTTATGACGGTACTGTGATCAACGGCGCCTCGGATCTGGCGGCAGTGCTGCTGGAAAAAGCTCATGTAGCCATCGTGCCCGGGGTAGCTTTTGGTGATGATACTTGTTTCAGGCTGTCTTACGCCACCTCGATGGATAATATCAAAGAGGGTGTCGACAGGATAGAAAAAGTTCTCACTCAACTAAAATAAAAAGCCGGCCTTTTAGGCCGGTATTTAATTCTTCTGGATTGATCATGTATCACGGGCTGTCGCCGCATATAAATTATAGTTAGAAGTTTATTTTTTTTGACTGGGGGTTTCCTTTTTAGATATAATTAACCGGAATTCAAAGGAATTCTTTAATCATGGTAGAAAAATATATTGTTTGTAACTGGAGTTAATACTTAAGGTAAATATTTTTTTCACATTGGGTGGTGAGAAATTGATAAAAAGCATGACCGGGTTTGGGCGCGGGGAAATGAATGATGAAAAAGTTAAAATCAATGTTGAAATGAAATCCGTAAATCACCGGTATTGCGAAATCGTATTACGTATGCCCCGGTCATTAAATGCACTGGAGGACAGAATTAAACGGGTTATTCAAAAAAGGATAGCCCGCGGCAGGGTGGAAGTTTATATCAAAATAGAGCTTTGCGGCCAAAACAGAGCAATTGTGAGGACCGACGGGGAATTGGCCGCTTCCTACCTTAAAGCATTGACCGAATTGAATAGCAAGCTGCATTTGCCCGGTGAGGTGGAAATTTCTAAGTTACTGCAGCTGCCGGGAGTATTCAACCTGGAGGAACCCGAGGAGGATGTTGAACTGTGGTGGCCTGTCCTGGAAAGTACTTTAAACCAGGCCCTTGACGGCCTGATGGAAATGCGGCTTAAAGAAGGAAAACAATTGTTTGAAGATGTAATGGCCAGGACAAACCGCATTTCCGATATGGTGGCGCAGGTTGAGAAACGCTCCCCGGTGGTGGTGGAGGAATACCGGGAGCGACTGCGGCTGCGGCTTAAAGAGATACTGGAACAGGGTAACCTGGACCCTTCCCGGTTGGAGGGTGAAGTCGTGATTTTTGCCGAGCGTTCAAGCATTGCAGAGGAAATTGTCAGGTTGGGCAGCCACTTAACTCAACTGGCCGGGTGTTTGAACAGCGATGAATCCGTCGGCAGAAAAATGGATTTCCTGCTTCAGGAAATGAACCGGGAGATCAATACCATTGCTTCCAAAGCATCAGACCTGACCATAAACAGCCTTGTGGTTGAAGTGAAAAGTGAACTGGAAAAAATAAGAGAACAAATTCAAAATATGGAATAAATAAGGAGGACGGCAATATGGAGATCAAACTGGTAAACATAGGCTTTGGCAATATTGTTTCAGCAAATAGAATAATAGCTATTGTCAGCCCCGAATCCGCGCCGATTAAAAGAATCATCACCGAGGCCAGAGACCGGGGGATGCTGGTGGATGCCACTTACGGGCGCCGCACCAGAGCGGTAATTATCACTGACAGCGATCACGTCATTCTTTCTGCCGTTCAGCCGGAAACCGTGGCCCATCGTTTGGTGAATAAGGACGGCTCACTTAAAAACGATGAAGAATAACAGGGTTGACCGGTATGAAGAGCATAGGAAATTTAATTGTAATATCAGGTCCCTCCGGTTCCGGTAAGGGTACAGTTTGCCACGCCTTGACTCAAGAAAATCCAAGTCTTGTGGTGTCGGTTTCGGCTACCACCAGAAAACCTCGGGGCGCAGAGAAACACGGAATTGATTATTTTTTTTTAACCAGGGAACAATTTGAGGAGATGATTGCCGGGGATCGCCTGCTGGAATGGGCTGACGTATATGGCAATTATTACGGCACGCCGCGTGAACCTGTTGAAAAAAACCTTTCCACGGGGCGGGACGTTATACTTGAAATTGATGTTCAAGGCGGTTTACAAGTTAAAAACAAATTTCCACAATGTGTTTTGATTTTTTTGATCCCTCCGTCGCGCGACCATTTGGAAACCCGGCTTAAACAGCGCGGCACAGAAAGTGCCGGTGATATTGAACGCAGGCTGAGCTGGGCTGAGAGGGAACTCAAGGAAGTGCAAAAATATGATTATCTGGTTATCAACGACCGGGTTGAAGAAGCGGCGCGGAAAATTGGCGCCATTGTCACCGCAGAAAGATGCCGTCCCGCGCTTTTGGACGTGGAATCATTTCTAAAAACCAACTGGAAATAATCAAAATTCGGAGGGATAATGCGATGGCGATGCATAAGCCTTCTCTTGATGAATTGATGCGTAAGGTTGATAGCCGGTATTCGCTTGTTGTTATAGCGGCTAAAAGGGCCCGGCAGCTAACTGAAATGGCGCTGCAGCAGGATGCCGACAGGGATGGAGAGGTAACCGGCAACCCGGTCTCTGCGGCGCTTTTTGAAATAGCAAAAGGCAATATCAAGTTTAAAAGAACAAGGCAGGGTATCAAATAGCGGGGGTGCCAAATGCTAAAAGGCAAGTTTGTTGTTATCGGCGTAACCGGGGGGATAGCGGCACACCGTGCACTTGACCTTACCAGCACCCTGGTTAAGGCCGGGGCGGAAGTACATGTAATTATGACCCGGGGGGCCCGTGAGTTTGTCGGCCCCCTTGCCTTCGAAGCCCTTTCCGGCAACCGGGTGCATGTGGACACGTTCAGTGCGCCGCCGGGTTGGCGGTATCCCCACCTGGAACTGGCCCGGAGGGCCGATATAGCTCTGGTGGTGCCTGCTACAGCCAACATCATGGCCAAAATGGCTTATGGTATGGCCGACGATTTGCTTACCACATCAATATTGGCCATGACCTGCCCTATCGTGGTTTGTCCTGCCATGAACGTATATATGTACCGCAACGACATAGTGCAGGAAAACATTAAGCGGTTGCGCAAGTTGGGCTTTATCTTGATGGAACCCGGTGTCGGCAGACAGGCCTGCGGTGATGAAGGTCCCGGCCGCCTGGCCGCTGTCGAGGATATTGTGAATATGATTAAAAAAGTACTTATGCCGGAATGTGACCTTGCCGGCAGCCGGGTGTTGGTGACAGCCGGGGGAACCAGGGAGCCGATTGACCCCGTCAGGTATATTTCCAACCGGAGTTCGGGCAAAATGGGTTACGCTCTGGCAGAGGCGGCTGTCAACAGGGGGGCGGTCGTGCACCTGGTGACAGCGCCAACTTGCCTGGAACCTCCTGATGGGGCTAAAATTTATTACGTTAATACGGCGATAGAAATGTTCCGGGAAGTTATGAACCTGTACCGGGAAGTTGACGTCGTGGTTAAGGCGGCGGCAGTCTCGGATTATCGCCCTAAAACAGTATCAGACCAGAAAATCAAAAAAAGCGACTCCGGGCTGGTTTTGGAGCTGGAAAAGAACACAGATATTCTGTATGAGCTGGGCAAACAAAAAACGCACCAGATACTGGTTGGCTTTGCGGCAGAGACGGAAGACCTGATCAAAAACGCCAGGCAGAAGCTGGCTAAAAAAAACCTGGACTTTTTAGTTGCCAATGACGTCACCCAGCCAGGTGCCGGGTTCGGCACTGATACCAATATCGCTAAATTAATTTTTCCTGGGGGGCGAATAGAATCTTTGCCTATGATGGACAAGCTGGAACTGGCCGATAGAATCTGGGATGAAGTCGTAAAGCTCAGGCACGGGAAAACAAAATAAAGCGGCGGTTTATTCCGCCGCACCGGTGCTGGAATCTTCATTATTCATAATGGTTACAAAAACGGTTTGCCCTTCTTTAAATCCCCTGACCAGTTCGCAGTGGCGTAAAATGGCAAATTGTTTCTCCAGTTCCCAGGGCGGAAGGTCGAAACTGGCAAACAATTCTTCCCTGGGGATTTTACCTTTTTCTTTGATTAATTCATATATTCTTTTTTGCAGCGGGGTGAGACCCTCAGTGCCTTTTTGCCCCAGCAGCTTGCGTGTGGCCTGGGCGCTCGAAACCGCTGTCGGATCGCATGGCCTGGGCGGTTGCACAGCACCAATATAGCAATCTTCGCAGAGCTGTTTGCCGTACCATTCCATGCTTTCGCCCGCTTCTATTTCACAGCCGCATCTGTCGCAAATCATATGAACACCTCCTAATTTTATCAGACATTAATTTAGCTGCAAAATGTAAACATGTTAAATATAATGGCGCACTAAATCCTATAATTTATTTCTCCATACCTTCTTTTAATTTCTGCAGTAGAGTTAAGAAAAGTTCTTTTTCATCGGTTGTCAGGCCCGCCATGGTCTCCTGAGTAAAAGAAACATGGACGGGTAGAATAATTTCCAGCAGGTTGGTGGCTTTGGTTGTCAGCTTAGCCCTGAAGATCCTGCGGTCCCGGCGGTCAACTTCCCGGACCACCAGACCGTCTTTTTCCATCCGGTCAATCAGCCCGGTGATATTGGCCCTGCTGACAAGCATCCGCTCACCCAGTTCGGATAACGCCAGGCCCTGATCGCCTGCCTGGCGAAGTTGCATCAGTGCGTTGAATTTGGGCTGGGACAGGCCAAACCTGGCAAAATGCCTGGCCATGTTGTCCTCGAAAACATCATAACATTTTATCAGTTCAATAACTGTTCTAATGGCAAGGTACGAATCTTTATTTGCATTTTCGTTGGGATCGGCCATTTTTTGTCCTCCACTTTTTCATTTTAATTAGAATATTCGACATTTGTCAATAAAAATTCAGCGGAGGGGTGTAAGACATCATGCCTGATATCAAAGAAAGCGTGCTTGAGCTTGTTTGCCATACACCGGTGGTACGGCTGCATAAAGTTAAGGATAATTGCCCTGCAGACATACTGGTAAAGTTGGAAATGTTTAATCCCAGTGGAAGCGCCAAAGCCAGGGCCGCCCTGGGGATGATTACCGCTGCCGAACAAAAAGGCATAATTAATCCGGGAGCTACAATTGTCGAGCCGACCAGCGGCAACCAGGGCATCGCACTGGCTATGGTTGGCGCGGTAAAGGGTTACCGGGTCATTGTGGTAATGCCGGATTCCATGAGCAAGGAAAGAAGACAGCTGGCCAGGGCCTACGGCGCAGAGGTGGTGCTGACGCCGGCTGCTGAAGACGTCGGCGGGGCTGTTCGTAAAGCCAGGGAGCTTGCCTCCCAAATCCCGGGGGCCTGGATGCCCGACCAGTTTTCCAACCCTGATAACCCGGCTTTTCACGAGCGGACCACCGCCCGGGAGATTTTGGAACAGGTTGGCGGGGAGATTCACGCCTATATCGCCGGTGTCGGCACGGGTGGCACGCTAACCGGTGTGGCCAGGGTTTTGAAAAAGCGTTACCCGGGGCTTAAAGTTTATGCCGTAGAGCCAAAGGGTTCCGCTGTTCTTTCGGGTGGTAAGCCCGGGCCGCATGGCATTCAGGGCATTGGCGACGGTTTCGTTCCCGACAATCTGGACTTATCCCTGGTTGACTCACCTTATGCCGTGGGCGATGATGAGGCCTATGCCATGACCAGGCGGCTGGCCCGGGAGGAAGGGATCCTAACCGGCATCTCCGGCGGCGCCGCCGTTGTTGCCGCCCTGGCCGTCGGCCGTGAACTGGGCGCCGGTAAAACTGTACTGGCGATATTACCTGACACAGGCGAGCGCTACCTCAGCACCCCCGTATTTGGGGGTCAGGCTTGAAATATTCCCTTATTAATGGTATGATTATCCAGGTGATTAAAGATGGCGAGAAAACCACGTATCCATTTTCCGGGAGCCTTATACCACGTAATGGTTAGAGGCAATAACGGAGAAAAAGTGTTGCTGGATGACATACATAAGAGAAAATATTTTGACGTATTGGCTCGATATAAAGAAAAACTGGGTTTTAAGCTGTATGCATACTGTATTATGGATAATCACGCACATTTTTTAATAGAAGTACAGGATATTTCATTGTCTCAGATTATGCAGCGGATACAGCAAGTCTATACCCAGTGGTTCAACCGTAAATACAGCAGGACAGGACATGTATTTCAACAAAGGTACAAAGCACTGCTATGTGACAAAGATAGCTATTTGTTGCAGCTGATCAGATATATTCACAATAATCCCGTAAAAGCAAATTTGAATGGCGGCATAGAGTATAAATGGAGCAGTCATGCATATTATGTTGGGAAAGAAAAAGGCGATTTCATTGACATGTCCGAAGTGCTAAGTATCTTTTCAGCGAATAGTAGAGAAGCTTTAAAGCAGTATTTGCGATTTATGAATCAGAAACCGGAGAAGATAATATATAAGAACTTCGAGGAACTTCAACCAAAAATGCAAGCTGTAAAAAATAAAGAGGCAAAGAAAAAAATAAGCATTGATGAAATAATGGAAACAATCTGTATCAACGAAAATGTCAATATTGACGAACTTACCAGAAGGACAAAAATCCAGAGAATATCTGATATTCGAAAAGCTATAGTCCTGTTAAGCGAAAGGTATTGCAAAATAACCAATACAGTGTTGGCACAAAAACTTAATTTGCCCCTGTCAATGATATCAAAAATAAAGTCGGGTGCTTGTAAAGGTACAGCTTACGTCGAAGATGTTATTCGAAGATTCGAAGATTAAAGCAAGTAAGTGAATAATTCAAGCCTGACCCCTTAGGAGAATTAAAATGCTGAAGCTGATCAAAAGGCTTCTCCTCAAACGCAGGCGGCAGATGGAAGCGCTGTTTGATGTGGCTACCATCCAGGTCGATGATCTGACCGTTACTATGTCCCGCCGGGAAAGCAACACCAATCCCCCATATGAGTTCAGCATGTACATACCACGGCTGGAATTCAGGCAGAAGTATTATAAGGACAGGCTGGAAAAAGATGCGAAAGAGATAATCCTCGAAAATATAACCATAGTTCATGCACCCCAGCACCCGCCTTCGGAAAGCCGGAATAAAGTAAAGTATAATATCTGCCATAAAATGGATTGAGGTACGGCATTAATCTGTTCTATAATTAAGGCTGGATAAGATAATATAACATTTGACACCGGACTTGAGGGATAGTAAATGACTGACCAGCTATTTGCCGATGTACTTGTCGAGGTACCGGTCCATGAAACCGGCCGGACTTTTCAATACCTTGTGCCACGGGAAATGCAGCCGTTATTGCATTTTGGACACAGGGTGCAGGTACCGTTTGGCGGGAGAAAGGTTACCGGTTACGTAGTTGGTTTGAGCCGGCTCAAGTCGGTTGACAAAATCAAGGAAATCAGCAAGTTGTTAGATGAAAAGCCTTTATTCCGGGAGGATCAATATGCCTTAGCCAGGTGGATGGCCGAGTACTACCTGTGTGATACCATCAAGGCGTTGCAAACAATAATATCGCCGGTTTTAAAGAAAACCTCCGCCAGGCTGGTTACCCGCTATTACTGCGGCGTTGACAGTGAAAGATTACCCGGCCTGAGGGACGAGCTGGGCCGGCGGGCGCCCAAAAGCCTGGCGGTTCTTGAAAAAGTATTGCACAACCCCGGCATGACCAGAGGAGAACTGGCAGCTGCGGCCGGAGTTTCCACTTCGGTTGTGGATAGATTATATGCCAAAAAATTGCTCAGAGCGGAAAACATGGTTTCGTTCCGGGACCCTTACCCGCAGGCGGAAATGGGCTTAATGGAAAAGGTGAAGTTAAATGACTTGCAGCAAAAAGCCGTGGTGGAAATCAATAACTCAATTACAAGCCGGCGGCACCGGGTCTTTTTACTGCATGGCATAACAGGCAGCGGTAAAACCGAGGTTTACCTGCACTGTATTGAGCAGGCCGTGCGGGAAGGAAGACAGGCTATCACGCTGGTGCCGGAAATATCTCTGACACCACAAATGGTCAAGTTGTTCAGATCCAGGTTTGGCCGGGAAGTGGCCGTTTTACACAGCCGGATGTCCGATGGCGAAAGGTTTGACGAGTGGGACCGCATTGAAAGGGGCGAGGCGCCGGTTGTGCTGGGGGCCCGCTCGGCCGTATTGGCCCCTGTGCGTGACCCCGGACTGATTATTGTGGATGAGGAGCATGAGTGGTCATACAAACAGGAGGAAACACCCCGGTATCACGCCCGGGCCGTTGCTCTTTACCGGGCCCAAAAAAGTGCCGGGGTAGTGGTGCTGGGCAGCGCCACCCCGGCGTTGGAAACCTACTGCCGAGCCACGCCGGGTGGTGTTTACCAGCTGATCAGCATGGATAAGCGGGTCGAGGGCAGGGATTTGCCCCAGGTTAACCTGGTTGATATGCGTGAGGAAACCCGGTCCGGGAACGGGGGCATCTTCAGCCGGGTACTGATTGCCGAGCTGAAAAAAAGGATTGCCGGTGGTGAACAGGCCATCATATTTTTAAATCGCAGGGGCTTGAACACCCTGGTCGTATGCCGGGCGTGCGGCCTGGTCTTAAAGTGCCCGCGCTGTGATATTTCCCTTACCTACCATACCGGGGGCCGGCTGCGCTGTCATTATTGCAATTATTCGGTTCGGGCCCCCAGGCTCTGCCCGGATTGCGGCGAGGGCCAGCTTAGTTTTTTCGGCACGGGGACCCAGCGGGTTGAGAAAGAACTTCGCGCGGCCATCCCCGGTGCGCGGGTGCTGCGCATGGACGCCGACACTACCACCCGTAAGGGTTCCCACCAGCAAATACTGGAAGAGTTTGAGAATGGGGCGGCGGATATACTGGTGGGCACCCAAATGATTGCCAAAGGGCTTGATATCAGCGGGGTGACCCTGGTGGGCGTGGTTAATGCGGATATTACTTTACACATGCCTGATTTCAGGGCAGGGGAGCGCACCTTCCAACTGCTGGCCCAGGTGGCCGGAAGGACCGGCCGGGGCGATAAACCCGGGGATGTACTGATTCAAACCTATACGCCGGAACACTATGCCGTTCAGGCGGCAGCCAGGCACGATTACCTGAATTTCTTTCAAAAAGAAATGTCGTTGCGAAAAACAGCGGGCTACCCGCCTTTTGCCAAAATGGCCAGGGTGCTTGTGACCGGGCCGGAAGAAAGTGCGGTGAAAACAGCGGCGGAAAAGTTGCGGGTGATGCTGGATGAGTTTGCGGAAGCACGGGATGGGGGAAGAATATATTTAGTGGGTCCAGCGCCGGCCCCCCTGGCCCGGTTAAGAAATGCCCACCGGTGGCATATCATCACCTGGAGCCGGGATTACGGCAAGCTGCACCGGATGTTAAAAAAATTCAGGCAGTCTGGCGGGTGTTCACCACCCGGCAAGGGTTTGTACGTAAGCCTGGATATAGACCCGCTTAATTTAATGTAAAACAAATATTAATGTGCAGGGGGGCAAACTCCATGGCGGTTTATAAAATTGTGGAGGCCGGGGACGATATATTAAGGGATAAGGCTCGGCCCGTAGCTAAATTTGGTAAATACATAGAAAAACTTTTAGACAATATGAAGGATACGATGTACGCCAATAAAGGTGTTGGGCTGGCTGCGCCTCAAATTGGCGTTTCCAAGCGTGTTATTGTGGTTGATGTAGGGGACGGGCCGGTAGAGTTGATCAATCCGGAAATAATAGATGTAGACGGAACGCAAACCGATTCCGAAGGTTGCCTGAGTGTTCCCGGTGTTTTAGGAGACGTTACCCGGGCCTATAGTGTTGAGGTTAAGGGTTTGGACCGCAGCGGCAAAGAAATCGGAGTCCGGGCGGAAGGCTTTTTTGCCAGAGCCCTGCAGCATGAAATAGATCATTTGGACGGAATCCTATTTATAGATAAAGCAAAAAATTTGAGAAAAATCTAATGTAACTATTCAGAAGTCAGAAGCCGGTGGCCAGAATAAGAAAACCGAAAAAAGCATTTGAAGATTTACTTGGATGGCAGAAGGCGCAAAAGACTTAATTAAAATTTAATGAACTTAGGAGTTATTGATGAAGGTTGTTTTTATGGGGACTCCTGATTTTGCCGTCCCTACGCTTAAAGAAATAATCAATGCCGGCCATGAAGTGGCGGCGGTGGTCACGCAGCCTGACCGGCCGGGCGGCAGGGGGAAAAAAATTAAAATGGCCCCGGTTAAGCTTGCCGCCGGGGAACTTGGCCTGCAGGTGTTTCAACCGGACAAGGTGCGGGACCCCGGCTTTGTTCAAGAACTGCGCCGGCTAAACCCCGAACTCATAGTTGTTGCCGCCTTCGGCCGGATTTTGCCCGGTGAGATACTAAATCTGCCGCGCTACGGGTGCATCAATGTACATGCCTCATTACTTCCGGCCTACCGAGGCGCTGCTCCCATCCACCGGGCCGTCATCAACGGCGAGCGGGAAACCGGTGTAACCATTATGCTGATGGATGCGGGCCTGGATACAGGGGATATGCTCTTGCAGGAAAAAATAACCATTGGGCCCGAGGACACTGTTGGTGTGGTGCATGACCGCCTGGCCGTTTTGGGCGGCAGGCTGCTGGTAAAAGCCATGGAACTCATTCAGACCGGGCGGGCCAAGCCTGTCCCCCAGGATGATTCCAAATCATCCTATGCTGCCATGCTAAAGCGCGAGGATGAGATAATTTGTTGGGCGGAGGATGCCGTCGTGATTAAAAACCGGGTCAGGGGACTCAATCCCTGGCCGGGGGCCCGTACAGAGCTGGAAGGCAAGGTTTTGAAAATTTGGCGGGTTTCCCTGGCCGGAGACGCTCCCGTTCAAGGGAAACCGGGCCAGGTGCTGGAGGCGTCCGCCGGCCGCGGTATTCTGGTCCGGGCGGGAAATGCCGTTCTTTCCTTGGATGAACTACAGTTACAGGGCAGGAAAAGCATGCGGGCCGCCGACTTTTTGCGGGGTAATCCACTGACTCCCGGGATTTTTCTGGGTAGCCCTTCAGGTGGTGATTGATTTGGACAACCTGGTCCGGATGCATGAAAGAAAAAGATTATATATCGGCTTGCTCGGAGCCAGCCTGCTGATAGTTAGTATGCTGACCGTGGCCATTTGGTACCTGGTTTTCAGTCCGGAAAAATCCGTGGTCTACCGGCTGGTTTTACTGGCACTGGCTGCTGTACTGATCATTGCCATCCTGCTGGCTGGATTCGGGCTGGCAGGTATCGTGCTTACCATCATACAGTCCAGGCAATTCTCGATTCTGCAAGGTCCCATGAGGGTGGCGCTGAATACTTTTTTCCCACTGGCATTAGCCCTGGGTAAAATTTTTAGAATTGACATGGACAGGATCAAGGGTTCCTTTATCGAAGTCAACAACGGCCTGGTCAACGCCCGGGGGGTCAAAATTGAGCCGGCGCAATTACTGCTGCTGGTACCGCACTGCCTGCAGAACAGCGAGTGTGATATAAAAGTAACCAATAATATCGACAATTGCCGCCGCTGTGGTAAATGCGGTGTCAACGAAATTTTAAATCTCCGTGATCGCTATGGTATCAAGGTGGGGATGGCCACCGGGGGGACGCTGGCCCGCAAGTACGTGCGTGAATACCGGCCCAAGGCCATTGTGGCCATAGCCTGCGAGCGGGATTTAACCAGCGGAATCCTGGATGCCAACCCCATCCCGGTTCTGGGGATAACCAATTTAAGGCCCAACGGGCCATGTTTTAATACTCATTTTTCCCCAGACAGGCTGGATGACGCCATAAAATTTTTTGTGCGGTCTGGATGTGATGGCAGTTGAAACCAAAATTTGAGGCCAGAGAAACGGCCCTGCAGGTGCTATTGGACGTGGACAAGCGTGAAGCTTACGCTAATCTGGCCCTGGGGGCCGTTTTGGATAAGTACAAGCCGGAAAAGCTGGACCGGGCCTTTACCACTGAATTGGTTTATGGAACTTTGCGGGCGCGCAACACACTGGATTGGGCACTTGGGAACTATCTCCGCCGCCCCGTCTCCGGGCTGACCCCGGTGGTGCGCAATATTTTGCGCCTGGGTGCGTACCAGTTGCTTTACATGGACAGGGTGCCTGATTCCGCTGCCGTAAACGAGTCGGCAAACCTGGCCCGCCGGCACGGGCATGCCGGTATCGTCAAATTTGTCAACGGTGTGCTGCGCAACCTGGCACGGGGTAAAGACAAGCTGCCCTATCCCGATCCGGCTGTTGACCCCGTGGACAGTATCGCCCTGCGCCATTCACACCCCGCATGGCTGGTGCGGCTGTGGCTGGAGGAGTTTGGCTATGACGGGACGGTGGCTTTGTGTGAAGCCAACAACCGGGCCGCCCCCAACTCGGTCCGGGTGAACAGATTGAAAACAGATCCAACTGAACTGACAGGTTTGCTTGCGGGCATGGGCATCAACGTTGAGCGGGGCAGGTACGCCGCTGACTGCCTTTACCTTTCCGGTTTTGTGGCCCTTGGCGAATTAGCGCCGTTTAAGGATGGTTTATTTCAGGTGCAGGACGAAAGCTCCATACTGGTGGGACAAGTGGTCAGCCCGCAGCCAGGCGCAAGGGTGATTGACTTAGCAGGCGCTCCGGGCGGCAAGGCCACCCACCTGGCCCAGCTAATGCAAAACCGGGGGGAAATACTGGCCCTGGACATTCATGAACACAAAATCGGGCTGATTGAGGAAAATTGCCGCAGGCTGGGTGTAACTATTGTTAAAACCATGCTGGCCGACGCCAGGTTTTTGCCGGAAAAATATTCCGGCCAGGCGGATTATGTGCTGGTTGATGCGCCCTGTTCCGGGTTGGGTGTGCTGCGCCGCCGCCCTGATGCCAGGTGGCGTAAAAGCCGGGAACAAGTCGGGGAATTAACGGTGTTGCAGGCGCAAATACTAAAAGCCGCAGCGGCTGTTTTAAAACCCGGTGGAGTGCTTGTCTATAGCACCTGCACTATCACCAGGGAGGAAAATTACGGCCAGGTTATGAATTTTTTAGCGGCACACCAGGATTTCAGACTGGAATCTATTGCCGGCCTGGTGCCGGAGAGCCTGGACCATGCCGGTACCCTGCAGCAGGGCTACTTGCAAATACTGCCCCATTTGCACGGACTGGACGGCTTTTTTATGGCCAGGTTGAGGAAACAAGGCTAAAAAGAGGAGTTTTTTACGCGACGTAGAAATAGCAACAATGCCAGGGGGTTTGAGACTGTGGCAGGTAACCCGAATATCAGGGATTTTAACCTGGCTGAATTGGAGCAGCAAGCAGGGTTAATGGGTATTGCAAAATTCAGGGCAGCCCAGCTGGCAGACTGGATTCATAAAAAAGGCGTCACTTCTTTTAACGAAATGACCAATCTGCCCAAGGAAATCAGGGACAAATTAGCTGCCCATTTCAGTGTGGGCGGTTTGGCCCTGTTGGACCGAAAAATTTCCCGGGACGGCGAGGCGGAAAAATACCTGTTGCAGCTGGCCGACGGCCAGGCTGTTGAATGTGTATTAATGCAATATCGCTATGGTGTTTCAGCTTGCCTGTCAACCCAGGTGGGCTGCCGCATGGGCTGTAAAATTTGTGCTTCAGGCCTTGAGGGACTGGTGCGCAACCTTACCCCAGGGGAAATGCTGGATCAAATCCACGCTATGCAAAGGGAATCCGGCAAACGGGTCGGCGGCGTTGTGCTGATGGGCTCGGGCGAGCCTCTGGACAATTACAGCGCCACGGTAAAATTTCTTGAACTGGTCAATGCGCCTTACGGGCTGAATATCGGGCACAGGCACATTACCTTGTCTACCAGCGGCATTGTGCCGCGCATTTATGATTTGATGAAATTGCAGCTGTCTATAACCCTGGCAGTGTCGCTGCATGCCCCGAATAACAATTTGCGCAATCAGCTGGTGCCGGTTAATAAATCTTACCCGCTGGAGAAACTGCTGCCGGCCTGCCGGAGTTATGCTGAAACCACCGGCCGGCGGGTTTCCTTTGAATATTCCCTGCTGGGCAATATCAACGATTCCAGGGAACAGGCCCGGGAACTGGGCAAAGTATTAGCCGGTATTCACTGTCATATCAATTTAATTCCGGCCAACCCCGTGCCGGAGCGCGGGATCGCACGCAGTAGTATTGATAAAATTCGCACTTTCCAAAAGACCCTGGAGGATCTGGGATACCCGGTGACCGTACGCCGGGAACTTGGCCTGGACATCGACGCGGCCTGTGGCCAGTTGAGGCGCCGGGCGCTGATGCGAGGTGATACTGGTGGGGTTTTTGTCGGAGCTGGAAGGCAGCCTGGAAAAAATTATTGAAGGCTTCTTCAAGGATAAGTTTAAAGGAAGTTTACAACCGGTTGATATGGCCAAAAGACTGGCCCGTGAAATGCGGGAGCAGCGCCGTACAGGATTAAAGGATATATTTGTCCCCAACCGCTACGAGATCCACCTTAATCCTGAAGATTACAATGCCAATGAGCCGGTAATTGAACGCCTGTCGGAAGAACTGCGGGAATATGTGGCCGGCAAGGCGGCAGAAAAGAAATATACCATGCTGGGGCGCATTGAAGTTGGCTTTGACCGGGATGAAGCTGTTGCACCCGGCGAAATGGCAGTGAAAAGTTATTTTGACGAAGAAGCAATTGAACCAGAGGAAAGTGCACCGCCTTCCGAGGCAACAATGCAGTACGTGCCCATAAAAGGGGAATTTTTGGCGCCTGCACAGGAAATGCAGGAGCCCGTGGCCGGGCTTGAGGTGCTTGAAGGTCCTTTCAGCGGGAGGCGGTACCCGGTAACAGGTAATTTAGCGGTAATAGGCCGGAGGGAATCCTGCGATATTTTTTTGCCCGATGAAAGTGTTTCCAGGCGGCACGCATTAATCAGCCGGATCGGGCGACGGTTTTACATCAAGGACCAGGCCAGCACCAACGGAACCTATGTTAATGGGTCCAGGGTGGAGCAAAAGGAACTCAGGCCCGGTGATATTATAAAAATGGGAAGAATCATATTAAGGTTCAGGGTGGAATGATGTTGGAAATCTTAATTTTTGTGCTGCGGACGGCCTTTCAGGTATTGATTTACGCTTTTATTTTTGTGGTCATAATTTATGTGGTGAAGGACCTGCGCGGGACGGGGCAGGTGGTTGAGGTGCGCCGGGGGCAAAAAATTTACCAGGGGCAGTGTTATTTAAAAGTGGAACATGCTCCTGGAGATAGCGGGCTTGCAGGGTCGGTCCTTCCGCTGGGCGCGGAAACAAGAATGGGCAGGAACCCCAAAAGCGAGATTGTCCTGTCTGAAAAAGTAATTTCCAACAACCACGCAAGAATTTATTTTGACCAAGGACAGTACTGGCTGGAAGATCTGGGCAGCACCAACGGCACTTTTCTTAACGGATTGCCGTTGAGCGAACCGGCGGTTTTGGCAAATGGTGATCGGATTAAAATTGGAGATTATATATTTAGGCTGGTGAGGTGGAAAAATGAGGTGGAGTCAGATCACCGAGTGCGGCCCGGTGCGACGTAGAAATGAAGATTGGGTGTGTGCTTGTCCGGATCTGGGGCTCTTCGCCGTTGCCGATGGTATGGGCGGGCACCGTGCGGGCAATGTCGCCAGCAAACTGGCCTTGGATGTGCTGGAGGAATATATTAGAAACTCCGCCGGTGCCGGGCAGTTGATTCAAGCAAGGACGCTTTTGTCGGAAGGGATACTGCGGGCTAATGAGGCGGTTTACCGCGCAGCATCGGAGAGTGAAGAATTGCAGGGGATGGGTTCCACCCTGAATGCCTGCCTGCTGCTGGAAAACACCCTTACTGTGGCCAACGTGGGAGATAGCAGGGCATTGTTGCTGCGCAACAATAAAATCAGCAAGTTGACCAGCGATCATTCGCTGGTGCAGGAGTTGGTGGATGGCGGCGGAATCACCGAGGAAGAAGCGTTTAATCACCCCAGACGTAACGTGCTGACCAGGGCCCTGGGGATTGGGCCGCGGGTTGAAGTGGACTTATTCGAGTATAATATTGTCAAAGGCGACAGATTGTTGCTGTGTACGGACGGGCTTTGCGGCTTTGTACCCGAGCAAAGGCTCGGTGAGTTGATGAGTTCTGCAAACGACCCCGACACGGTGGTGCACCGTCTTTTACAAGAGGCTATTGCTTCCGGCAGCAACGATAATATAACCATGATTTTTCTGGTGGTGGATTAATATTGCAAGGACGAGGCAGGGAAAGAACGCTGCTTTTTATCGCGTTTATCTATACGCTTACCGGAGGCGTCGTATTATACCTGCGTGAGCCGGGGGAGTCCAGGATGCTGGCTATTGCTGCAGCGGTGGTCATGTTTGCCGCCTTTATGCTGCTAAGTATCACCTGGCAAATAAAAGGCGTCGGCTATGATCAATACATTACCCCAATTGTCAGTTTTCTTACCGGGACCGGGATGGTGTTCCTGATTAGATTGAAACCGGCTTACGGTTACCGGCAGCTGGCCTGGCTGGTTGTCGGGATAGCGGCTTTTTATTTAACGACCGTGCTGGTTTATAATTACCGCCTGCTTGCAGATTATAAGTATGTTATAGCGTTAACAGGAATTCTTGCACTATTGTTACCCATATTTTTTGGGATAGAATTAGGGGGGGCCAAGAGCTGGCTGGACCTGGGCGTTTTTAACCTGCAGCCTTCCGAATTTGTCAAGCTGTTATTGGTACTTTTCCTGGGCGGCTATCTGGTGGAAAACAGGGTTTTGCTGCACTCAGGCGGGGATAAAAAATATTTTCTGCCCGGTCTCCGGCAGTGGGGGCCGTTGCTGGGAATGTGGCTGGTATCCCTGCTGGTGCTGGTCTTCCAGCGGGACCTGGGCACTGCCCTGATTTATTTCGCAACCTTTTTAGCCATGCTCTATGTGGCCACTTCCAGGTTGCTTTATATCCTGGCCGGCATAGTGATGTTTTCCATTGGCGGCGTTGCTGCCTACATGGCGGTTGGCCATGTGCATACCAGGGTGGCCATCTGGCTGAACCCCTGGCTTTCGGCGCAGGGCGCCGGGTACCAGTTGATTCAGTCGCTGTATGCCATTAATGCCGGCGGCATTGTCGGCGCAGGGTTGGATGCCGGTTTTCCCCGCTTTATACCTGCAGTGCATACAGACTTTATCTTTTCAGCTATTTGCGAGGAAACAGGTTTGTTTGGTGGTGTGGGTATTTTATTGGTTTTTATTTTGCTGGTGTACAGAGGCTTTAAAATTGCCCTGGCTTCACGTGACGATTATTCCGAAATTCTGGCGGCAGGGTTCACAGCACTGCTGGGCCTGCAGGTTTTCATTATTGTCGCCGGGGTAACCAAGCTTTTACCTATGACAGGTATCACACTGCCGTTTATCAGTTACGGGGGGAGTTCTCTGGTGGCAAACTTTATTCTGGCTGGAATGCTGCTCAATATCTCGGGAGAGACGCTACAGCATGAAAAATAATGTTCGCAGGCTGGCTTACGTCATCTTCACCGGCCTTGTGGCCATTTGCGTTTACCTGTCACTGATTCCTTATTATCTGAAGCACGTTCCGGGTGGGGGAGCTTTGGCCGACCCCCGGATTACCGCCCGCGAAAGCATGATCAAGCGCGGTAGTATTTATGACCGTGCGGGCCGGGTGCTGGCCCGGAGTGTGCCGCAAAAAGGCGGCGGGTTTGTCAGGGAATACCCCCTGGGCAGCTCCGCGGCGCATTTAATCGGCTATTACTCCATAAAAGCCGGCTCTGCGGGGCTGGAAAGAACCAGGGCATCAGTTTTACTGGGATTGGATGAAGGCAACCCGCTTTACAGCCTGTTAAACAGGATCACCGGCAAACCCGGGGTGGGTAACGATATAATATTGACCATTGATGCCGGTCTCCAGCAATACGTGGCCGGATTGCTCAATGGACAAAAAGGCGCGGTGGTGGTGATCGACCCTGCCACCGGTGCAATCCTGGCCTCGGCCAGCTATCCAAGTTTTGATCCCACCCGGGTTTTGGATTATATGAACAAACCGGATTCACCTCTATTGGACCGGGCGCTGCAGGGTGCCTACCCGCCGGGTTCAATATTTAAAATAGTAACCGCTGCGGGGATTTTAAAAGATTTACCCGGCATGGCCGGGGAAACGATTCACTGCAGCGGCGAGCTTGAAGTGAACGGCTTTATCTTAAAAGATAATGCGGTGCATGGAAATGTGGATTTTCAAGAGGCATTCGCCAGGTCCTGCAACGTGGCCTTTGGTCGTTACGGGCTGGCTTTGGGGGCCAAAAATTTTATCAATCTGGCCGGTACTTTCGGGATAAGTGTCAGGCCCGGTTTTCCCCTCCCGCTATATCCGGGCTATATACCGCGGGTGGATGAATTAAGCGGACCTGCGCTGGCTTCCAGCGCTATCGGCCAGGGCAAGGTGCTGGTTTCCCCGCTGCAGGCCGCGCTGGTTGCCTGTGCGGTGGCCAACGGCGGCGAGATCATGAAACCTTACCTTATTTCCAGGTATAGCGGTCCCGGTGGCTTTGCAAAAACTTTCAGGCCGGAAAAATGGCTGATGCCTATGACACCGGCAGTTGCCGGCGTATTAAAAGATGAGATGATTGCCGTGGTAAAAAGCGGCACCGGCAGGGCGGCAGCGTTGCCCGGAATTACCGTGGCCGGCAAAACCGGGTCGGCTGAGAATCCTCACGGCAAAAGTCATGCCTGGTTCGTGGGGTTTGCACCGGCTGAGCAGCCGCGGGTTGCGGTGGCCGTTGTCCTGGAAAACCAGGGATCCGGCGGGGCCAAGGCTGCGCCGCTGGCCAGGGAAATTTTGCGCCGGGCGTTGGAATGACAGGTTGGATATTAACGGTATTTTGGTTTATCTCGAGGTGTATAAAAAATGATTGGTAAGCTACTGGGAAACAGGTACGAGATAATTGAAAAAATCGGCGGCGGCGGCATGGCCATAGTATACAAGGGCAAAGACACTTACCTTAACCGTATTGTCACCATCAAAATACTGCGTCCCGAATTCACCTCGGACGAGGATTTTATCAGGCGCTTTCGCCGCGAGGCCCAGGCGGTTGCCAGCCTGTCCCACCCCAATATTGTGAATATCCATGATGTGGGGCAGGAGGACGGCATCCATTACCTGGTTATGGAATATGTCCGCGGTGATAATTTAAAGGAAATTATCAATAAAAATGGCCGCCTGTCCCCTGACGAGGCCATCCGGTTTGCCGTTCAGGTCTGCGACGCCCTGGAACATGCCCACCAGCACAATATCGTGCACAGGGATGTCAAGCCGCACAATATTCTGGTTACCGAAGAGGGCCGGGCGAAATTAACCGACTTCGGCATCGCCATGGAAGCTTCGGCTGCAACGATTACCAGGACCGATACCATTATGGGGTCGGTACATTATTTAAGCCCGGAACAGGCCCGGGGTGAAATAGCCACCCCGAGATCGGATATTTACGCCGTGGGAATACTGCTATATGAAATGCTGACCGGCTCCAAACCTTATAGCGGTGATACCCCTATTGCCGTGGCACTAAAGCATATTCAAGAAACCCCCAGGCCAATCCGGGAAGTTAACCCGGAAGTGCCCCGTGAATTGGCTGCCGTGGTAATGCGGGCCATTGAAAAGAACCCGGAAAACAGGTATCAAAGCGCCGGTGAATTGGCCCGCCACCTGGAAATGGCCCTGGATGACGGCCAGGCTACCGTCGTTTTACCGGCCGGTGAGCTGGCCCAAAGGATAAAACCCGAACCGGGCGGAAAAATTACAGGCAAATCCGGGCCGCCTAAGGTAAAAAGCCCGGCTAAAACCTGGACCTGGGTTGCTGTTGTCGTTTTGCTGGCGGGACTGCTGTCCGGAGGACTGTATGGTTTTTATAACTTATACATGAACGTGCCTGAAATTAAAGTGCCCAGCGTTGTGGGCAAAAGTTTCGAGGAAGCCAGGGACCAGCTGGAAGCACTGGGCCTGCAGGTGGACAAAAAGGAACAATTCAGTAAAGAAGCCGAGGGTATGGTAATCGCACAGGACATCGGGCCGGGTGACCCGGCGGTAAAGCCACCCCGTACCATAACCCTTACCGTTAGCAAAGGACCGGAATCTATCGTTGTGCCGGCTCTGTATGGTTTAACCAGGGCTGAGGCGGAACAGAAATTAATAGAAGCAGGGCTGTTGCTGGGGCAGGTTACAGAGGATTACAGCACGGAAATGGACGAGGGTAAAGTTTTCGCACAAAACCCGGCGCCGGAGGCCAAAGTAACCAAGGATTCCAAGGTGGACATCACACTAAGCCTGGGCCCTGAACATAAAACCGTTAAAGTACCGGACTTGACCGGTAAAACCCTTGATGAGGCCAGGCAGATTCTTGGCGACCTTAACCTGTCGTTAAACGAAGCAAATCCTGCTTGGGATTATAAAGCGGGTTACCTGCACGGGCAAATCATCGGCCAGGAACCGGCACCCGGCACTGAAGTCGAGGAAGGCAGCACGGTCAACGTGGTCTTAAACAACGGCCCGGGACCGGTGGAGAGGCAGGCGACGGTTAAGATAGAGGATGAAATACCCAATGACGGCCTTGCCCACAATGTGGAGATAGTGGTTACGGACGCCGAGGGAAGAAAGGTCCAGTACGCCAATACCCACGTTTGGGGCGATAAAATCAACAAAAAGATAACCTACGTTGGCCAGGGTATTGTTGAAGTATTTATTGACGGTAAAAAGATTATGGAAGGTCAACTTAAGTAAGGTGGATTTATGAAGGGTACCATCATCAAGTCGTATGGCGGGTTCTTTTTCGTCCTGGTGGCGGACCGGGTGCTGAGGTGCAAAATTAGGGGCAGAATTCGTCAACATTACGGGCAGGTCCTGGTAGGTGATGAGGTCGGCCTCGAACTTGCCGCGGGTTCTGCCGGCTCAGCGGGCGAAGGGGTTATTACAGAAGTTTACCCAAGGAACTCGGAACTGGCCAGGCCGCCCGTGGCCAATGTTAACCAGGCGGTAATCATCTTTTCCGTTGATCATCCCAAACCAAACACGGTACTGCTGGACCGCTTCCTTTTACAGGCACACAAGGCGGGGATCGACCCGGTACTGTGCTTTAATAAAATGGACTTAATTGACTTTGGCGACCTCGGTTTTTTTAAGGATTACGAGCCTGCCGGCTATCCCATGGTTAAAGTAAGCGCTAAAAGCGGCCGGAATATAGAATTACTTGGTCAAGTTTTAAAGGGAAAAATATCAGTTCTGGCGGGACCCTCCGGGGTGGGAAAATCCAGCCTGCTCAACGCCCTGCAACCGGGAATACAATTAAAAACGGGTGATATCAGTCATAAGCTTAAACGGGGCAGGCATACGACCAGACACGTTGAATTAATACCGCTGGCCGGTGTTGGCATGGTTGCCGATACGCCCGGCTTTTCCAGTATCTACTTGCCTGCCATGCGCAAGGAGGAGTTGGCCGCCTGTTACCCGGAATTTAATGTTTACTCGGCAGGCTGCAGGTTTTCCGGCTGCCTGCATTACCGGGAGCCGGATTGTGCTGTCAAGGAAGCCGTAACCGGAGGGCTTATTTCGCTGTTGCGCTACCAACAATATACTATGCTGCTGCAAGAAGTGACGGAAGCGGAAAGGAGATACTAGCCTTGGTAAAAATAGCACCATCCATACTTTCGGCTGATTTCGCAACCCTTGGCGAACAGGTGCGCAAGGTGGAGACTGCCGGGGCGGAATTACTGCACATCGACGTGATGGACGGCCATTTCGTTCCCAATATAACCATCGGACCCCTGGTGGTGGAAGCACTGCGCCCGGTGTCCAACCTGATTTTTGACGTGCACCTGATGATTGAAAACCCGGACCTTTATATCATACAATTTGCCCGTGCCGGTGCCGGCATTATCACTGTGCATGCCGAAGCGTGCCCCCACCTGCACAGGACCGTACAATTAATCAAGGAAACAGGGGTGAAGGCTGGAGTTGCCCTTAACCCTTCAACGCCTCCGGATGTTTTGGAGTATGTCCTGGGACAGCTGGACCTGGTACTGGTAATGACGGTAAACCCTGGTTTTGGCGGCCAGAAATTTATCCGGGAGATGCTGCCTAAAATAAGTAAGATCAAAGCAATGCTGGAACAAATCCAATCAAATGCGCTATTGCAGGTTGACGGCGGGGTTAATGTGCATACCGCCAGGGATGTGGCAGCGGCCGGAGCTGACACGCTGGTTGCCGGTTCGGCTATTTTTGGAGCTGCAGACCCGGCCCGGGCGGTTCAAAAAATCAAGGAAGCGGCCTGTTGAAAAAATCTCTAAAAAAGTGTCAAAATATAGACTTTTTAGAGGAAAAAGAGGCAATACATATAATATACTTTAGTTAAAACCGAAAGTGGGTGATTACGTGCAAAACGAGGGCCAACTGGTCATTTTTGAACTGGCTGATCAACTGTACGCCCTTCCTATCCAGGAAACGCAGGAAATCATTAGGATGACGGATATAACTAAAGTTCCGAATACTAAACACTTTGTGGAGGGAATCATTAACCTTAGGGGCAGCATTGTCCCGGTTATTAACCTTAACCGGAGGTTGGGTTTGCCGGAAAAGGAATACGATGAATCCACCAGGATAATTGTAACCGAATTCAACGGGCAAAAAGTTGGCATGATCGTGGACAACGTACAGGAAGTGGGCAGGTACACCGGTGATGAGGTTGAACCTCCGGCAGTGGCCGGGGATAACGTTGACTACCTTAAAGGTGTGGTAAAAAAAGGAGAAGAGCTTTGGCTTCTTCTCAACCTGGGCAAAGTTATTTAACAATGTCGGCCGGCGTCCGGTTTTACGGTAACCGGCCTGTTTATTATTTACATGCAAGTCCAACTGGGTGATAAAAACATGCAAAGCGCCATTGAACTGCAAAAAAAAATAGCGGGCATCGACCGGAAGACCTACGGGGCCTATAAAATACTAATGGGTGACTATCAGTTTAATAATTTCACCTTGTTTATTGATCATGTGCAAAGCGATCCTTTTGCTCCCCCCAGCCGGATGCGGGTAAGGGTGCCCCAGCAACTGGCGGGTTTTCCCGGCCGGCTTTACCAAACAAGACCGGCCAGGGTGGCGGTTGAAGATTTTTTAACCAGGTGTTTTGGTGCCGTGGCCTGTGGCTACTGTGGTAAAAAAGGCACGGGCAAAAGCGGTTTGATCACAATAGACCGCTGCGGGCAGGAGATCCTGGAGCGGACGGCGATGGTTGTCAACGATGAATTCGTCGAGGCAAGGTTCTCAGTGGGACTGCCTGCCCGGGGCAGAACGATTACAGCCGGGGCAGCCGGGGACATCCTGCTTGAATATATCCCCGGTATTGTTAGGCAGGCCTTATTTTATAAAAGTGTTGACCCGAATAAGCTGAAAACCCGGGTTGAACTGGCCGAAGACCAGACGGCATTGAGAAATATGTTACATACCATGGGCCTGGTTGCTTTTGTAGCGGACGGCTCGGTACTGCCCCGTGAGAGCGGGGGCAGCGAGCTGCCGCTGCAGGGACCCGGGGTGGTCGGGTTTAAATCCCCGCCGGAATATAGGGTGAAGGTGAATCTTCCCCACCGGGGTGAAATTACCGGCATGGGCATCCCCAGAGGGATTACGTTGATCGTCGGTGGCGGCTACCACGGGAAGTCGACCCTGTTACGGGCCATCGAGCGGGGAGTATATAATCATGTGCCGGGTGACGGCAGGGAATTTGTCATTACCCTGCCCGATGCGGTGAAAATCCGGGCTGAAGACGGGCGCAGCGTTGCCGGGGTGGATATCAGCGGTTTTATCAATAACCTTCCCTTTGGCCGGGATACCGTTAATTTTTCGACTTCCAACGCCAGCGGCAGCACGTCGCAGGCCGCCAACATTATTGAAGCCTTAGAAATAGGGGCCCCTTTGCTGCTATTGGATGAAGATACCAGTGCAACCAATTTTATGATCAGGGACGCGAGAATGCAGCGTTTAGTGGCTAAGGAGAAGGAACCGATTACACCGTTTATTGACAGGGCCAGAGATTTACTGGATAATTTTAATACTTCCACTATTCTTGTTGTCGGCGGTTCGGGGGATTATTTCGAAGTGGCCGATCAGGTTATACTCATGGAAAATTACAGTCCCCGGGATGTAACCGCCCGGGCCAAACAAATATCCGCATCCAATCCATCCGGAAGGGTGAAGGAAGTCCCGGGACGGCTCGGCGGTATTCGGGAGCGGATACCTTTACCGGAATCTTTCAGACTTGAAAGCAGGGATAAAGTAAAGGCCCGGGGAATGGATGATATTCAGTTGGGCCGCCGGAATATCGAGCTGCAGTTCGTCGAGCAGTTGGTCGACCCCGGCCAGACAGCAGCCCTGGCTCTTATTATTAAGTATGCGGCACAAAAGTACATAAATGGCAAGGCAACATTAAACCAGGTGGTGCAAGCGGTGCTGCAAGACTTGGAAAAGGAGGGACTGGACATTATTTCGGCCTATAAGGGCCGGCACCCCGGTGATTACGCGTTACCCAGGAAATATGAAATTGCTGCAGCCATAAACAGGCTGCGCGGCCTGAAAGTTCAGCAAGCTTGATATCGAAATAATAATATCAAGGAGGAGTTGCTCGTGTTTGTCAAGGATTATATGAGCCCTTCACCAATTACCATAACAACCCAAACCCCGGTATTTGAGGCGCTGAATATAATGCGCAAAAGAAAAATCCATCAACTTCCCGTGCTAAACAGCCGCGGCAAGTTGGCCGGTCTTATTACCGAACTTGAGTTGCTTACGGTTTCTCCTTCACCGGCCTCAACTCTTAGCATTTATGAGATGAATTACCTGCTTTCCAAAATGACCGTTAAAGATGTACTGGCCAAAGAGCCGGTAATAGTTGAGCCATCCTGCACCATTGAAGAGGCCGCGCTAAAAATGCGTGAACACAGCATCAGGTGTCTTCTGGTGGTGGAGAACGATGAGCTTAAGGGAATCATAACTCAGACTGACGTATTTAACGCGCTGATCAGGACCTTCGGCCTCCACAAGGCAGGTGTCCGGATGGTACTGGAAATGGATGACAAGGTAGGAGCACTGGCCGATGTATTAAATATTGTTAAGGAACATGGCATAAATGTATTGGGGGTAGCCTGCAGGGATAAGGATGACAGCACCGTTCAGGTTATGCTCAGGCTAAGGGCGGCAAAGGTGGATGAATTGGAAAAAAGTCTGAACCAAAACGGTTTTCGCGTTGTATATGTAAGTTGAGCAATTGAAATGAATTAATTGCTGCCGAACACAACATTATAAAGAAGACTTGGTTCAGGTGGGGTTTTGACCCCATCTGTTGGGGACATACCTCGACCCAAAAGTTTGACCCATAAGCAGAGGTGTGTCCCCTGACCGCTGAACCTTAGTCGCACTTATTTCGAGCTTACAGCCTGTTAATCCCCATTAGTTGGGGACATTCCTGTCCCCAGAGAAATACCCAAGCTTCAGCAGGTGTGTCCCCTTTCTTTATGCGGGGCGGGGTTTTACAGGCTGTGCGAAGATAAATCAAAAAGGGTAGGGAAAAACTGATGCATGAAGAACAACCACAGGTCCACCTGGCCAGGTATATCACCATAGCTGTGGATATTGCAACCAGAATTGTTCGCGGTGAATACCGGATCGGGCAAAAAATTTTCGGCAGGTCTACCCTGGCGGGGAAATATAATGTTTCGCCGGAGACGATCAGAAGGGCGCTCACGTTGCTTCAAGAGAGAGGCATTGTTGATGTGATGCCCGGAGTGGGCGTGGTGGTGAAATCGGACCGGGCTGCTCGTGAATATCTTGCTGACTACAATCAAAAAAAGGTATTGCTGGACATACAGGAAAGGTTGAGTGAGCTATTAAAAGAAAGGGAAAAATTAAACTACGAAATAGATAAACTCACCAACCAGCTGCTGGATTACACCTTTAAAATGGCCGGACGCCTTCAAAAACTGGATGAAATAACCGTTCCGGACAACTCACCCCTGCTGGGCAGGTCCCTGGCCGAAACAGATTTCAGGGCCAGAACCGGCGCTACGGTGCTTTCAATATACCGCAACGGCCATGAGATCCTGTCCCCGGAAGCCAAAACAACCTTGCATGCCGGTGATGTGCTGATTGTTGTTGGAACTCCGGAATCTGCCAGAATGGTGGACCAAATGGTTAACGGTAACGAAATTGACGGGTAGCAGCCAAGAAATAAGAAATAAATGTATATTTTAGGTATGAATGGTCAATAATAACCCCAAACAACCTTGGGGGGTATAAAAATGGGTTTTAAGGACCTGGAAAAAAAAGCAAGGGACTACCGGAAATCCGCAGAAGACAAAAACAGGGAAGTGGAATCGGAATTAGCATCCTATGAAGATGAAGACAGCATAGAAGAATAAACAAATGGTCTGCCGTGTTGCAGCGAGGCTCCTAAGGCACTATTACATAGGGGTCTCGCTTTTTTTCTCAGCTTTTCCCAACCGTTTAGATATAATTTTTTACTATCAGGCAGTAAAAAACTTGTGATACTTTAAGTGTTGTAATATAATGAAAATAATATTTATTTAGAAAATTTAAAAAAGGAGGGGTGTTTTTTACTGTCTCTCACTAAGTAACTGCTCAATTAGCTTTCAAAATATAGATTTTTACCAAATAAATGAGGGGAGGAATTTTTTTAATGGTGCAAAAAAAAGTGGGGACCGGCTTGATACCGCCGCATGTGCAAAAATTTATCGACTGGGCTGCAGAGGATACGGAGGGTTTTTGGAATCATGCTGCAGAGCAGGCGATGAGCGAAATTAAGTGGTTTAAAAAGTGGGACCGGGCTTTTAAGTGGGACTACCCTACTTTTCAATGGTTTGTCGGTGGACAAACAAATATCAGTTATAGCTGCCTGGACTACAATATTGAAAAAGGACGGGCCGGCCGCACCGCCATTGTCGCCGAGTCGGGGGAGACCGGTGAAAGCAGGGCTGTTACCTATGCCCAGTTATTTGAACTGGTTAAACAATATGCAAGAGCGCTGCGTGGCCTGGGGGTCCAAAAGGGAGACCGCGTCGCCATTTACATGCCTACCGGTGTTGAGTCTGTGGCAACTATGCTCGCCTGCGCCAGGGTGGGAGCAATCCACGTAGTCATTTTTGCCGGTTTTTCCTCCAATGCTGTTGCCGACCGCCTGCAAATTTCCGGCGCCAAGTACGTGATTGCCCAGGATGAAGGGTCAAGACGCGGTAAGCCGGTGGAATTAAAGCCCATCGTAGACGAAGGAATTGCCAAGTGCCCGGCTGGCTCAATCCAAAAGGTCGTGGTGCTGAGAAAGAATCAGGCACGTGAATACCCCATGGCTTCGGGCCGGGATATTTACTGGGATGAGTTTCTGGCCGGCGGAGAAGGGCAAAGTGACGCCTGTGAAATTATGGACTCCAACGAGCCGCTGTTCCTGCTGCCCACCTCCGGGACCACCGCCAAGCCCAAGGTTACGGTACAGAAGCACGGCGGTTACCAGATTTATGTTTACAGTATGTCCAAGTGGATCTACGGCCTGCAGGAGAGCGATGTCTGGTTCTGCACTTCCGATATCGGCTGGATCGTCGGTCATAGCTATAACGTATACGGCCCGCTGATGAACGGCTGTACTACCGTGCTGTACGAGGGCACACCCGACTATCCGCGTAAGGATATGTGGTGGAGTGTGGCGTCCCGGAACAAAGCAACTGCATTGTGGCTGTCGCCTACCGGCGTAAGGGGACTGATGCGCCTTGGTACTGCCGAAGCGCGTAAACACGACCTCAGTTCCGTACAGAGAATCTTCTGCGCCGGCGAAGTTTTGAACCCGCCGGCCTGGTCGTGGCTGCAGGAAGAAGTGTTCGAAAACAAAATCCCCGTTATGGACCACATGTGGCAAACCGAAACCTCGGGGCCGATCTTCGCCAACCCGTATGGCTTGGGGATTATCCCCATCAAGCCGGGTTCTGCCCATATTCCCGTGCCGGGTGTGGTGGCGGAAGTTCTGGATGAAAAGGAGGGCAATGTGCTGCCGCCCAATGAAAAAGGCGTCGTGGTTATTAAAAAGCCCTTCCCGGGCCTGGTTTCCACCCTTTGGGGCGATGAAGAAGGTTACCTCTACAATTACTGGGAGCGCCTGCCCGTCACTAAAGGTAAATACCTCTGCGGCGATGCGGCTTACTTTGATGAGGACGGCTATATCTTCTTTGCCGGCCGCTCCGACGAAGTAATTAAGATTGCCGCCCACCGTATCGGCACCGTGGAAGTCGAAAGCGCCCTGATCTCCCACCCGGCCGTGGTGGAGGCCGGTGTTTCCGGTGTCCCCGATGAACTGAGGGGCGAAGTGGCCTGTGCTTTCGTGGTGCTGAAAGGCGGCTACGAGCCTTCCGAAGAATTGAAAAAGGAACTGATCACCCACGTCCGCAACACCATGGGCGCCATTGTCGTAATGAAAGATATTCAATTCGTCGGCACCCTGCCCAAGACCCGCAGCGGTAAAATTATGAGGCGGGTGATGAAGACCCTCTGGCTGGGCAATGATCTGGGCGACCTCTCCACCATTGAAGAAGAAGCTTCAATCGGCGAAATTAAGGAAGCTATCTCCAAAATGAAGGCGTAAGCTGCAATACTAATTCAATATCAGAAAAAGTTCTGCCGGCCTGGCAGGGCTTTTTCCTTACGGGGAAGCTTTTTCATTGTCTGCAGCTTTGCCCAGGGTGATAATCCGCCGGGATAAAAATTAGGGTTAAGGTTATAATAAGGCCGCCGTTTGATTGCACGGTGGCCTTATTATTTAGTTCGTTGGGGTGATAAAATTGGGCGATTGCAACCGTGAAGTCCCGCCACAGCAAAAGAAAGTCCTGCAGCCATTGTTATTACGTTTAATAAAAAAGTCTTTAAGAACCGGGAAAATAGCTTTAACCTGCCTGGTTATAATATTCAGTCCCTTTATTGTGTGGGTAATATTATCTCTCAACAGAGAACTTATTGTCATCATGGCCGACTGGGACTGGCTTTCATCAACCTTTCCCCTGTTGTTTCATGCCCTGGGCGAGCAGGTCAATACCCCCGCTTTTGCCAGGGGGTTCAACGAGGCTGCGCTCGGTGGGCTGTTAACCCTGTTCGGTGTAATCGTCACCGTATGGTATTACCAGATGGTGAGGGTTCAGGAGGTTACGGAAAAGAGGTTGTTTGTAATCGATGAAATATTGGAAGAATTAAAAAAGAACCGGGCCATAGTCACAGCTCTCAATGACGAAACCGGTGATCAACCATGCATTATGAATAACTCTCCTGGTGAGCCTATTTTTGTTACTGAAGCCTGGCACAAGCTTGGCGCGGACGTAGCACTTTTGCCCAGGCGCCTGCACCTGCGACTCAGTATTTTATACGGGTGCCTGAACAGGTGTAGGGATAAGAACGATTACCACAGAAACAAAGCATCCATCGACCGGATTAACGGGATTATTGCCGAACTGCATAAATTCAGGTCCAGTTTGAGTAAACCGGAGATAGCCTGATCCCATCAACATAAAACCTCTTTTAGTAGCTATTAATATTGACACTCTTTTTACATGTAACTATAATTAACATAAAAAAGGGCCTTCAGGGACTGGTGAAATTCCGTACCGGCGGTAAGGTTGATCCGAGCCCGCGAGCCCCAAGGGGTTGATCCGGTGTGAATCCGGAGCCGACAGTAAAGTCTGGATGGGAGAAGGTTGTTTAGGCGTATTGTCCGCAAGGAAGTGGTATGCCTTTATCTGTATGCTGCCCTGAAGATGCTGTTTCTTCAGGGTTTTCTAATGTTTTTTCAACTTCCGACTGCTAATGTGGGGAAGGTGATCAATTGGACGATAAAGATTTAAAATATATGGAGCTGGCGCTGGAGCTGGCCGCAAAAGCACTGGGGCGCACGAGCCCCAATCCCGTGGTGGGGGCTGTGGTGGTTAAGGACGGCCGGATTGTGGGTAAAGGGTATCATGCCCGGGCCGGCACGCCGCACGCGGAGATTCATGCCCTGCGAGAAGCAGGCGAAGACGCCGCAGGCGCAACTTTGTATGTGACTTTGGAGCCCTGTTGCCATCACGGCCGTACCGGTCCCTGCACGGACGCTGTTATCCGGGCCGGCATAAAAAGAGTTGTATTGGCCATGACCGACCCCAACCCGCTGGTGGCGGGCAAGGGGGCGCAAAAGCTGCGGGACGCCGGAATCGAAGTAGTCTGCGGGGTGCGGGAGGCTGAAGCGCGGAGGTTGAACGAGGTTTTTATTAAATATATTTCCACAGGTAGGCCTTACGTGGTTTTGAAAACAGCTATGAGTTTGGATGGCAAAATCGCCACTGCCGGCGGGGAATCAAAATGGATTACGGGACCCAGGGCCAGGGAGCACGTCCACCTGCTGAGGGACAGGTATGATGCCATTTTGGTGGGGATAGGGACGGTGCTCGCCGACGACCCGTCCCTAACCACCAGGCTTCCGGACAGAGAAGGCCGGGACCCGGTGCGGGTGATTCTTGACTCCGGGGCGGCTACCCCGCCGGGTGCCAAAATATTAACTCAAAACTCACAGGCACAAACCATTATCGTAACGACCGGTGAGGCACCGCCGGATAAAGTTAAACGACTGGAGAGGGCCGGAGCCGTGGTAATAAAAGTGCCCGGCCATGACGAAGGCGTATCCCTGCCGGACACGTTGCGGGAACTGGCCGGGCGCGAAATAACCAGCGTGCTGGTCGAAGGCGGCGCCCGGGTCAACGGCTCCTTTATCAAGGAGAAGCTGGTGGATAAGGTATATTGGTATATTGCGCCGAAAATAATTGGCGGCGGCATGGCGCCTGGCCCGGTGGGCGGGCCGGGTATACAAGTTTTAAATGATGCCTTGCAGGTCGAAAACATTGAGGTTTACAATTTGGGAAATGATATTTGTATAGAAGGCTATATTTCCAAGGGTGGTTCAAAGGGTGGTCCAAAATGTTCACAGGGTTAGTTGAAGAAAAAGGCAGGTTGATTTCCATCCGCCGGGGGGCCGACTCGGCCAAGCTGAAAGTCAGCGCCGGGGTGATTATGGACGGGCTCCGGCTGGGGGACAGTATCGCTGTCAATGGCGTATGCCTGACAGTAACTTCTTTTAGCCGGGGACAGTTCGAAGCCGATGTAATGGCGGAAACACTGGCTAAAACCAACCTTGGAGAGCTGCAGCCCGGTGACCGGGTCAACTTGGAGAGGGCTTTAAGGCTCGGCGACCGCCTGGGCGGCCACCTTGTTTCGGGACATATCGACGGAATAGGCACCATACTTGGAATGGAAAAACACGATATTGCCACTGTCGTAACCATTGGCGCGCCCCCCGAAGTTATGAGATACATCATTAAAAAAGGATCCGTGGCCATTGACGGTACCAGCCTTACAGTTGTGGACTTTAACGAGGGAAGTTTCCGGGTTTCACTGATCCCCCATACCGCCCAAGCCACCGTGCTTGGTGAAAAAAAACCGGGCGACCGGGTCAATTTGGAAGGCGACATGATCGGCAAATACGTGGAGCGCTGGCTGGGCATGAAGAATGAAAATATAAATGAAGCCGGAGCTAAAACAGGCGGTGGGCTGACCGCTGACTTTTTAGCCCGGCACGGGTTTATGTAATTTATAGATAAGATAATAAGAGGGAAGGATGAAGCAACATGACATTCTGTACTATCGAGCAGGCAATCGAGGATATCAGGCAAGGTAAAATTTTGGTTGTAGTGGATGACGAGGACCGGGAAAACGAAGGCGACCTGATTATGGCCGCGGAAAAGGTCACCCCTGAGGCTATTAATTTTATGGCCACATACGGCAGGGGTTTGGTTTGTATGCCTATCGTCGGCTCCAGGCTGGATGAACTTGATCTCCCTGCTATGGTTACCCACAACACCGACCCTCACGGCACAGCTTTCACCGTGTCGGTGGACCACAAGGACACCACCACCGGGATATCGGCCCACGAGCGGGCGGCCACCGTACGGGCCATCCTTGACCGCAATACCCGTCCCGAAGACCTCAGGCGACCGGGCCATATTTTCCCGCTGCGGGCTAAAGAAGGCGGGGTGCTGCGCCGGGCCGGCCACACCGAGGCCGCCGTTGATTTGACCCGGATGGCGGGAATGTACCCCGCCGGGGTAATTTGTGAAATTATGAAAGACGACGGGACCATGGCCAGGGTGCCTGAATTGATTGAATTCTGTAAAACCCATGGTTTAAAAATGGTCACCATTGCCGATTTAATTGAATACCGCCGTCGCCATGAAAAGTTGATCCGCAGGATTGAAGCCGCCAAACTGCCTACCAAATATGGTAATTTTACAGCCATTGCCTATGAGAGCCTGCTGGATAAAAAAGAGCATATCGCTCTGGTCAAGGGCGACCTGTCCGGTGTTGAGGCGCCTCTGGTCCGGGTGCACTCCGAGTGCCTGACCGGAGATGTATTCGGTTCGTCCCGCTGCGACTGCGGCGACCAGTTGGCCCGGGCGCTGGAAATGATTGAGCATGAAGGTGCAGGCGTGCTGCTGTATATGAGGCAGGAAGGCAGGGGTATCGGCCTGATGAACAAGATCCGGGCTTATAAATTGCAAGATGAAGGGAAGGATACGGTGGAGGCCAACGAAGCCCTGGGTTTTCCCGCTGACCTGCGTGATTATGGCATAGGCGCCCAAATCCTGGTGGACCTGGGGCTGAAAAAGATCCGGCTGATGACCAATAACCCCAGAAAAATTGCCGGTTTGGAAGGGCACGGTTTAAAGGTTGCCGGCAGGGTTCCCATTGAAATCTGCCCCGGTAAAGATAATAAATTTTACCTCAGCACCAAGAAGCGCAAACTTGGCCACCTGCTTTCAATAGCAGAGAAATAATCGAAGAAAAGCTAGGAGTCAGGAGACAGAAGACAGGAGTCAGGAGACAGAATGAGGGAACCGGAAAATAAATAACGGGAACGCCTATAAGAGAATGGTTTTCAGTTTGTAGTATTTTTGAATTCTGACTACTGAATTCTGAATACCTACAATAAGGGAGAGGATTTAGTTGGTAAAATATTACGAAGGAAATTTAATTGGGGAGGGCCTGAGGTTTGGGCTGGTAGTCGGGCGTTTCAATGAATTCATCACCCAAAAACTGCTGTCCGGCGCTATTGACGCGCTCAGCCGCCACGGTGTGGCCGACCGGAACATTGAGGTGGCCTGGGTTCCCGGCGCTTTTGAAATCCCCATGGTGGCCCGCCATATGGTGGACAAGGCCTGCTATGACGCGGTGATCTGCCTGGGAGCGGTTATACGCGGCGCAACACCTCATTTTGATTATGTGGCAGGAGAAGTTGCCAAGGGTATTGCCAAGGTCGGACTGGATACCGGCAAGCCGGTGATTTTCGGCGTAATAACAGCCGACACCATTGAGCAGGCTATTGAAAGAGCCGGTACCAAGGCGGGTAATAAAGGCTGGGATGCGGCGGTAACGGCTATTGAAATGGCCAACCTGGTCCGGTCACTGGGTGCCTGATTCGCCGGAACATAAATACGGGAGGACTATATGAATAAAAGGACTGTGCAAGACTTGGCGGAAGTGGCGGCCTTCCGGGTTTCCGGTCAGCGGCTCTTTTCGGCCACCCACGAGGAAATCATCTCCGGCTTGACCACTGATATATATTTTATTCGCACGAGAGAGATATTGCGTCATCTGGGGCTGGACCGTACCAGGGTTACCGCTGAAATTTTTGCCGGCAGGCCCGGCGTTCTCGCTGGCATAGCAGAAGCGAAAGTATTGCTTGACGGTTTACCGGTAGAAGTTTGGGCGCTGCCTGAAGGAGCGGAATTTAAGGAAAAACAGGTAATTATGCGGATAACCGGTGCTTACGACGACTTTGGCATCCATGAGACCTCCCTGCTGGGTATACTGGCCAGTTCCAGCGGGTGGGCCACCGCGGCCAGAAGATGCCGGGAGGCTGCCGGGGAACACAGAATGATTAGTTTCGGCGCGCGCCATGTGCACCCGGCTGTGGCCCCTGTGATGGAGAGGGCCGCCATTATCGGCGGGGCGGATGGCGCCAGCTGTATCCTGGGCGCCAAACTGGCCGGGCAGAATCCTTCCGGCACGGTTCCCCATGCCGTGATGCTGATCGTGGGCGATACGCTGGAAGTAGCCCGGACCTACCGGAGGATCATGCCCCCGGATGCGCCTGTAATTATATTAGTTGATACATTTAAGGATGAAGCCGAGGAGGCATTGCGGGTGGCTGACAACCTGGGTGAAAAATTACAGGGCATCAGGCTGGATACGCCCAGCGAGCGGGGTGGCGTAACACCGGGGCTGGTTAAGGAAGTAAAAGCCAGGCTGCGGCAGGCCGGCCACAAACACGTGCGGGTTTTTGTCTCCGGCGGCATTACGCCGGAACGAATTACTTTACTGATTGAAGCGGGTGCCGATGCCTTCGGTGTGGGGAGTTACATCTCCGGGGCCCCTGCTATCGATATGACCATGGATATTAAAGAAATCGACGGCCGCCCGGTGGCAAAGCGGGGCAGGATCCCCGGGATGACCGAATCGGCCGGCCTGGAAAGAATACTGTAAAAAACCTGATAAAAAGCAAAAACGGCTTTAATGCCGTTTTGTTTTATATAGCCCTTTGCACCTTGCCGCTCCGGAGGCATCTGGTGCAAACCATTATCCTGCGGGGTGTGCCGTCAACTATAGCTTTTACCCTTTGCAGGTTTGGAGCCCAAGTTTTCTTGGTACGGATATGAGAGTGGCTGACTTTCATTCCAACAACTACACCCTTACCGCAAATTTCGCATTTTCTGGCCAAGGTTAACACCTCCTTTTCAGCAACACTTTATTATTTTAGCAGATATCATCAGGCTGTGCAACCGAAGGTTTGGATATATTGGAGTGTTCAACCGTAAATTATCGGGACGCGGGAGAGATGCGGGGAAAAGGACACGGTATGAAAAAGGTAGAAATATAACAATATACAGAAAAACTGGAGGAAAAGCAATGGAAAAAATCATTGTGGAAGTAATCAGCTCGGCCTGTGGCCACTACCAGTCCGGGGACAGGATTTTTATCAATGGTGCATTGATTGATAAGGAAAGAAGCGGGAATATCTGCCTGATGGCCCTGCAGGCCATATTCCCCTATATATTTGCTTTTAGAAAAGGGGTAACCCCCCAACAAATGGGTTTTCAAGAAAAAATTCAGGTGCAGTGTCCCGATTACTGTGGGCCGACTGTTTTTGAGCTCAAGCGGGAAGAATAAGGGCTTGGTTGCCAAAGTCAAACCACTCCTGCTTTTTGCAACTCCCGGTACATAAACTGGCAGGCCCGGGGAGTCCTGGCCAGCCGGGCCGAGGCCTGCTCGTAATTCAGTTTTTGCCGCCCCACCAGCAGTGCCAATCGGTAGAGCTCGGCCTCACTCCAGGCATGCTTGGTTTTGCGCCTGGGCCTGGAGTTAAAGGCAACGATCCTTTGCCGCAATAACTCGTCATGGAGCTTATCCGACTCTGCCGGCTGGCCGGGGCGTGAAAACTGCGCCCCGTCTTCCGCAGTATGGCGGCCGGTTTCCCGGCCGTCAGATAGCTTGTCCCAGTATGCCGGGAGGTTATTTTCCAGCACCTGACCGGTCTGGATGTCCACTTGAACCAGTAAATCCATTTTATCACCCCTTTTTAACTCACCCGCCGGTTAATTACAACTATTCGGCTTGTTGCTTAGGTTCTGTGCCTGTTTACAGGCAGCGTAATTATATGTCATTTGATCACAAAATGAGAGCATTTGGCTCAAAAAAATATCATCAATTTTTCCTTCTCACTTAAATACCTCTTTTAATTTCAAAACGTGAGTGATTTGAATATATTTTAATCACAAATTGCAAGCATGTCAAGTAAAAATATGGCAATGTATCACTATTAGTGAGCAATGATCTAACCTGGGAATGCGGTACTATAAATAATGGTTTAATGTGGTATTATTAAAGTGTGGTGGTTAAAAATGGAGTTAAAAGGATTGCCTAAAAATTTGAGGATATGCCGGGATAAAACCGGGCTTAGCCAAAGGGAGCTGGCCAAGCTATTAAAAATCGCTCCCAGTACCTTGGCCATGTACGAAACCGGCCGGCGCGCGCCGGATTATGCAACCCTGGAGCGTATGGCCAATTTTTTTGGTGTTTCCGTTGATTATTTGCTGGACCGGGACGAAAGAAAGTTGGACCTGCTGCACGTGCTGGAAGATGCCAATACAGAGATCACTGCCGGTGACAAGTCCCTGAGCAGGGAACAGCGCCTGGCCGTGCTGCGTGCCCTGGACGGTGCGCCGGCTGTACCTGGCCCTGAAATACCGGTTTTGGGCCGGATAAAAGCGGGCATTCCTTTGCTTTCCGAGCAAAACATCACCGGATATCTTGAGGTCCCTTCGGATTTGGCCGGTTACGTCGACTTTGCTTTGAAGGTAGTGGGGGACAGTATGATCGGCGCCGGTATCAGTGAAGGGGATATCGTCCTCTGCAAAGAAGACAAAAACCCGTATCCGGGGCAAATTGTCATAGTGCTTTTAAATAATTATGAAACCACGTTAAAATTTTTCGTCAAAGAAAACGGCCAGCCCTATTTAAGGGCGGCTAATCCAAACTATCAAGATATTGCGCTCCGGCCCGGAGACCAAATCCAGGGCCGGGTGGTACGGGTATGGAAAGACGCTCCCACGTTAAACGCTTACCGTGAATACATATACCTTAGTGAAGAAACCAAGCTGGAATGGAATGACGTAATTGAAAAAGCCATAGCCAACGGCGTTAAGCCATCGGCGCTGCGGGAGATTATCAACATGCAATTGGAATTTGCCAAAAGGTTGGCAGGTAAGTAACAATTGCGCTTAACCGCCGAACGGGGTGCTGGAAACAGCACCCTGATTATTTGCCGCAAATGGCTCAGCCAAAAGGTATTAAACGTATATATTACTTGACAAAAACCTTAACTTGATTAATACTTTACTGTGTAAATTATTTAGGCAGTAAATAATTTTGGTAATGCACCTATCCGAAAGAAAAGAGATGGTTGAATGGAGGCAAATCCAAGACGTAATATTTTACTGTTAGGGCTTATTTTAGGGATGTTTTTTTCTTCGCTGGACCAAACGGTTGTAGGTACCGCCATGCCAAGAATTATTGGAGAATTGGGCGGTTTGGACATTCTAACCTGGGTAACCACCGCTTATATGCTGTCATCAACCACCGTCGTGCCCATTGCCGGAAAATTGGCTGACTTATACGGCAGGCGCATACTATATGTTTCTGGTATTTTTCTGTTCATGCTCGGCTCTGCCATGTGCGGCACCAGCGAGAGCATGACCCAGTTAATTCTGTACCGCGGGTTGCAGGGACTGGGCGGCGGCATTATGATGCCAATGGCCATGACCATCGTAGGTGATATTTTTCCGCCGGAAAAGCGGGGCAAATGGCAGGGGGTTATGGGTGCGCTTTTTGGGCTCTCTTCGGTCATCGGCCCTACTATTGGCGGCTGGATTGTAGATCATAGCTCCTGGCGCTGGGTCTTTTATATCAACCTGCCGGTTGGCATCCTGGCCGCAATTACGATATTCACCGGTCTGCAGGGCGAAAAGCGTTTCAAGGATAAGGTGGTTATCGACTATTGGGGAGCCGTAACACTGGTGGTTGGAGTTGTGTCCCTTTTGCTGGGCCTGAGTATCGGGGGTAAGGATTATCCCTGGGGCTCCTGGCAAATCATAGGCTTGTTAAGCACGGCGTTGGTGTTCTTGCTGGCCTTTATGTTCGTGGAAAAAAAGGCACCGGAGCCGATTTTGAGCCTGAACCTGTTTAAGAACAGGGTTTTTGCGGTAACGAACATGGTCGGCTTTTTAATGGGCCTGGGCATGTTTGGCGCGATTATGTTTTTACCGCTGTTTTTGCAGGGAGTTATCGGGGTTAGCGCAACCAGGTCAGGAAATACTATGATTCCCATGATGTTTGCCATGATGATCACCAGTATTTTCGGCGGTCAAATCATCACCAAAATAAAGTTTCGCACCCAGCTTGCAACCGGCATGACGATTATGGCCGTGGGTTTTTACCTGTTAAGCACGATGACGGTGCACACCACCCAGCTTGGCGCGATTATCAATATTGTAGTTTTGGGTATCGGCATGGGCCTGGTCATGCCAACCCTGACCATTGCCGTCCAGCAGGCGTTCCCGCCGGAGCAGCGTGGGGTTGCCACCTCGGCGACCCAGTTTTTCCGCAGCATCGGCGGCACACTGGGCATGACGGTGTTGGGAGTGGTTATGAATCACCGCTCAATTGCCATGCTGCAGGAAAAATTCTTCCCGGTGGCGCAAAATATCCCGGGGCTGCAAACCGGGCCGCTGGCGGGGATGATGGCCAAAATGAAAACCGACCCGCAGGGTTTATTCAATGCCCTTTTGAGCCCGGATGCCCTTAAAAACATCCCCCCACAGCTGCAGCAAATTATGCTGCCGCCTTTAAAGGCTGCACTGGCGGACTCTCTACAGCTGGTTTTTCTGGTTGCCATGTGTGTTGTGGTAGTTGGGGTAATCGCCAGTCTCTTGATGGGTGAGGCGCGGGTGGAAAAGAAAGAGGCCGGCAACAAAGTGGTAATGAAGAGTGCCGACGAACTCACTTAATCTTTCATCAAGCCGGCCGGCTTTGGTATTGTAATCCGGATTGCAATCCGGAAAGATAATTCTGCCTTATAGACGGCATGATGCCAGCATAAAAGCATAACAACGCACGCTTGGTTGAAACTGATCTAATCGTGCGTTTTTTTATATTTAACTGATCACTTGATTGATCGCTTGATCACTGTAACCGGCAGTGTTAACTTTAAACCGGCCGGAAAGTCTTTTGTGTTTTAGGTCCAAAAAATTTAGCGAGGTGATAGGGATAATGGAAGAAATGATGAAACTGGCAGCCAACTATGGTTTTCCGATGGTGGTGGCGGGGTACCTGTTGGTAAGGCTGGAACCGTTGATTAAGGAGTTGCAAAAGTCCATTAGTTTGCTGACGCTGGTGGTGGCCAGAGAGTCGGATGCGGATGTGGAACAACTGCGGCAAATAGTGGAGGGAGGGCGCTGATGCCGGCCCCGGTCGATAGAGGTGCGCCGGTTTGCGAGTTGCAGCGGCGGCTGGCCGCGGCCGGCTTTGACCCGGGCCCGGCGGACGGGGTATACGGGCCGCGCACCCGCCGGGCGATTATGCAACTGCAACAGACTTGCAGGCTGGCGGCAGACGGCATAGCCGGGACAAATACATTAAAGGCACTGGCATTACTCCTGCCCCACCGGCCGGAGCCCGGACGACGCCTCAGCCCGCACTTTAAAGAAGAGGAATTCGCCTGCCGCTGCTGCGGTATGGTCCGGGTTAACAGCTACCTGGTGGAAAAGCTGGAGCAGTTGCGCGCCCGCTTGGGCGGCCGCCCGGTGACCATCACCTCCGGCTACCGCTGCCCGGCCCACAACCAGGCCGTTGGCGGCGCACGGCTAAGCCAGCACCTGCTGGGCAATGCGGCGGATATTATCATCAGGGACATTCCCCCGGGAAAAGTTGCTGCCGCTGCCGGTGAATTTGGTTTTCCGGGCGTGGGGCAGTATTCCGGATTTACTCATGTTGATGTAAGGCCGGGCAACCCCGCCAGGTGGAGCGGGGCCGTTTAAACGCTTTCCAGCGCTGCCTTAAATATTGCCAGACCTTCGTCAACAACTGACTTGCCGATATTCAGTGGAGTGATAAATCTAATACAATTTTTGTAGACACCGCAGTTGTGGCCCCCTCACCCCGCTCCATAATTATTTGCGTAGACCTCGCCAGGGCCGGTGATAAATGCTTTTTACCTTGATTTAACATTTCCATGTCTACCATGCCGGACTCTCCTTTCAAATTTACTAGCAGCAATTGAATAGGAACGTACATTATATATTGTTACTTTATGAGTTAATCCTCAAAATTATCTGCACTGTTAATAAAAAAAGGGATTGCTGCGTTGTTGCTCAAATGAGATTGGCATTAAATATTTGTTTTGTAACCCATTGTTGAACTTGGCTAAAATTTGGGGCAAAATCTTGTGCATTTTCCACAAAGGGATCCGTATCGCATACTCTGAATAATATACATTTATCAACAGGATTGACTCAGAGGATTGACTCAGGATTGATTTTGCCCAAATTCATGTTTTAAAATTTGATTCTAATTAAAATGCAACAAACGTTTCAGATAATACCTGTTGATAATACTGTATACAAGCATAATCAAATGGGGGTAGTTGATTTCGATTTCTGAAAATTACGATTATATAGGGGGTGAATTATTAGATTGAGGTTTAATTGATTTTGCGCTGCTGTTATATGGGAGATAGTTTGCTGGTTTTTGGTGCTTTTTAGTGTGAATTGAATTCCTAGGTAAATATTTTAAATTAGGAGGGGAAGGACTTGTCTAAAAACAAAAAATGGACTCTGGCAACTGTATTGGTCTTAATGGTTGCGTTATTATTGACCGGTTGCGGGGGCGGTAAGGAAAATAATCAAGATGCGCAAGGAAATTCAACAGCGGCCAATCAGGAAAGTATTATCAGAAGTACTGCTTCCGACGTCCCCAATATTGACCCGGGAGTAGGTTCCGATTATGCCAGTTCCATTGCCTTTGCCAATGTCTACGATACCCTGGTTTTCCCTGCTCATGACGGCTCTTTAAAGCCATGGTTGGCAACTGATTGGCAAACCAGCGAAGATGGGTTGACCTGGGTTTTTAACTTGCGACCGGGTGTTAAGTTCCACAATGGCGACGAGCTTACGGCTGATGATGTGGTTTTCTCCATGCAAAGAATGATAACTATTGGTGAAGGTTACGGCTATCTTTTCTCCGGTGTCGTTAAAGAAGCTAAAGCCCTTGACAAAAATAAAGTGCAATTTACTTTAAATAAGAAGTTTGGTCCTTTTCTTTCTACCTTGGTAAGACTATATGTTCTGGATAAAAATCAGGTCATGGCAAATAAGAAGCCGGGGCCATATGGCGATATGGGTGATTACGGCAAAGATTGGCTGGTTACCCATGATGCCGGTAGCGGTCCCTATATGGTTAAAGAGCTAAAGAAAGAAGAATATATGTATGCCGTTAAATTTAATGATTTCTGGGGCGGCTGGGAAAAAGACGCGCCGGAAGCCATAAAAATAATCGGTACAACAGCCGGACCTACAGTACGTACATTAATGACCCAAAAACAGTTGGAGCAATCGGACCAGTGGCAGACAGAGGAAGCTCTGAAGGCACTGGATAACATTCCCGGCGTTTCAATTGACGCTGGATTTACCGGCAGCATGTTGAACATTATGCTTAACAATAAGAAAGCGCCAACTGATGATGTGCACTTCCGTAAAGCGCTTGCTTATGCTTTTGATTACCAAACTGTAGTAGACAAATTATTCCCGGGTTGTAAAAAAGCTCAAGGACCGGTTCAATTTAACCTGCCCGGGTTCAACCCCAACCTGCCCCAGTATGAGCGGAATCTGGACAAGGCCAAAGCAGAGCTGGCACAATCGAAATACGCCGGTAAGCTTGATCAATATCCCGTAGATATTGTCTGGATTGCTAACGTGCCGGATGAAGAGAAAATTGCGCTTTTATTCCAGGCTAACGCAGCAGAGATAGGCATTAAAGTCAACATCGTAAAAACCCCCTGGCTGTCTTTTGTTGACCAGGTTGCCACTCCTGATAATACACCAAATGCCAGTGTAGTATTTGTGTCTCCGCATTATAACGAGGCCGGCTCAATGTTGGAATCGCGCTATCATTCTAAATCCACTGGTACTTGGGAACAAGGTGAATGGTTAAAGAACCCTGAAATTGATGCTGATATCGAAGATGCCCTTGGTACTCTGGATCAAAACGAACGCTATGCCAAATACCAAAAAATCCAGGAAAAGCTAGTAGATCTTTGCCCCAGTATCTGGGTATTTGACCAGGCTGAAAAGAGAGCTTACCAGGATTATATTCAGTGGCCGGGAGCGGAATTGAATAAACAAGGCAAACCGGTTAGCTCTGTAATGGGTTACAACTTCTATTACCACGATTACAAGGTAACATCCCAGAAGTAACAGGCTAATGTGTCAAAACCTTATTCCAGGAACTGTCATTGCGAGGGAAGCGAAGCAATCTCCTCGCAATGACAGGCCTATATAGTTAAGCAGATACCCGGTAACTGCAATAACTTTTCAGTAAAGCAAGGATATGGTGGTTTCCCTTGATCCTTAACAATTGAGGTTAACCACCATAATCTTTTAAGGGTTTGTTCTTAATTGCCTTGTAGCGGAAAAGGAGGTTGTTATGAATTTACGTGCGTACATTCTAAAAAGATTGTTTTTATCAATCTTTGTCCTGATCGGGCTGTCTATAGTTATCTTTATCATCGCCAGGGTCGTACCCGGCGACCCGGCCCGCATGGCCCTTGGCCCAAGGGCGCCTCAATACGCTGTTGACCAATTGCGGCAAGAGATGAACCTGGATCAGCCGCTTCCTACACAGTACTATTATTGGGTTAAAGGAGTTTTGGTGGGTGATTTGGGTAAATCACTTACTACAAAGCGGGCAGTAGCAGACGATGTCAAGGAGTTTCTGCCGGCAACCCTTGAACTGGCATTTATAGCTGCCATTTTTGTAGTCATTTTCTCTATTATTTTAGGAACCCTGGCTGCCAAGTACAGAAATAAGTGGGTGGATACGGTCATCCGGGTCATGGCTTATACCGGGGTCGCTGTTCCCGCTTTTGTGCTGGCGGTATTATTTTTACTCCTCTTTGGCTATATTTGGCCTGTAATTCCTGTTTTAGGCAGGCTTAGCCCGGAAATTATGCCCCCGCCCACCATAACAGGCTTAATAACTGTTGATAGCCTGATAACAGGTGATTTAAGCGCTTTTTGGGATGCGCTCAAACATTTAATCCTGCCGGCGCTGGCATTGGCTATGGGACCCCTGTTTCAGGAAGCGCGGATTGTCAGGTCTGCGATGACCGATAATATGTCCAAAGATTATCTTGCTGCGGCGGTCGGGTACGGTATACCTAGCAGCGTCATTATGAGAAAGTATCTTTTAAAGCCATCATTAATTCCGGCTGTATCTGTAATGGGCCTGGACATCGCCTCATTAATGGGGAACGCTTTCCTGGTGGAGGTAATTTTCAACTGGCCGGGCATCTCCCGTTACGGCATGGAAGCCATGCTGCGCAAAGATTTAAATGCCATCTCCGCCGTAATTATTGTATTCGGTGTGATTTTTGTCTTGGTCAATATCATAGTTGACCTGATTGTGGCCTATCTTGACCCGCGTATCCGGTTGGGAGGAAAAGTGTGATGGATATTAATACGCAAACAGCATTTGATGTCAACATTCCGTCAGCATCCACCAGATATAAAGAAGCACTGCGCAAAAATTGGTATAAGTTCTCGCGCAACAAGCTGTCTGTCGTAGGGCTTGTTATAGTGCTGGCAGTTATAGTGGTTGCTGTTTTTGCGCCTTATGTCGCCCCTTATCCGAAACATGCCGGTAGTTTTGTCGATTATCAGCATGCAAATCTCGCACCTTCGTTAACCTACTTATTGGGTACCGATAATATTGGCCGTGATATTCTCAGCCGGATTTTTTTCGCCTTCCGGGGGGCGCTGTACATGGCAGTGCTGGTATTGGTCATCTCGCTGCCGGTAGGCGTTATCCTCGGCCTGCTGGCCGGCTACTTTAAGGGCACCTGGATTGACACTATTATTATGCGTACGACAGATATCTTTTTAGCGGTGCCCCCTTTGATCCTGGCTTTGGCCATCAGCGCCGTTTTAAAGCCCAACCTGACCAATGCCATGATTGCTGTTACGGTGATGTGGTGGCCGTGGTACACCAGGCTGGTTTACGGCATGGCTACCTCTTTGCGCAATGAATATTTCGTTACGGCGGCGGAGCTTATTGGCGCCAGCAAATTTCACATCCTGTTCCGCGAAATTTTACCCAACTGCTTATCGCCTATTTTCACCAAGATGGCCCTGGATGTGGGCTGGGTAATTTTGCTGGGGGCAGCTTTAAGCTTTGTTGGCCTTGGGGAGCAGCCACCTACCCCTGCGCTGGGGCAAATGGTCTCCGACGGGTCGCGTTATATGCCGGATCTCTGGTGGATGACCATATTCCCGTCGCTGGCCATTATCATTATTATCTTAGGTTTTAATTTACTTGGTGACGGCATACGAGACATGCTGGCAAAGGGGGAACATGACCGTGGATAACCCGATTTTGGATATCAGGGACCTCCATGTTTGGTATCGCACCTATGGAGGCTATGCAAAGGTTTTGGACGGCGTGAACCTTTTTGTCCACAAGGGGGAGAAGGTTGGACTGGTGGGTGAGGCCGGCTGCGGGAAAACCACCACCATGCGGTCGGTGTTAAGAATACTTCCCGAAAGCCAGGTTCATACACCCCGGGGCCAAATTCTTTACCATGGCCAAGATATACTGCAAATGAACCAGCGGGAACTTCATCATGTTCGCACCGGCGGGGTTTCGATGATTTTTCAAGAACCTGCCGCCGCATTAAACCCAGTTTTTACTGTGGGGACACAAATAACGGATGTAATAAAATATTCCGGGTTAAGCAAACAGGAAAAGCAAAAGGATAATATAAAAAACCTGGCCATGCAGGCCATTAGTGAAGTGTATATAGCCGATCCGGAGCGTATCATGAACTCATACCCCAACCAGTTGAGCGGGGGCATGAAGCAGCGGATATGCATTGCCATGGCCATAGTAACGGCCCGCGAGCTGCTAATTGCCGACGAACCCGGGACAGCTCTGGATGTCACCATTCAGGACCAGGTGCATAAACTCCTCAGGGGCCTGGTGGAAAAGAAAGGTATGTCTTTGATTATGATCACCCACTCCCTGGGTGTTGCCCGTGAAATGACGGACCGCATCTATGTCATGTATGCCGGTAACATAGTTGAAGTTGCCAAATCCGGCGATCTTTTCCGCAAGCCCCGGCATCCCTACACTTTGGGCTTGTTGGAATCTGTACCGAAATTGACTGGCGGCGGCATGGCCGAGGGAATTTACGGGCAAATACCTGATTATTTACGACCCCCGGGTGGTTGCCGTTTCCATCCCAGATGTCCCAGGGCCATTGCAAGATGCCAGGAAGAAAAACCCAACCTTGCAGACCTTGGAGACGGCCACCAGGTGGCTTGCTTTCAGGTATAGCGAAGGAGGTGAATGAAATGACCGAACCCATCATGGAGCTTAAGGATTTAAAAAGGTATTTTTTGGTTCATAAGTCCGGTGGCAAGCAGGTGTTTGTTAAGGCTGTAGACGGGGTTAACCTGACTATCAATCAAGGGGAAGTTATGGGTCTTGTAGGAGAATCAGGGTCCGGAAAGAGTACCCTTGCTTATGCGGTCATGGGTATGTATAAACCTACCGGAGGCCGGATTATTTTTAAAAATCAGGATATCAGCGTCAGCAGCGCCAAACGCTCGCTTAGCCTAAAAAAAGACTTGCAAATTGTTTTTCAGGATCCGGGGTCGTCCTTAAACCCATCACAAAACATCAAACAAATTCTGGAACTCCCTTTGAAGGTGCATGGCCTGGCCAAGAAGGGGGATTTAGATAAGAAGATTATTGATCTACTTCAAACTGTAGAGTTGTCTCCAAATTACATGTATAAGTCCCCGGCTACAATGGGCGGCGGAGAGCGACAGATGGTATCCATAGCCCGTGCTCTGGCTACCGACCCCTCCTTTGTTATTCTGGATGAACCAACATCAGCCCTCGATGTCTCTATACAGGCCAAAATAATTAATATGCTGTTAAAACTGCAGCAAGCTAAACGTCTAACCTATTTGTTTATTACGCACGACCTGAGTCTAATGCGAAACATTGCTACCAGAGTAGCCATCATGTACCTTGGAAAGGTTTGCGAAATGGCTGATACCGTGCAGTTTTTCAAAAACCCAATGCATCCTTATACCAGAATGCTCCTTTCCTCAATTCCGGTGGTTTCGGAAGAAGAGGAAGCGTTAAAACCCCAAAAAGTGGTTTCCACTGGTGAAATTCCATCCCCGGTGGATGTTCCCCCCGGCTGCAGCTTCCATCTCAGGTGCCCGGAAAAAACCGGTCTGTGCACAAAAGCGGACCCCGTTATGATAGAAGCTGCTTCAGGCCATTTTGTGCGTTGTCATGCATACGCCAAGATGTAAAGTATTAAACACTCAATGACTCAAACATTTCGAGGAGGTTTAAGATGAGCGGGAAAAAAATTTTATTCATTAACCCGGTTGGCCATGATGCCTGGGACAATGAAGTTAAAAATTATCTCAATAGTGCAAAGGAAGAGAATACAGAAGTTGATGTAATATCACTTAAGCAAGGTCCCAAACACCTGGAATATCATTATTATGAGGCCTTGGTGGGAGTTGAACTGTTGCATATTATCAAACGAGCGGAAAACAACGGCTACGATGCAGCGGTAATCGGCTGTTTTTATGATCCTTTTTTACATGAAGCAAGAGAAATTTGCGACCGTATGGTGGTAACAGCCCCGGCTGAATCATCTTTGCAACTTGCGTCTGTGCTGGGTGATACTTTTTCAATTATTGTCGGCAGGAGAAAGTGGATTGCGGCCATGCGCAGCAACGTTCTTAAGTATGGTTATGGAGAAAAACTGTCATCATTCCGGTCCCTGGAGCTTGGTGTTCTGGATTTCCATGCTGATGAAAATCTTACTGAAAGCCGTTTGAAAACGGAGGCGCAAAAAGCTGTAACTGAAGACGGGGCGGAATCAATTATCCTGGGCTGTACGATGCAATTTGGATTTTATCAAAAACTGCAGGAGCTTTTAGGCGTGCCGGTTATTGACGTGGTACTGGCTCCGTTTAAACACGCCGAATTCTTAGTTGAAGTCAGGGATAAGTTCGGCTGGAAGACAAGCAAGGTGGGAGGCTACGAAACACCGCCGGTAGCTGAAATTCAAGAATGGCGCTTGCAAGAAACATATCATGCACCGGGGCTCTGGGATAAAAAGAAGAGGTGAAATATGGATATTTATGCTAAAAGACTGGCTAATGTGCAAGAATTAATGCTTCAGGAAAATATTGATTACCTGGTTTTAGCCCCTACAACCAATATGTTTTACCTGACAGGGTTAAAAACTGTGGCCGACGAGCGCCTGCAGGTGGCTATATTGCCGGCAAGAGGGCCATTAACATTAGTTTTGCCCGAAATGTACAGGGAAACAGCTAAAAAGATCCGTGTAAGTCATCAATTACTGACATGGGCGGATAACCAAAACCCGGTGGATTTAGTCAGGTCAGCGGTTACAGACCGGGGAGGCCGGGCGGCAATTGATGATAGGATGTGGGCCGGGCATCTACTGCAGATTATGCAGGTTTTCAACGGCTTTCAGTTTGTTGCCGCCCAAAAAGTAATGAGCCGGGCGCGCGTATGTAAAGATGAAATTGAACTGGGTTTGCTGGCGCAATCAGGGGAACTGGCTGATGCGGTAATGAAGGAAGCAATGCAAGAAATACGGGTTGGTATGACGGAAAAACAACTGGCATTTTTTATAGAAAACAAAGTCAAGGCGCTGGGGGGAGACGATATTTCTTTTAAACCCATTGTGGCATCCGGCCCTAATGGCGCTTTACCGCACCACTGCCCCGGTGATAGAAAATTTGAGCAGGGCGACTTTATTGTTGTTGATTTTGGGGCTTTGTTGCAAGGTTATTGCTCAGATATTACCCGGACATTTTGTCTGGGAAAGGCCGGTCAGGAAAGCAAAAAGATTTATCTTGCAGTTAAGGAAGCAAATGAAGCGGGCTTTAAAGCAGTTTCAAACGGAATTGCTTGCCAGGATGTGGATAAGGCCGCCCGTGGGGCGATTAATCGTGCCGGTTACGGGGATTATTTCATTCACCGCACCGGTCACGGCATTGGCCTGGATTATCACGAGGACCCGTATTTGGTTGAAGGTAATTCAGCCCCACTCCTGCCGGGAATGGTTTTCAGCGTGGAACCGGGAATTTATCTGGCGGGCAGGATGGGTGTGCGCATTGAAGACATAGTTGCTTTGACTGTGGACGGGCCTCGCCGGTTTAATAATTTCCCCAGAGAATTAATTGAAGTGTAATTGCGGTTTGTAGAAGAATGTTTTGTTGGCGAGCGACAAAGCTGCGCAGCAGGTTTTAGCGGCAGCGGATAATGATTGCCTGTAAAATATTCGCTAAAATATAAATTAGCATAGCATATTCTGCATAAAGAAAGGTGGTGATGACTAAATGCAAGTTATTCGTAAAGATAGATACCAATCAGACAATAAGCAGCCTTTAAAGCTGTTAGTTTCTAATAAAGAACATGGCGCGATGAACTGCCAGGCTGGCATGGCGGTGCTCAGCCCGGGCCAAAGACTGCCCGGGGCCGGCTATTCACAGCACGATTCAGAGGAAATTTCCTATATTTTAAGCGGCAAGGTCAGGGTTGAGACCGACCGGGGCAGCGAGATTGCTGAAGCGGGGGACTTGGTGTTCATGCCCGGCGGACAACCTCATTTTAACGTGAATATTTCGGAGGAGGAAGCAAAAATATTGTGGTTTGTCACACCGCTCACGGTACCGGAAAACTAAGACGCAGGAGGGCTGATGATGAGTTTAAGGATTGCAGTAGACATTGGAGGAACATTTACTGATTTTGTTTGTTTGGACGAAGAAACAGGTCAACTAATTGAAGAAAAGGCTCATACCACACCGGGTAACTTTGCCAACGGTGTCATTAACGCCACCAAAAAAACAGGAATTAATTTGGAGGATACCTCGTATTTCGTCCACGGCACCACGGTGGTAATTAATGCCGTTACCGAAAGGAAAGGGGCTAAAACAGCCTTGGTCACCACCGGGGGATACAGGGATGCGCTGGAAATCGGCAGGGCCAACCGGCCTGACCTGTATAATTATTTTTATCAAAAGCCAAAGCCCTATGTGCCCCGCCACCTGCGGTTTGAAGTGCATGAGCGCCTTAACTATAAAGGAGAAGTGCTCAAACCTGTATCAGAAAACGAAGTAGTTGAAATAGCAAAGAAAATAGCAAAAGAGGGAGCGACCGCCGTAGCCGTATGCCTTTTGCATTCCTACGCCAACCCTGAACACGAACGTTTGGTGGGTAAAATTTTAGCCCGGGAACTGCCGGGGGTGGAAATTACTATTTCCTCCAACTTAATTAAAGAGTGGCGCGAATATGAGCGCACCAGCACAACCGTACTTAATGCTTTTGTCAAACCGGCAGCCACTAAATACCTTGATACGCTGCAAAAACAATTGGAAGAAATGGGCTTGGGCATAGAACCGCATGCCATGCTATCCAATGGTGGTACGGCCACTTTTGCCAGGAGCAAAGAAGTGCCGATAACTCTGATCGAGTCCGGCCCCGTGGGGGGCGTTATCGGCGCTGCCGCTTTAGGTAAAATTATCGGTGAGGAAAATATCATTACTTTTGATATCGGTGGCACTACGGCCAAGACTTCACTGATCAGCAAAGGTGAAGTTAAAGTTACCACTGACTACCGGTTGGAATGGACGCCTAAATTTGCGGGCTACCCGGTTAAAACACCAATTGTGGATATTATTGAGATCGGCGCCGGTGGAGGCAGCATTGCCTGGATAGATGACGTGGGTGTTTTAAAAGTAGGCCCGCAAAGCGCGGGCGCGGACCCGGGTCCGGCCTGTTACGGCCAGGGCGGAGAGGAACCGACATTAACCGACGCCAACTTGATTGCCGGGAGAATAGACCCTGACAGTTTTTTGGGCGGTGAATTTAAAATAAGCATCGACCTGGCCAGGAAAGCCATGCAGCCCATTGCCGACTACTTCGGCATCAGCGTGGAAGAAGCGGCGCTGGGCGTGATTAAAACTGCCAATTACAATATGCTAAATGCCTTAAAACTCATTTCGGTGCGCAGGGGCCATAACCCCAGGGATTTTGCCATGGTGGCGCAGGGTGGCAACGGCGCGGTGCACGGGCCTTTTTTGGCGGCGGAGTTAAAAGTTAAAAAATTAATCGTGCCCAATTACCCGGCAACCTTTTCCGCCTGGGGCATGTTAATGACCGACCTCAGACAGGATTTCATTCAAACTCAAATCATGCCGGTGGCGGGATGCGATCTTGAAAGAGTTAACGCCATTTACCGGGAGATGGAACAAGAGGCCCTGGCAGTCTATGAAAAACAAGGAATAGCCCCGGAAAATGTGGTATTTGTCAGAACAGCCGACCTGCGGTACATCGGACAGGAACACACGGTCAGGACGCCGGTCGGCGGCGGTATTATCAAGGAGAGCGATCTGCCTTTGATCAGACAGGCTTTTGACCGCAACCACCACCAGCAATACACTTTCAGTTTGGAATCCGCCCCTACCGAGTTTGTCAATTTTAACTTAACCGCTTTCGGTACGGTCAAAAAGCCGGAGATAAAGAAAATGGACCCGGCCGGTTCTATTGAGGATGCCATCAAGAGTGAAAGAGTTATTGATTTTGACGAACAAGGCAGGTTGAAATGCCATGTTTACGACAGGGCTAAATTGGGACCCGGCCATAAAATCGAGGGACCGGCTGCAGTTGAAGAATCCAAGTCGGTGACAATTCTTTACCCCGGACAGTCCCTGGTGGTTGACGAATACGGCAATTTGATCATTGATACGGGGGTGTAATGATGGCAAAGGTTGATCCTTTCACCAGAGAAATTATAGCTCAAGGTTTGATTGCGGCGTCGGAAGAAATGTTTCTGACCTGGGGCCGAACCAGTCAGAGCACGATTATTTATGAAGTTTTGGACTACGCCGCCGGTTTAACCGACAGCAAGGGCAATTTAATCGGGCAGGCCAACGGAGTTACAGGTTTTTTAGGGGCAATAACTTATTCCGTCACTGCTACGCTGGATAAATTTGGCCTGGAAAACTTAAAACCGGGGGACATCATCCTGACCAATGACCCGTTTACCGGCAGCGGTACTCACCTTTGCGACGTATCGGCGGTGCTGCCGGTATTTTATGAAGGTGAAATTGTTGCTTTTGCTGCCAACAAGGGGCACTGGAATGAAATCGGCGGCAAGAACCTGGGCAGCTGGTCCACCAATGCCACTGAAATTTACCAGGAGGGGCTGCAGTTCCCGGTAATTAAAATTTACGAGGAAGGCAAACTCAATGAGGCGGTCAGGGATATGATCGCGGCCAACTGCCGTACCCCTGATATGACCCTTGGCGATTTGTATGCCCAGACAGCTTCACTGCGCATTGCCGAGAAAAGAGTTTTGGAACTGCTTGATAAATACGGCAAAGAGGCCGTTTTGGAAAGCATTGAAAATTTATTGGAAAACGGCAGGAAACTGGCGCTTAAAGAGCTGGCCAGGATGCCCAAGGGGTCCTTTGAGGCCGACGGCTATATTGACGCCAACGCCAACAATTTGGGAAATGTCCCGATTAAAGTTAAAGTTACCATAACCGATGAGGAATTCATCATCGACCTGACGGGCTCCGGAGAACAGGTGGCCGCGCCGATCAATTGCTGTAAATATGGTGCCTTCTCCGCGGGCAGAATTATTTATCACGCCATTTTGAACCCTGACGCCGAGCCTAATGAAGGCTTTTATTCTCCTCTGAAAGTAATAGCGCCTGAAGGCAGTGTGTTTGCCGCAGTGCGCCCGGCCCCTGTTTCAACCAACTGGGAGGCCACGTCGCATATTACCGACCTGGTCGCCAAGGCTCTGGCCCCCGTGGTGCCGGAAAGGATAACGGCCGGTCACTTTTTAAGTATCATTGGCACGATTTTAGCCGGAATAGATGATGTGACCAAACAGCCCTACGTTCTTTGCGAACCCCAGGCGGGCGGCTGGGGAGCTGGATGTAATAAAGACGGGGAAAGCGGACTGGTTGCCATTGCCGACGGTGAAACGTTCATGATTCCGGCCGAGGTTGCCGAGTATAAGTACCCCATTATTGTTGAACAGTACGCCTTTAATACTAAAACCGGCGCCGGTAAATTCAGGGGCGGCTGCGGCTTGATCAGGGATTACCGGCTGCTGAATTCCAACGGTGAATTGACCACCATAGCCAGCAAGTACCAGTTCCCGCCCTGGGGTTTTGCCGGCGGCGGCGACGGCTCGCCCAACGTGGTTGAAGTTCATAAAGCTGATGGATCGGAGCCGGTAGCGGGTGCAACCTTCTCCAATTACCCCATGTATAAAGGAGACCTGGTCAGATTTATCAGCGGCTGCGGCGGCGGTTACGGGGATCCCCTGGAACGGCCGGTGGACAAAGTATGGCAGGATATTAAAGATGAATATATTACCGTTGCAGAGGCTGCCAGTGATTACGGGGTGGTGGTGGATCCTGATACTTTGGAAGTTAACCATGAAAAAACAAAGGAACTCAGGGAAAAAATGCGTAAAACCATATAAAGGTCCGGCAAAAAGGTGTGGCAAAAGCCACGCCTTTTTTTGTTTACCCTACTTTTGTCATCGCGAGCGCAGCGAAGCAATCTCGTCTTTGCCTATTTTTATCCAAAGGTTATTATTCAGCAGATAAAGAATTATATTCAGAAACATTTCTGAAAGGGTGAAACCATTGTTTGGCGTTACTGTTAACGAGCTTTTGGAATTATTAAAAGGCCATGGCGCGATCTTAAAAGCCGGCGGTAACAGTCTGTCCAATGTTATTGAAACCGTGAGCGTTTTGGAGGTAATTGAGTACCAGCAGTGGCTGCGGGGCGGGGAATTGTTTCTGAGCACATTAAGTTATTTTACAAGCGAGGACCAAGTTTGCAACCTTGTTAAAGACTTAAGAGAGGCCGGCTCGGCAGCGCTGGCCATTCACCCGGGTGTCCGATTGGAGGTAAACGTTAAGGAGCAAGTATACAAGATAGCTGAAGATAATGATTTTCCAATCATTATCTTGCCCAGGACCATCCCATACAGTACTGTATATTCCTTAATGATGAATGCAATGATTGACAAGCAAGAAAAGTTGCTGGAACAATCGAAACGGATCAATCAATACCTCACGGAGATTTTATTAACCGGCGGCAGCTTTGAAAAGATTGCCTCGTCTTTACAAAAATTAATCCAAAAACCGGTTTTAATTGCTGACAGTTCATACAAAGTGCTGGCTGCGTTGGGGACGGATGGTTTTTTGACCGCATATTTTATCCAGTGTGCCAAACAAATTTTAAGGTATCAAAATGGAAATACCTACGAGAACGGGTCCTGGCAAGAAGGAAACCTGGGCATTCGGACCTACACCGGCACTACCCCGGACAACAAGGCGAAGATGTTGATAGCAAGGGTTGCTGTCGGACGGGATGTATACGGGTATGTGGTTACCCTGGGAGACGATATCAATAAGGAAGAATTGAGTTTTGTGAATATAGCTTTATCCCACGCGGCAACAGCAGTAGCTTTGGAAATATCAAAGGTCAACGCGGTAAAAGCAATTGAAGAAAGGCTTGTTGTGGAATTTCTGGAAGACCTTTTAAACGGTAATTATAAAAATGAAGCAGCGATAATGCAAAGGGCTGCTCAACGCGGCATCGACATAAAGGGCAAACACGTGGTGATGACGGTGGAGGTAGACCGTTCCGGGATGGAGTATGACGAGATTAAATTTATGGAAATAAAGGAAAAGTTAAATAAAATCGTTCAATTTTCTGTTACTTTCTTAAACAAAAAAAACGTTGTCATTCCAAGAAAAGACAGTTTAATTGTTCTGCCGCACTTGCCAAGTGAGATGCAGGCTGATTCAGTTAAACCGGCGCTGCTTTATTTGGCCCGCGAAATTATTGATGAAGTAAAAAGGTCGATGGGTGCAATTGCTGTTTCCATAGGCATCGGCGGCTACAGTGAAAAACTTTCCCAATTAACCCAAAGCTATTACCAAGCGGAACAGGCGTTAAAAATCGGCCGCAAAATAAAGGGAGCAATCGGAATTTTTGATTATGAGCAGCTGGGTGTTTATTCGTTCTTGTTATCATTCGGCAACGAGGAATTGAAGGAAAACTGCCGCCAGTGCCTGGCCAAAGTAATTGAATACGATCAATCAACCAACGGCGAATTAATCAAAACCATGGAAATGTACCTGGACTGCAATGAAAACATATCCAAGACCGCGGAAAAATTATACGTTCACCCCAACACAGTAAAATACCGCCTGGAGCGAATCAAGGAAATTTTGGGGAAGAATCCCTTCAGCAATGGAGAAGAAAAGTTATACTACCACATAGCGGTAAAAGCCGTGAATATTTTGTGATGGCGCTGTGCGGCCGGATTGGGGCTTAGATATCCCGGATCTGATGACCCCCTGCGTTTTGCTGACATAAAGAAGTGGAGATGCCTGCTATAGCGGGCTTTTTTGTTTGCTCAAGCAAGCCTTAAAGAATTAATTATCTATGACAAGGTTTGTTCCGGCACAGGTGCTAAAATTGTCTTAACGGGTAAATACAAAAGGCCAGGGTAACGTTTTGTAAATATAAGAAGGATTTAGAATAATCTTGGTATAAATAGTAGGTACGTTTAAGTAACAGCCAAAAAGGAGGATGGTTGTGCAATCAGTATTGGAAACGTGCAGGCCGCGGCCCGAGATACTGGCCGGTACCTTTAACCCCGAAGTTTTCACCGCCTCGTTAGGCCCCATTATCGACTATTACCGCGGCGGTAAAGGCGTCATTGACAGCATTTATACCAATGCGGAGCTTTTTTTCCGGGAAGCCACTTACCCGACGCAAGGTCTGCGCCTGACCCTGGCCGAGGTTTTTGGCCGGCTTGCCGGCGACCTTACAGTTCCGGCCATCCATCGCCTGGAAACAGCCTTCGGCGGCGGCAAAACCCACACTTTAATCGCCAGTACGCACATAGCATGTAAAGGTACGGACCTGCGCGACTCAACCAGGGACATAATTGACCCGGAACTTCTGCCGGAGCCCGGTTCGGTTTCCGTAGTCGGCGTGGCGGGCGAGGAAATCCCTGTACATAAGCCGAGCGGCAAAGCCCTGGTTCCGTACACCCTGTGGGGGGAAATAGCCTACCAGATAGGCGGAGAAAGCCTGTACCGCGAGGTTGAATCCGAAGCCGGTTCTCATGCTGCGCCCGGAAGGGTCTACTTTGATACGGTGTTTGCCGGTCGCAAGGTACTGATCATGCTGGACGAGCTGGCCCAGTATGCGGCGCGTCTTGAAGCAGCCCGCCCCGACGGCGCCGGCCAGCTGGCGGCCTTCTTGATGTCTTTACATGGTTACGCCCGTAATCATCCCGGCATAGCCATCGTACTTACTCTGGCCAGTGCAACGGACGCCTTTGCCCGGCAAACCGAACAACTGGCCAAACTAATCAGCCAAGTGCGGGGAGAAGAGATCAGCGAGGACGACGCCATAGGTATTGGCGAAAAAGCAGTCAGAGGTGTGGCTAGCGTAGTGGCCCGCGACGCAGTTCAAATTACTCCCGTGCAAGCAGCGGAGATCTCGTCCGTGCTGGCCAAGCGCCTGTTTGTTTTCGTAGACCGCGCTGCGGCCGGGACAGCCGCCGGTGCATACATGGAAATGTACCGCCGCAACTCCGCCATGCTGCCGCAGGAAGCTTCCAGCGAAAACTTCCGTGACCGTATGGTGGCCACCTATCCTTTGCACCCCACCCTGGTAGATTTCCTGAATCAAAAACTTGCTGATGCCGAAAATTTCCAGGGCACCCGTGGCGTGCTGCGTGTCCTGGCCCTGGTCGTGCGGAGCCTGTGGCAGAACCGGCAGCCCGTGCCGATGATCCAGACATGTCATATAGACATGCGTTCCGAGCGCGTGGTCAACGAGATCCTTGGCCGGACGGGCGGTTCCGATTTGTTGCTGGTCCTTAACGCAGATGTAGGCGGCGTAGATACCGGGTCGCTGGAGGGCGGCCAAAGCAACGCAGAAATTGCCGACAAGCAAAACCCGCACCCGGAAGGCTACCCCCTTTACGAGTATACCTGGAAGACCGTTTTCCTGCACAGCCTGGTTGGCCGCGAAGACGGTCTGGAATCCAAAATATTCGGCCTTACCGAGTCCGAAGCCATGTTCAGCGTATCCTTCCCCGGGCTTACACCGCCCCAGGTGCGCACCGCCCTGGATGAACTTGATAAAAACGCTTTTTATCTCCGGTACGAGCAGGGAAGGTATTTTGCCGGCGAAGAACCCACAATTAACGCTATCCTGGCCAGGATCCGCAAGACCCTGAGTACAGACCAGGTGAATGAGCTCCTGAATACAACCGCGCGTAAAATAGTAACCGGCAGTACCGGCTTATTCCATATCGAACACGACGTGGCGCAGCCCGGAGACCTGCCCGACGGCAAGGGTAAGCCGGTGCTCGGGGTGATCTCGCTGGCCGCGGAATCGGTTGACATAGAAGCAATGGTCACCACCAAAGGGATGAACAAACCCCGTGAGCAGCAAAACCTTATTTTTATTTTAGTACCCGAAACTGTAACGGTAAAAGGCACCGGGGAAATTGAAGGGCTGTTCCAAAACCAAAACCCGCGGGCCCGGGAAGCCCGGCAGAGAATCGAAACCATCGCCCGGCAGGTGAAAGCGATGCGTGTCCTGGCTGGCAGGCCGCAGAGCTACGGTGTCAACCCCCGCCGCCTGGAAGATGAGGACTTCAAGAACCGTTACGCGGAGCGCGAGCAAGCTCTTGTTACAGCTGTCTCCGGCATCTATACCGGCCTGTATTATCCTTCAACAGCTGGCCACCTGGCGCGCAAGGAGATTAAAACCGCCGGGGGAGAGGGCGGGGAACCTTTTATCGAGTTGATTCGCGATGTTTTAATCAAGGACGGAGAGCTTCTAACCGGCCGCAATGTAACCCGGTCCGATCTTTTGAGCCTGAGCAATCTCTTTTTTGAACGGGGCGACACCATCAGCCTGGAGAACCTGCGTAAAAACTTCTGTAATCTACGCAGCTGGCCGGTACTGGAGGAACCCGGCGTCCTGGAACAGATAGTGCGTGCCGGCGTACCAAAAGATGTATGGTGCCTCTTTCGCATGGGCGCCGCAGACAGCGTAAAACCAGCCGAGTTTTACCACCGGGACAACGATATACCCATGGGGGTCAATCTGGCCGCCGGGGGTTACATGCTTGTAACTCCCCAGGGAGCCAAGCAGCGCGGCTGGACCGAAACCCGCGTTATTGACCCCGGCAAACTGCGCGAAGCCGTGTATTATACCGTGGCCCAAAGCGGTATGGCCACATTTAGGGAAGTAATGGACAAGTATACCGAAAAATACGGGGAAGTACCCGCCAAAGATTTTGAAGACGCCATGGTTGATTTGATCAGAAACGAAAAAATACTGGCCTACCGGGGTTCGCCGGACCAGCAGGACAGGCCGGAACTGATTCACGGACCCGGCGCGGCCATTTATACCCCACATACCGGGGACATACTTATAACCCCGGCCAGGGCGTCCGAGCGCGGGTGGATTGCCGGCCGCCGGCGCAGCTTAAATCTTGCGGGCAGGGCAGGGGCCGAAAAACTTTTGCCGCTGCTCCGTCGCCTGGGCAGCATCTACAACCGGGGCGCCAATTCAACGATAGAGAACATGGACCTGGTGGACCTTGAGCTGCCCGGGGGCGGCACGCTCAGCCTCCGGCTCAGCGGCGTCACGCCGGAATCAATGAAAACGCTGGGTGAGATATTCGAGGTGCTGGACGGCATCGTGGCAAAAGGAGAACGCACCGAGGCGTTCCTTGAAATTTTGGATCCCAGCGACGACTGCCCCTTGATCCAGGCCTTAAAAAACAATTGATGTGAGGCGGAAAAATGACCAACCGAAAACAGACCATCGACTGGGAATTAGTACAGAACATGCAGAGGATTCGGTCTGCCGCGGAACGCTCGCCCTGGGTGCTGCGCGTTACCGAACACAAAGACAAACCCGCTCCCGTCCTGGTGGTTAAAGAGCGCTTTACGCCGGAGGAAAATAAACAGATAAACGGTAAAACCGCCGGCAGGTCAGTGCTCAGGGACCGGGGGTTGCTGTACGGCCAACCCCTGCGCCGCAGCATGCCAGTAATCCGCTCTGTCATATCCGGCGTATGTGATGATGCCGGGATACCGCTGGAACTGCAGCGTTTGGTCAATAACGGCCGCATCACGTTTCGGGGCAACCTGCCTCTCAGTGATGAAGCCGGGGTAAAACTTGCTTTGATCTTTAAACTGCAGGAGCGGATTAAGGACATGGACCGGGTCGAGCTGATCGCCTGGCGGGTGGAGCGTTTCAGCCGCGAGGAAGCCCAGTACTGGCTGACCCGGGCCACCCAGTACGGCGACGCCGCCAACCGCTGGGCCCAGGCGGGCATGCGCATCATGCTCGGCGGCCAGCCCGACGACACGGCCATCCTGCAAATGCTGGAAAAGCTGCGCAGGTAGGAGGTGCATCAATGACGGACATTATAAGTAGAAATGATACCAGGTTGATAGAAGCGGGTTTTCCCTGCCACCAGGTGGGAGCCGAGACCCAGCGGGAGCGCGATACCGGTCAGGCACCGCCCACCCACCGCCTCCACGTCTGGTGGGCCCGGCGCCCGCTGACCCCCAGCCGGGCCGCCGTTATGGGCTCGCTGCTGCCCGCGGGGACAGATCCGGACCGGTTCCTGCGCCAGCTGGGTATTGAGAAGGTACAGGCAATGGTAAACGGCGAGCCGTGGACGCTGACAGGTAAAGTCTTAGAATATATTCAAACCGATAAAACAGGTTCGGAATGGCTAATTTGTGATGATTCAGTTCTCAAGTTGCTGGAGAAAGAGCAACAGCGCCGGGACAATAATCTGAAAGTTATAAAAAAGCTTTGCGATGCAGACCAAGGTCTTTGTAAGCACCCGGTAATAGTGCGCTGGACCAGGGATTCTCAACCGCTGCCAAAGCCCTGGCCTCAAAAGGGGCAGCGCATTGAAGTAAGGCGGGTGGCCGCCGACCCGTCACATGTTAACGAACGAATAGAGTTTCGTAAATCAGACAGGGTCAAAAAGATATTGGGTGACAATTTTAAGTGGGAAGCGGAAGATCTTTACGGTTATAACAGGGCTTATGCGCATCATGCCCAGTTTATTGGTGAGAGTCTGACAGTTCTTGATCCAACTGCCGGCGGTGGATCTATTCCTTTTGAGGCGCTGCGCCTTGGACATCGTGTTATCGCAAATGACATAAATCCCGTGGCAACGGTAATTCTGAACGCTACTCTTGAATACCCGGCACGTTATGGTCTTTCTTTAGTTCAAGACATTGAAAAATGGGGTCAGCAACTAATTAATGCCCTGGAGCAAAAGATAGAACCCGTGTATCCTCGCACTTTTGCATTGCCTCAGGACGAACGGCGATTATTAGAGAATCATCTGAGCAAGTATCCGGAATTGGTGGCCAACTTCGACAAAGGAGAAGCTGTGGACTATCTTTACACCCGGCAGGTTGTATGCCCGCACTGCGGTGGTGAGGCGCCGCTGCTGAACACCTGCTGGCTTGCTAAAGAAGGTGAAAAATGGGGCGTTAGCATCTTAACAGACGGCCAGAGAAAAGGCGGCAAGGTCTGGTTTGAAACTTATCGACTGAAAGGCGGCCGGGGGCCGAGGGGGGAAGACCCCAATTTTGCCACGGTCAGCGGTGGCGTCGGCACCTGCGTCCACTGCCGCCAGGCCATCCCCGCCGAGGAAATCAAGGCCCAGGCCCGGGGTGAGTCGCCGCACGGCAGGTGGCGGGACCGGCTTTACTGCGTGGCGGCTGTGCGCCACCAGCCCAAGCTGGACAAAAACGGTGCTATACAGCGTTACAAGAGCGGTGAAAAGGCCGGTGCAAATAAAACGGAAAAGGTTCGCTTTTTCCGGCCGCCCAATGAACAGGACTTAAAGGCCCTGGTCGAGGCGGAAAAACGCCTCCGGCAGAACTGGCCCGAATGGGAGCGGCAGGGGTTGATACCCACAGAGAACATTCCCCGGGGTCACAAGACTATGGAACCCCTGCGTGTTGGTATGAACCGCTGGTGTGATATGTTCACCCCGCGCCAGCTTTTGGGGCACCTCATTTTAATTGAGGAACTAAACCGGCTAAAGCCTGTGATCATTCAGCAACTCGGCCCTGAACGCGGCCGGGCGGTGGTTACTTACCTGCAGTTTATGATTGATAAATGCGTTGATTACAACAGCCAGCAGACCCGTTGGATACCCCAGCGCGCAATCGTGTCAGGAACATTCGGAAGGCATGATTTTTCATTAAAATGGACTTTTGGTGAAATGGTTTACACCGGTCCCAATTCGGGAGCAGCCTGGGGGCTTGCCCAGGTGCTCGATGCTTACGCGGGAATAGCTGAATTGGCAGCACCTCTGCATGAAAGGCTGATGGGGGCGGCACCGCCGGTAACTATACGTTGTGGAACTGCCGCCCATACCGAACTGCCGGACTGTTCGGTGGATCTTGTTTGTATGGATCCTCCGTATTACAACAATGTGCAGTATGCAGAATTGTCCGATTACTATTATGTCTGGCAGAAGCGCACCTTGAGCGACCTTTACCCCGACCTCTTCAGGCGGCGATTGACCGACAAAAGAGACGAGGCCGTGGCCAACCCGGCGCGTGACGGTTCCGCCGCCCGGGCGGCTGAGGAATACGAGCGCTTGATGGAGGAGATTTTCGCCGAGTGCCGGCGCGTCCTCAAAGATGACGGTATTTTAACCATCATGTTCACCCATAAAACACAGGCAGCCTGGGAAGCTCTGACGCGGTCGCTGATAGACAGCGGGTGGACAATCACATCTTCATTTCCGGTTGAATCCGAATTTGCCAAATCACAGCACATCATGGAAAATGCTTCTGCCGCAAGTTCCATCTTCCTGACCTGCCGAAAACGAAATTCCACCAATAGGGCGCCTTCCACCTGGACCGGCTTCGGCGGCGCCGGGGTGGCCCGGCTTATCCGCGATGCTGTGCGCCGGGGGTTGCAGGAATTTGAGCCGCTGCGGCTGAACCCGGTGGATGAAATGGTGGCCGGCTATGGCCGGGCGCTGCACGTGCTGTCTGAAAACTGGCCGGTGCTGGACGGGGACGAGCCGGTCAGCCCGGTCAGGGCAATGAACGAAGCCAGCGCGGTGGTGGCCCAGCACCAGATTGCCCGCCTGACCAAGGGGCGCCTGCAGGTGAGCGATCTTAACCCCGAGGCCGCCATGGCCCTGACTCTTTTTGGCATCTTCGGCCTGGCTGAATTTTCCTATGACGAGGCGCTGAACCTGTCGCGCTCGCTCAACATCAGGCTGGAGGGCCGGGCCGCCGGGTACGCGGTAAGCGACCGTATGATCGGCATCAACGACGAAAGCCGGGGCGGGCGTACCGGGCGCAGCGGCAATGAAGAAGGCGGGTACCACGCGCCGCTGCTGCGCCGCGGCTCCAAGCTGCGCCTGGCGCTGCCCGAGGAGCGCAACCCGAAGCGGGTGGAAAACCCGCAGACCGAGTGGGATATCCTCCAGGGGGTAATCCTGGCCTACCGGGCAGGCGATGTGCCGGTGGCCCGCGCTTACCTGGGCCGGCATGCCCAGGGGCGGGAACGGGTGATTATGGACCTGCTCTCCATCTGGGCGGCGGAAATGGCCGGCGAGCAGCTGCGCAAGGAAGCCGAGGCGATCTTATACGGGCTGTAAAGCAAACCGTGGATGATTATGCGAGGGGATATTATGGCGGAACAAGCCGGTTCTTCTTTAACCAACAGGGGCCTGCGGTCTAAACGCTGGCTCCTTTCATACAAGACCTCTTCCACCATGATCGGCGGACGGCCGGTGGACATGCTGCAGGATTTTTACATACCTGCGCTTAACCTGGCGGCGCGTTACGACCGCGTGGCCGGTTACTTCAGGTCGTCTTCTTTGGCCGCCGCTTCCCGGGGGTTTTCCACCTTTGTGGGCCGGCAGGGCAAAATGCGGCTCATTGTTGGCGCCGACCTGGAACCCGGCGATGTGAAGGCTATCCTGGAAGGCGACGCGCAGCGGCTGGAAGCGCGGTTGAACGAGCAAATTGACCAGCCGGCAACTTGGCCCGAGGGTGTAAAAAATGGCATGGTCCTGCTGGCTTGGATGGTGGCGCACGGGTACCTGGAAGTGCGGGTGGCCTTCCGGGTGCACGGTGAAACCAAAGAACCGCTTCCCCCGGATGCGGTTGACGACGGCTACGTGCATGAAAAGTGGTTTGTCATGCACGACGAGTTCGGCAACCGGCTTTACGGGTCGGGCACGTTAAACGAATCTAAAACGGCGCTTGTTTTGAACGCAGAAAATATTGACCTGCACTGCGACTGGTGGGGGGAAACGGACCGCCTGCGGGTTGATGAGGCGGTTGAATCGTTTGAGAACCTGTGGCTGGGCCGGGTTCCGCACCTGCCGGTGCTGACGCTGCCGGAAGCGGTTAAGCGGCGGCTGGTGCGCCTGGCCGGGGGAATCGAGCGGCCGGTGGAAGTTGACGGCAGCAGCGCAGCGCCGGTAACGGTTAAACCGCCTTCAACACTGGAGCGGCTGCGCTTTGCCGTGCTGCGGGACGCACCCCGAATGCCGGGCGGCCGGTTGGTGGGCATGGAGACCGCGCCGGTGGCGCCCTGGCCGCATCAGGCCGTTGTTGTGCGCCGGTTGGTGGAAACGTGGCCGTATTCATACCTGTTGTGCGACGAGGTGGGCCTGGGGAAGACCATCGAGGCGGGGCTGGCCTTTCGTTCCTTGTACCTTGCGGGGTTGGTGAAACGTATACTTATAGCGGCGCCGGCCGGCCTGACCATACAGTGGCAGCGCCAGATGGCTTCTAAGGTGCTGCTGTCCTTCGGCCGGGTGCGCACGATGCCGGAGCCGGCCCACGAGTACATATTCCCGGTGGATGAGAGCCGGATGTCTTCGTCCATTTATGAACCCGACCTGGTGATCATGTCCACCGGGCTGCTGGCCCGCAGCGAGCGGGCGGCGGCCCTGATCGACGCGAAAGCCTACGACATTGTCCTGGTGGACGAGGCGCACGCCGCCAGGCGGCGCAACCCCGGCGGCGGGCCGGGTGCTCACCCGGACTTTGTGCACCTATACACCGCCGTTCGTGATTTTGTCAGAAATAAAGCGCGCGGGCTGTGGCTGGCCACAGCCACACCCATGCAGATAAACGCCGTGGAAGTGTGTGACCTGCTGGCGTTGACCAACAGGGTGGGTGCGTTTCAGCATGACCCGACGCTGGCGCTGCAGTATTACGAGGTTATGGGTAAATTGGTGCACGGACAGGATCCGGGGGAATCGGAGTGGGAATTCTTACGGCGCGCGGTAAGTGCCATTCAAGACCAAGACCCGGTGCTATGGCGCTTTTTGGAGGAGATCGTCGTTGACGGGCGCATTCGGGCAGTGGTCCGGCAGTGGCTTGAATACGGGCGCATTCCCCGGGGCCGGGACCGCGATTTGGTCCGCCGTTTGATTTTCAGCGCGTCGCCGCTTGCGCGGGTGATGCTGCGGCATACCAGGCGGCTGTTGGAAGTTTACCGGGACAGCGGGCAATTGCAGCAAAACCTGGCCCGGAGGCACATTCAGCAGATACCTCGCATTACTTTCAATCCCCGGGAGAAACATGTTTATGACCGGCTGGAAAAATACTGTAGCGGGCTGGTTAAACAAATGCGCGCCGGCAGGGACAGCCAGACCAGGCAAATGATGAGCTTCCTGCTCAGTTTTCTGCGCCTTCGGTTCGCGTCAAGTTTTTACGCCATCCGCAAAACGCTGCAGCGGCGCTTGCACAAAGTTGAGGCTACGTTGCGGTACCGGTTGATTATCGAATCGGAGGAGTCCGAACCGGGGTTATCTGCACTGCAGGAATTGGTCTTTGAAGGGGAGGAAGAAGACGACACCCTGGCCGTTGAATCCTTACTGAAGAACCGCAACCGGGCCGATCTGGAATGGGAGCAAAAGCAACTAAAAGAAATGCTGGCGGAGATGGCGGATCTCAGCGGTCTTTCATCCAAGATGCTGGTGCTTTTAAACACGCTAGACCAGCGGCGGAACCGCCAAACCGGGCGGATCAGGCAAACCGTTATCTTCACCCGTTTTTACGACACGTTAACGGATATTGTCAACCGGCTGCGCCAGGCCGACCCCGGGATGTTGACCGGTGGTTACTCGGGTCAGGGTGCCGAGTGTTTTGACCCGGTCACCGGACGGGTGATCCGCGTAGACCGGGAAGATGTTAAAGAGCGCTTCCTGCGCGGTGAAATTGACGTCCTTGTCTGTACCGATGCGGCTGCCGAAGGTTTAAACCTGCAATCGGCCGACTTGTTAATTAATTATGACCTTGGTTGGAACCCGATGAAAATCGAGCAGCGCATCGGCCGTATTGACCGCATAGGTCAAAAACACACCGATATTTACATTTTGAACCTTTGCTATGCCGGCAGCGCCGAGGAGATTGTTTACGGGCGTCTGCTGTCACGCCTGGCTCAGGCCAACATGATCGTGGGTACGCAGCAGTTTTCGCTGCTGCCGGTGGAGCCGGAAGATTTCCGCCGGCTGGCGGAAGGGGAACTGTCTTCGGATCAATTGATGGCCAGGGCGGAGCAAAGGTTCAGGGAGCAGCGCGAGCGCACGGAGAGCATGGAGATTAACCCCCGGGAACTCTATGAAATCTACATGCGCATGGCCCGGGAAAGTAGCCGTAAACCTGCTCCGGTCGATCTGGCCGCGATATGGGAAGCTTTAAGCGAGTCGCGCTACTTGTGTGATTTGGGGTGCGCGGCTGCGGCGGAAAGCGATAAAAAAACGCTGACTGTTGCAGGTATTGAAAACATTCCGGAGGGCGTCGTACTCACGGTATCCCGCGACCTGTACGAAGAGGGTCTGGCCGGCGGCACCCGCCTGCATTTTGCATCTTACGGCGACACTTATTTTGATGCCTTATTGGAACACTGGAAGATTTTTGAACTGCCCGGATGCGTGCGGCGGATAGCCGTTCAGGTGCCCGGTCTGGACGGCGTCGAAATGGTGGGTTACGCCGCTGCCTGCCGCGGAGAAAACGGCGGCCGCGAGGTCCGGTTTATCCGTTCCTGGGACGACCTTAAAGGACTGCAATTGACTGAAGAGGAAACGCTTGCCGAAGCCGAAATTGAACCGCTGCGAACCGTTCTTGAGCGGATGGCCGGGGAAGAATTTGCTGCCTGTCTGACCGCGGACCGCATCGAGCGGGAAAATATACGTGCTGCGCACACCCAGGAAATGCTGGATTTTTTAGTTATTTGCGATTTGCTTCAAGTCAAAAAGAGAGCTGCGGGTGAAGGGGCGTACTTCTGGCCGTTGCTGCGGGAGATTGATTCTTTAGTGCAGGAAAGGGAAAAGATTCTGGTTAACGAGCTGCCGGCGGACGTGCTCAGGCCGGTTGCCCGGCATATGCTGTTTGACTGCCAAATACCTAATGTCGGCAGTAAGGCCCATATGCTGGCGCCGCGCATCCTGGGGCGGGCGGCCGTTGACGCTGCCTGCCGGGTGGCGGACAGCATGAAGGTGCGCCGGAGCGAGCTTGCAGCTGATACGGTACTGGCGCGTTTGCAGCGTGAATTGGAAAACAGGAAGCGGAAGATTCGGTAAGGATGCCAAACGATAAATTTTTAATGATTTTAGCAGTATTGCTTACAGGATCGTTGGTTCGCCCGGGTGGAAATGTATGTGCACGGTTTTTTTTCTGAATGCAGAGGAACTTTTTCTCCTATTCCATCGACCAAACATATAAAAGGGGTTTTTATTGAACAGATCCATTAATGGAAAGGGGAAATCTATATAATGAAAAGAGTGTTGGTTGCCGTTATCGCCGGGTGCCTTGGTTTATGTTTAACCGGCGGTGCTTTGGCTGCTACAACAAACAGTGCGGTTTTTCAGCTGGCCGGCACCAAATATAAAGTAAATGACCGGGTGTTGACGATGGATGCCTCTCCATTTATCGCCAATGACCGGGTTTACGTGCCCATAAGATATTTAGCCCAGGCCCTGGGTGTGGCGGATAAAGACATCCAGTGGGATAAGGGATCTGGAGTCGCTGCTTTAACATATCGTAGTGACCGTACCATCAGAATCAGTATGAAAGCCGGTGACCGGTCCCTCACGGTTGCCGGCAGCCCGGGAGACGGAGGCGTACAACAAGACCGGTTTGTGAACAACAAGACTATTGCTATGGATGTAGCGCCGCTAATAAAGAACGGCCGCTATTACCTTCCGGCGCGTTGGGTGGCGGAGGCCCTGGATTATCATGTGCGGTGGAGCGGGCCTACCCAGTGCGTTCTGGTTTATAGCCCCGGCGATGTACCGCCGGCACCTTTTCCGAAAGTAACAACCCGAAAAATTGAATCAACAAGCGCTACATTGAAAATAACCGCGCAGATTCCCGTTATCTCCGGTTTGCAAGATACTGCCTGGCAAAAAGAATTAAACCGGCAGATTATGGATAAATTTGACAAGGCCAAAGCGGATATGGCTAAGAATGTGCAGGATTATGAAAATTACGTTAAAAGCAACGGCCGCCCTCCAATACCTTTGGAATTGTTTATCAGCTATGATCAAGTGACCACCGGCAGCGTTTTATCTTTGGCGGTGGAAACTTACGAGTTTACCGGAGGCGCGCACGGTATGGCCTGGAAGGACTATTACAATATTGATACCAAAAATAACCGGCTTTTAACTCTCCGGGATTTATTTAAAGAAAACGTTGATTACAAATCGATCATTAACCGGGAAATAAACCGGCAGATCCGGTTGAGCCTGCAAAATGGCGATGGCATCTACTTTGAAGGCGACATGGGCTTTAAATCCGTCTCCGATAACCAAAATTATTATATAGACGGGGATAACCTGGTGGTTTGTTTCGGCGAATACGAGATTGCGCCTTATGCGGCCGGTATGCCGGAAATTAAAATCCCCTTGAGCTTGTTAAAACCAAATCTTAATGAGAACTTTCTCAGCTTGGTAACCACGTAAATTTTTTCTTGTCCTTGGCTTATAATAACTTATAATAACTTAAGCAATATTATTTAAATATGGAAAGCGGGGAATTAAATGAAAAGTATCCTGGGTATGAAAGAACCCGTTAATACTTTGACCCACTTTATCGCATTTTTAACCGCCATCGCCGGACTGGTGTTTCTGGTCATCTCCGCCAAAAGCGAACCGGTTAAACTTTTGGTGATGACAGTTTATGGAACCAGCCTGGTGCTGCTTTACGGGGCCAGTTCTTTATATCACTGGATTAAGACGTCTCCCCATAAGGAATTGTGCCTTAGAAAAATTGACCATATCGCTATTTATATATTGATTGCTGGGTCTTACACGCCGGTTTTTTTCTATGGTTTGGGCGGAGCCTGGAAGTGGATAATGCTGATAGCCGTTTGGACACTGGCGTTGACCGGGATCATCTTGAAGATATTTTTCCTCAACGCACCGCGGGCCGTTTCCACTGCTTTCTATTTGTCAATGGGCTGGATTGCCCTGGTGCCCTTCGCCATGCTCGTTAAAACCATTCCGCTGGGCGGTATCATTTTGATGGTGGCGGGCGGGGTGGCCTACACCGCAGGGGCCCTTATTTATGCCACCAAGTGTTTTAATTTTTTCCCCAACCGGTTCGGCTTCCACGAAATCTTTCACCTGTTTATCGTGGCCGGCAGCGTAACCCATTATTTTATGATGCTCTTTTACATTATGCCTGAATAATCTGAAAGCTCAATGATTGCCAGGTTGCGGTAATGATTAAATGCAAGAATACAGGTCGAAATGAGCTATGGCAATAATTAATTAAGCCTTACCGTTAGCAGATCAACAAAGTCCCTTAACTGGCTAAGGTTTTTACATTCGTAGATTCCATCGCAACGGGTTTGGTAAACACTGATAAAGCTGTCACCCATTCCCCAAAAGTTTTTATCCTCGGGATTCAACCAGTAAATAGCTAATACCATATTCCGTAACTTTTCCAAAACATTAGTCCCGGGGTCAAAATAGTTGTTCCTGCCATCTCCGACAACAATTATAACGCTTTTGCCGGTAAGCTCGTTTCTATGATTTCGATAAAAGCCTTTAAAAGCATTACCGTAGTCCGTCATCCCTCGCCTGACTATTTTCGCTTCGGAGCAGATTTTTTCGACTGAACTTTTTATGTTGACCGGGTCGATTTTACTTGTTATTTCCTCCAGAGAATCTACAAACCCAAAAACCTTTACGGTACTGTAAGCTGAGGCAAAGGTAAAAACGAATTCCAGTACGAAGGGAAGATAGCCGGTCATTGAATTGGAAAAATCACAAATTAAAAATAGTCTGGGCTTATTATAGCGCCTTCTTTGCCAGGTCAATTGCAGTGGAACTCCACCACTGGCCATGCTGTTTCTCCATAGTTTACGGAAATTTAAAATCTGCCCTTTCCTTTCGTGCCGGGTACCTTTCTTAGCGGCCATCTTTTTTGATAATTGTCTGATCAGAGCCAGCAGCTCTCTCTTTTGCCGGTTGGTGGCGGCAATAAAAGGAACTTTGCCTAATGACTGTTCTCCCGGCAGATAGACGTTATTTTTTTTAGCAGCTATTGACCTTGTGGTCTTACCATTGCCATACGTAATATTTTCCCCTGAATCTGAAGTTCCTCCCGGCCCGCCCCCGTTTCCAGCCCCGGGCGTACCCTCTCTGCCGGTGGCCGGGTCATTATCACCCGCTTCACCAGTAAACTCTTTGTTATCCCGGGAGGATTGACCCAATCTATACGTTTGAAATGCTTTTTCAAACAACTGGTCAAATATTCCGGAGAGATCGCGGTTTTTGATTAAAGAAGCCATCAATATGCTTTTAACGGTATTTTCATCATAAACAGGTATAACTGTCAGGGCAGTTAAAGCGTCAATAATTTCAGGGGTCGAAACGGTAACCCCGTTCTCCCTGAGCAACCAAACCAGGTTCAGTACCCGGTCAAGCATATTTACCAACCTTTCTTACCATATGGAGAAGCCCCCTTCATTAATTGACCCGCATGATATTTTTCAATCATTTGCTCGACATCAGTTTGATACTTTAATAAAGTATTGCCTGCTAAATTAACCGCCCGTGTATCAATGCTGTCAAGACCGGCCAGTCGCAGTGCCGCCGCCCAGTCTACTGTCTCTGAAATACCGGGAGGTTTATGGAGATCAAGACCCCTGACTGCTTCAACAAATGCGACAACCCGTTGGGCCAGCTCCTCCTCAATACCGGGAACTTTGTTAATAATTATATCTTTCTCCCTTTCGGGGGGAGGGTAATCCAGATAAAGATACAGGCATCTTCTTTTTAGTGCTTCAGATAGTTCCCTGGAGCGGTTGGAGGTAAGAAAAACCGTGGGAGGCTGCTGAGCCCTGATTGTACCCAATTCCGGTATGGTAATTTGCCATTCGCCAAGCAATTCCAGCAGCATCGCTTCAAATTCCTGGTCTACTTTATCTATTTCATCAATCAGAAGGACTGACGGAACGGGGGATATTAACGCCCGTAACAACGGCCGGGCCAATAGGTAAGGTTCGCTGAAAATATCAGTCTCAAGATGCTCCCAGTGTTTATTGTGACCGGCCGCTTGAATGTACAACAGTTGTTTTTTATAATTCCATTCATAAATCGCTTTGGTTTCATCCAAGCCCTCGTAGCACTGTAACCTAATCAATTCGCGGCCGCGCATCGCGCAAAAAGACCTGGCCAGTTCCGTTTTACCCACTCCGGCAGGCCCTTCAATCAGGAGAGGCTTGTTCATTTTTTCGGTCATATACAATACTGTAGCGGTTATATCATCACAAACATAGTTATTTTGTGAAAGGTCTTTTTTAATCTCTGCCAATTCCGTCTTTATCGCAATTAAATCATTTTGGCCCTGACTCAAGCTTGTTCACCCCCGTAGAAATATAATATCTCCTTTAGTGCAATTGTATAGTGAGAATAAAATAAGTCAATAAGTCAAGCCTGATCATTGCTTGCTGTTAATGTGGCTGAGGTGCTGGGTGCCAGGTTGCGGGAAGCCCATTCTGTTATTCACGAGATGGCGAGCTTTCAAGTATCAGCCAGGATTGCCCTGGTTTTGCTAAAGCTTGGTGAAAAGGGAGGCACCCCGGTGGGGGAAGGAATAAAGATTAACCTGAAACTTACCCACGAGGAAATAGGACGAATGGTGGGAACATCCCGGCAATCGGTAACAACGGTTCTGAACAGTTTTAAACAGGATGGCAGCGTTATTTTCAAAGGCAGAGGGATAGACGTTATTTATCCCGCCAAACTTGCCTACTGGATTTCCTAGAAAAATAAAAACATATGTTGCCGGCTTTTATAACTAATATTTTTGATCTGGCCCTATTTTGCTTATAAATAAGCTGATAGGGTTTTTTTATGTAAAGTCACGCACTGAGAGAAACAGCTTGGTGCGCTTTTTTGTCAACAAGCTGAAATGCGACAAGTGCAAGCGCTGCATTGAGGAATGTCCCAACAAGGCCATAACGTTAGGTGAAGATGGTTACCCGGTGGTGGACCCGGTAAACTGCCAGCGGTGCGGCATTTGCGCCGGTGGCTGCCCACTGGGGGTTATTGCGCTGCCCGATTACCGGTTGGAGGAGGTCGGCGCCATGTTGTCGCCGTTATCCTCAGGCGAGTCGCCAACTATTGTAAGCTTTTTTTGCGACTTCGCTTACAGTGAGGCTGACCTGACGGGGCAAATCGGCGGGAAATACCCGCCAAACCTCTACATTATCAGGGTGCCCTGCAGCGGTGCCGTCAACATGATTACAGTTAACGACGCCATAGCTGAAGGCATTGACGGCATTATGGTGGTGGGCTGTTACTCCAGCCAGTGCAAGTACCGTAAAGGTAATGAACTGGCCAGGTACCGGATTGGCAACTGTCAAAAAGGGCTTGAAGAACAGTTTTTGGAGAAGGAAAGGCTGGTTCACGCCTCGCTGGGAGAAGGAGTGGTTGAGGCTTCGGTAATCAACCAGAGTAAATGCGCCCGCTGCGGGTTGTGCGAACAGCTCTGTCCCTACGGGGCTATAAAGATGACCGCTACCGGCAGCTATGAAATTAATCCCGCAGCCTGCCGGGGCTGCGGGACCTGTATTGGTGCCTGCCGCTCGGGGGCCATCGATTCTCCACAGCACAGTAATGAAAAAATTATGGCGGCTGTAAAATCCGCTCTGGCAAATTAGGGTGGCCAACCATGAAAACCAATATCCTGATCTGCGCCTGGAACGAATGTATAGGTGAAATAGCGGACCTGCTATGGATACTACAATTACACAGGAGATTAATAATTTAATAGATAGCCTAAATTATATTGACGCAATTAAAGGAAGTATTTATAATGCAATTAAACATTGTTCAATGTTTTAACATTGTTAAGTTATAAGCGGGCAGGTGGTTTAGTTGAGCAAAGAACGCCAATTGCGTAAGCAAGAAGAAATTAGAAATAAAATTTTGGAGGTGGCGCGGGATATAGTTTCCAAAGAGGGTGTCCAGGGCTTATCAATACGTAAAATCACCAGTGCCATAGATTACTCTCCAGGTATTATCTATCATTACTTTAAAAATAAAGATGAGATAGTTGAATCATTGACAAGTGAGGGATATAAACAAATACTCGCTTCAGTGAGGTCCTATAAAAGAAATGATGAAGCACCGGAAGAGGAAATCAAAGAAATATTTACAAATTACATAAAAGCCGCTTTGGCTGTACCGGAAGAGTATAAGGCGTTTATGCTTAATGATGATGTTTCCGTATTAAAGAAGACAGCCCTGCTCAAAAAAGGAATTTCTGAGAAGAGCCCGACTCTCCAAGTACTCTGCGCTAACATTCAAAGAGGGATGGGTCGGGGACGTTATGCACCTTGTGATCCCGAACTGACAGCTCAAATTATTTGGACAGCTACATTTGGTCTAATACTAAAGCTAATGATCGAAAAGGACATCTCCCAGGAACAGGTAGACCGGTTGATAGAACATCATTTTAATGTAATATTCAATGGGATTATGTTAGAGAGGAAATCTTAATTCTACCAAAATGCCAATAGCTTAAAATAAGGAGGCTAACGATTTGTCTAAAATTACGCTTGTATTTTTTGTCATCCCGGTGATTATAGCCCTGATAATAACAGTATCATTAATAGCTGACTACTCATTTAACCAAAATACTAACAAAGAAGTTAAAGCGTTTTTTAGTGACGTTGATAATAAAGCTGACATTATCCAGAAAGACGATTTGGCAGGGCTGCCGGTTTGTGTGCAAAAGTGGTTGGAGAACTCGCAAGTGATTGGAAAAGAAAGAATTAGAACAGTCCGGCTGAAACAAAAAGCAGAGATGCGGCTGAAAGAAGATCAGCGGTGGATGCCTGCTGATGCAAAGCAGTATTTTACAACAGAAAAACCCGGTTTTATCTGGATGGCGAAGGTGAAAGCCGCGCCGTTTGTATACTTTGCTGGTAGAGATAAATATGCTCAGGGCAACGGGCACATGCTTATTAAACTGTTGTCATTAATAACGGTTGCTGATGGCAAAGGAAAAGAGATAAACCAGGGTACGCTGTTGCGCTATCTCGCTGAAACAGTATGGTTTCCGACTGCGGCATTAAACAGTTATATCACCTGGGAAGAAATTGATGCGAATTCAGCAAAGGCTACCATGAGTTATGGAGGAACGACCGCATCAGGAGTATTTATGTTTAACGAAAAGGGTGAAGTGGTTAATTTTAAGGCTAAAAGATACGGCGAATTCGATGGAAAGTATCGTTTGGAAACATGGCTGGTCCTGATGAAGGACTATAAAGAGTTTGAAGGTTATAGGATTCCGGCCAAAGGGGAAGTTATCTGGAAATTGAAATCGGGAGATTTCAGTTGGTACCATTTTGAAATTAAGGATATTGAGTACAACAAGCAGTTTGTTTATTAGGAACAGGAGAGGGACAACGGTGGGACAAGGGGACAGGTCTTTGTCCCACAAAAAGCCCGTCTATCTTAATTAAGAAAGGCGGGCTTTTGCTTATAACCAACTTTGGGCAGCCCCTGGTTTTATAGATATTTTTTTGTAAAATTATTAAACTTTTCTTAACAAAATTTCTGTAATTACATATTATACATTACGAACTAAATTCACAAGGTAAAGGAGGAATATCACGGTGTCATGGTGTTGGAGAGGAGCAGGTTGAGGAGGTATGTCATAATCCTCATACTGCTTGTTCTCGCACAGGCTTTTGTAATTTGGCGGCGGAGCTTGCGAAGCATAACTCAACTGTTAAGCACAAGCGCCCTTAGGTGAAGCGATTTATGTTTAGCGTCAGTATGATGTGTATTTTATGAAATTAAAACTTTGGGAGGAATTCAGAATGGCTTATGGTGCAGGTGGAAATTTCCAGCCGGTGTTGATTATCTTTTTAATTCTCATTCTGCTTGTTTTCGGCACAGGCTTTTTAGGATTTGGCGGCGTCGGTTACGAAGTTAAGTAACACTTTGAGTGACACTTATTGAAAATCATTCATATTGTATACTATAGTTGGTTATTTAAATATTTTTTGGAAGGAGAGAGTTTTTTATGGCATATGGAGTGGATTTTTTCCCCAGTTTTATTATTTTCCTAATTCTGATCCTCTTAATATTCGGCACGGGCTTTTGGGGCTGTGCCGGTTACGAGGTAGATAAGAAATAGGGGAACAAAATTACTATAACAATCCATTGAGAGTAAAATGCATACAACCACCGGGTGAACCGGTGGTTGTATGCATTTTTCTTATGGCGTTTACCTAAACTTTTATTAATACTGTTTTGATTCCCCTTGGTATTCTTTATTAAGGAAAATATTGCCCATTGCTCTAATCACATATTCTACGGCGGCAGTTGTATCTTGTACTATCCCGTTGTTAGTGATTTTTTCCGGCGAGTTAAAATATTGGATCACTCCGGCAGTAATTTTTTGGGTTAATAGATCATGATAATCCGGGTCCTTTAGAAGCTCTCGTTCATGTTTATTGCTCAGATACCCAACCTCTACAAGGACGGCAGGAACATTAGTCCGCCTTAGCATATAGCAATTGCTCACCTTGGCGATTCTCTTGGTCATACTTGGAATGGTCCTTAGTTCCTGTTGTATTGATAAAGCCAGTGTTTTGCCTGCGGATGACTTGGGGTAATAAAAGGTTTCCGCTCCTTCATAAGAACTCTTCCGCATACTATTAACGTGAATTGTTAAAACAATGTCCGCATTATTGGCTTGAATTATTTTAATCCTCTGATCAAAGTCATAACGCTTGGCATCACGCCCGTGCATTCCGACCAGAGCATAGTTATAATCACCATTACGAGTAAGAATTACCCTGGCGCCTTTTTGCTCCAGGCGCCTGGCTAATTTCCGAGCAATTTTAAGGTTAATATCCTTTTCATAAAGGTTGCCGTATATCGCCCCCGGATCATAGCCACCGTGCCCCGGGTCAATTGCAATGGTTTTTGAATTTAAGGGCTTTACCGGCTTTGCCTGATTTGCATTGGTGGCTGGCGCAAGGGCGCGCGGAGTCATAACTAAAGTAAACACCATCATTATCACTAAAATATTTTTTATCCTGAATGTCCTCATTAATGTCCCCCGCTGTTTAGTTTTCCGGTTTGGAGAAGTAATAAAAGCCAATGCCCTTTGCTCTTTGGCAGGTGTCCTTTATTATTTTTTGAATAAATACGAATTTTATTGCCAGGTAAATGTAAACTGGACCACTCTAATTTTCCAATTTGCATCTAGCGTGTTGCTCGGATAATATATTTAAAAGGGAGTGCACAAATGAACCATCCTTTCGTTACAATGGAAGAGAATACTGATGTGCTGGTTATTGGCGGAGGTCTGGCAGGGTTAATGGCTGCAATAGAAGCGGCCCGTATTGCTCAGAGGGTTACGGTGGTCACCAAGGGGAAAGTTGGTAAAAGTGGCAACACAATTATGTCGCGTAATGGGATAGCTGCTGTTTTGGAGGAAGGCTTCGATGGAGACTCTATAGAATCCCATATTAAGGATACAATGAAGGCGGGGCAGCACATTAACAACCCCGACCTGGTCAGGGTTTTTGCCGGAAATGCATCAATTGCCATCAACCGGTTGTTGGAATTGGGAGTTCCTTTTTTATTTGAGAATGGAAGGATAATGAGAAAGGGTTCCCCGGGGCATTCGCACAAACGGTTTTTAACTGCCGACGGCAGTTCCGTCAAGTCTCCTCAAACGCGGGGCCTGGCCCTGACCTTGCCCTTGGCCAGGGAGGCGGCAAGGCTTGGGGTTCATCATGTTGAGGGTGTGGTTATTACCGGCTTGCTGGTGGCGGGTGACAGAATAGCGGGTGCGCGGGGGTATTCAAAACAGGGCGATTGCCGGGTGTTTAAAGCGGGCACGGTAATACTTGCCTGTGGCGGTGCGGGAAGTTTATACCCGGTAACCACCAATGCCGCGGATGTTACCGGTGACGGATACGCGTTGGCCCGCTTGGTTGGAGCGCGTCTTACAGGCATGGAATTTGTGCAGTTTCACCCGGCCGTTGCTTTGGGAAGCCCGAAAATGGTGATGTCCACATCTCCTTTTGCTGATGGCGCGGTGTTAAGAAACCAATTGGGTGAAAGGTTCATGGCACGCTATTCTCCCGATCTGGAAATGGCGACCAGGGACATTACGGCCAGGGCTATATACCGGGAGATTAAAGAAGGAAGAGGGTCCGCCGCCGGAGGGGTTTGGATGGATTTCAGCGCCGTCCCCGGTCAGGTGATGCAAAGTAAATATGGTGATTTGTACAGGTATCTGGGGGGAAGAAAGAAAATAGAGGTTGCGCCGGCAGTGCATTTTATGATGGGTGGCGTTGAAATTGACGTTAATTGCCGTACCAGCGTTAAAGGCCTTTACGCCGCGGGAGAAACCGCCGGCGGCCTGCACGGGGCCAACCGCCTGGCCGGCAACGCCCTGGCGGAGGCGGCCGTCTTTGGTATGATTGCCGGACAAGAGGCTGCCGCGGAGGCAATGGCTATAAATGACAACCATGTACCCCCTGTGGATCAAATTATGCCGGCAAGTGCCGGTGGCGGCAGTAAGAGCTCAAGCACAATAAGGAAAGAATTAAGACGCATAATTGGTGCAAAAGTAGGGTTAATACGCAGTGTTGTTGAACTTAAAAGTGCAGTAGACCAGATTAACAACCTAAAGGAAGAAATTTCTCATGTCCAGGTCCAAAATTGGGCGGACTTTATTGAATACAGGCAAGTTGCATTAATGCTGGAAGCCGGAATGGCTGTTGCCGAAGCCGCCCTGGCCAGAAAAGAAAGCCTTGGTGCTCACTATATTATTAATAACAAAGAAAATGCCTCATAAATTATCATGTATATGGCGCTGTTAAGGCTGTGGCCTGTGCCTGGCGTTTTGCCCCCGGGATGCACTGGGACTGAAAAAGATTTAATTTGAAAAACCTGCAAAAAAGCCTGTATTGTCCTTACAATACAGGCTTTTTTCTGGGCTGCTTTTATAGTGTGCGCCAGACTGTGAAAAATGTACCTCACATAAAGAAGATTATTAAGTTAAATAATATTGTCAACAACAGCAAAGGAGGTGAAAAAAAAATGGCCGCAGGACAAAAAAGCAACAGAAAAGTCATTCCCGCCGCTTCCAGGGCAATGGAGGACTTTAAGTGGGAAACCGCCAGCGAACTGGGTGTACAGATCCCCCAGGGCGGTTATATGGGCGACCTGCCTTCCCGGGTTAACGGGGCTATTGGCGGAAACATGGTGAAGAAAATGATCGCGGCTTATGAGCAAAGTTTAGCTCAGGGCAATAAGCCGCCTACGCCACAGGTCACCAACCAGACTACTACTCCTTAATAAGGTTTAATAAGGTTAACAAAGTTCCTGGCAGGTGACCGGTCTAAGCAAGTGATAAAACAAGGTCACCTGTCAGGAGGCTTTGCCTTTCCTCTACAAGCGGTTTTGGAGTCCGCTTGTTTTGCCATGTCCGTTAATTCCGTTTCCGTTAATTCTATTAATGAAGATAATAAGCGTAGTCGTCGGGATTGACTCCCGGGTGCAGCGCCATTGATATCCCGCCGGCAATAATATGGGCGGTATCTTCAATCAGGGTGTCGATTTCCTTTGGTGTTACGGTCAGGTTGCCGCCAAATGGTTCCAGGACACTTTTGATAGCTTCGTTGGTGACCCCGATCTGGGTATTGGTGGTCTTAAGATACTTTTCAATGGCGTCCTGGGCAATTAATGCTGCCGACGCAACAGTGGGAACGCCTATGGCTATAACTTTTACACCCATGGTTTCCCGGTTGATACCTGCCCGTTTATTGCCTATTCCCGAGCCGGGGTTGATTCCGGTATCCGCCAGCTGAATGGTGGTTGCGATACGGTCGACGCTGCGTGCCGCCAGGGAATCTATTGCAATAATTAATTCCGGCTTTACTCTTTCAGTAACGCCCTGGACAATTTCAGCGGTTTCAATGCCGGTAATGCCCAGAACGCCGGGGGCAATGGCACTGACCGGCCGCATGCCGCCCTGCAGTGATTGGGGTGCGTAATTAAAAAGGTGTCTGGTTACAAGGCAATTGTCGACGACTCTGGGCCCCAACGCGTCGGGTGTGGCGTTCCAGTTGCCGAGTCCTACCACCAGGATATTGGACTCCATGGGCAAATCAAACATTTTTTTAAGTTGTTCCGCCAGTACTTCGGCTACTTGACGGTGCGCATCGGGGTCGTTTTCCCTGATTGCCGGCGCCTCAATAGTTATGTATTTACCAACGGGTTTACCCATAATGGCCTGGGCACTTTCATCTTCGATGTAAACAGTTGTAACGGTAGCATGGTCATAAGTTTCTTTATCAACCCGGACCCCCGGTACTTCCTGACCTGTTTCACCCCTTACGATCTCCCTTGCTTCAAGGGCCAGGTCCAGCGAAACGCCCATTGATTTTAAGAATTCTCGATCCAAAATAATATCACTCCGTAAAGTATTTTTTATATATTTGCCCAATTTGTCTTTAATATACGATACATAACTCAAGTAAGACCTTTTTGTATATAAATCGACTTTTTTACAACTTCTGTGTTATAATTATTACGTTTAATTAGGAAAGGAAGGAAATTTTTGCGGGTAATTGCCGGATCAGCCAAAAAAAGACGTTTAAAATCTCCGGGTAAGTTGCCGGTCAGGCCGACTTCGGACCGGGTTAAGGAAGCGTTATTCAATATTATCGGCAACCTTGTCCCCGGTAGTGAGTTTGCCGATCTTTTTGCCGGAACAGGTGGCGTGGGACTGGAAGCTTTAAGCCGGGGTGCCCGTAGAGCAGTCTTTGTTGAATCCAATCCTCAGGTAGCCCGTATCTTAAAAGAAAATATTACTTTAACGGGGTTATGGGAAGGATCTGAAATTATCAGGCGGGATGTAGTAACAGCTGTGGAATTTATGCAACGGCGCGGGGATAAATTCGATATTATTTTTGCGGACCCTCCGTACCGGCAGGGACTCGCCGGGTTAACATTGAATACATTATGTAAATACCCCGTGCTTTGTCAGGGCGGCGTATTGGTAATTGAAATTGGAGCCGGTGAAGCTGCGCCGGAGAAGGCAGGATCGTACTATATGGTGCGGCGCGAGAAATATGGGGATACGGCCCTACTATTCTACAAGCACAGTTCAGAGGGGGATAAATTTTGCGAATAGCCGTTTACCCGGGTAGCTTCGACCCAGTTACCAACGGGCATTTAGATATTATTGAGCGTGCAGCTTTGTTGTTTGACAAGTTAATTGTTGCGGTTTCGCGAAACCCGGGTAAGCAACCGCTTTTTAGCGTTGACGAGCGGTTGGACATGCTCAAAGAGGTTACGCATTCCATAGATAACGTTTCCGTTGGCGCCTTTAACGGTTTGACGGTAAATTATGCCAAGGAAAACAATGCTCAAGTCATTATCAGGGGGTTAAGGGCGATATCCGACTTTGAAAATGAATTTATGATGGCGCTTACCAATAAAAAATTGCAGACATCGGTGGAAACCGTATTTCTTATGACCAGGGCGGAATTCTCATTTATCAGTTCCAGTGCGGTTAAAGAGGTGGTGTCCTTCGGCGGTTGCGTCAGGGACCTGGTGCCGCCGTTGGTGCAGGACAGGCTGCGGGAAAAATTTAAGAACCGGTAACGGGCGGGGGGGATCTTGTTTTGGAATTATTCAACATTTTAAATGAAATGGAGGAATTAATCGATAGCAGTCCCAGGGTTCCCATGACCAAAAGGGTTCTGGTGGACGAAGACAGACTGCTTGATTACCTGGACCGGATCAGGACATCCTTGCCGGAAGAACTAAGGCAGGCCAAGTGGGTGCTCCAGGAAAGGGAAAAAGTAATCACGGACTCAAAACGAGAGGCATTACGTATCATGGAGGATGCTGAAAAGCAGCTGGAAAGAAAAGCGGATGAATCCGAAGTAGCCCGTAAAGCCCAGGAAATTGCCCGTGAGATTGAAGCAAGGGCCGAGCAAGTGGCTGTTCAGATTAAGCAGGGAGCTCGTGACTATGCGGATGAAATCCTATCCAACCTGGAAGGTAATTTATCCCAAATACTTGAGGAGATCCGCCAGGGCAGGATGGAGCTGAAAGGCATGAAACAAAGTAAAGAAGCTGTATAGGTAAAAAATAAGCCGCGGAGGACGCGGCTTTCACTTCTTGAGCTGGTCTACAATGTATTCCCAATTAACGTGTTTTTCAATGGTTTCCTTCGCCGCATCAATCGCCTGTTTGTCACCGGGCCTGATATTTTTTGCTACTTCGGCCAGCTTTTCCATGGTGGCGTAAGTGTCGTAATGCACCAGTATTACCGGGACTCCTTTTTCAGCTGCCTTGGCGATCACCTTGACGTCGGGATACAAGCCGCCGGTTAAGATAATGACCGAGGTGCTGGTTTCCAGTGCAGCCAGGGCGAGCTCGGCACGGTCACCCCCGGTGATAAAGGCCTTATTGGGGGAACGGCGTAAGTACCCCAGCGCGCTTTCGATTGTCATGGCGCCGATGATCAGGTCTTCAACCGGCCGGTCCAGCTTATCTTCCCCCGCCAGCAATTCTCCGCCAAGTGTATCGTAATATTCCGCCACCGTGGGATAAGCAAAATCATGTTTGGCCGGTATAATGCCCAAAGTGCGGTAGCCCCTTTCCAAGAGCCGCTGCCGGTAGATGCCTTCGGTTTTTGCCAGCAGCGGCCGCGGCACGTTGTTAAATATATTGCCGATGACAGGTATGTCCCGCCCGGAAAAATGATTGTTCAAAAATACCGTTTGGTCCAAACTATAATCGTTTTTTATTTTTATGATAAACAAGGTTGCGGCGCCAAGCCGCCGGGCCAGGGTAACCGCGTCCAGGCCCAAGGTGGACATAATGGAGGGGTCGCTGGCTCCGCCGATAACAACAATGTCGGCGCCGGCCGCAACCTTTTCATAGGTGGCGATAAGTTGCTCAATTGTTTCATTATGCCGGTAAGTTGAAAGATATGAAGGACCCGCCTTGTATGGGGCTATATCGCCGGTATCCGGCCGCATCTCCAACACCTGTTTCATCAGCAGGGCGTCTCTGTCTTGCCCGGACGTGGCGCCGGTAAGGTTGGCTACCGGCTTGAAATAGGCCACTTGATAACCCAGTTCTTTCAGCTTTAGTGCCAGGCCCACGGCAACGGCTGTTTTTCCGCTTTCCGCCGTTCCCAGAATGAACAGATTTTTCATCATCAACACCTCACGATACCGTTATTTTAATATCCAGGGCCGAGGCGCCCTCCGGATAAGCGAATACCGGGTTAATGTCCAATTCGGTGATTTCGCTGAAATCGGTTACCAGGCGGGCCGTCCTGGCGATGATATCCACTATTGCGCCTATATCAGCCGGTTGTTCACCGCGGTATCCCTTTAACAGCGTGTAGGCTTTTGTTTCTGTAAGCATTTTTTGGATTTCCTTTTCGGTCAGGCCGCGGGCCAGACGAAAACTTACATCTTTCATCAAGTTGACGTAAATGCCGCCCAGGCCAAAGGCAATTAAGGGGCCGAACTGCACGTCCCTGGACATGCCCACGATTAATTCCGTGCCTTGGGGCATCATTTTCTGGATTTCTATGCCGTGAATAATCACGTCCGGCAGGTAACGCTGGACGTTTTCGGTTATTTCTATGTATCCCCGCCTTACTTCTTCCGCGGTTTTCAGCCCGATCAGCACCCCACCCACATCAGTTTTGTGCATTATTTTGGGTGATGCCACTTTGAGCACCACCGGGAAGCCGATTTGTTCCGCCAGTTGCACCGCCTGGTCCGGTGATGCGGCCAGCAATACCGGCGCCGCCGGTATGCCGTAAGCCTTGGCTGCCTGGTAGGCTTCACTGCCAAGCAGCACCAGCCTGCCTTCTTGCCGGACTTGATCAAAAATAGTTTTAACTGTCCCGCGGTCAGCATGGATGGCTCTTTCCGGGTGTTCTTCCGGCCTTGCTTGCATTGCCGAGTACCGGGACATGCCGCTGATGGCGTTGATCGCCGGTTCGGGAAAGGTGAAGCATGGAATCCCGGACTTTGACAGCAGTTCCGCTCCGGGGGCCAGCATGGGGCCTCCCATGTACGCCGCCAGTACGGGTTTGTCAGGGTGCTTGTGATGCAAGTCAACAATGGCTTGGGCTGTCGGCACCGGGTCGGTGACCGCCGTTGGACAAACCAACACCACTGCGCTGCCTACGTTCGGATCGGCCAGCACTTTTTCCAGTGCGGTATGGTAACGATCGGCCCCGGCGTCACCAAGCACGTCCACCGGGTTGTATATATTAGATTCCGCCGGAAGACTTTGCCGCAATGCATCAATTGTATCTTTGGTAAACCTGGCCATGGCCATGCCGCTTGCTTCCACAGTGTCCGTGGCCACTATGCCCGGCCCGCCGGCGTTGGTGACTACAGCTACGTTGCGGTTAGGCGGCACGGGTTGTTCGGAAAAAGCCACGGCCAGGTCAAATAATTCCGGCATGCTGTGGGCCCTGATAACACCGCACTGGCTAAAGGCCGTTTCGTAGGCCAGGTCGCTGCCCGCCAGCGCCCCGGTGTGGGACGATGCCGCCATGGCGCCGGCCTGGCTGGTCCCGGATTTTAAGATGATAACAGGCTTTTTACGGGTAGCCTGCTCCGCCACCTCTAAAAAGTAATCGCCATTGGCCACGTCTTCAATATAGCAAAGAATTACTTTGGTGGTGGGGTCATTGGCGGCGGCGTCTATAAAATCTGCTTCATTGAGCTGGGCTTTGTTGCCCAGGCTGACCACCTTGCTGAAGTTGAGTCCGGTGAGGCTGCTCCAGTCCAGGATCGCCACCAGCATCGCCCCGCTTTGGGAGATGAAGGTGATATCACCGGGCCGGGCGGGGTACGTGGCGGAAAAGGACGCGTTGAGACTGGCGTGGGTATTCATCATGCCCACGCAGTTTGGTCCCAGCATGTTCATTTGATAGCTGTTGCAAACCTCTACCAGCTTTTTTTCCAGTTCCAGACCATCCCGGCCGACTTCCTTAAAGCCTGCGGTTATCACGACCAGGTGCTTAACGCCTTTTTCCCCGCAGGTTTTCGCCAGGTCCAAAGTTTTGGCCGCCGGTACGGCAACCACCACCAGCTCCGGGGGATCCTGGATCGCTCCGATGTCGGGGTAACATGGCAGGCCTTCGATTTCTTGCGCCTTGGGGTTAACCGGGTAAATTGCGCCTTTATACCCGCTGTTAATAATATTTTTGAGTATGGCGTTGCCAATTTTGCCGGGTTTCTGGGATGCGCCGGCAATGGCGACGGACCGGGGATTAAAGAAACCGGTCAAATCGGTCATTGTTTCACCTTCTTAAGGGACGAGATGATTGCGGTTCTTGATATCTTTTCCCGCGGCAGGTTGAAAAATGTATCAAACAAAAAAGCGCCCCTTGGGGACGCTAAAGGGTCTCCCTATATTGATCATCTCAAACTGTTGTACAGCATGATAGCCCGTGAAAAATGCACATTATGCAGGAAAGCTAATTATCATGTCGAATTACGAAGTAATGCCATTATATTCTAACTATGATTTAGGCAATAATAGAAACGTACAGGAGGAGTATGTGTTGTATTACAGAACCAAAATTAGTATTCGTACAAAACTTACTTCAATGTTTTTAATTTTATCATTGCTCTCGACCGTTATTGTTGCTGCCATAATCTATCGTACGATATACAGCCAAGTTGAAAGCAACTTTACCGATAGCATTATTAATACTGCAATTATTGCTGCTTTAAAAGTTGACGGCGATCAACAAGAAAAGTTGATCGCCGCAGCGGATATGTCCTCAGAAAATTACAAGGACGTTAGAACGTATTTTCAACAGATTCAAAATCAATTGCATATTCCTTACGTTTACACATTGTATTCCAAGGATGGCAAGGTATATTTCGCAGTTGACGGTGATCCGGAGAAACCGTGCCCGATTGGCGAAGAGTATAGCTGGGAATCGGGTATGAAAAAAGCATTTGCCGGGACGCCTTCTTGTACCGACGGTTTTTATACCGATGAATGGGGCACTTTTAAATCTGCTTATGCGCCTATAAAAAACAGTGCCGGTCAAGTTGTCGCCATTTTGGGGGCTGACTTCCCGGCTGATAAAATATTGGATATAAAAAAGAAAATAATAGTCAATATAGCCGTCCCTCTTCTGGTTATCTATTTTATCTGTTTTATGGTTTCAATGTGGCTGGCTCGAAAAATCTCCGATCCTTTAATTAAGCTACGCGAAGGCTGCGTCTTGATGTCCACGGGGGACCTGACCCACAATTTTAATATTAAGAGTAACGATGAAATCGGCCAGCTTGCCGAGAGCATAAATGGTATGGCCGGCAGCTTAAAACAACTGGTAGCAAATGTTAAAGAAAAGGCTAACTCAGTGGCCTCGTTCAGTCAGGAACTATATTCCACCAGCGAAGAGGTTAGTGCTACAGTTGAGGAGTTGGCCGGTACCACTAATAAAGTTGCCGCAACTTCCGCAAAAGATGCGGATAATGCAAAAGCTGCAACCATCAGGTCGAAGCAAGCCCGGCATGTGGCGGAAGAAGGCAACCGGGCCGTAAGTGACACAATAGAAAAGATCAATTCCATTGCTTCATCTTCTCAGAATTTGGCATCAGCAATTCAAGAACTTGGCGAACAATCCAGTAAGATTGGGGAAATTATCAATACAATTACCAATATAGCGGATCAGACAAATTTGCTGGCTTTGAATGCTGCCATAGAAGCGGCACGGGCCGGGGAATTTGGCCGTGGATTTGCAGTGGTGGCGGAAGAAGTACGTCAACTGGCTGAACAGTCAGCCGGAGCCGCCAATGAGATAACAAGCTTAATTAGTGAAATTCAAATCAACATGGAAAACGTTAAAGGCGCAATGGAAAACGGAGCCAAAGAAGTGGCTGAAGGAGTGCAAATAGCCAGTAAAACAGGCGCTTCCCTAAAACAAATCATCAAAGCCATAGATGATAATACGGCCATTATGAAGGATATCGCTGAAGGTACCAAACATGCCAATGAAAGTGCCAAACAACTGGCAACATCCAACGAGCAGATTGCCTTATCGGTTCAGCAAGTGACTAATTCAGCCCAGGAGTTGGCCAACATTGCAGAGGAACTACAGGCAGCAATCGTTCAGTTTAAGGTTGATTAGTAAAGTGAAGCACTGCCCGCAGGCTGTAATTAAATATTCTAAAAATAAAGGCCAGTGCGATCAGCAGGCCCAGCAGGATTGCCGTGGTGCAAAAGGCCCCGTAAACCATTTTTAATGTTGAACCGTGTGCGGCGTGCAGCAGGGGAGCAAATACCGGGGTGGTCAGCAGTGCGCCGGATATCCTTTCGTTGGTATATAAAAATTTGAGTACGCCTGCCGCCAGCAGGGCGTGCGCCATGCGGGTCAGGACAAAAATTTTCATGTTCATGTCTGTTCCCGAGATCATGCTGGCCACCTGCGCCTGAATGCAAAGCCCGCTCCAACCCAGGATCATGGCCACCGCCATCAACTTATCCAATTGGCTGCCTGAAGCTTCAGAGGCCAGTTTGGTGCCCATGGTCATTTCAAACATGCCGCTGGCCAGGGCTTTAAGTATGTCTGGCGGGAAGCCGAGCGGGGCCAGGAAAAACCCGAGCACGGAAGCAACGGCTTTTATGGCGCCGACGTCCTGCATTATTTTAATAATTACGGCAAATAAAATGATAAAGCCCCCGATGTTGAGCAGTTTGGTAACGGAGGAGGCCACCGCTTCCCCCAATAATTTGCCCAGCGGCACCCGTTCCTTGCGCTGGTGCTCGATCAGCGCGTTAACGGCGGCAATAACAGACCGGTTTTGCCTGCCGCGGCTATCAACCAGGCCCTCCCGGTCATGGCGTTTGTAAAATCTGAGGCCGATGCCAAGCAAAAGATTGGCCAGGTAGTGGGACCCGGCTATCAATATCCCAAATTCCGGCCGGCCGAACATGCCTACGGCAACCGCCGTCAGCATGAACAAAGGGCTGGAGTTGTTGGTGAAGCTCATCAGGCGCTCGCCCTCAACCTTGGAGCACAACCCGTCACGGCGCAGCTGGGCTGTGACCATGCTGCCGATGGGAAAGCCGCTGGTAAAACCGATAACCATAACGAACCCGCCTGTCCCCGGTACATTGAAGATGGGCCGCATTACCGGCTCCAGCAGCGTGCCGATAAACCTGACCAAGCCCAGCTTCATCAAAATTTCTGAAGTTATAAAAAATGGCAGCAAAGAAGGGAAAACGATTTCCCACCAGGCTTTCAGCCCCGCAACCGCCCCCTGAAAAACCAGCACCGGCCGGTAAACCATGCAAAATACAAAACAAACAGCCAACATGGTCCAAATTAAACCTGGGATGTCTTTTCTCTCCATACCATTGGATAAGTGACCGCGACCCAACGGCATCTGGCAATCCCCCCCACTGTATAACAATATGCATCATTGGCTGATACAAGTCCTTTAAAGATTGCATAGATTTTATAGAGCATAGATTAACTATTAATTTTAGTGAAAACGGCTCTGTTACTTAATCTTGACAAAGAAGCCACATGTTTATATAATTTTACCTGTTGAGTAGCAGGAGGGGTGTTCTGTGCCCTTTTTGAATGTGGAGCACTTGAAAAAAGAAAAAGGTAAACGAGAGTGGGTTGATTTTGCCAGTGACCTGCCGCCCCTTCCGGCGGACGGGGATTATATCAAGCTTGCCAAACCTGCCAAGTTTAACCTTGTGCTGACAAATATTGGTGATGCGATCGCCGTGGAAGGGCAATTGGATGTTGATTTAGTGGTTGTTTGCAGCCGGTGCCTGGATAGCTTTGTTTTAACAATGAGCCCTGTTTTTATGGATACTTATTACGACCGGGCCAAGAATGCCGGCGGGTCTCGCGAAGAGGACTGGATTCCTTATTCAGGCGACAGCATAGATATAACCCCCGAGGCAATTAATACAATCTTGGTAAATTTACCCCTGCGGTTTATCTGTGATGATGGTTGCCGGGGCCTTTGCTCCTTATGTGGAACCAACTTAAACAAAAGCAAATGCAATTGTGAAAAAGAAGAAATCGATCCACGTATGGCCAAATTGAAGGAATTAGTAACTGCTCAGGAGCCAGGAGGCAGAAGTCAGGAATCAGAATAATTTTGGGGTAGAATTCAAGTGGAAGGCAAAAAACCAACTTAGTTGTGAATGCTGACTGCTGCCGGATTCTAATTTTAGCAATTCTGACTACCTGAATAATAATCGGAATTATAATAAAGGGGGTGTAGACATGGGAGTACCCAAGAGGAGAATGTCCAAACAAAGGAAACGTCAGCGCAGGGCAAATTGGAAAATTGAAGCCCCCAAGCTGGTAGAATGCCCGCAATGTCATGCTTTGGCGGTACCGCACCAGGTTTGTGCGGGATGCGGCTACTACAAAGGTAGGGAAATAGTTGCAAAATAGTGCTTGGATCATAATGGAATTATTTGAAATAGGCAGCTTTGGGCCAAGTTTAGTAAACTTATTTGAAATAAGCTCGAAACAGGGCTTATTTTTTTGTGCGCTGATTTATTGCTTTTTATTGCCTGCTAAGGTATACTCTGATTTAGCACCTGGTGCTAAATATTTTCCGGTTAGGTGTGCGGCGTGGCCAAGAACGGTAACGGTAAAACAGGCAGACAAAAATTATTGCAAAGGTACCTGGAGGGGAATCCTTTTTTGACTGACGAAGACCTTGCCCAGATTTTTAAGGTCAGCATTCAAACCGTCAGGCTGGACCGGGCTGAACTTAAAATTCCGGAAATGCGTGAGCGCGTAAAAAATATGGCCCGGGGCATTTACCGTAATTTGCGGGCCATTGAAGAGGATGAAATCGTTGGTCAGTTGGTGGATATTGAGATAGGGCGGGAAGGTTTGTCCATACTCACTGTTAACGAAACAATGACCATGAGTAAAACAAGGGTGCTGGATGGCCGCTACCTGTTTGCCCAGGCCAATTCACTGGCCCTGGCTCTGATTGATACCGATGTGGCGTTGACCGGCACCGCCAAGCTAAGTTTCAAAAGGCCTGTATTCAATGGTGAAAAAGTACTGGCCAGGGCGACTATCACCAGGAAAAAAGGTAATAAATATATGATAAGAGTTGCTTCCCATGTTAAGGAAGATTTGGTATTTCAGGGTAAACTGTTGGTTTTTGACTTATCCGAGGAGGTCAATAATCTTGAAAATAGCCCTTGACGCCATGGGTGGCGATCATGCTCCACGGGAGATAGTGCGTGGTGCCTGGGAATTATGCCGGGAAACCGGACAGAAAGTTATTCTGGTGGGAGATCAAGAAATTTTAAATAAGGAGCTGGAATTGCTGGGATCCTGTAACGGGTTGGAAGTATTCCATGCGCCGGAAGTAATCAGCATGGACGAAGCGCCGGCAACGGCGGTAAGGCGCAAGAAGAACGCTTCTGTTGTTATTGCAGCAGAACTTGTACGCAGCGGTGAGGCCTCCGCAATGGTTTCCGCCGGTAGTACAGGGGCCACCATGGCGGCAGCGCTGCTGCGGCTGGGTAGGATCAAGGGTATAGACCGGCCGGCCATTGCCAGTGTATTGCCGGTGGAACAGGGAATTACCATTTTGCTGGACGTGGGTGCGAATGTGGATTGCAAGCCGAAAAACCTGCTGCAATTTGCAATTATGGGCTCACTTTATGCGCAGAAAATTTTAGGTATACCCAGCCCCAAAGTTGGTTTGGTCAATGTCGGCGAAGAGAGCTCCAAGGGTAATGAACTGACTCTGGGGACTTACCCGCTGCTGGCTGATTCAGGACTTAACTTTTATGGAAACATTGAAGGCCGGGATGTATTCCACGGGTCGGTGGATGTGGCTGTTTGTGACGGTTTTGTAGGAAATGTTGTGCTAAAAACAGGCGAAGGGCTGGCTGCCGCTTTGATGAATATGATTAAAAAGGAACTGCAGCAAAGTGGAATAGCCAGGCTGGGCGCCGTTTTGTCGTTACCGGCGCTGAAAAATTTAAAAAGGAGACTGGATTACTCCGAATATGGCGGTGCCCCCTTACTGGGAGTTAACGGGGTGGCGATAGTTTGTCATGGTAGTTCCAAAGAACTTGCTATCAAGAATGCTTTAATCAGGGCCAAAGAATCGGTGGATACAGGGCTGATCAATGCAATTAGTGACAGCCTGGTAAGCCAGGCAAGAGAGGTTGATATTGCCGATGGTAGGTGAACAAAAAATAAGGGCCGGTATTGTAGGACTGGCAACATACGTGCCGGAACGGGTGTTAACCAACAGTGACTTGCAAAAGATGGTTGATACCAGCGATGAGTGGATCGTTGCCCGTACCGGCATCCGTGAAAGAAGGGTGGCCGCGCCGGAAGAAGCCACTTCAGACTTGGCCTATCAGGCTTCAGTAAAGGCGTTGGACGATGCAGGTGTCAAACCGGACGAAATTGACTTAATCATCACGGCCACAAACACACCGGATATGATCTTCCCTGCGACGGCCTGCTTGCTGCAGGACAGGTTGGGTGCGAAAAACGCCGGCGCCTTTGATTTGCTTGCAGGGTGCACGGGCTTTATCTACGCCGTTTCTGTGGCGTCACAGTTTATTGAAGCCGGTAATGCCAGCACGGTGCTTGTGGTTGGGTCTGAAGTCCTGACCAAAATAATGAATTGGCAAGACCGTAACACTTGTGTTTTATTTGGTGACGGCGCAGGTGCGGTGGTAATCAGGCGGGTGCCCGGCGACAGGGGTATCTTATCCAGTGCACTGGGCGCAGACGGCTCCGGCGCCTACCATCTTTATATGCCGGGGGGTGGCTCAAGACACCCCATATCTGCGGAAGTTATCGAACAAGGGTTGCAATTCACCCGCATGAACGGCCGGGAGGTTTTTAAATTTGCCGTGAGGGCCATGGAAGAAGGCTCGGCTAAAGTCCTGCAGCGGGCTGGACTGAGCGTGTCGGATATTGATTTTTTAATTCCGCATCAGGCCAATATCCGTATTATCGAACATGCCGCCAAAAAAATGAACCTGCCGATGGATAGGGTAGCTGTCAACGTAGACAGGTACGGTAACACCTCAACGGCGTCAATTCCACTTGCTCTGGAAGAGTCATTGAACAGTGGAAAAATTAAAGACGGGGATATCGTAATTATGGTGGGTTTCGGCGCCGGTTTGACCTGGGCCGGAATGTTAATGAAGTGGTATGATTACAGGCGATAAAGAGGTTTTAGGGGAGGGAGAGTCTATTAGAACTCGCGTTTGCGATTTGCTGGAAATAGAGTACCCTGTATTACAGGGTGGGATGGCTTGGGTTTCAACTGCGGAACTTGTTGCCGCTGTCAGTGAAGGGGGCGGGCTGGGCATTATCGGTTCGGGTCAGGCTCCGCCAGACTGGGTCAGGGAGCAGGTTAGGAAAACCAAGGCATTAACCGGCAGGCCGTTTGGAGTAAATGTGATGCTGCTTTCACCCTATGCTTCCGAAATAATGGAGCTGCTGGTGGAAGAAAAAGTGGCAGTTGTGACTACGGGGGCGGGAAACCCTGGCAAGTTCGTGGAGCTATTGCACAGCGCAGGGGTAAAAGTTATCCCGGTAGTTTCATCTGTGGCACTGGCGAAGAGACTGGCCCGTTCCGGTGTGGATGCACTGATAGCCGAGGGAATGGAATCGGGCGGCCATATCGGAGACTTAACCACCATGGCCCTGGTGCCCCAGATAGTTGATGCGGTAGAACTACCTGTTATTGCAGCCGGAGGTATCTTTGACGGCCGGGGTATGGCAGCGGCAATAATGCTGGGCGCCGAGGGCGTGCAGATGGGAACCAGGTTTATGTGTGCCGCTGAATGTACAATCCACGCGCGGGTTAAGGATATGGTGATCAAGGCAAAAGACAGGGATACCATAGTGACCGGGCGGCCTACGGGTCACCCCGTCAGGGTTTTAAAGAATAAATTGGCCAGGCAGTTCCTGGAGCTGGAAGAGCGCTGTGCCGGCGGCGAGGAGTTTGAAAGATTGGGCGCAGGGCGCTTAAAGCTGGCCATGCAGGATGGAGACGTGGAAATGGGCTCGGTTATGGCCGGGCAGGTATCCTCAATGGTAAAAAAGATACAGCCGGCCCGGGATATTATTACAGAAGTTGTGACCGGGGCGGAGCAGGCGATAAAAGGTGCTTACAGCAGGGCGGTGAGTTAAGGATGCTGGCATTTATCTTTCCGGGGCAGGGCTCCCATTTTGTGGGTATGGGTAAAGTATTTTATGATCAGTATGCTTTTGTCCGGGATATTTTTGCAGAAGCCGACCGTGCCCTTGCTTTTCCGCTGACAGAGTTGGTTTTTGCAGGTCCCGGGGAAGAGCTTATGAAAACTGTTAATGCCCAGCCGGCTATTTTAACTGTTAGTGTGGCTATGCACGAAATACTAAAAAGAGAGGGGTATAAGCCGGATGTTGTTGCCGGCCACAGCCTGGGGGAATACTCGGCCCTGGTGGCTGCCGGTGCACTGAATTTCCCTGACGCAGTGCGTCTGGTCAGGCTGCGCGGCCGGCTTATGCAGGAGGCTGTGCCCCTGGGACAGGGCGGGATGCTGGCGGTCCTGGGACTGTCGCAGCAGCAAGTTGTGGAAGGCTGCCGCCAGGCATCGGTATTTGGTGTTGTTGAAGCAGCTAATTTCAACTGTCCCGGGCAGGTGGTGGTGGCAGGGGAAAGCAAAGCACTGGAGCGGGCCAGGGAAATATTTAAGCAGCTGGGCGCCCGGCGGTGCATTCCACTCCAGGTTAGCGCCCCCTTTCACAGCAGCCTGATGGCTCCAGCCGGCGCCAAGCTGGCCCCGGAACTGGACCAGGTGGAAATCAAAGACCCCGGCATACCCGTTATCGCCAATGTGAATGCAGATTACGTCAAGACCGCAGCCGGCGTAAGGGATGCACTCATTAAACAGGTTTCCGGCCCGGTGCTCTGGGAACAATCAGTTTTGCGCATGATAGAGGGCGGTGCCAAGGTATTGCTTGAAGTAGGACCGGGGCAGGTGTTAACCGGGCTGACCAGGAAAATAAATAAAAATGTTACCGGCGCCAGCTTTAACGAACAATCGGAGCCGGCTGCCATATATGAGCTGTTAAAGGAGGCGGTATAAATGGAACTCGAAGGCAGGGTGGCCATAGTAACCGGTTCCTCCAGGGGGATAGGCAGGGCAATTGCTATTGAGTTGTCCAGGCGCGGAGCCGCCATTGCGGTTAATTACGCCGGTAATGCCGCGGCGGCACAGGAAACCGCCGCCGTCATAACCGCCGCCGGCGGGCGGGCTCTGGCCGTCCGGGCTGATGTTGCCGACCAGGAACAGGTTGAAGCGATGATGAAACAAATCTTGAATGAATACGGGCGGCTGGACATTCTGGTGAACAACGCCGGGATAACCAGGGATAACCTTTTGCCGAGGCTGCGTGAAAGTGATTGGGATGCGGTGCTGAACGTCAACCTTAAAGGAGCTTACAACTGCGCCAAAGCGGTTATGCGCCCCATGCTTAAGGCAAGGTGGGGGCGCATAATTAATATCAGTTCGGTGGTCGGTTTGACGGGCAACGCGGGTCAGGCCAACTACGCAGCTGCCAAAGCCGGGCTGATCGGTTTCACCAAATCCCTGGCACGGGAGCTGGGCTCGCGCAGCATTACCGTCAACGCCGTTGCTCCCGGCTACATTATGACCGATATGACGGACGGCCTGGCGGAAGAAACCAAAAGCAAGATGCTGGCCGGCGTTCCTTTGAACAGGTTCGGCAAACCGGAAGAAATTGCTTCCGCTGTTGCTTTTCTGGCCGGGGAAGGGGCCGGGTATATTACCGGCCAGGTTATTGTAGTCGACGGCGGCATGACCATGTAAGCACATATTACGGGGACATTACGGGGACCACCGGCTGCGCTTGCAATGACAACAAGGGAAATTGCGCATAGTGCGGAGGGAACCACCGGAGCGCCAGATACAAGTAACGTGAAAAACGGAGCTAAACTCCGTTTGATGATACTTGCCAAGGAAACAAAGCTTGAAAGGAGGTGACACAGTGTCGGCAGTATTTAACCGCGTTAAGGAAATTATCGTGGAACAGCTTGGTGTCGAGCCGGAAGAAGTAAAATTGGAAGCTTCTTTTGTGGACGACCTGGGAGCGGATTCCCTGGATATAGTTGAACTGATTATGGCCCTGGAAGAAGAATTTGACCTTCAAATTCCGGATGAGGATGCTGAAAAGATTCGCAAGGTGGGAGAAGTAATTAAGTACATTGAAGAACGCAAATAAACTAAAAAGCCCTGCCGGCAACAACCGGCGGGCTTTTTTAAAAATATATATTTGCACCGGGGAGGTGCGGTTTTGACAAGCAAAAGAGCAGTAGTAACCGGAATCGGTGTTGTTACTCCGCTGGGAAACAGCCTGGAGGTATTTTGGAATAATCTGATAGAAGGCAAAAGCGGGGTTGGGCCGATTACGCGTTTTGACACCAAAGGTTATGACAGCACAATAGCGGCCGAAGTAAAAGATTTTAATCCCAAAGATTTTATTGACCATAAGGAAGCCCGGCGGATGGACCGCTTTACCCACTTTGCCCTGGCGGCAACTGCTATGGCGGTGGAAAACGCGGGGCTGGATATTGATCGGATTAACCGCGAAAGGTCCGCAGTAATCCTGGGTACCGGGGTCGGCGGGCTGCAAACTCTGGAAGATCAGCACAAAGTGATGCTGGATAAGGGGCCGGGCCGGGTCAGCCCGCTTTTTATCCCCATGATGATAGCCAATATGGGTGCCGGCCAGATAGCTATTAAATACGGGCTGCGGGGTTGTAACGTTACAACTACAAGCGCCTGTGCTTCCAGCACCAATGCTGTTGGTGAGGCTTTTAGGTTGATTCAGCGCGGGCAGGCCGACGTGGTGATCAGCGGGGGAGCCGAGGCCCCTGTAACGCCTCTTGCCGTGGCGGGCTTCTGCTCGATGAAAGCCCTTTCCACACACAACGATGATCCTGCCGGGGCCAGCCGTCCTTTTGATGCCGGCAGGGATGGGTTTGTCATTGGCGAAGGGTCGGTTATTCTGGTACTGGAGGAAATGGAACACGCCCTGGCCCGGGGCGCCAATATACTGGCGGAAATTACCGGCTACGGGACTTCCTGCGACGCCTATCACATTACCGCCCCCGACCCGGAGGGGGCCGGCGCCGCGCTGGCAATGAGGATGGCCTTACAGGATGCGGGTATACAACCTGCTGGTATAGATTATATTAATGCTCATGGTACCTCAACTCCTCTGGGAGATAAGCTGGAAACCGTGGCTATTAAGGAGGTTTTTGGCCGGCACGCCTATAAAATGGCTGTCAGTTCCACCAAGTCCATGACAGGGCACCTGCTCGGTGCAGCCGGGGGCCTTGAGGCCGCCGTGTGCGTGTTGTCAATCAACCGGGGGATTATTCCGCCCACTATCAATTTGGAAACACCGGATCCCGATTGCGACCTGGACTATGTGCCCAACACGGCACGCAAGGCTGAAATTGCGGTTGCCTTAACCAATTCTTTCGGGTTCGGGGGGCATAACGCCACGTTAATTTTCGAGAGGTTTAATCTTGAAAGGACAGCAGCTGAAAGGGTATTATAATATGAGTCAAGACCATCCGGAACTTAATGAACTCCAGCGGAAAGTGAATTACTTCTGGCAGGATAGCGATCTTTTACACCAGGCGTTGGTCCACAGCTCATATATCTACGAAAACAAGGACCGGGGAGACAAGCATAATGAGCGCATGGAGTTTTTGGGAGACGCCGTGCTGGAACTGATAATCAGTGAATATTTTTACCGGATTTGTTCTGAAAAATCGGAAGGGGAACTAACCAAAATGCGTGCCATGACCGTATGCGAGCCGTCGCTGGCGGAAGTGGCGCGCCGCTTGAACCTGGGCCAGTTCATGCTGATGTCCAGGGGGGAGGAAAAGTCCGGCGGCAGGGACAGGCCTGCATTGCTGGCGGATGCCTTTGAGGCTTTACTTGGATCGGTTTACCTCGACGGGGGGCTGGAGGAAGCCCGCAAGGTGGCTTTATCCCAGTTAAGCGATGTCATTGAACAAGTTATTGCCGGGCAAGCAATACGCGATTACAAAACAATGCTGCAGGAATATTTGCAAGGCAAGTCTCAGGACCCGATTTCGTATAGTGTCATTGACGAAACCGGCCCCGACCACGATAAAACCTTTACCGCTGTTGTTGAATACCGGGGTAACATTATGGGCAAGGGCCGGGGCAGGACCAAGAAAGAGGCGGAACAGCAAGCAGCCAGGATGGCTCTGGAATCCTATCTTGGGAGGTAAGCTATGGGTTTTTTCGGTAAGCTCAAAGAAAGCTTGACAAAAACAAGAAAAAACTTTGTGGAAAAAGTTGAAGCAATTGTCACGGGCCGGAAAATTATAGATGAAAGCCTGTATGAAGAATTGGAGGAAACTCTAATCCAGGCCGATGTCGGCATTGACACTGCTTTGGAGTTGGTTGAAAATTTGCGGGCCGAGGTGAAAAAACGCAAGATCGGCAACCCCGAAGAACTGCCTGCGGTGCTGAAAGAACTGATTCAGCAAGCATTGGGTGAAGAAACAGGCGGAATAGAAACCGGTGCCGAACAGCCCTTTGTAATAATGGTGGTTGGGGTAAACGGTGTGGGGAAAACCACCACTATCGGCAAGCTGGCCAATTTTTATAAAGAGCAGGGTAAAAGCGTGATCATGGGAGCTGCTGATACTTTCCGGGCAGCAGCCATCGACCAATTGGAAATTTGGGCCGACCGGGTTGGGGTTCAGGTTATTAAGCACACGGAGGGCTCGGACCCTGCGGCGGTGGCCTTTGATTCACTGCACGCAGCTAAAGCCCGCAAGGCCGACGTTTTAATCATTGACACTGCGGGGCGATTACATACCAAGAGCAATTTGATGGACGAACTGAAAAAGGTCCGCAGGGTGATTGGCCGGGAATTACCCGGTGCACCTCACGAGATTTTACTGGTAGTGGACGCTACCACAGGTCAAAACGCCATCAGCCAGGCCAAACTTTTTAAGGAAGCAGTCGATGTAACGGGATTGGCTTTAACTAAGTTGGACGGTACGGCCAAAGGTGGAGTTGTTGTTGCTGTGAGGCAAAGCCTGGGCATTCCAATAAAAATGATTGGTGTCGGAGAAGGGATTGACGATCTGCGGCCCTTTAATGCCAAGGAATTTGTTGACGCGCTGTTTGCCAAAAGCGATAAAACAGAAGTGCAGGCAGTATAGTGGAATGGGTACACACCTCCTCTTTGGGGTAATAAATATGGGGTCGGAGGAATGTCCCCATAAATCACGCGGGCGGAGCTGGTCCAGCCCGCTTTTTTACATTGGGCGGAGCTGATTCAGTTCGCCTTTTTGTTTTTAGTCCTGGACTAAGGTTAAAAAGAAAAAGGAATGATTGGAAAAAACGCGAATAGTAGGTAATGTTAGACGTTATGCTAATAACAAAAGCGAATGGGAGGGTGCCCATGAATGCAAAAATAGCTATAATTGGCGGCACTGGTGTATATGACCCGAATATTCTCACAGATATCGTTGAAGAAAATGTGGACACACCTTTTGGACGGGCTAAAGTAAAGATAGGCACTTATCTAACGAAACGGGTGGCCTTCATGGCCAGGCACGGGGAAGAGCATACCGTTCCCCCGCACCTGGTAAATTACCGGGCCAATATTTACGCCTTGAAAATGCTTGGAGTAAAAAACATTTTTGCCACCGCGGCGGTAGGTTCACTCAACCCAGAGATGAAACCAAAGGATTTTGTTTTTATAGATCAGTTTCTTGATTTTACCAAAACAAGGTCCCAGACGTTTTTGGAAGATGGGGTAGTCCACCTGGACATGACAGAGCCCTATTGCCCCAGGATAAGGAAAGCACTGCGTGAGGCTGCGGAAAAACTGGGTTTGGCCCATCATAGCCACGGTACGTATGTGTGTGCTGAAGGGCCGCGCTTTGAGACGCCGGCTGAGATTAAGATGTATAAACAGCTTGGCGGTGACCTGGTTGGCATGACCAGTGTGCCTGAAGTGGTTTTGGCCAGGGAAGCCGGCATTTGTTATGCCACTATTGCCATGGTTACTAATTTTGCTGCCGGGATATCCCCGACTAAGTTATCACACCAGGAAGTAGTGGACATTATGAATGAAAATGCCCAAAATTTACGCAACCTTGCCATGGAGGCTATTGCCAATCTTAATGAGGATGAAGCTTGCCTGTGCATTCCTCAGGAGGATCCTGCTGCTTTAAAATAATTTGATCAACCGGGTATCTGCTATTGTTATTGCAAGCCTGGCCGAGATCCTGGCATCAGCTTGTTGATATTCAGCTTTGAATCTGCTGTCATTGCGAGCGTAGCAAAGCAGTCCCAGCTGCGGTTAGCCAATCAGATGCCCAGTTTTCATCATCATAGCCATCTTGTTTATCAGCTAAGGGGGAAGGAACTTGGAAACCATGCGGTGGTCCAATGGCTGCCTGGAAATACTGGATCAAACCAAGCTGCCGGGTAAAGTGGAATATATAAACTGTACTGAACACAGCACTGTCTGCGATGCCATTAAGCGCCTGAGTGTGCGGGGCGCCCCGGCCATCGGCGCGGCGGCGGCATACGGCCTGGCACTTGGCGCGGCATCTGTTGGTGCTGCCAACAGGGAAGAGTTTATCGCAGCAGTTGAAGATATCGCTGGAGAGTTGGTTGCTACCAGGCCGACGGCAGTTAACTTGAAATGGGCTGTAGACCGGATGCTGGAAAAGGTAAAGGGTTGCGATTGCCAGGCTGTGGACGAATTAAAAGCAATACTGTTTTGCGAGGCCGATGCCATCTATAACGAGGACCTGGCAAGCAACAGAAAAATGGGTGAATTCGGCCGGGAACTGGTGCCGGATAATGCGGCGATTTTAACGCACTGTAACGCCGGGGCACTGGCCACGGCCGGGCTGGGAACCGCCCTGGGGGTGATCCGGGCCGCCCGGGATGCAGGTAAAAAGGTTAGTGTTTACGCTGATGAAACGAGGCCGCTGTTGCAGGGCGCTCGCCTGACCACCTGGGAGATGCTGCAGGAAAATATTCCGGTTACACTGATCTCTGATAATATGGCCGGCTACCTTATGTCCCTGGGTAAAGTCGACCTGGTAATTGTGGGGGCGGACCGGATTACCGCCAACGGAGATGTTGCCAATAAGATAGGCACCTACGGGGTAGCTGTCTTAGCCAAAGAACATAATGTACCTTTTTATGTGGCTGCCCCTATGTCCACCATCGATTTTAATCTGGTTTCAGGAAAGGATATTCCCATAGAAGAACGTGCAGCCGAGGAAATTACTCATTTCGCCGGTGTAAGGGTGGCGCCGGAAGGAGTCGGGGTATGGAACCCGGCGTTTGATGTTACTCCGGCCCGTCTGGTTGGCGCAATCATAACAGACCGGGGAGTGGCAAGGCCGCCTTACGAGCAATCACTGGCGAAGCTGCGCTCGCAATGACAAAAGCGCCAATTCCGCAATGACATAAGCAGGAGCTGCTCGATCAAATAAAAATTGAGGTGATTTTTATTGTCCGATTACATAGTGCGCGATATTAATTTGCATCCCGGGGGAAGGCTGAAAATAGACTGGGTTAGGGCTCATATGCCCGTGCTGAACGTCCTGCGGGAGGAATTTGAAAGGGACAAGCCCTTCCAAGGGATCAAGCTGGCCATGAGCATCCACCTGGAAGCCAAGACGGCATACCTGGCGGAAGTTCTAAGCGCCGGGGGAGCCGATGTTTCCATCACCGGCTCAAATCCACTTTCTACCCAGGATGACGTTGCGGCCGCCCTGGCCAAAGAGGGTATTAAGGTCTACGCCTGGTATGACGCCACCCCGGAGGAATATAACGATCATCTGCGCCACGTGCTGAATAACCGCCCCCAGATAGTGATCGACGATGGCGGAGATCTTGTGCATCTTTTGCACACCGAATTGCGGGATAATGCGCCTGAGGTGTTGGGTGGAGCTGAGGAAACCACCACAGGAGTTTTAAGATTACGGGCATTGGAAAAACAAAATAAACTTCTCTTCCCAATGGTTGCGGTCAATGATGCCAGGTGCAAGCACCTGTTCGACAACCGTTACGGCACCGGTGAATCCACCTGGTCGGGGCTATTGCGCACCACAAACCTGGTGGTGGCAGGCAAATCGGTTGTGGTTATGGGTTACGGCTGGTGCGGCAGGGGGGTGGCTTTACGGGCCAAAGGCCTGGGGGCTAATGTGATCGTGTGCGAGGTGGATCCTGTAAAAGCCATCGAGGCCTATATGGACGGCTACAGTGTGATGAACAGCTATGACGCTGCTGCAGTGGGCGATTATTTTATAACGGTAACCGGCTGCCGCGATATACTGCGCAAAGGACACTTTAAGAGAATGAAAGACGGAGCCATTATGGCCAACGCCGGGCACTTTGATGTGGAAATCAATATTCCCGAGCTGGAGCAAGCTTCAGTATCCCGCCGCACAGTTCGTGCCAACATCGAGGAATTTTTGCTGCCCGATGGCAGGCGCCTGTATCTTTTGGCTGAGGGAAGGCTGGTCAACCTTGCCGCCGGTGACGGACACCCGGCAGAAATTATGGATATGTCTTTTGCGCTGCAGGCGCTTTCCGCCCTGTATATAGCCCGAAACGGCAAGAGGATGGAAAATAAGGTATATAATGTTCCGCCGGAGCTTGACCGGCGGGTGGCCGAGTTAAAGTTGAAATCACTTGACCTGACCATAGATTCGTTATCGGAGGAACAAAACAAATACATTAATGATTGGCAGTTTGAATAATATTTGCGGGGGAGCAAAATATGACTGTAGCAGTGGAAAAAAGTAAGGAAATGGTGCTCAAAGCCGGATCGCGCATGGCCTGTGCAGGGCTGGTAACGGGTACATGGGGCAATATCTCCGCCAGGGTGCCGGGCGAAAACCTGTATGTTATCACACCAAGCGGGATTTCTTGCGACAGGCTGAGCAAATCAGACCTGGTTATTGTTGAGTCCGGCGGCAGGGTAATCGAGGGAGAACGAAAACCCTCTACGGAGCTCAAACTGCACCTTGCGATTTATAACGCCAGGGAAGATGTAACGGCCATAATGCATACCCACAGTACTTTCGCCAGTGCCATGGCCGTAGCCGGACAGACCCTTCCCCCTATTTTGGAGGACCTGGCCCAATTAGTGGGAGGAAAAGTGCCGGTTACACGCTATGCCCGGGCCGGTACACCAAACCTTGCGGCTGCTGTGCTGGAAGTGTTGGGACAAAGCAATGCTGTGCTTTTGGCGAACCATGGTGTTGTTGGGATGGGGAGAAATTTAGAAGAAGCCTTTCAAGTTTGTATGGTGGTCGAAAAGGCGGCCCAGGTGTATGCTTGGGCCTCATTGTTGGGGAAAGTCAACGAGATACCTAAGGAAGAGGCACTTTTGCTCAGGGATTTATATATAACCTCTTACGGCCAATCGAAAAACTCTCAACCTGCCAGATCTTAAACTTGTAATCAGGCCTTAGTCAAAACAGACAGACCCGGGAGGTTTTAACATGTCGAATTTGTTGATCAAGTGTATGGCCGTGCTCACTATGGCTGGAGAGGACAGAATTATTCACGGCGGAGAAATAGCGATACGCGGCAGGGAAATCTATTATGTGGGAGCAGCTGGTTCTACTCCAGGTGATTTTGAACCTGAGCAGGTACTGGACTGCCCTGGGATGGTGGCAATGCCCGGGTTGGTCAACTGTCATACCCATGCCGCCATGACCATGCTCAGGGGCTATGCCGATGATATGCCTTTGATGCAATGGCTCAAAGAAAAAATTTGGCCCATGGAAGAGCATTTAACGGCTGATGATATTTATCAGGGTACATTGCTTAGTTGCGCCGAAATGATTAAGGGCGGCACTACAACTTTTGCCGACATGTATTTTGAAATGGGCCAGGTTGCCAGGGCGGTAGAGGAAAGCGGCCTGCGCGCGGTGTTAAGCCGGGGCATGGTCGGTTTTGGCCCCAATGCCGAGACAGCAATGCGTGAGAGCATAGAATTTATTGAACAGTGGCACGGCGGGGCCGGCGGGAGGATTGCAGCCTGGTTTGGGCCGCACGCGCCGTACACCTGCCCGCCTGACTACTTGAAAAGAGTAATTAATGAAGCAAAAAGGCTTGGAGTTGGAATTCATATTCACCTGGCCGAAACTTTAGATGAAATTAAAGAAATTAATGAAAAATATGGTCAATCGCCTGTTATGCTGATGGAGGAAACCGGCCTGTTTGAATTGCCGGTTTTGGCTGCCCACTGTGTGCATCTAAATGATCAAGATATTGAAATTCTGGTCAAACGTAAGGTAGGGATAGCCCATAACCCCCAGAGCAATATGAAACTGGCCAGCGGCGTGGCGCCGGTTATTAGCTTGTTAAATGCCGGGGCCACGGTTGGACTGGGCACTGACGGCGCGTCCAGCAACAACAATCTGGATCTGCTGGAGGAAGTGCGTGCCGCTGCTTTCTTGCAAAAAGTCACCGCCGTTGACGCCAGCGTGCTGCCAGCTTACCAGGCATTAAGCATGGCCACTGTGGGAGGAGCTAAGGCGCTGGGTTTGGAAGGTCAAATTGGGTGCATCAAGTCTGGCTTCAGGGCTGATATTATACTATTTGACATGCAAAAGCCGCATCTTTGCCCCTTGTATGATATTTACGCGCAAATTGCCTATGCCGCGCTCTCGTCAGATGTAGATACAGTAATTGTTGACGGGCAAATTGTCATGAAAAACCGGCGTATCCTGACACTGGATGAGGAAACTGTAATGCAGGCCGCGGGACGTAGCGCCAAGGCGCTGGTGGAAAGAAAAATCGCAAGCCAAAAGAGCAGTTAGACACCCCATGCCGCTAACTCGTCACCGGCAGTGCGATTGAGTTCGCTTGCTGCGCTCGCAAAGACAGTAAGAGAAATTGCGCAGCGTGCAAAGGGAACCATTGGAGCGCCAGATATAAGTGACTTAAAAATTTTTTCATGTAAAACAAGAAAACGGCAGGTTTGTGAAAACGTAGACACCGGCTTATTGCAGTTTAATGTTGAAATAATGCATCAGGCGCAGCTTTTATTGCCTCTGGGTAATGGTATGGGTAACATTTATACAATACTATTGGGAAGGGGTTTGCTTATGCAGGAACGGGTTAAAACCGTTAGGGATTATATGGTGCCGTTTTCGGATTACCCCCGGGTCAACCATAATACCACCTTACATGAAGCCGTTAATATTATCACGCAGAGTTCCAAAGAAAAAGGTTACCGGTGGCTGGTTGTAATGGATGACGACAATGAAATTGCCGGTTTTCTAACCCTGCGCAACATTTTTGAGGCTGTTAGCCACTTGGCCCCCAAAGCCAGCGGAATGTTTAGCATTCTTACGAGCCTGAGCAGACATGATCTGTTTTACCTGGAGGGGGTTCAGCTGATTAAAGATACCCCTTTAAAGAAATGCATTAAACCGCTGGTTAAGGTTTCAGTGCATGTTGATGATCCCCCCGGAACTGCCGCTGAACTAATATTGACGCATCGTATCACCATAACTCCGGTAATGGATGAACAGGGTAACATTGTAGGAATCATCAGGCCGATTGATTTGCTGCCGTATATAAAAGAATTGTTTGATAATGCACCGGAAAACTAAAACCAAAGTTAGTGCTTCGCTCCCAGATTAAGGCAGGATATTATTTTCTATAAGTTAAAGCCGGGATATTCCCGGCTTTAACAAATTAGTCATTACTGGTTCATTACTGGTTCATTACTGGTTCCATCTTACATACCAGTTATTATTACATTTCTGTAAGCCCCATAACCCGTCAATGGTTTCACCGGTAGAGCAGTCAGTATATCTTACTTTGTAGTAAACAACAGCGGCATCCGTGGTCCTGGTCACAACCCGGCTATCTATAAAGTCAATGGCACCCCAACTGGTGGGTGTGCTGATGGCATTTAACAGGTTTTGGCAAAATAAATCAATGTCATCAGGGTGTATGGTTTCCATAAATTTTTTGTGTAATTCCAATTTAACCTTTGGCAGGTTATATAGGTCAGTAGTAAGGTATTCCTGCAATTTGCTGGTGATAAGGTTGTTTTCGCTGGCATCACCTGCTATTAGAGGGTCGGAGAAAATTAATATCGTATTTAACTGGGCGTAATCTACAACCGGGCAGCCAAGGACATTTTGAACAAATTCCAGGGGAACGTATACTGTTTGATTGTGTAGCCGGGGACTGTTCTTTAACGTAAGCTCAACCCCATCAACTTGTACCCTTGGAGAGTCAAAGCTAAAATTAATCACGTTTTTACCAGTGGTTATAGCGCAGCTGGAAGCACCGGCGCTTATTTGCACTTTTGTGTCTGTTAATTGATCAATTATTGTTTGAAGAAGTATATACGTATTTCCATTACTGGGGGAAACAATACATTGGCCGGTTATATCAATCCCGTCATAAAAAACGGTAACCGGTTTAATGGTAGCTGGAGAATCACTGGGCAAAATTTGATTTTTTAACGCCCGAGCCGTTCCCGGCCCCAAAATTAGAATTATTAGCACGGAAATTATAGCCGGTAGCTTGGCCAATTTCATGAAAACACCCTCTCAAAATTATAATGGTATAATAAGTATTTTACTAATATGGGAATATATTACAATAATTATCTGGCTAATTCAATAGCGATAAGATAAGTAATAATAATCGTGCGCTATAAGATATAAGTAATAATTTTTTAAGTGTAAACCTCCATACTGTTAAACACGGCACCAGCAGAGGATGAAAATATAGTTAGTTTGTCATTGCGAGGAGCGAAGTGACGAAGCAATCTCATTTATAGGAAAGGGGACACACCTCCCCTTGGGGTCATAGCTTTGGGGCCGGAGGAATGTTTATTGTGTGACATTAGTTCAGCTTTATTCAGTATGGCCGGGGTTGACCCGCTTAACCTGGCTTCATATAATTTAAACGTAGTCAACAACCTCGCAGGGGCAACTGCAGCTGGCACCTTTCTGGGATAACAATCAATAATGTCTGGAGGGAACGTTATGAAATATAGAATTCTGGGTAAAACAGGGCTTAAGGTTTCGGTAATTGGATTTGGGGGCATCCCTATTCAAAGGGTTTCCGAACAAGCAGCCGTGCAAATAGTGGAAAGGGCACTGGACCTGGGTATTAATTTTTTTGATACAGCCAGGGGCTATACGGATAGCGAGGCGAAACTGGGGTCGGTATTAAAAGGAAGGAGAACAGAAGCCATTATTGCAACCAAGTCAATGGCCAGGACTAAAGAAGCTATGGCTGCCGACATTAAAAAAAGCCTTGCAGAGCTTGGTGTGGATTACATAGACCTGTACCAGCTGCATAATGTAAAAGATGAAAATGCACTCAACCAGGCGCTGGCGCCGGATGGCGCGCTGGCAGCCCTGCAAGAGGCAAAAAAAGAGGGATTAATAAGGCACATAGGTATTACCGGCCATATTAAAGACTTTTTGGTTAAAGCCTTAAAGACTAGCGATTTGCTGGAAACCGTGCAATTTCCCTTTAACGCTGTGGAGGATGCGGAGAGCCGTGAATTGTTGGAAATGGCTCGAAAGGTAAATGCCGGGGTAATTGCAATGAAACCCCTGGCCGGCGGGGCGCTGAAAAATGCCGGGCCGGCGCTGCGCTTTATCCTGGAGCATCCTGCAGCTATAGCTATTCCCGGCATGGATACGGTGGAACAAGTGGAAAGCAATGCCCGGATTGGAGATAATCCAGAGCCGTTGACCGGTTTGGAAAGAGAGCTCTTAAACAAAGAGGTTGTGGGTCTGGGAACCGCCTTTTGCCGGCGCTGTGAATATTGCCAGCCCTGCCCTGAGGGCGTAGAGATTCCAATGGTGTTTTTGCTGGACGGTTATTTTACCAGATATAACCTGCAGAATTGGGCCAGGCAGCGCTACGGCGAGCTGAAAGTAAAGGCCAGCTCCTGCGTTGAATGCGGCCAGTGTGAAGAAAAATGCCCCTATGAGCTTCCCATTCGTAAGATGCTGGCAGAAGCGGCTGCCAGGCTGGACAAGCAATAAGTAAAAAAGCCTCAAACCATTTGGTTCGGGGCTTTTTTAACAGCTAATGTACGGGCTCTGTTTTATCTGCACCACAGCAGGAACCTGGTGTGCAGCCCTTATTATCCGGGTTGCTGCCGCAGCAGGAGCCAGACCCTTTAAGGTCGGCAGGCGCTCCAACGGAACTGGGCAAAAAGGGCTTTGAAATCAACCTGGAAACTTCTTTTGCTCCGCAGTCGGGACAAATGACTTCACCATTGTCTTTGCCCGGTAGATGTAGGACTTCAAAAATCTTACCGCATTTACATTTGTATTCATAGAATGGCATCGCTGATCCCTCCAATGGCTTGTGGTCTGCATATTTCCAAAAATATTATTTTCGACGGCGCAGTAAATTTTCCTCCTGTGTCGGGTTGGATTGATTTATTGCGCAATTGCTCGAAAGTCAGTGCTTAGTAATGCTTTATTTTGATGTCCAGGTTTTTATTACAGTTTTGGCGCTGGAAGTGGCAAAACCCCAAAAGCCCTTATTCTTTTTTAAAACACTATCCAGGGCATTCAACACATAATCCAGGTCTTCCCTGGAAACTGTCAGGGGTGGTTCAAGCCTGATAACATTGGGGTTGTTTAAAGTATATGCTGTAATAATATGATGGCGGTTCAGCAGTTCTCCCGCAACCATGCTGCCCAGGTATTCATTCGACAGCTTGGATGCCAGTCCCAGGGTCGCTTTGTTTGTTAATCCGCCGGGCTGGTTGAATTCAATGCCGATTAATAGGCCGCGGCCGCGTACTTCTTTAATCAGGGAATATTTTTTCTGTAATTCCAGAAGGCCGGAGATAAAGTAACTTCCGTTTTCGGCGGCGGCTGCATCTAATTTTTCCCCCAGCAGCACCTCTATGGCTGCGATGCCGGCGGCTGCCGCCCAGGTGTTGCCGCCGAATGTGGAAGTGTGCAGGGTGGCTTTTTCCACGGTGCCGTAAGCCTTATGCCAGATTTCCTCGGTGGTAATAAACGCCCCGATGGGCATAATCCCACCACCCAGTGATTTAGCCAGGCACATAATGTCCGGTTCTACGTTTTCGTGCTGGCAGGCAAACATTTTACCGGTTCGTCCAAAACCAGTTTGTATTTCATCAGCTATAAATAATGTTCCGTTTTCCCGGCAATCACGGGCTGCTGTGGCAAGGTACCCGTCAGGCGGTACATTAATCCCGCCTTCACCCTGGATAGGCTCCACAATGAAAGCAGCCGCCTGGTGTCTTTTTAGCGCCTGGCGTAAAGCTTCGTTATCCCCGTATGGCACTTCGATACATTCCGGCAGCAGGGGCTCGAAACTTTTGCGGTATTTTTCCCGGCCGGTAACGGACAGGGCTCCGAAGGATTTGCCATGAAAAGAGTTTTGACAATAGATAAATGCTTTTCTACCCGTGGCCGCACGGGCCAGTTTGAGTGCCCCCTCAACGGCTTCAGCCCCGCTATTGCATAAAAAAGATCTTTTTAATTGGCCCGGCGTAATTACAGCCAGATTGTGCAGCAAAGCCCCCGCTAGGGTAGGAACGGTTACTTGAAGAATGTTGGGTATTTGCCTTACGCGCTCGATAGCGTTGATAACGCGCGGGTGATTATGGCCGGTATTAAGTGACCCGTAGCCGCCCAGGAAGTCAAGATAAGCGGTGCCGTCGCTGTCCCAAACCCTGGTGCCTTCCGCCCGAACAAATTGGCGGTCAAAATTTAGCAAGCCCATAAGAGTGACCAGGCTCGAATTGCCATAATTCTTATGCAGCGAGCGTGCTTCGTTTCTATTTAATTTCAATGAGTTTTCTAATGATATAATTAATTCAGGGGATATTACGCTAGCATTCATATTTTTCAAATAATCCCTCCGGTGGATATTGTGCATATATCTGTGCACAACATAAATTTAGCACTATTGCGCTTGAATGTCAATTTATACTAAGTGTTAATTATAAAGGCTTGACAGGTGCTGATTTTTAAAGTAAAATCTTTTCTGTAAAGTATTATTGCTTTATACTTGGGTGGGATTGTTTTTGGATAAAGTTACCAAGATTACGTTGATGTATGACTTCTATGGCCAGCTGCTGACAGATAAGCAGAGGGATTTTATTGAGCTATATTATGGAAATGATTTTTCACTGGGGGAAATTGCCGAAAAATATGGTGTAAGCCGTCAGGCTGTACATGATACTTTAAAGCGCACAGAGAATATGCTGCAAAATTACGAAAGTAAGCTTCAGCTCGTAAATAAGTACCTCGCCCAGCGGGCCAAGCTGGCTGAGGCAGCCAGATTACTGGAAGAGTGTGGTAGCCCGGTGTCACAGCAGGTGTCCCGGGCCAGGGAGATATTGCAGGAAGTGCTGGAGATGGACGGGGGGGTAATTTAATGGTTTTTTCCGGTCTAGCAGAAAGGCTCCAGGAAACATTTAAAAAACTTAGGGGAAAAGGGCGGCTGACCGAGGAAGATGTTGACCAGGCCCTTAAAGAGGTACGCCGGGCGCTAATCGGTGCCGATGTCAATTTCCTGGTGGTTAAGGATTTTATCGCCAAAGTTAAGGAGCGGGCTATTGGCTCCGACGTTTTACAAAGCCTCACCCCGGCCCAGCAGGTAGTTAAAATTGTCCATGACGAGCTGGCCGAGTTGATGGGCGGGACGAACAGCAAGATTGAACTTGCTCCGTCACCACCTACTGTGATTATGATGGTTGGCCTGCACGGTGCAGGAAAAACAACAACTACTGCCAAGTTGGCCAACTTGCTGCGCAGGCAGGGCCGACGCCCCATGCTGGTAGCCGCCGATATCTACAGGCCGGCTGCGATTAAACAGCTGCAGGTGCTTGGTGGCCAGCTGAATATGCCTGTTTTTAGTATGGGTGACAGCGTTGCGCCGCCGGATATTGCCAGGGCCGCCGTGGATAAAGCCAAGCGTGACGGCAATGACCTGGTTATAATTGATACCGCCGGCAGGCTGCACATCGATGAAGAGTTAATGGCAGAATTGCGGAGGATTGTGGATACCGTACACCCCGACGAGATACTTCTGGTGGTTGACTCCATGACCGGCCAGGACGCAGTGAATGTAGCCAAGACTTTTAATGAGATGCTGTCCCTAACCGGTGTTATATTAACCAAGCTGGACGGCGATACCCGGGGTGGAGCCGCGCTTTCAGTCAAGGCTGTAACAGGTTGTCCGATTAAATTTATCGGCATGGGCGAAAAACTTGATGCATTGGAGCAATTCCACCCGGAGAGAATGGCTGACCGCATTTTAGGTATGGGCGATGTTTTGACACTGATTGAAAAAGCCCAGGCCAATTTCGATGCCGAGCAAGTGGAAAAGCTAAATAAACGCATCAGGAGCATGGAGTTTACGCTGGACGATTTTGTCCAGCAAATACACCAGGTTAAGAAAATGGGACCTTTGGACCAGATTTTGGGTATGATACCCGGACTGGGTAATTTGAAAAAACTGAAGAATCTTGAGTTTGATGAGAAAGAACTGGTTTTCGTTGAGGCCATTATCAATTCAATGACTCCCTGGGAGCGGCAAAACCCGCAGGAAATCAATGGCAGCAGGCGCAAACGCATAGCCAGGGGCAGTGGCACTTCGGTGCAGGATGTGAATCGCCTGTTAAAGCAGTTTGAGCAAACGAGAAAGATGATGCGTCAGGTGATGGATATGGAAAAGAATATGAAAAAGGGTAAACTGGGTAAAAACCCGTTTGGGTTTGGTAAGAAAGGATCCCCTTTTTAAGGGGGGCTAAGGAAAGGGGACACACCTCTTTGAGGAATTTCCCCAACAATATTACCCACATTATTTCAAGGAGGTGATTATTATGGCTGTGAAGATCAGGCTAAAAAGAATGGGAGCCAAGAAAAGTCCTTTTTACCGGATAGTGGTTGCCGATTCACGTTCCCCCAGGGACGGTCGCTTTATCGAAGAAATTGGTTATTATGACCCGTTGAAGGATCCGGCAGTGATTAAAATTGACGAGGCCAAGGCCGCCCAATGGCTCCGCAGGGGTGCTCAACTTACCGATACCGCCAGGGCACTTTTCAATAAAGCCGGTATTAACAAGAACGTTGCCAGCGAGGGCCAGTAAGTGAGGAGGTTAACCCGATGAAAGAACTGGTTGAGCTATTGGCCAAAGCCCTCGTAGACCATCCCGAGATGGTTACTGTGGATTTGATTGAAAAAGAAAAATCCTGTGTAATAGAATTGAGAGTTGCTCCGGATGACATGGGCAAAGTTATCGGCAAGCAGGGCCGGATTGCCAAAGCCATACGGACTGTGGTAAAGGCGGCGGCAACGAAGGAACGCAAAAAGGTAACGGTGGAAATCATCTAACTGCTGCCGGCTTTTGGATTTATAATACTTTCAACGTAAAAGGGGGCTCAACAGCCCTCTTTCGTCCAATTTTGGGGTGGGTTGGTTTTGGCGCAAGAAATTGAAGGGTATATTGCTATCGGTAAAATTATTAACACGCAGGGGCACCGGGGTGAATTACGGGTAATTCCAACAACCGATTTTCCCGAGCGCTTTAAAAATATGAAGAGGGTTTATGTAAATCGTAATGGTCAACTGGCCGTTTTAGACGTTGAAAGATCATACCCGCATAAAAAATTCTTTGTTTTGAAATTTAGTGGCATCGATGACATGAATTCCGCTGAAACGCTGAAAGGCTCTTATTTGCTTATATCCAAAGAAGAATTGATGCCGCTGCCCGAAGACACTTTCTACATATTTGACATTATCGGATTGAAAGTATTTACAACTGACGGGCGTTATTTGGGTATGGTTACAGACGTGCAACAAACAGGAGCCAATGATATTTATTTGATCAACCGGGAGTCCAAAATGCCGCTGATGGTGCCGGCATTAAAGCAAGTGGTGCACGAAGTAGACCTGGCTGCCGGTAGAATGATTGTGGAACTGCCTGCCGGTCTGGAGGACTAGTGGATGATAATTGACATTTTAACTTTGTTTCCCGGGATGTTTGACGGGCCCTTTGACAGCAGTATTATAAAGCGGGCCAGGGACCGGGGACTGTTGGATATAGACATCACGGACATACGCCTGTTTTCCGGCAATAAACATAATACCGTCGACGATACCCCATACGGGGGTGGTGCGGGTATGGTTATGCAGGCACCGCCCATTTTACGCGCTCTGGAGCACGTTCGCGGGCGCAGGGGCACATCAGCGACAAGGGTGGTGTTGATGTGCCCAACAGGGCTTCCTTTTAATCAGGTCTGGGCCAGGGACTTGGCCCGGGAGGAACACCTGGTTATTATTTGCGGTCATTACGAAGGGGTGGATGAGCGGGTTCGGGAACTGGCGGTGACCGATGAGCTGTCCATCGGTGATTATGTGCTGACTGGCGGGGAATTGCCGGCCATGGTGGTGGTTGACGCGGTAGCCAGAATGATCCCGGGCGTGCTGGGTGAAAGCGCTTCGGCTGAAGACGATTCATTTTACACCGGCTTGTTGGAGTATCCGCAGTATACCAGGCCGGGAGAATGTAACGGTCTGACCGTGCCCGATGTTTTACTAAGCGGTCATCATGAAAATATAAGGCGCTGGCGCCGCCGGCAGGCACTGCTGAAAACTCTGGAGCGCCGCCCCGACATGGTCCGCCGGGAAACGCTAACAGATGAGGACCGGCAGATTTTACGCGAATTGCTGGATATTATCCGTAAAATTATCTAAAAGGTGTCAGACACATGGAATATTCTGTTAATGAAGCTGTCTTGTTGCGCCAGCGGGCCTGTTGTGATATAATTTTCCTTGTTGATTACGGGTGGTCCGCTGTCTCAAAAAGGGGATATGAACACCTTGGCGGGAAGGAGGCTATCAGAGGATGAATTTGCTTAAAGTTGTTGAAGAAGGCCAGTATAAGGAAGATATACCCCAGTTTAAATCGGGAGATACAGTAAAAGTTCACGTTAAAGTCGTAGAAGGCAACAGGGAAAGAATTCAGGTTTTTGAGGGTTTGGTGATCAGACGTCGCGGAGGCGGGCTTGGCGAAACCTTTACCGTTCGCAGGGTATCTTACGGTGTTGGTGTGGAAAGAACTTTTCCGCTGCATTCGCCAAAAATTGATAAAATCGAAGTGATAAGACGTGGGCGTGTTCGCAGGGCCAGGTTGTATTACCTGCGTAACCTGCGTGGTAAAGCTGCCCGGATTAAAGATATTCGCAAGTAATGGGGGGACTGTTTAAACAGTCCCTTTTTAATAGCAATTTATCGAGGGGATGAAAATGGACCAACCGGGATATTACGAGCAACCGCGGGAGAAGAAAAAAAAGCCGGCTTTTATGGAGATTATTGAATCCGTTGCCATTGCTGTTTTGTTGGCTGTAATTATCAGGATGTTTGTTTTTCAGCCATTTGTCATTCCAACCGGTTCCATGGAGCCCACCATTCAAATTGGAGACCGGATCATGGTCAGCAAGTTTGCTTATCACTTTGGTGAGCCCAGCCGTGGGGATATTGTGGTGTTTAGGCCGCCTTTTGATCCCGAGCGGATTTTTGTTAAAAGATTGATCGGTGTCGGCGGTGATACAGTGGAAATCCGTGGCAGTAAGTTGTATATTAACGGGAAACTGATTCCGGAGGATTATTTGCCAAAAGGTTTGCGTTTTCAGGATTTTGGCCCTGTTCAGGTGCCTCCCGGTAATTATTTTATGATGGGCGATAACCGCAATAACAGCGATGATAGCAGAGTTTGGGGAAATTTGCCGAAAAAGAATATTATCGGGAAGGCGGTCATAATCTATTGGCCCATTAACCACATCAGACTGTTTTAAAATAATTCATAACTGCTGGAGCAGTGAATAAGTTAATTAATGGCAGCTACACAGAATTCAGGAGTCAGGAGTCAGGAATAGTATTCTGAATTCTGACTACTGAATTCTGAATACCAACAATTATTGTATGGGGCCGGTGCATGTATGGATATCCAATGGTACCCTGGTCATATGGCCAAGACGCGCAAGCAGATTCAGAAGAATTTAAAACTTGTAGATGTAGTAATAGAACTCCTGGACGCCAGAATTCCCGCCAGCAGTAGAAACCCTGTTATTAATGATGTTTTGCAGGGTAAGCCCAGGGTAGTTGTGCTGAATAAAGCTGACCTGGCAGACCCGGAAAAGACAACCCTGTGGCTGAAACACTTTGGGAAATTGGGTCTGCCGGGGGTGGCGGTTGACTCCCAGCGAGGCGTGGGCGTAAAACAGATGCTAAACCAAACTTCAAATCAAGCCAGCCCCGCCATTCAAAAGTACGTGGATAAGGGAAGGCGCCCGAGGGCTGCCCGCTGCATGGTAGTCGGCATACCCAATGTGGGCAAGTCGATGCTGATCAACCGCCTGGCGGGAAGGAGCGCCACCCGTACGGGCAACCGTCCGGGAGTTACCAGGGGTGAGCAGTGGATTAAACTGGGGGACAGTCTGGAACTGCTGGATACGCCGGGTGTCCTTTGGCCCAAATTTGAAGACCCCGAAGTGGCTTTTAAGCTGGCTGTAACCGGAGCCATCAAGGAACAGATTTACGATCCCTATGAAATATGCATCCGGTTGGTGAACTGGCTTGTTAAAACAGCCCCCGGTGTCCTGGATGACAGGTACGGAATTGGTAATATACCGGGTGGCGCTAATGAGATTGTGCTTGCCATCGGGGCCAAAAGGGGTTTCTTCTTGTCCGGGGGCAAGATTGACGACTATAAGACAGCGGTTTTAATCATTAAGGAATTCAGGGAGGGCAGATTGGGGCAGCACACCCTTGATTTGCCTGAATAGTAAGCAAAAAACCCTAAAAATATTTTGATACGGGCAGGGATTTTGTCGCCAATCTAGAAAAAAAATATAAGTCTAGCTTTTATGCCGGAGTTGTTGCGTGGATATTAGCTCCCTGACCGTATCGGAAATTAAGGTATTACTTGAAAAAGGCAGTAATCCTGCTGCAGGATTACTATCAGCTATGGCGGTTGATAAAAGGTCCGCAGTGAAGGATTTATACAACCGCTATATGGTTTTGCAGCAAAAAAAAGATGCATTGCTGCAGCGCCATTGTAAAATGCAGAGCTACGAACGGGGGCTTGTGGGTTCCGGGTCCGGCCTTGTGGCAGGAGTGGATGAGGCTGGCCGGGGGCCGCTGGCCGGACCGGTCGTCGCTGCCGCCGTTGTTTTACCGGCTGATTATTTGCTGGAAGAATTGGACGATTCTAAGAAATTAACTCCGGCCAAACGTGAATTGCTGGATGCCGGAATTAAAAAAGTTGCCTTGGATTGGGCCGTTGGCGTGGCTACGGTGGGCGAAATTGAAATGCTAAATATTCACCACGCGTCTATGCTGGCCATGCTGCGTGCGGTTGACGGGTTGAGTATAAAGCCCGGCTTTTTACTCGTTGACGGTAAATTTGAGCTGCCGGATATAAATACGGCGCAGAGGGCCGTGGTGGGCGGAGACGGGCTGTGCCCGTCGATTGCCGCGGCTTCAGTGGTGGCCAAGGTTACCAGGGACAGGTTGATGGATGTACTGCACCTGCTTTATCCCGAGTACGGCTTTGATCGCCACAGGGGATATGGTACCGCCTTTCATTTGGCGGCCCTGTCTGCGTTTGGACCGTGTCCCGTTCACCGGCGTGGGTTTGCGCCAGTCAAACAGTTGATTGGCGGGCGCAAATAGGAAAGGAGACACACCTCCTCTTCCGGGTCGCAACTCGGGGGCCGGAGGAATGTCCCCAATGAAGTTCGGGTCGTAACTTTAGGGTTATAGGAATGTCTCCAACAATTAATTTAGGCCGGGGAGTTACTGAATTCACAATCTTAACCCGGTCTATAGTTTGGCAATAGGTTGTTTAATGATGAATTTTATGATGAAAGGGGGGAGAATAGTGTCAGACTGGGCGGGTGTATTTATCTTCTTTGCAGTAGCAATTGTTTTTGGGGCAGGGGGAATAGTAACCTCTTTTTTAATTCACCCCAGGCGAAATAATCCGGTCAAGCTGGAGGAGTATGAATGCGGCTTGCCGACGCAAGGCCCCACTTGGGTGCAATTTAGAACCAGTTATTTTCTTTACGCATTACTTTTTGTTATCTTCGATGTTGAAACAATTTACCTTTATCCCTGGGCGGTTAAATTCCAGAGCCTGGGATTATTTGCGTTTATTGAGATGATTATATTTATTTTCATTTTGATTGTGGGCTTGTGGTACGCCTGGAAGGAAGGTGCGTTGGAATGGAAGTGAACAAAGGGAAAGCACAAATTGAAGCAGCTAAAAAGGATATTTGGGCCCCTGAATACTTTGGGGCCAATCCGGATTATCACAACCTGTATGAGATAAAAAGGGTGGTTTCCCTGGAACCTTTGGAGAAAATATTGAACCTGGCCAGGGCCCACTCCATTTGGCCGCTTGGTTTCGGCTTGGCTTGCTGCGCCATTGAGGCCCTGATGGGCGCCAACGGCCCCCGCTATGACCTGTCCCGTTTTGGTTACGAAGTTATGCGGGGCACGCCGCGCCAAGCCGACGTGATGGTGGTGGCCGGCACCATCACCAAAAAGGCTGCTCCTTTCGTGGTCCGGCTGTGGGAACAAATGTCCGAACCCAAGTGGTGCATTGCCGTAGGCAGCTGCGCCATTTCCGGCGGCCCGTTCGTCGATTCTTATTATGTAATACCCGGCGCCAATAAAGTCGTGCCCGTTGATGTTTATGTACCGGGTTGCCCACCCAGGCCCGACGCGATACTGGAAGCATTTCTAATGTTGAAGGATAAGATCCTTGATAAAAGGGAGCGGCTCCTCAACAAGGGTAAGGCGGTGACGGGATAATGGCTAAAGAAAAGATCGCGCCTGTAGATGAAATAAAACAAAAATTCGGCTATATTGAAGTTGACGAAGCGATGACCGTCACTGTTCCCAGGGATAAGCTGCTGGAATTCATGCAGGCTTTAAAAGATGAATTTGCGCTGGATTATTTAACCAATGAAACAGCGGTGGATTATCCGGAGGAAAATAAGTTTCAAGTAGTTTACAATATCAATTCTATTGAAAAGGGCTACTCACTGATGGTCAAAACTGACGTCGACAGGGATAATCCCGAATTGCCTTCCGTATTTCCCATCTGGGGCGGGGCCAACTGGCAGGAAAGAGAAATATATGACCTGCTGGGTATCGCATTTACGGGTCATCCCAACCTTAAACGCATTTTACTGGACGATCAATTTGAAGGACACCCGCTGCGCAAAGACTTCCAGTGGGAAGGCGGCAGGGAGTAACCCATTCGGGGGATAAGAGGTGTAGCAAATGTTAAGGACACAAGAATATTTTCTAAACTTTGGTCCACAGCACCCCAGTACCCACGGTGTCTTTCAGATCATTCTCACCCTGGACGGGGAAAGAATCGTCAAAGGTGAGCCGGTTTGCGGCTATTTGCACCGGGGGATTGAAAAACTGGCTGAGGCGCGCACTTATACCCAGGTAATTCCTTATACCGACAGGATGGACTACCTGGCGGCAATGCTGCAAAATCTTGGTTATGTCCAGGCTGTGGAAAAATTGATGGGTATAGAAGTGCCGGAGCGGGCCGAGTACCTGAGAGTTATTTCAGGTGAGCTTTCACGTATTGCCAGCCACTTGATAGGTATTGGCGTTAATGCTTTGGATATCGGAGCTTTTACCGGTTTCCTGCTTTGTTTCCGTGAGCGGGAAAAAATAATGGACTTGCTTGAGGAGTTGACCGGTTCCAGGATGACCCTGAGCTATGCCCGTATCGGTGGTGTGGCGGATGACGCGCCCGAGGGCTGGCTGGACAGACTTAAAAAGCTGATGGACGAGATGCCCGGCTATATTGAAGAATACCAGGGGCTAATTACCGGGAACGAAATTTTTCAGGCCCGGACCAAGTTTATCGGTATACTTTCGCCTGAGACCGCGATTAACTACAGCTTGAGTGGACCTACTTTAAGGGGCAGCGGGGTTAATTACGACCTGCGGAAAGCCAGACCGTACGGGGTTTACGACCGGTTTGACTTTGAAGTTCCGCTGGGCGAAAACGGTGACTGTTTCGACCGTTTCTTGTGCCGGATGCTGGAAATGGAACAATCCGTGCGGATTATTCAGCAGGCTGTCGAGCAAATCAAGGAAGTGGACGGCCCGGTTATCGGTAAGGTGCCCAAAGTCTTAAAGCCGCCCAAGGGTGAGGTTTACCACGAAATAGAAAGCTCCAAAGGCATCATCGGGTATTATGTTGTAAGCGACGGCAGCAACAAGCCCTATCGTGTGCACGTACGCAGGCCGTCATTTATCAACCTGGGTTACCTGGATGAAATGGTGCGCGGTTACCTGCTTGCAGACGTCGTAGCTATTCTTAGCAGCATTGATATAGTTCTTGGTGAAGTGGACTGTTAACAAATACGGGATCATAGGGGAGAAGAGGCATGTTGGAAAATTTATTTGTAGGTATAGCCCAATGGCTTAGAGCTCTTCTCGGTGGTGTCGGCGTACCCGTAGAGATAAACGAGGCCATCGTAATGCTGGTCAAGCTTGTGGCTATCCTCGTATTTATATTGATTAACGCTCTGTGGCTGGTTTACATGGAGCGCAAGGTTGCCGCCTACATGCAGGCCCGTATTGGCCCCAACCGGGTCGGTCCCAAGGGACTTTTGCAAACCACGGCTGATATAGGCAAGTTAATCAGTAAGGAGATTATTATACCCAAAAAAGCGGACATAGCCGTATTCTTAATTTCTCCCGTGCTGATTTTTGTGCCTACTTTAATGGTTTTTGCAGTAATTCCCTTTGGTAAAAACATGGCTGCCATTGACATGAATATCGGGGTGTTTTACCTGCTGGCCATAGCTTCATTGTCCACCATGATTTTCTGGATGGGCGGCTGGGCGTCAAACAGCAAATATTCCCTGATCGGTGCCATGCGTGTAGTGGCCCAGATGGTCAGCTATGAGCTGCCGTTGGTGTTGGGCTTGTTGGGCGTGATTATGATTGTGGGCAGTATGAATATGTCGGATATTATCGCAGCTCAGGAACATACCTGGTTCATATTTACCCAACCGGTTGCTTTTCTGATTTATTTCGCGGCCGCTGTAGCTGAAACCAACCGCTGTCCTTTCGACTTGGTGGAAGGTGAGTCCGAGATTATAGCCGGACCATATACCGAGTACGGCGGAATGGCCTTTGCCATGTACTTCCTGGCCGAATATGCGAACATTATGGTGATTTGCGCCATGGCCACCATTATGTTCTTTGGCGGCTGGCACGCCCCCTTCGGCCTGACCTTCATTCCTTCCTGGGTATGGTTTTTCCTGAAGATGTACGCCTTGATATTCATCGTGATGCAGCTGCGCTGGACTTATCCACGGATCAGGGTGGACCAGCTCATGGGGTTCAGCTGGAAGGTCCTGGTACCCCTTGCCCTGGCCAACATCTTTATAACCGGTATAGGGATGAAAATTTACCAGGCGATGGGGTGGTGATGGCATGTTTGGTAAAGGGTTGATCAAAGGTCTGCAAATTACCTGGAAGGAGTTTTGGGCGCCAAAGCTTACCGTGCAATACCCGGATGAGCAGCATACGGTTCCGGAACGTTTCCACGGCAGGTTCGTGCTGGACGTTGACAAATGTATAGCCTGCGGGTTGTGCGCCAACGCTTGCCCGAACAAGGTAATCAGCATTGAGAAACAAAAAGTAGGCAAAAAACAGTATATGACCGGTTATAAAATGAAAATCCAGTACTGCCTGTTTTGCGGTTTATGTGTTGAGTCTTGCAATAAAGACGCGCTGCATTTTTCCAAGGATTTTAACATGAACCAGTATTTTTATCGTGATATCCCTCTGGTATTGGTAGAGAGGGAGGCGCCTGCCGAGCCGTTGGAGGAGGAAGAACCGGCGGCCAAGGCCGGGGACAAAGAAAAGCCCAAGCCGAAGCCCAAAGCTAAGGCCGAAAAGCCAGCTGAACCCGCAGCCCAAACCGAGGTTGCCGCCGGCAAGGCTTCCGATAAGGAGGGTCAGTAACAAATGGAAACCAGTATCTACAGTGTAATAGCTTTTTACGGCCTGGCCATAACTATTTTGGGTAATGCCACTCTGGTGATATTCGCGCGCAACATAGTACACTCCGTTTTGTTTTTAGCGGTGACCTTTATTGCCATGGGCGGACTGTTTTTATTGTTGGATGCCGATTTCCTGGCTGCTGTGCAGGTGCTGGTGTACGCCGGAGCAGTATGTATCATGGTGGTTTTCGGTATCATGTTGATTCAGCGTTCAGATATGAAGGCAACCAACCTGTTCAACCGGCAGACTTTTGCCGGGGCCGGCCTGGTGGCTTTGGTTGTTGCCATGTGTGCCGTATTTGCCGGCCGCACCGCCTGGACCGATCTGGTTGCGGCGGGAGAAGTTCCGGCCAATACCGTTCAGGCAATCGGGGAACTCATGCTGAGCAAATACGTGATCCCCTTTGAGGTAGCCGCGCTGCTGCTGCTGGTGGCTTTAATCGGCGCCATTGTTATAGCCAGGGATGAGGAGGTGAAGGCCAATGCCGGCAATTAGCCTGACGCATTATGTGGTGCTCTCAGCGCTCCTCTTCAGTATCGGCTTATTCGGGGTACTGACCAAAAGAAACGCCGTGGCCGTTCTGATCTGTATTGAACTGATGCTCAACGCGGTGAATATCAACCTGGTGGCCTTCAGTAAATATATTACACCGGCCGACTTCGTCGGGCAGATTTTCTCCATTTTCGTTATTACTGTGGCCGCCGCCGAAGTGGGGGTAGGATTGGCCATCATCATAGCCATCTACCGCAATAGGCTGTCTGTAAATCTTGATGATTTCGACTGGCTAAAATGGTAGGATTTTCATTAGTGAAGGTAGGTGCTTTAGATAATGCTTGTTGAATTTGCAATGCAGCATGCATGGTTGGTGCCGCTCCTTCCCGCCTGTGCCTTTGTGGTTATAGTGTTCCTTGCCCGGCCATGGCAATTGTTGAGCGCCATCGTTGCGGTGGGATCAATGGCGACTGCCTGCTTCTTTGCCACTCTGGCGGCGATCGGGATTTTTACCAATCATGAATATGTGGAGAAACCGCTGGTTTATGCAACACGCTGGTTTTCCCTGGGACTGCCGGGAATGCCGGATTTAAGGATAGACGTCGGGGTGCAGCTTGACCCCGTATCGGCGATGATGCTGTTTATGGTATCATTTATTGCCACGTTTATCTTCCTGTATTCAATAGGTTACATGAAAGGAGACCCTGGTTACTCGGTTTTCTTCTCGTACCTGTCTTTATTCGGGGCTTCCATGCTCCTGCTGGTTCTCTCCAGCAACCTGCTGCAAATGTTTGTGGCCTGGGAGTTGGTGGGCCTGTGTTCTTATCTGTTGATCGGGTTCTATACGCATAAGATATCGGCCAGGGAGGCGGCCAAAAAGGCCTTTGTCACCTGCCGTATAGCAGACTTCGGGCTGCTGCTCGGTTTGCTTTCCCTGCAAATTGTCTTCGGTACCTTGAATTTAACTGAACTGGCCGGCAAGATTGAACACTTTGAAGAGTTCACCTCTTTCGGTATGCTTACGTTGATCGCCGTGCTGGTATTTATCGGGCCGATCGGGAAATCAGGCCAGTTTCCGCTGCACGTGTGGTTGCCCGACGCCATGGAAGGCCCTACTCCGGTCAGCGCCTTGATCCACGCTGCCACCATGGTTGTCGCGGGTGTTTACCTGGTGGGCCGTACCATGTTCTTGTTCCATGAGGTGCCGTCAGCGATGCAATTGGTGGCTGTGACAGGCGGTTTTACCGCGCTGTTTGCCGCAACCATCGCTATAACCCAAAGGGAAATTAAAAGGATTCTGGCTTATTCCACCGTCAGCCAGCTGGGTTATATGATGTTGGCCCTGGGTGTCGGCAGTTTGAGCGCCAGTATGTTCCACCTGTGGACGCACGCGTTTTTCAAAGCGCTGATGTTCCTTGGCGCCGGTAGTGTACTCACCGCATTGCACCATAAGGCGGACGTATGGGAAATGGGCGGTCTGGTGAAGAAAATGCCCATCACTGCCTGGACATTTGTCATTGGCGGTTTGGCCATTGCCGGTATCCCGCCGTTTGCCGGCTTTTGGAGTAAGGACGAAATCCTTGTCTCCGCTTTAAACAGCGGGCATTATGTGCTGTTCGCCATGGCTGCCTTTACTGCGTTCCTGACCGCCTTTTATATGTGGCGCATGATCTTCCTGGCCTTCTTCGGTGCAGAGAACCCGGCGAACCATCCCCAGGAGTCACCCTGGACCATGACCGTGCCCCTGCTGGTATTGTCTGTTGGCGCGTGTTTGGCCGGCCTGCTGGGCACCCCGTGGCATAATGTTTGGGGTGAGTGGATCAGGTTCGGGGAAGCACACGAGGGACCGGTAAATTACGGGGCCATGCTGCTGTCCATCGTACTGGCCGGGGCAGGTATTTTCCTGGCCTATACCTTGTACCTGAAAGACGCCAAGAAGAAGCGCGCCAGGAAAATGGCGGAATGGTTCGGTCCGGTATACCGGATGCTTTACAACAAGTACTATATTGACGAGCTGTACCTGTGGTTTAATCACGCCTTGGTTGATGGAACCGCAAAGCTCTTCTATCTGTTCGATATTTATGTGGTTGACGGAATAGTCAACGGCATCGGTGCGTTTGCCAGGCTGTCCGGCGACGGGCTGCGGGTGTTCCAGTCCGGCCGGTTGCAAAACTATGTTTTGGTTTTCTTCCTGGGTGTTTTGGCTGTGGCCGTGCTAATGGCGTTTAGCGGCTCAACAACTGCCGCCGGCCTGGTTCTGGGAGGTGTTAAATAGTGGATTTTCCAATCCTGTTAGCCATACTGCTGGCTCCGGTGGCTGCGGCGTTAATCCTTGCATTTGTGCCCAGGGAAGAACACATGCTGATCAGGTGCATCGCCGCGGTGGGAACGTTTGTATCACTGGCCCTGAGCCTGTTTGCCTACTTTACCTATAACCAGGAAATAGGCGGGCTGCAGTTTGTTTTTGGAAACAACATGCCGTGGATTAAAGACCTGGGCGTTACGTTTTTCCTGGCTGCCGACGGCATTAGTCTGCCGATGCTGCTGTTAACCAACTTGATTGGTTTCTCGGCGGTTTTTGCCTCCTGGAACGTAAACAACCGTCCCAGAGAATTCTTTATTCTGCTGATGCTGTTAATAACCGGGGTTATGGGCACATTTATCGCTCACGACCTGTTTATCTTCCTGTTGTTCTATGAAGTTGTGGTTATCCCCATCTACATCATGGTCGTGATCTGGGGCAGCTCCAAGCGTGTGACTAAAGAATACGCCGGTATGAAACTGACCATCTACCTGCTGATCGGTAGCGCCTTCCTGCTGGTCGGCGTGATCGCGTTGTTCGTAAAAACAACCGCCATTACCGGAACTCCCGATATGAGCTTTACCGGGCTGGCCGCGGCGGCGCAGCAGTTGTCGCCCTTCGACCAGACCTGGCTGTTTGCCTTAATGCTGTTGGGCTTTGGCTCACTGATATCGATGTGGCCGTTCCACTCCTGGTCACCTGACGGTTACGCCGGCGCTCCTACAGCCGTTAGTATGATTCACGCCGGTGTTTTGAAAAAGATCGGCGGCTATGGTTTGGTAAAAATAGCGCTGTACATGCTGCCGCTCGGTGCCAAATTCTGGGCCCCCTACATGGCGGTGTTCGGCGTTATCGGAGTGGCTTATGCCGCAATGGGCGCGCTGGCCCAAAAAGACCTGAAATACGTTGTAGGTTATTCCAGCGTCAGTCACATGGGTTATGTTATTCTGGCTGTGGCCTGTATGGACGTTATCGGTCTTAACGGTGCCGTGGCCAATATGTTTGCCCATGGTGTAATGGCGGCCCTGTTCTTCTCCATGATCGGCTTTATTTACGAAAAGACCCATACCCGTTGGATTCCGGATATGGGAGGTCTGGCCCGGCAAACACCGCGCCTTGCCGTGGGGTTCATGCTTGCTGCCATGGCCTCGCTGGGATTGCCCGGCCTGGTAAGCTTTATTCCGGAGTTCACCATCTTTATCTCCGCCTTTAATAATTATGGCGGGCTGGCTGTAGTCGGTATTGCAGGTATTATCATTACAGCGCTCTATGTGTTGCGTGCCGGTGCCAACACGTTGTTCGGGCCGCCGCGGCCGGAATATGACCACCTCCAAGATATTAAAGGTCCGGAGCTGGTGCCGCTCGTTGTGCTGGGTACTGTGCTGGTGGTTGGGGGCTTCCTTCCCTCCCTGTTGTTTGATATGATTAATAGCGGTGTCATGCCCCTGCATGCGGCAATAAATGACGCGCTTCAGTTAGGGGGGAATTTCTAAATGCCATTTGATCCTTCTGCTCTAACCCTGGAAATGTTGGTGGCCGCCCTGGGCCTTGGTATCTTGGTCCTGGGGCTGATTGTGCCGAAAGGGTCCAGACACGGCCTTGGCTGGCTGACCTTGTTCGGGCTGCTGGGCATACTTGGTGTGGCTGTTTCCATGTGGGGCGACAGCCGTGAATTAATCGGCGGTATGTACCTGGTGGATAATTATGCCCTGTTCTGGAAAATAACCTTCCTGCTGGCGGCGGCCCTGGTTGTTCTGGGCAGCATGCGTTATGTCGACGATATGGGCAGTCAAGCCGAGTACTACAGTATGACGGTTTTTGCCGCCCTTGGTATGATGGTTATGGCCTCGGCCGGTGACTTTATCACTTTGTACCTGGGCCTGGAATTAATGACCATTGCGTTTATTATTCTGGTTTGCTTCCGCAAAACTGACGCCAAATCAGTGGAAGCAGGCATGAAGTACGTGCTTTTGGCGGGAATGAGTTCAGCCGTGCTGCTCTATGGTATGAGCCTGCTGTACGGCTTGACCGGCAGTGTAATTATGCTGAATGTCAGCCAGGTAATTGCCGTACAGCCTTTGACGCCGGCGCTGATACTGGCTGTTGTGCTGCTAATTGCCGGCCTTGGCTTTAAGATTTCCGCTGTTCCGTTCCACATGTGGTCACCCGACGTTTACGAGGGGGCGCCGACACCGGTAACCTCCTTCCTGGCCATGGGTTCAAAAGCAGCCTCCTTCGCGGTTCTGCTAAGGTTATTTGTGACCGGCCTGCCGGGCATCTGGGCCAACTGGACCATGGTGGTGGCGATCCTGGCGGCAGTGACCATGATCGTGGGGAACCTGGTGGCTATTCCGCAAACCAATGTTAAAAGACTGCTGGCTTACTCCAGTATCGCCCAGGCCGGCTATATCATGGTCGGATTAATTACCGCCAGTGAGGCGGGAATTAAAGGCGTCATGTTCTATGCGTTCCTGTATGTGTTCGCTACTGTTGGAGCTTTTACAGTGGCGGGATACTTTTACAGTGTTACCGGCAGCGATGAGTTAAAAGATTATGCCGGTTTAAGCCAGCGTTCACCCCTCATGGCAGCGGTAATGCTCGTAGCGCTTCTGAGCATGGCCGGCATTCCCCCGCTGGCCGGGTTTGTCGGTAAATTCTATTTGTTCAAAACCATTGTGGACGGTTACCTCTGGTTGGCTTTTATCGGGCTGATCATGAGTATGGTGTCGGTATACTATTACCTGCGTGTTGCCCTGGTCATGTACCGGGACGAGCCGCTGGACCCGACTCCGATAAAATTACCCAGCCCGGTGGCGGTAACGTTGATTTTAGCTATGGTGGTTACAATGGTAGTAGGTATTTACCCGGGTCCGCTGTCGGAAGTGGTTAACAGTGCGGCTCACTCATTCTTCCTGCATTAAATAATAAAAAGATGCCCTCTCACCGTAATAAGGGGAGGGCATTTTTATTGGTATACGAATAACCAAAAACACATTCTTATTGTTACAGATTTTAATTCTTGTAATTATTTATTGTGGGGGCGGACGACTTTGTCCGCCCGCTTCACCAATTACAATTATGACTTAGTTATAGCTGGCATTAAACAGAAAACATGTAACGTGCTTCCGCCGGATATCGCTCGCCATGCCATTGCGAGGAGTGAAACCTTAACAAATTATATGATTCCTGCCGCCGGTTAATTATATGAACTCGTTGTCTGAATAATACGCCGGTTATAGTTACATCTAAAATTAATCATGATATAATTGAACTATGCTAATAACTCAATGTTTTTAGCGGGAGGTATTCGGGAGGTATTATGGAACGTAATAATCATTATCAGGGATCATCAAAATACATTGCTTCTTCAGAATTAATTAATGCTGTTAACGTGGCTGCAGCTTTAAACAGGCCGCTGTTGATCAAAGGCGAGCCGGGCACAGGTAAGACCATGCTGGCACAGAGCATTGCTGATGACCTTAAAATGAACTTAATTATCTGGAATATCAAGTCAACTACCAAGGCGCAGGACGGTTTATATGTGTATGACACCGTGCAAAGGCTTTATGACAGCCAGTTCGGTGAAGGAAACGTTCGCGACATTAAAAAGTACATTAAACTGGGCAAGCTCGGCGAAGCCTTTGTTTCCGAGGAACGGGCTATATTGCTGATTGACGAAATTGACAAGGCTGATATTGAATTTCCCAATGATTTGCTCTGGGAACTTGACCAGATGAATTTTTATATTCCGGAGACAGGTGAAACTATTATTGCCAGGCACCGTCCCATCGTGATAATAACCAGCAATGCCGAAAAAGAACTGCCGGATGCTTTCCTGCGCAGGTGTATTTTTCATTATATTGCATTTCCGGACGAAACCATGATGGCGAAAATAATAAAAGTGCACTATCCTGATTTAGATAGTAAACTGATCCAATACGCCATCAATGGCTTTTATAAGATCAGGAATTTGCCGGGTCTGCAGAAGAAACCAAGCACCAGCGAGCTGCTGGATTGGGTTAGGGCACTGGCAATCTGCGGCATTGAGCCGGGACTGATTGAGAAGGAGCTGCCACTGCCCGGAATTTTACTTAAAAAGGATAATGATATGGCTCTGCTAAAACGTAAATACGGCGGCAGCGCAATTAACACACATGCCGGGCACTGGCGGGGATGATCAATGTTTGTCAATTTTTACTATGCTTTGCGGGCTGAAGGTGTCAATATCACTATTGTAGAGTGGCTGACCCTGATGGAGGCACTAAAGCTGGGACTGGCTAACAACAGCCTGACAGGCTTTTATTACCTTTCACGTTCGGTTTTGGTCAAAAGTGAAAGCAGATATGACGCCTTTGACCGTGCTTTTTTACGTTGTTTTGAGGGAATTGAAACGCCGCCGGAAATCACCGAAGAAGTTTTAAATTGGTTGGAAAATGCTCTGCCACCCTTGAAAATGGCAGACAGTGAAAAAAATCCCGGTTATGACTGGAGCCTTGAAGAACTCAGAAAGAAGCTTGAAGAGCGGCTGTTGGAACAAACTGAGCAGCACCATGGAGGCTCTTACTGGATTGGTACCGGAGGTACATCACCATTTGGTCATTCCGGCTATCACCCTGCCGGGGTGCGCATAGGAGGAGAATCAGTTAATCGTTCCGCTGTTAAAGTGGCTGCGCAGAGGGCCTATAGAGATTTTCGGGCTGACGAGACACTGAGCACGCGCCAGTTTGAACTGGCTTTGAGGAAGCTAAGGCTGCTGAGCACCGCTGTGGATGGCGATAAAGATCAACTTGATATTGATGCCACGGTTGACGCTACCGGCAAAAACGCGGGTATGTTGGAACTGGTCTGGACCAGGGGACGTAAAAATAATGTTAAGCTGTTAATTCTGATGGATTCAGGTGGTTCAATGAATCCATACCAGCGCCTGTGCAGCCTTCTTTTTAACGCAGCTAATAAATCCACACATTTTAGGGACCTGCAGTTTTACTATTTTCATAATTGCGTATATGAATACGTTTTTAATGATCCGTTTTGTCTCAGGCGAAACTCAACAGGCACCTATGAGTTGCTGGGCCGGTTTGGGCCGGATTACAGGCTGATAGTAGTGGGTGACGCAAGTATGGGGCCGGGAGAATTGTTAATGCCTTACGGAGCTTTGGACTGGTGGGCGGAAAACGAGGAGCCGGGTCTGGTCTGGATGCAGAGATTGGCCGGGCATTTTGAACACTGCGTCTGGCTTAACCCGATCCCGCAGCAGTATTGGGAAGCTGTAGAGGGAGCTAGAACAATAGCATTGCTTAAAGATGTCTTCCCTATGTATGAACTTACTCTTGACGGCTTAAACGCCGCCATTAAAAAATTAATGGTCAAAAAGTGACAGGAGGTGCAACAAATGGAAAACGATCTCGCAACTGAAATGCGCAATAAGGCTGGAGAGAACTTCCGCAACGGCTACAACTGTGCCGAATCCATTTTTGATGCTTTCAGGGAATTAATTGAACCAGATTTGGATAGAAAACTGGTCAGGCTGTTTACCGGTTACGGGGGAGGTCTGGGTCATGCCGGGTGTATGTGCGGCGCTCTCACAGCATCCGCAGCTATTCTGGGCATGCTGAAGGGCCGGACTTCTGCCGAAGAAGACAGAGAAGCCTGCTATGATTTGTCCAGGGGGTTCCATGATAAGTTTGAGGAGAAGTTTTCAGTAACCTGCTGCCGGGCGTTGAACCCGCATCCTTTTGACACTAAGGAACATTTGAGGCACTGCTTGAAAATTACCGGCAATACCGCCAAATTATTGACAGAATATTTAATTGAAAAGAACCTAATTCAGCAGAAAGCATAGGACTCATAGTTGTCTCAGCAAAGAAGGAGCCTGGGAATACAAGGCGAGGATCTAGCCGCGCAATACCTACAAAAGAAAGGGCTGGTAATTCTCGAGCGCAATTTCAGGTGCCGCCTGGGGGAAATCGATATTATTGCCAGACATGGCGACTGCATTGTGTTTATTGAAGTTAAAACCAGAAGCAGCGACAAATTCGGTTTGGCTCAGGAGAGTGTCACCAGGCAGAAGATCTATAAATTAAGGCGACTTGCGCAGGCTTATTTGGCCCAACGGTCGTTTTCGGGGCTGAATGTACGATTTGATGTGGTAGCTGTTAATTCAGCCCGAGAAACAAAGGTAACACATATTGAAAACGCATTCTAACAGGCTTAGACGCTTAAAATGTATTCTAAACACCTTTTTCTGACAATTAAAAGGCTAATTATTGTTTGTGCCCTCTCCGGGTTATAAAATTATGTTAATAATTTTAAGGAGGGCTAATTATGGCACCGTTAGCCAAAGGTAAAGAAGAGGTTTGTCTGGAATGCACACTTTGCAGCTTTTACTGGGGAGAAACTTGCCCCGGTATTAAGAGCTATACAATAGAGGATTGTATTGACCTTGGCAAGTAAAATCAGTGGTAAGGTTTATTTTACTACATGGCTGTGCATTAATGATTGAGGCAACTGGTACACAAGTAATGTGTTAATCAGTTGCTTTTTATATTATTTGGATATCCAAAAGTTGGAATAAAAATTAATCCTGAATCCGTGTTGCAACACCTATGCTGTTTTCTATGGGACGTTCAATGGCTCGTTGGGTGTGCATTACAATTTTATGCTGATTATTACTTCGCTTTTAAATGTCGTTTTCTTTTTTTACCTGGTAAAAGTTGTTGGGGACATTGCTATAAGAGAAAAAGCATTAACATGATAATAATGGTTTATTTTCACATGTTCAAAAATATATGCTGAATTACCAAAAGCCACCTGTGCTGGAATAATTAGAGGAGAAATTTTTGTCGGATGTACATTAATTCTACCGAGCAAAGGACTATTTGGCAGAAATGAGTTTGAGCAAGGCCACTTATTAATATAAAATAGTAGAAAATAATATTAATGGATGGGATTGAAACATTTGCTTGTAGAAAAAGACCTTGAAATAGCTAGCTTTGTAATTCTCAAAAAAGAGGTTTTACACAAAATGAAATTACGCGGCTGGTTTAAGCTAATAAAGGAAGTCTTAAACAAGTGACTGGACAGATAGTTATTGTTGTTAATCAGGTCATTATATTTACAATACTTATGTCAATAGGATTTATTGCAGCAAAAACAAACGTATTAACAAAAGATGCACTAGATTCTCTATCTAAGCTTATAGTTAAAATCATTCTTCCCACTTTGATATTTAGTATTGTTGCAAGCGGAGTTACAGCAAAGGAGTTTTTGATTAGCGGCAGATTTGCCATAGGGGTAGTACTTTGTTTTTCACTTCTTATCCTTGTCGGGATGGTAATGAGTAAGCTGTGCCAGCTTAAAGGTAAGACTGCAAATATCTTTGTGGCTCTTACGACCTTTGGTAATATGGGCTTTATGGGGATACCGCTTATCCTGGAAATATTTAAAGAGCCGGTTGCGCAGGTTTGTATATCTATTTACACAATAATTGACATGGCGCTGTTGTGGACATTTGGGGTTTACTTATGCAGCAGACATCAAAAAAGTTCAAATTCTTTGAGTGCTGTCAGAAATATGATAAATCCTACCACTGTTGCACTGTTTATTGCTTTTATCGTAAATATTTTTAAGATTCCGGTGCCGGATTTACTTATGAATTTAATCTCAGGAGTAGGAGGCACCAGCAAGTATTTAACTCTGATGTATTTAGGTGGCGCTCTGGCTTACGTTTCGGTGGAAAAAGTGATTAAAAAGCCAAGTATATTTGTTTTGCCGCTAGGAAAAATGCTGATAATGCCCATTATTGTATATTCTCTTCTAGGCTTTTTCTTGCCACAAACTCCAAGAGCAATTTTAACAATAATTGTCGGACTTCCGTCTATGACTACAGTTGCTATGATAGCCACATCCTATCAATCGGATGTTGAATATGCAACAGAAATGATTTTTGTTACTACATTAGCCAGTATAATCACCATTCCTATTGTAAGCGTTATAACAAGTATGATGTAATGCATCCATATTATCTCAATGACTAATAAATCAAATTCTTGCCGCTTTTACCTGTTAAACTAGCCTGAGAACCCCGGTCAGGCTAAACCATTATTAATCATCGTCAATACGCGGTTTGGTAGGGTCACAGGTGGGGTTTTTAATCTCTGAAACCATTGCAAGTTTCATAAGATAGTAGCATTCCTCCCGTAACATATGGTCTGTAACGAGTGGAGTAAGAATTGACGAGGCTTTTTTACTAAGAATAAGTTGCTGTAGCTCATTAAGAAAATCAGAAAAGTATTTAATTTGGTGTTCCGCTTGTGAATTAAAAAAGCTTAAGGCAGGAAACTGATTTAAACCTGTTCGAAATAAACCTGCCATTTCCACTGCTTTACTATAAAGGTCGTCAAACACCTTACTGAAATCAATACTTATCCTCGTAAGTTGTTTTTCGACTTCATCCAGGCTGCTGGTTATGTAGGACGCGTGACCTATTGCATCCAGCAGCCAGAGAAGGTGAAGGTGTACCGGGCTAAAAATCGGTAGCTCTTGTTTTTCCAGGTGATCTATAACCCGCAGGTACTCTTCTAATTCGTTCACCATATGGTTAACAAATGTGGGGGCTAAATGGATTTGAATATTCCCCGTTAGCTGTCGATTGATTATGCCAAGTTTAAAAGCCCTTAACTTTTTTGCCTGATTACATGCCTGTTGGGTCAGAATATCAAGCTGGGCGCTAAATAGGTATTTGCGTGCCTCAGCTGATAATTGATCAAAGATTGATATAAATTCTTGGGCTGTCTTTATTGTTTCAACTTCTTTGGGGGAAAGACTATTATAAATAAACCGGGCATGATCACCCAGTATTTGTAACCAAAACCGGTGTTCAAACAGAACTGAACCATCAAAAGATTGCCTGTTCATGAAAACCGCCTCTCCTGGTAAAATATACCGTATACTATGCTGCTGTATTGGTTAGTGATACTTATTAGGTACATTGGTGTACAACAAAAAATCCGTACCATCCCCGTACGGATTATATTCAGCAGCCATGTTCAAAGTCCGCAATTATTATCCCACCTACTAGTTGCTTACCATATTTATAGAATATTATTTATCCAGTCCCAAACATATTCAACTGCATCTTTCCATCCAGGTTTACCTATTAACCAATTAGCATGGTTTTCAAATTCTTTATAAGGAGAAATACTCATATTCATCCTTTCGCGTAAATTAGCAGAATGTCCAACGCTGACTAATTATTGCGAAAGGAGTTTTATTGCGGATAATAAACATATTAACAGGAGATTCATTGGCGATGATGGAAATATCGCAAGAACAAATTGATATTCAACAAACTTTCAGTTTTCATTCAGTTTTGTTTCAGTTGTAACCCAGATAATATAATCATATTGACGCTATAAAGGTGGTTGGCCGCAAAATGCAACAATTAAAGGGAATCAAAATATTATTAGTGGACGATGAGCCGAATATACTGCAATTTTTAGAGCTGGGTTTGCAAAATGAGGGATTTGAAGTACAGACCGCCCAAGATGGCATGACAGCCATCACACAGATGAAGCAATTCCAGCCCCATGTCGTCATACTGGATGTTATGATGCCCGGAATGGATGGTTTTGAAGTGTGCCGGATGATCAAAAAAATGGAGAATGTGGCAGTGATCATGCTGACGGCCAGGGACGAAGTGGATGACCGGGTGAAGGGTCTTAATCTTGGGGCCGATGATTACATGGTAAAACCCTTTAGTTTTGAGGAGCTCCTCGCCAGGATCTATGCCAGAATACGAAATCAATTTCCAAACTTATTCGGGGAAGTCATGATCGGGCCGTTTCATATTGATGACCGCCGTAAAGAAATCAGGTTCGAAAACCGGGTTTTGGAGCTTTCTCCAACAGAGTATGAACTCCTTAAATTTTTAGTTCTTAATCACGGGTTGGTTTTAAGTAAAACAATGATTTTAGATAAAGTATGGGGCTATGATTTCGCAGGAGAGGAAAATATCGTTGAAGTGTATATAAGGTCATTGCGGGATAAATTACACGACAAAGACCGTCAACTAATACGAACATTGCGCGGGTCGGGATACCGGGTTGATTTACCATGAACCAAAACAAAAGCACTCGATTTAAATCTTTTTTTGCTCCCAACTCACTCAGAATTCAACTGTTATCCCGGTCATTGCTGATCCTCGCCGTTTTGCTTGTGCTTATTGGCCTGCTGCAATATGTTTTTATGCAGGAGGTTATTTACAGAAATAAGGCTGCCAGCCTGCAGAGCCAGATCATGTCGATTCCCCGCTTTGCCTGGCAGTATCCCGGCACAAGCCCGTATAATGACACCGGGCGCCCCCCGCGTATTTTTATTCCAGAGGCAAGTTTAGCCTTTATAGATGTGGAGGGGAACTATTCCGTATTGTCGACCGGGCCCGGCGGCATCAAGCCTCCGAGATTGGATACCCAGGAGTATTTGGCTGAATTGAAAAAAATCCCCCGGGATGAACTACAAAGAATTCATGATGCCGGAGGAAACGGGCCCGGCAGCATGGAGCACCCGGGACCGGATACGCCGGAGCATTTGGATGTATGGAAGAAAAAGCCGGGGCCGAACTACAAAATAATTGATGCCGGAGGAGCGGAACAATTACTGGTACTGCAGCCGGTTATTGACCGCGGACAGCTGCTTGGCCTCGTTCAAGCAAGCACTTTGACCAGCCCGCTCAAGGAACTGCTGATTCGTCAACTGCTCACTTTTTTGTTCCTTTCGCTCATTGCCATGCTGATTGGTTTGCTTGGTTTTTCACCGGTACTCAAAAGAACTTTGGTTCCCTTATTTAACATGGTGGATACCGCGGAACAAATCGATGCCGGCAATTTAGCAAAGCGTTTCCCAACCCGGCAAGGACAGACGGAGATCGATCGTTTGGCGGAATCCTTCAACGGGATGCTGGAGAGGCTGGAAGCCTCTTTTGAAGCAGAGAGGGAGACCAAGGAACAGATGCGCCGTTTTATAGCGGACGCCTCGCACGAGCTTCGTACACCGTTAACCTCCATTCACGGATTTTTGGAGGTGCTGCTCCGCGGTGCGGCCAATCAACCGGACCAACTGCATAAAGCGTTAAAAAGCATGCACGGTGAATCGGAGCGCCTCAATAAATTGGTGCATGATCTTCTGCTCCTGGCCAAACTGGACCGCACACCCCGCCTCGAACTTACAGAGGGTTGGCTGGATGCGGTTATCCGGGATATGGAGCCGCAGCTGCGTATTCTGGCCGGCGGTAGAAGGCTTGACTTGCAGATCGAACCAAACATGAAATGCAAATATGATCCGGATAAAATGAAACAGGTGGTTTTAAATCTGTTTCATAATGCGGTGCAGCATACCGACCCTGAAAAGGGCCGGATCCGGATTTCATTGTCTAAAAAGAGAAGTGGTGTGGAATTGTCCGTGCATGATAACGGACCGGGGATCAGCGATAGCCATCTTCCCCACGTTTTTGACCGCTTTTACCGTATTGACACCTCCCGGACGCGCAAATATGGCGGGGCCGGGTTGGGGTTATCCATCACCAAATCCATCATCGACGCTCATGGAGGAACCGTTGGCGTTGAAAGTAAAGAGGGAGAAGGCTGTACATTTCATGTATGGCTCCCCGGATAAGCTCCAGTGTTTCAAAAAAATCATCCCGGCCCAACTTCAATTACGGCATTCTTACGCGGTTTTATCTGTGTATGAATGCCGTTGTTTTTTCAGCATATATTCAGCCATTATTCAATCAATGTTCAGTTATTATTAAGCGACAATTCAGCAATAGGGGTTATTATTGTAAAAGAAAAAGGCCCGGACATCACGTGGGGCTGCCTATAGCTGCAATAAGACAAGATGAATCAAAGGGGGAACCTGACAATGAGACCAAAGCAAGGCCGGCGTATAGACATAATCCTGACAGGCATTGCTGTATTAGCCGCTTTCTTAAATATTTACAATATCTGGAATAATCGGTACGCCAACGCCTATTATACTTCAGCCGTAACCAGCATGCTGCAAAGCTGGCACAATTTTTTCTACGCTTCCTTTGACCCGGCCGGGTTTGTAACGGTGGATAAACCGCCGGTGGCCTTTTGGATCCAGGCCATATTTGCCTATATTTTCGGAGTCCACGGCTGGAGCGTAATACTCCCACAGGCTTTGGCCGGCGTCGGTTCCGTTTTGCTGATGTATCGCTTGGTTAAGCCAACTTTCGGTCAAACGGCTGCCCGGCTCGCCAGCCTGATTATGGCATGTACGCCGGTTGCTGTTGCGGTGAGCCGCACCAATAATATTGACAGCTTATTGGTATTTACGCTCCTTCTCGCAACCTGGATGTTGTTTCGGGGGATTGGTGATCAGAAGCTGTTTTGGGTTCTTGGAGCCTTTGCCATGATTGGTGTCGGCTTTAATATGAAGATGCTGCAAGCTTACATGGTTGTACCGGCTTTTTACTTGTTTTACCTGCTTGCCTTCAAGCGCGAGTGGAAAAAGAAACTGGCCGTCCTTGCGGCGGCAACCGTTGTAATGGCCGGTGTATCCCTGTCCTGGGCGGTGGCGGTCGATTCGATCCCACAGGAAAACAGGCCATACATCGGAAGCAGTCAAACAAACTCCGTATTGGAGCTGGCTTTGGGCTATAACGGGTTATCCCGCCTTACGGGAATGAACAGGGGAGGCGCGGGTCGAAGCGCGACACAGCAGGACGGAAACAACATGCCCGGCCGGCAGCAAGTGCAGCAGGATGTCAATAACATGTCCAACCCGCCGCAAATGACCCAGTACGGTAACAACAGGACGGAGGGCACCGGTCCGGACGGTGCCGGAAGGCCGGGACCGATGCCGGGCGGTGGCGGACCTCAAGGACGAGGGGGCGGCGGTATGTTCGGAACCGGTCAGGCAGGTCCGCTGCGTCTGTTGCAAACCGAACTTTCCGGGCAAGCCAGCTGGTTGCTGCCCTTTGTAGCCTTCGCCTGCGCTGGCTTGCTGGCAGGCATTGGCCGCCGAAAGCCGCTCACCGCCAAACAAAAGGAGACCTTGTTTTGGCTGGCCTGGTTGCTTCCGGTTATGGCCTTCTTCAGTGTGGCGGGCTTCTTCCATCAATATTATCTGATCATGCTCGCCCCGCCCGTTGCGGCACTGGCAGGAGCCGGTTGGGTGGAGCTTTGGAACCAATACAGCAACAAAGAGGGCTGGAAAATGTGGCTGCTGCCATCAGGCCTTCTGATTAGCACGGCTTTTGAACTGTATGTTCTGCAGCCATTTCAAAAACAAATCGGCATGGGATGGTCAACCGGCATTGGGGCGGCGGGAACCGGGTTATCCCTGATATTGTTCCTTGCCGTAAAGAAAGAGAAACTGTCATCGATGGCCGCCATGGCCGGAATGCTGGTATTGCTGGTGGCGCCATTGTACTGGGCGGCTACTCCGTTGCTGTATGGCGACAACAGCATGCTGCCGCAGGCCGGACCGGTTCAACAAAGGGGACCAAATCAACCGGGGGGACCGAATCAACAAGCCGGGTCAAATCAACCGGATGGACAAAATCGACAGCGTATGGGGGGCGGGCCGGACTCCGGTATTAATACGAAACTGCTTGAATATCTAACCGAGAATAACACAGGGGAAACTTACCTTTTTGCCTGCACCGATTCCCACACTGCCGCGCCTTATATCATTGAAACCGGCCAAGCCGTCATGGCCATGGGAGGGTTTTCGGGCTCCGACCCTATTCTAACGGTTGACAAATTAAAAAAATTGGTGGCAGACAAAGAAGTGAAATATTTCTTGATACCTTCGGGCTCCGGCTTCGGAGGTGGAGGCGGAAGAGGCAGCAGTGAAGTGCTGGAGTGGATTCGGGCAAACAGCACGGAGGTCCCCCGGGAAGAGTGGCAATCGAACTTCACTCAATGGGATCTTATGGGTATGAGGAACGATGAGACATTATATATAATCGACCTTTAAAAATAAGTCATATGTTTAAAGGTTAGGGAGTTGATTTTATGAACTCTGAAGTGACCTATTCGATTGTTGTTCCGGTTTTTAACGAAGAAGAAGTCATTGCAGTTACCTATGAAAGATTAAAGAAAGTGATGGATAAAACGGGCCGTCCATACGAATTATTGTTTGTAAATGACGGCAGTGTGGATAAAACAGCTCAAATTCTCAGCCAAATATGCCAACAGGACACCAATGTAAAACTTATTAATTTCTCCAGAAACTTTGGGCACCAGATTGCCATCAGCGCAGGCATGGACAATGCCCTGGGGCAGGCCATTGTGGTCATTGATGCGGACCTGCAGGACCCGCCTGAGATCATTTTGCAAATGATCGAGAAGTGGCAGGAAGGTTATGAGGTTGTTTACGCCACACGAAAAGAGCGCAAAGGAGAAACCTTCTTTAAAAAATGGACGGCGGCCATGTTTTACAGGCTGCTAAGGTCCATAACGGATGTTGATATCCCGGTCGATACCGGTGATTTCAGATTGATTGATCGCAAGGTCTGCAACGTTATGAAAAATATTAAAGAGAAAAACCGGTTTGTACGGGGGCTGGTCAGTTGGGTCGGTTTTCGCCAAACGTCCGTCGAATACGTTCGGGAGAAACGTTTTGCCGGTGAGACCAAATACCCGCTTCGCAAAATGATTAAATTATCTTTGGATGCGCTGACCTCCTTTTCGCACAAGCCGCTCAAACTGGCAATTTACCTGGGGTTTTTATTTTCGTCCCTGAGCTTCCTCTATTTACTCTTTGCGATCTTTGAGAGACTATTTACACCCTATACCGTGCCTGGCTGGACATCCGTCATGGCAACCAGTTTATTTTTCAACGGCACCATCTTAACCATTTTAGGGATCCTCGGCGAGTACATCGGACGGATTTACGATGAGACTAAAGACAGACCGCTCTATATTATCAGCAGTAAAGCAGGCTTCGGCCGGGGAGGGGAATCCCATGAATAGCAGCGATCAGGCAATAAAACAAAACGCTCGCTCCCTGCTTCTCTTTTCCCTGGTGGGTCTGTCCAATACGCTCATTGATTATCTTGTGTTTTTTCTGCTGTACCACTGGTTCTACGATTATTACCTGGCGGTTCAGGTGATCTCTTACTGGTGTGGGATGGTAAACAGTTATCTCCTTAACAAGTATTGGACCTTTCAAAGTAAAAATGTCCCGAGCAGGGCGGAGATCTTGAAATTTGTCACGGTCAACGCTTTGGCCCTCTCGGTATCATCCATCACTCTTTATGTTGTCAGCCATAACTTTGGCTTTAATATGTTCATCTGCAAAACAATGGCTACGGGAATGTCCCTTGTTGTGAACTATACCGGCAGCAAGTATTGGGTGTTTAAAGATGAAAAATATTCTTACGCGAGGTGATAACAATGAAAATCCGCAAGGCCAGGCATTGGCACTGCCGTCATTTGCAAAGAAAGTTTAACCAGGGGAAGTAGGGATCATGCATTTCTGTTCGTCATTTGGGGCTTGACAGCTAAAAGCATTTCCTATAATATCCTTGTTAGTTAATTTAATATTTTTGTTTTACAGGTGCCCGGGAGGGAGAATAGGGAACCAAGTGAGATTCTTGGACGGACCCGCCACTGTGAGGGGAAGCTTGTTGCAAATGCCACTCCGTTTTGGGGGAAGGTGCAATTAAGCGATGAACCCGAGTCAGGAGACCTGCCTGTAAATTACCACGCTGCCTCGAGTATAGGTGAGCTTAGGTGAGGATGATGGCTAAAATCCACACCCGATTGGGATGTGGATTTTTTATTTTTTTACACAAATTTTAAGGAGGGAAAACCATGCAGGAAACAACGTATCAGGAAAAAGTTTTGGAGGTGGAACCTTATGGCATTGAACCGATCCCGAAAGAGGAACGGCACGGCCGGCCAAGTCAAATGTTTACCATTTGGTTTGCCATCAACCTGAACGTAGTCACCTGGTTTACAGGTTTTTTGGGGGTTGAGTTCGGGTTATCAATAAAGTATGCCATCCTGGCGATTATTATCGGCAATATTGCCGGAGCGGCTTTCCTGGCCTTAAGTTCATCCATCGGTGCGGAATTAGGCCAGCCGCTGATTCCTGCCAGCAAAAGAGCCTTCGGGAAGGCCGGCGTAATCGGATTATCCTTTCTAAACCTGGTGAATAACATCGGTTGGCTGGGAGTTAATCTTGTTCTTGCGGTTATGGCATTGCAAAAGATTTTGCCCTTGGGCTATCATTCCTCGTTATTGTTGATTACCGCCGTTACCTTGCTCGTCGCTGTGTACGGCTATAATTTCATTCACGCCTTTGCCCACTGGATGTCGTTGGTTACCGGCGCGCTGTTTGTTATCATGTCTGTGATAACCGTGCAAAACCTACCTGATATTTTGAGCCATTCGTCTTCGGGAACAGGTGGATTCAATTTGGGGATGTTCATCCTTGCCATAGCCGTTACGTTTTCTTACCAGATTAGCTACTGCCCCATCAGTACGGATTACGCCCGGTACCTGCCGGAAAATACACCGAAGAAAAAACTTTGGCAGTTTTCTTTTGGGGGAGCTTTGTCTGTTTGTATTTGGTTGGAAATTTTAGGCGCCTTGACAGCGACACTGGGCATGCATACGGGACCCATGGATTTCTTTGCCGGGCTGATGGGGGTGTTCACGATACCAGCTCTGATCACGGTAATTATCAGTATCCTGCCGGTCAATGCGATGGCCATGTACAGCGGGGGACTGGCTGCCTTGGCGATGGGTCTCCCGTTGAAACGATGGACTTCAGCCCTGATTACCGCCGGCCTCGGTGCGCTGATTGTATCCTTCGGGAGCGGTAAACTGGCCGATACCTATACCAATTTCCTGCTCCTGCTTTCATACTGGATCGCTCCCTGGCTGGGCGTGGTGCTGAGCGACTTTTATTATCACAAGGCCAATCCGTTGCGGAAAAATGATCCAAAGGGATGGATTGGCATTGCTTCATTTCTTTGCGGTGTGTTAATCTCCATACCTTTTATGAGTTCGGTTCTGTACACCGGGCCCGTCGCCAAAAACTACCTGGGGGGAGCGGACATTAGCTACTTCCTGAGTCTTTTTGTGAGCGTAGTGGTTTACCACGCGGCAGTGAAAATAACGCAACCGTCCGTCATGGCTGAAACCCATGCCGGGGTCAGGCACTAAAGTTATCTAAATCGCGAAACATGGTGGCATATAAGCCCGCCTTCCTTTAAAGGAAATGCGGGCTTTAGTTATCATATCACAATCCCAGGGCAAATGCCGGCCAGCTGATGTTCCTGGTCAACATGCTCAGTAAGATGAAGCACAACACAGCGCTGGGCAGCCGTATCGCCGAGGTACACAACGGCTCGTCGCTTTTCACGGGCGATGCCGGCCAGGGCGAGAGCAACATCCGGCGCTGGATTATTGAGAACGACTGGCTGGAGGCCGTCATCGCAGGACAATTATGCGTTTTTCGTCGAGGATCTTCGGCCGATCCAACTCAGCCGGTTTGATTTTGAACATACTCACCGGCACCTTGTTCACATGGTCAGGAACGATGAAGCGTTTCCAACCGGTATGTCTATGCGTTTTGTGAGAAGCATCCCGTGTACAACGTACTTCTTGAGGTAAATATTTTTCCGGGCATTCAAAATAACTGTTGAAATCTGGGCAGTAAATTGGTATTCTCATGTTGAGTTGTGGCTTTATGTCATCGTGCAGCATAGGGATTGATCCGCCAAATTCTGGATCCCTTTGTTGCGCCAACGATGACAAAGCCGTCTCCTGCTTGATTTTTGAAGCATGAGACGGCTTTTCTGCATTCATTGTCATTTTTCCTGCAGCATGGTATAATTTGTTACCCACCGCCATTGGCAATGATTCCATTACCGACAATTTGTATGGGCAGTAACATGTTATCTCTTGCGGTCCTTCATATCCACCCGCATTGTCTTTGGCCTTGGTAATCACGTGGAGCAGGCGCCGGCCATCTTTGCCAACACAGTCCCCGTCTATTAAAAAAGTCGGCCTCACCGCAAAGTAGGCATCCAAGATCACCATGCAGGGTTTTCAAGCGCCGGGCCAGGTTGCCGGCCAGGGAAAGCATCAGGGTAACAATGGTGACACTTTCCTCACCGTCCACTGGCTGCGGGCTTTTAATTTTGTTCTGAAAGAGATTTGTGCTAAAATGAGGAAATACAATAATGGACCCAGGAAGTCGGACAACGAAAAGCCAAATTTAAGATACAATTAACTTATGAGAAAACGTTGCACAGATGTTTTCAAGGCTCATATTCATATTGTTCTCGAGCTTACCCTTTGATATTATTGGGGTTGGAAAATACTATCGTCAATAATAATAAAATAAAAATACCAAGGAATGGAAAGGAGGTCCCTTTCTAATGGGTCCACTTTAAGCACCCATATCGGAGTCATCGGAGCTGAGGCTTTGATAAGGGCAAAAACCGTGCCCCGGTCTTCCTAGTAAGGTATGGTTTGGAGGGACTAATTATGTGCGAACTCATCGAGAATCAGATCGAGCGTTATGAAACGATGCTGAGGGAGATGTGGACTGAGTCGGCGAAGTATCTTGGAACGTTTTCTGTGAACCTTTTGGTGGAAAGGGTTGTGTGGGAGCTTTCCCAGGAGTATAAGGAAATAGAGTTGCTGCAGTACGGCCAGGATGGGATAACGTGCGCAGGGTTAGCTGCCGGTTTGAATAAAAACCCGGACTTGCCGGTCGATGATATGTTCGTGAAGTTTATCATCAGGTATTTAGAAATTCTGGCCAGGCTCCTTGGTCATGAAAAAACGGAAAAAATAGCGAAGAGGCTGAACGAAGAATTTGGCAGGATTCCTTTTGACTCCAAGGAGGAATGAGAGATGGATAAATTGCAAACGGGCATAAAGAACCTTGATCATATTCTTGACGGCGGTATACCTGTATATTCACTGAACATCGTTTCCGGCTCTCCGGGTAGCGGAAAGACGATATTTGTCCAAAACATTATATTTAATACCGCGAGGAATGGTCTCAAAAGTCTATACTTGACCACTATATCAGAATCACAATTCAAGATGGTAAGGCACCTGCAGGAGTTCGAGTTTTTCTCTGACGATTTCCTGGGGGACAAGGTTGTTTACGAGGATTTGGGAACTGTTCTGCGCAAACAGGGTGCGGACAAAGGGCTGGAGTACCTGACTCAAATGATCAAGAAACATCTGCCGGACATAGTTATAATCGATAGTTTCAAGGCCATAAGAGACTTCTTTTCGGACGAAAAGGCTTTTAAGGCTTTTGTTTTCGACCTGGCTGCTGCTCTATCGATATGGGAGGTCACTGTATTTCTCGTCGGCGAGTACAAAGAACAAGAACTGACGCTTTTGGGTGAATTTGCCGTTGCCGATGGGATTTTTCACCTTTACGGACAGGAAGAAAAGCGGTTTCAAAAAAGGTATTTGCGTATTCTGAAGATGAGGGGGGCCAATTTTGAGCAAGGGGAACACCTGTTTCAAATCAGCCATATGGGAATAGAAGTGTACCCGAGGATGAGGCCGGAAGGTGAAAAACTCCAGTACGAGGTCAGGTCGGTGAGAAAGGGATTCGGGATCACGCGCTTGGACGAGATGTTGTGTGGTGGGTTAACAGAAGGGACTATCACGCTCATTTCCGGTGGTACTGGTACGGGCAAAACCGCGCTTGCCCTTAAGTTCTTACTGGAGGGGGCGGAAAAAGGCGAAAAAGGACTATTCCTTTCTTTTGAAGAGCCTGCGGCTCAACTTCAGGTTGTTGCCCGTCACCTGGGATGGGAGATAGATAGATATCTGGCCGAGGGTCGACTCGATATCAAGTTTATTTCTCCCATAGAACTGGACGTAGATAAGCACGCTTTTGAAATACTGGACATGGTCAGGGAAAAGAATGTGGAGAGGTTTGTCATCGACAGCATCTCTTCTTTTGAAAGCAGCGTTTCTGATATACAAAAGTATAAAGATTATCTCTGGGCGATAGGACAGCAGCTTAAAAGGCGGCATATCACTACCATATTCACGGCGCTCAACGAAGAACCCTTTTCACCGATCGTAGTAACGAAAGCTCAAATATCTTTAATGACCGATAATATAATCATTCTGCGGTACGTGGAAGATGGTTCAAACATCAAGAAAGTCCTTGGCATCCTTAAAGCCCGTGGAAGCAACCACGACAAGGCCCTGAGGGAATATGAGATTGCCCCGGACGGAATAAATATTCTCGGCAAATTAGATAGAGCAGATATGTTGAGATGAGGTGCTACTAGATGCCGGCAAACCTTCTCCTTAGCATTTCGGTAAAATACTGGCAGGATTTTCAGGATACGCTGGCCAAGGTTATGGATGCAAACATTTACATCTTTGATGTAAATGGCGGCTCTTTTTCCCGGTTCAGCCGGCCCGTCGAATTATGCCAGGAGGTAAATAAAGGAGGAAAGATCAGCAACGAAAAATGCATCAATTTTTATAAGTCCGCCCTCGGTTCGTTAGAAGATAAAGACATGCTTACCTGTCCTTACGGGATTAGACTTTATGCGTACCGCCTGGGCACCTACGCCCAAAAGATAGGGTTCCTTGTCATTACTCCTACCAGGAACGAAACCCGGGTGGAAGGTGAGGAAAAAAATACTTTTGTCACCAAAGCAAATAGCATTTACCAGACGATAAATGAAATTCTTAAGGCCATCCTGGAAAAAAATCTGTTGGGATTACGGAGGCTTGAACTGAACAGCATCTACGAAATCAGCCGCCTGATGACTTCGATCGTCGAACTGGACAAGGTCCTGGACCTCATAACGAATTCGCTGATCATAATTTACAAGGTCGAGCTGGGTTTTGTCGGCCTTCGAGAGGGTGATAAAATCAGGGTTGCGCAGGCTAAAGGTGAATACGGCCACCTGTTGATTGGGAAAGAATGGCCGATGGTCCAGCCGTTGATTGAGCAGGTATTTTCAAAAGTTGAGCCGTCAACTCTGCGTATTGAGGAATTAATGACGCTACCGGGTCTCACCGGTTTAGAGGTTGCTCCCGGGAATGAAATCATGGTTTACCCCCTCTGGACTGCTTTGGGCGCCGTCGGGCTGTTAGGTATAGTGGCCCCTGTTTCCCTGGATGACAACGGTAGCAAAAACCTGCAGATATATGCGAACTTCGCCGCGGTAGCCCTGGCTAACGCGAAGCTTATACACCGCCTGGAAAGAGAAGCCGAAACCGACTTCTTGACCGGTTTCTTTAATAAGCGTGCCCTGCGAAACTTACTGATCGTCGAAATTGAGAGGACAACAAGGTACGGTACCCCCCTCTCGGTTATTTTCCTGGATATAGATGACTTCAAGACTTACAATGATACCTTTGGCCACGTGGCCGGCGATGTGGTGCTGCAGAAGACGGCAGAGATAATAAGAAACTCCATCAGGCTGGTGGATATTGCGGGCCGTTACGGGGGCGAGGAATTTGTAATCATTCTACCAGGGACAAAAGAGGAAGGTGCTGTAGCAGTGGCGGAAAGAATACAGAAATCTATAGAGGCTTTTCCTTTCCCTCGCCGCCAGGTTACCGCAAGCCTGGGGATAGCCTTAGCGAAAAACAACGATTCTGTTGATTCTTTGCTTGAAAGAGCGGATCAGGCCTGCTATCAGGCGAAGAAACAAGGGAAAAACCGCTTCTGCCTGGACCCATCGTAACAATATTCCCTTCAATTGCTTGCGGGAGATATTGAAAGCAGCGTACAGCAAAATGATATAAGCCCTTTTGGTACTCCTGCTACTGGCGGCTATGAGGAAAACTCCTTGATCCGAGAACAACCCCCTGGGGTTGAAGGGAAAAGACCCTCTGGCCGAAGCTATAAAAATGAGAGGGGTGTTGACATTGTCCGGAATACCTAAAGGTGCAGAATTCAGCGAAGACGAAGCTCGCTTTTTAAGCGTCCTTCGTACAAGCCTTGCCCTTGCCATGGACCGGGGTCTGGAGGAAAACGCGGCAATGCTCAAGAAGCTTATTGAGGTCGGGCAGCTGATATCTTCCAGTTTAGAAATGGACATGGTCATTGAATATACGTTGCAAAGCCTGAAGGAGGTCGTAGGTGCTAAGTGGTGTGTGCTGGGGCTGCGTGACAAAGAAACAGGAGAAATGGTGCTGAAGGTGAGCCCGGGACTCAGCAAGGAATTGCAAGGAAAGGCTGAGCGAGTGCCGGCAGAAGGTACGCTCTTGGGCGAGGTGCTGAAAACGGCGCGGCCGCTGATCGTGGAAGATTTGGCAAAGTACGATCGTCCTTTGCGCCTGCCATATTGTAGCAAGGATATACGTTCGGTTGCCGTGGTCCCCGTACAGGCCAGGGGAAAGACACTGGGTACGCTGATAGTATACATGCCTTTACCTAACCGCTGGGAAGAAAATGAGGTCGGTTACCTGTCGATCATAGCCAGTCAGGTGGGCCTGGCGATAGAGAACGCACAGCTTTACGAATCGTTACAGGAATATTACATGAGCGTTGTAAGGGCGCTGGCCGCAGCGTTAGAAGCAAAAGATAAGTACACGCAGGGCCATTCTTTGCGGGTGGCGCGGTGGGCGAAGGCTGTAGCTGGAGAAATGGGGCTTTCTGACAAAGAACAGGAAATGGTTTATATAGGGGGTCTCTTACATGATATAGGAAAGGTTGGGGTAAAGGAGGATATACTGCTCAAGACGAGCGGGCTTACACCTGCAGAACAAAAGGTAATACGGTCCCATCCGGGCGTGGGAGCAAAGATCCTAGAACCGGCAAATCTTCCTAAAGAAGTAGTTGAAGCGGTTCATTACCACCACGAAGACTATGGCGGCGGTGGTTATCCGGAAGGCATCGCTGGTGAAAAGATACCCCTTCTGGCCCGGATCATCAGGGTGGTGGACTCTTATGACGCCATGAATTCGGACAGGCCTTATCGCAGGGCGTTTTCCCAAAAGTGGGCAATAGAGGAACTAAGGCGTTGTTCCGGGAAGCAGTTTGACCCGGCAGTGGTAGAAGCAATGAAAAAGGTTTTAGAGCGAGATGAATCGACACGCACCTAAAGATTCGCAAAGACGGCCGATTATGTTTTTTACACGCACGTACCTTTAATTGAAAGGAGTAGGTTAAAATGGATAACAACCGGGTAGAAATGCTTGTTGAGGAGCTGGAGGCTGGTAGTAAGCACGAAGAGAAACTATGGCGCAAACTTTTGCCGGGAGTTGTTTCGGGTGCCACCGGAAATAATTTGCGTGAGACGATACGGGAACCCTTGTTTGGGTTGCTTCATGAACTAGGAGAAACGGCGCTGGGGGTAAAGCTAAAGCTTGTTATCGAGCGTACACCAACTTTTCCGGCAGCCGAGCTTTTGCCGCTAGTTCTAGAGCTTTGTGGTGAGCTGCGCCACGACAGCGAGCAGGCTGTTCGCGAGCTTGAGCGCATACTTTCGGAGCTGGCAACGCCGATTATCCGCATTTGGAGGGAGATACTGTTGGTGCCGCTGATTGGTGGCCTGGATAGTGACCGGGCGCAGGGTATGGCAGAAAGGCTTTTGGATCGCGTCAGTGCCACGCGGGCCAAAGTGGTAGTTGTGGACGTCACCGGGGTCCCCACGATTGACACTGCAGCGGGTGGTTTTCTTATCGAAACGTTTAGTGCAGTGAAGCTACTGGGAACGGAGGTTATCCTAACCGGCCTTAAGCCCGAAATCGCCCACACACTGGTTAAGCTGGGGATCGATTTCCGCATGGTGGCGATAGCGCGTGACCTTGAAGATGCTCTACGCCAGGCTATAGCCATGATCGAGGAAGATAGGAGCCGGCAGAGGAAAATCGTATGGGCGCGGGGCAGTAATTTTCCAGGTGAAGGTGAAGGTGGAGAACACGATGGCATTTAAAGAAAAGGTGGTCCCAACCATAAGGATTGGTGATTCTTTGTTGGTGCCCATCCAGATAGACCTGGACGATAAGACTGTGGAGCAGCTGCAAGCACAGCTATTGGCGGAGATTCAGGAGCACAGGGTACGGGCGGTTATTCTGGACGTACGGATGGTGGAGGTAATCGACAGCTATATATCCTATACTCTTACGGAGACTGCTGCCATGGCCCGCCTGATGGGTTGCCGCACGGTGATCTGCGGTATTCAGCCTCCTGTGGCCCTAACCCTGGCACAAATGGGGATAGAACTGCAAGGTTTTTGGGTTGCCCGTGACCTCGAACACGCTATAGGTATGGTATGTTCACCTTGAGAGAGGGGTAGTGAATCTTGGCTGGGAAACTAAGGGAGTTGCTGGATATTTCGGAAAACGACTTTGACGTGGTGGTGCGCATCTCCCGGGAAGAAGATATTGCCATAGCCAGACAGATGGCCAAGCAACTTGCCCAAGAGCTTGGTTTTTCTCTCGCTGATGTAACCAAAGTAGCCACTGCGGTTTCTGAGCTTGCACGCAATATCTATCGCTATGCACAACCTGGTAAAATAATGATCCGTAAACGGCCCGAGGAGAGAGGTGGGCCTGCCATACAGGTGGTGGCGGCTGATCGTGGTCCGGGCATCGAGAGCGTAGAAAGGGTTCTGACAAAAGGCTATACGACACATGAGCGCAGTCTGGGCATAGGCTTGTCGGGAATAAGGCGCCTTATGGATTTTTGTGAGATTGCCTCCGAAGTCGGCACGGGTACCGTGGTGAGTGTGGAAAAGAGGAGGCGCAAGTTTTGAGATTTCAAGTTGAAAAACCGGAAGCTGACGAGCAGGTACGAGAAGGCTCCGGGTGGGAGGTATTCGCTTATTCGCGTCCCCACTGGCGGGAGAAGGTAAACGGCGACCTTTGTTACACTAAAGAATTTGGTACCCACGCACTTGTAGTTGTAGCAGATGTGCTGGGCCATGGGGAGGGAGCACACCGCGGGGCGGTGGTCCTGGCGCAGGCGATGCCACGGGCCACGGGTGTTTTGCAGCAGACATACTCCGTTCTGGAAGAAGCGGCTTCACAGACGCGGGGATGCGCTCTTTTCCTGGCCCTGCTTGACAGGAAAGCGATAGAATACATCTTGGTCGGAAACATCAGAGGGTGGGTACTGACGCGAAAAGGTACGGAGGTCCTGGTGGGACAGCCGGGCATTGCAGGCAAAAGAATGCTGAATCCTGCCATCCGCCGGCTGGAGCTGCCGGGGCCTGCTCTTCTTCTGGTTTGTACCGACGGGATCAAGCGCAGCTTTTCGCCCGTAGGATTGCAATGGCTCCGGGAAGAATGGGAAGGGGAAGAAACAGCATGCCGTGTGGTAGAGAGATACGGCATCGCTGAAGACGATGCCAGCGTGCTGGTAGGGAGGAGGTATGTCTAGTTGCCGGGGGAATTCTATTCAACTTACCGCAGTTATCTTGAACGTTATATGTACGAAGGGGCTACGGAGGGGGTGCTGCTGGAAGCGTACCAGGATCTGCCGCGCTGCCTGGACGAGAGCGAGGTGCAGGCCGCCAGCATCTTGGACGTGCATACACGGGCACTGCGCGAGGTTTTGGGAATCAAGCGGGACAGCGACAACGTGCAGTGGATATACATAGGCCGGGCGACCGAGTTTTTGGCCCAGATCCTGATAGTTATTGATACGTTCTTCCTCCAGCTGAAGGAAAGGGTTGAGCGCGATCACCTTACCGGGCTTTATAACCGGCTGGCCCTTTATCGTTTGCTTCCCCGGATGCTCGAAGAAGCACAAAAACAGGGTAAGCCGCTTGTTGTGGCCATGCTCGATTTGGATGATTTTAAACAAATAAATGACCAGTACGGCCACCAGGCTGGTGACGAAGCACTCCGTTCCGTAGCTGGTTTTATCAAAAAAAATTTGCGGAATGATGACTTGGCCGTCCGCTTCGGCGGTGAAGAATTTGTAATTGTCCTTCCGGCGACGGATTTTGCTAATGCCAGGATTCCCCTGGAACGGATTCAGTCCCAAATAGCAGCGGAAAGGATACTGCCGGAGGTGGAGGGGCTTACGGTAAGTATAGGAGTTGCCGGGTATGCCGGCCGTGGCTCTGTCGATCCCGACGAGCTAATCCGGCAAGCGGATGAAGCGATGTATCGAGCCAAAGGATTGGGCAAAAACAGAGTGAACATTGCCAGGGGCGATGATGGGGAGTGAGCGTACATGAGGTTTTCAAAGGGAATGCTGGAGCTTATTGAAGAACTAAAATTCCAGGCTGGTCAATTGCCCTTGGATTGGGTAGAGGTTACTGGAAAGGCGGCGCAATCATACGTTGACCGGCTGCGGACCTTGCTGGAGCAGGCAGGGCAAGAGGCGAACGAGGCGGAACTGCGCGGAGCAGCGAGCGACTTATTGGCGTTGTTTGCTGGAAAACATGACGAGGAACTCTTGCGGCGGCGTATAGAACTCGGAAGAAAGCTGGGCGTTGCAGAAGTGTCGCTGGAGCAAATGGTAACAGCCTATGGGTTCTTTTTCGGGCGTTGGTGCGACGAACTGGTCCCGGTTATCCATACCCTGGAGAGAGAACTGAAAAGCTTTAAGTACGGCGGAACTTCGTTGCTTATTGACCTCGGCCTGCTGCTCCTGGGATACAGGGGAGAAGTAGCGCGCCAGATGCAGATGTTTTCGACAGTAGATGTCCTTACAGGCCTTTTGAGCCGCCGCAAGTTTGAAGAAGAGTTGCAGCAGGCAATCGAGTTTGCGCGGTGCACAAAACGAGAGTTTTCTTTATGCTGGATAGACATTGATAATTTTAAGCTGATTAACGACGTTTACGGTTATACCGTAGGGGATATTGTACTTAAGATTGTGGCTGGCTTCCTGCGGGAGTCGTTCCCCGACGCCTTTACTATTGCACGCATAGGCGGTAACGAGTTTGGGGTTATGTTGATGGATACGGGTCCTGCTGAAGCGCTGGCAAAGGCGCAGGTGCTGTGTCATGGCATTGCCGAGTTGCAAAGTCGTCCTTTGGGGGATGAGGGCATTTTCATTACAAGCAGTATTGGCGTGGCTTCGTACCCCTACCATGGGCAAGCGCTGGCCGACCTTATGTTAGCCGCCGAGGTCGCTCAGGTAACGGCCAAGAGGAAAGGGAGGAACCGGGTGCAGCTCATAGATGCGGTCGACGATAGTACTAATCCTACTGTGGTTCACGAGAGAATTCTTCTCTTGCAAGAAGCTCTGCGTTCGAAGGAGTGCATCGTCCCCTTTTATCAGCCGATTGTAGATTTAGAGACTGGCAAGCCATTAGCTTACGAAGTGCTTGCTCGCGTGAGGAGAGGTGAAAAGTTTCTTTCTGCCGGGCTTTTTATAGAGGCGGCCGAGCAATCCGGCCTTATGAAGGATATTGGTAGTATCGTCATAGAGCAGGCCATGCGGGAAAAAAAGAGCTCTTGGGCGAAGGACAAGCTTTTCTTTATTAACTTCTCCATGCGCGAGGTGGAGAACAGAGAAACTCCACAGTTCCTGGCTGACCTGTTCAACCGCTACGGCATACGTCCGGAAGAAATTGTGGCCGAAATTACCGAGCGAGAAGCCGTGCTTGATATTAATGCCATGCAGGCTTTCGTCAAGGAGCTGACAGATCTTGGTGTGCGCCTGGCGGTCGACGACTTTGGAAGCGGTTTTTCCTCATTTATTTATCTTCGTTACTTTGACTGTTACTTTGCCAAGATTGAGGGCTCCCTGGTGCGTGAGATAACCAGGAGTGGACGCTCCAGGATGATTGTAGAAAACATGGTAAAACTTTTGCAAGGGCTTTCGATAGAGGTGGTGGCCGAGTTCGTTGAGAACCGTGAAACAGCTGAAATTTTGCGCCGTGCCGGCGTTCGATACGGGCAGGGTTATATTATCTGGGCATGCCCTTACGGTGTCCTGGTAACGGGGATTAGCGTCAATGTTTAATTTCTGCGCCGGTTTCACCGGACAAGGGCAGCGGCAATGAAATTGGGGGGGCCATAATATTCCCGGCCGGCGAATCTAATCAGCACGGTATCAGGCCGCATTCTTCCAGATGCTTCCCCCTTCCTTGCCGGTAAGAAATTCAATAAACGCCCCGGCCAGGTTTTTTCGCTGGGAGTGCCTTGCTGCCGCTACCGCAAATTCGATGGGAACGCCTTTTGAGGATGACCGGTTTGGGAGAGTCTCTTTCTTCCCATATCACTACCGTGGCCTCGCTGTAAAAATCGGCGTAGGCGGGGTTGGAAAGATTGATTCTCGAAGGCAACTGTTGCGCATTCCACATATTCTGGAACTACATCCTGGTCCTGATCCTCTCAACGGCCCTTTCGGTGTTTTCCCTGGTACCGAAGGCGGTTAACCTGAAGTATCCCTCTCCGTTTGCCCCAAAACCGGCACCGGGGGTCCCCACCACGTTGGCGACCTTCATTAGCTTATCGAAAAAGTCCCATGATCACCCCGATGCCTAGTCTGATAATGCCGGCGTCAGGGTTGTCCTTTCTATATAGCCCCAGGGAAGCGGTACGCTATCAAAGGTTTGCAACCCTTTGTCCTGCACAGTCGGAAGTGAACCTCCCCACCTATATGGATTCATTTAGTTTTTACTAAAACCAAGTGCAGACAGGGCAGCGCCCAGCGCCGCTGTTATTTCCGGCTCCGGAGGAACCGAAAGAGTGCAGCCCAAATGCCTGGCCAGGGCGTTGACCACACCATTGTTACGCGCCACTCCGCCGGTAAAAACAACTTCCTGTTCCAATCCTGTCCTGGCGGTCATCGAGGTTACCCGAGCCGCCACGGAATCGCAAACTCCGGCTACGATATCAGGCTTGGATTTACCGGCAGAGATATGAGAGATAATTTCGGATTCGGCAAATACGGTGCAAATTGAGGATATGGGACAGCTTTCCCCGGCCCGGGCCGCCAGGTCACCCAGTTCTTCAACCTTTACCTCCAGTGCTCCGGCCATAACTTCCAGGAAGCGGCCGGTCCCCGCTGCGCATTTATCGTTCATGGCAAAATCAGCAACTTTTCCGCCGGGCAACAGCTTTATTACCTTACTGTCCTGCCCGCCAATATCAATTACAGTTCTGGCCCTGTTGAACAAATGGGCTATGCCCCTGGCCTGGCAAGTGATTTCCGATATCTCCCGGTCAGCCGGAAAAGTGACCCGGCCATAACCGGTGGCAACAGTTGCAACCACTTCACTGGTTTTTAGCCCGTTGTTTTCCAGCAAACCCGCCGCCAGGCGCATTGCTATCTCTTTTCCGCTATATCCGGACCTGCCGGTTGCCCGGCCCACGATTTCTGCTGCATCATTAATTAAGACAATCTTGGTAGTGAGTGATCCAATATCGACGCCCAGATAAAATTTTGCCATTTATTACACCTCCGGTCTGGTCAATCACTTAATGTTTCTAAAAACGCCTGGACCCGGTTGCGTATGGGTTCTTCTGCGAAAGCCCGCGGGTCAGCCATATCCGCCTCGACCACCAAACCGGGCACACCGGTTTCCTGCATGACCCGTTTTCGAATAACCTCTTGCACTAACGAATAAGGTTTGCAAGAACGGTTGGAATGCATTACAAAACCATCAGCTTTAAATTCTTTGATCAGGTCAATAATTTGCTTGGCCCGGAATTCCGGTGAGCGGTTTAAAAAGACTTCGGTATATGTAGCCGCCAGGCTCTCCAATGGATCCCCCGGCGCTATTTCCATGGACCAGCCTCCAGTGTATGTGTCTGTTACAAAACAGGCGCCCCGTTCGGAAAACATTTTGAAAAATTTAAACATGTTGCTCCAGATGGCAATGTTATCCCAAACCAGGCGGATCTTTTCCTCTTCAAGTGCGCTTTCTTCACGCTCCACCCTTTTCTTCACTTCATCCTTAAGCAACCTATAATAATCCGCAGCCTCCCGGGTGCCCCGCAAAACCACAATCGGTGCCATATGGATAAATAAATCGGGGCCGTTTAACGGTGAAGGCTTGGCCCGGCACAAACCTCTAATTTCCTTCCAGAGACCGACAGCTTCATTGCTTAAATCACTGATTTTGCCCAATTCCCCGGGGTTGAAATTCCGGCCTGTAAGCTTTTCCATTTGTGAAATTAAATCCTTGAATTGCTCTAAAACATACTCTTTGGCGTGGTCTGTCATGTCTCCGGTCAGAAACGGCGTGTCAATGACGATGAGCGGCACTTGAAAATGGCGGGCCAACGCTTCATACCACTTAAGCACCGTGCCGCAAATGTTGTTGCAGGCAACCACCAGGTCCGGCTTGGGTAGCCCCTTCATCGGGGCAATGTCTGCTTTTAATACTGAACCAATGTTGGAGGTGGCGTAGGAGCAAAGGTCGGGCGAGTAGCCGGCGGCTTCAGCCTCCTGGCAAAGCCCCAAAGTGGCTTTGCTGGTGCTGCAAAGCGCCCCATACTGCTCGGGGTAAACAGAATGTATTTTAAAGGCCCTGAGCAATTCAACAGGCGCACCGCTGGTTACCCAGGCCAACGGCCGTTTGAGCGGTCTGCCCCAGAGCCGGTGATAACGGGAAAGAGCGTAATACCTGGTTATTAACTTTTTTAATTGAGCAGTGCTTTCGAGTTGTTTATAACGCCGCTGTTGTCCCATGGCTGATTTCCCTCTCCTTTCATATTTGTATTTATAGACTTTCGATGAATGCTTGCAGCCGTGTGCGCTCCTGACCGCCAACACCGGCGCCTTCCAATTCCATAACCAGCACCTGAATGCCCGCGTCCCGCAGGCCCTTGGCCAGTGGAACCGCATCCCAGGCATGGGGGTCGCAATATTTTCTGATTAATATTATCGCTGCTGCCGCCCCGCGCCTGCGGGCCAGGCTTTCAAGATAATTTAATCGTGTATCCAATCCCCTGTTGCGGCAGGGACAGGGTGGCATTTCTATGTAGCGGTTGATCAATGTTTGCATCAGATTTTCGGTTTCCTCTTTTATTGGAGGCTCAATGAAATGACGGTATCCGGTACAGGTATCGTCAGCTACAACCCGGCCGCCCAGTTCTTCCACCATGCTGAAGAAACTGTCGTTTTCCAGTACGGCGCCCGTTACCAGCAGCTTTTTGCGGGCGCCGGCTTCCTCAGCCTTTTCCTTAAGTACCGGTAATGCATTTTGCAGCGCGGAGACATACTCCTCCCGCGGCATTACCTGTCCAGCCCGCAGCAGTGCGGACACCAGCTGTGAAGGCAGCATTGGCCGCAATTGGTCAAGTTCCCCGGCCAGTTGCCTGACCTGCCGGCAAAGTTTTAAAGCAGCGGCAACTTCACTATTGCCGGGGTTGCTTTTATTGAGTTGGCCAAGAGCGAATAATAAGTTTTCAGCTTCTATCCGGAAATATTTGTCGGCGCCTGGTGCTCCAAGCATTACCGGCGGAACTATCATATAAGTTTTATCCTGGCTTACAATATCTTTCCAGATCCCACCGAGGCATTGCATAGTATCGCAGGTATGGACAAAACCATAACCGGCCAGGTCATCATAAGTGCCAGGTTTGGCCAGGCTTAAAGTGCCTTTGGCCAGCGAACAGCAGTATGCCGGCAGTTCCGCCGGAGTGCCCTGAAGGGAGGAGGGGAAAAGGCGTAAAGGTTGCATGCCTGCAGCCAAAACCAACTCTTCCGGCAGATAGCTGCAAAAAAAACCATAAAACTTACGGTCCGGGTAACGTTCCCTGCGTTTATCTCCATTCAAACCAGCTTCATCGATTAATAAATCAATCTGATCAATTCCCTTAAATTTCTGATCCATGTTTAACATCTTCAGACCTCCAGATTATGATTTGGTTGTCTCAGTTTCCTTTTCTCTTAAGGATCTTTTAAGAATTTTACCTATGGCTGTTTTAGGCAATTTATCGCAAATTTCTATTTTACGTGGAACTTTATAAGGCACCAGGTGTTCTTTGCAAAAGGAAATAATATCTTCGGAACGCGTCACGCTGCCTTCCTTCAAGGTTATAAACGCTTTAACCATTTCGCCCCGGTAATCATCCGGCACTCCAATTACCGATGCTTCACGCACGGCCGGGTGCTGGTACAAAACGTCTTCCACCTCTCGCGGGTAAACGTTAAACCCACCGGTTATAATCAGATCTTTTTTGCGATCTACTATATAAAAGTAGCCGTCCTTGTCCATGCAACCAAGGTCGCCGGTATAAAGCCAACCGTTTCTAATGGTATTGGCAGTTTCTTCGGGCCGGTTAAAATAGCCCAGCATCAGGTCAGGGCTTTGAATTACAATTTCACCAATTTCCCCTGTGGGCAGTTCCTTTTCACCCGATTCAACATCTACGACTTTCATTATTGTGTCCGGGAAAGGAATGCCGATGCTGCCGGTTTTATTTATTCCACGGTAAGGGTTGGCGCATTTTGCCGTAACTGCTTCCGTCAGGCCGTATCCCTCCATCAGCTTTCCTTTGGTTAGCTCTTCAAATCTCCGCTTAACTTCCGGGGCCAGAGGCGCGGCGCCGACAAAGCATCCTTGAAGGGAGGAAAGATCATATTTTGCCAGACGGGGATGGTTGATTAATGCGATGTACATAGTGGGCACACCGGCAAATAGAGTTGGGCGAAAACGATGAATTGTTTTTAACGTTTCTTCAACGTCAAATCGAGGTAAGAGAATTATAGATGCTCCTGCGATAACGGGTGCGTTCATGCATACGCTCATGCCAAAACCATGGAAGACGGGAAGAACGGTTAATAGCCTGCTACCGGTCGATATACCCACCCAGGCGATGTTATGGTGTGCGTTAACCACCAGCGCGTAGTTGGAAAGCATAACACCCTTGGGTTTTCCTGTGGTCCCGCCGGTGTATATAAGGACGGCGGGCTCATTAAAAATATTAACTCCGGGAGAACTGATCAGTTGTGCCGGCTCTTTGAGCAAATCTGAAAACTTGCCGCATTTAGCCAGCGTGGCTTTAATTTCAGGGGCGATTTTTTGTTTTAAAGGATACAGCAAGTTTTTGGGCAACGGTAAAAAATCACGCATAGAGGTGTAAAAGGTATGTTCCAACAGGTGGTGTTTTCCTTCTGTCCGGCACCGGTTCCTTACAGCTTCCAGCCTGCCGGCCAATAGGTCCAGGGCAATGGCGGCCTTAACGCCACCGTCCTTAACAATATGTAAAAGTTCTGATTCAGTGTTGAGGGGGTTGGTGGGAACAACTGTTGCGCCAAGCATGAGCAGAGCATAATAACTTATAATGTATTGCGGGCAATTGGGAAGGAGCAGGGCAACCCGGTCACCCGAACCAATGCCTTTATTCATAAGGGCACAGGCTACGCTGTCAACGTATTCTCCCAGTTCCCGGTAAGTAATTCTTCGGCCTAAAAAGTACAGTGAAATTACATCAGGCTTATCACGGATCGTTTTTGAAAATAGTTCAAACACCGGAACCTTAGGATAGTTCAGAGTTTGTGGAACATCCCGGTCATAATGCCCGGCCCATGGGAGAGATCCTGTCGCAGGTGGATGCGCCAATATAATCAACTCCTTTACATTTTCTAGGTTAACAGTACGTTGAACGCTCCTTTAAGATGTCGTTCCATTTCTTTGTAAGCCTGTTCCTCATTTCCTGAACATATGGATTGTGCAATTAATTGGTGGCCGTCGGCACATTTTTTTCTTCGTTCAGGGTATAGGTGCAGCGCATGGGCGTATTTTTTCATAATAATCCACATAGAGGAAGCAACAGAAAATAACACCGGGCTTTTTCCCAGTTGTGCCACCAGTAAATGAAATTCCTGGTCCAAGTTGGTGAATGTGTCTATATCGTCATTGTCGGGCTTCATCTGCCGTACAAGCGCTTTGAGCCGGGCAAGGTCTTCTTCCCCGGCCCGGCGGGCTGCAAGCCTGGCCATGCTGGATTCAACGGTTACGATGGCTTCGCATACTCCCTGCAAGGATTCCTGATCCAGGCCGTCTTCGGCCAAAAAGCGAAAGACTACCGCTTCCAGGCTTGATTCCCTGGCCGGATCGCGTACAAAAACTCCCTCGCCAATTCGCTTTTCTACAACCCGCATAAATTCAAGTACCCGCAGCGCTTCCCGCAGTGATCCGCGGTTCACACCAAGCTGGGCAGCCAATTCCCGTTCGCCGGGCAGCTGTTGTCCCGGTTTGTAATATCCTTCGGAAATGCTTTGCATAATTTGGCTGGCAATTTCCTCGTATAGGTTCCGTTTCTTAACTTTATGCAGCATGATCAATCACCAGAGCATTGGAATAGTTGAATGGTTGACTGGTTCGACCACTAATAAGCTTAAATTAACACAACTGCCATTTAGCGTCAAGTTAAAAGCGCACGCATTGGTGAAAATGACAGGTGTGCGTTTTACTTACCGCATTGGTATTATCTCCGCGTACTGGCCCGGATCAAAATTAACATCATATTCAACATCTGAAAATACATCTGGATAGCCTTTTTTCAGGTATAACAGCACGGGGATCATAATTTGCTTTAGCCCGGCAGGCGAGCCGGGTAAGGTTGTTATTTCAAGTAGTTCCAGCCACTGGGCTAGGGTGTATCGATATATTAGCCTGGTTTTAGTGGCCCCTGCCGTTATTTCCGTGGGAAACTTAAATTTAGTTTCTCCGTCAAAAACCCTTTGGGTTGCAACTGGTAAGGGAACTTGCACGTCCTTTCCATATACTGCTATGGCAATGATCTCTAAGTTGTTGAATTCGCCGGAATATTGCTTTTCCTCACTTAATTCCTGGATCAAAAGCACAGGTTTGCCCATTAATCGCACTCCATTTCCTATATTGCTAGAACCTGATTCTAAAATCAGTGAAGTGTCCTTCTGCAGGTTGCTCATTAACTTCAATACCGGTAACGCTGGCATTGGGTGACCCGTGATTGCACCATTCCAGCATATTGTCAACAGCTGCCGGGTCTCCCTCAAATACTGCCTCAACCCGGCCGTCCGGAAGGTTTTTTACCCATCCTTTGATCCCCAATTGTTCCGCTTGTCTGCGGGTGTATTCCCGGTAATACACTCCTTGCACCCGCCCGGAAATATAAACATGCTTCCTGACCATATGTTTCACCTTTCTTATGCATTTTATCTTTGTCCTGCTGTACGACGGGCTATTCATTTTCCTCCTGCAGGTGTTTTTTATTAGCAGCGGGTAATTGCACAACAAGTGCCGCTAAAATAATCAGGCTTGCTCCAAGTATTTGAACAGTCTCCAGCACCTGGCCGAAAACAAAGTAGGCCAGGATTGCGGCGGCTACAGGTTCAATCGTGGCTACAATGCTGGCCCTCCCGGGCTCGGTATTTTTCAAAGCTGTATTAAAGCAAAAATTTGCAAACAAGGTAGGCACCAGGCCGATATAAAGAATTGTAAACCATACACCGGCGTCATAACCCCTGAAGAAAACAGCTGCGGGAAAATGCAGTAATGATAAAAACAACAGCCCAAAGCCCTGGGAGTAAAGAATAACTGTCCATGCATGATAATCGGTGGACGTTTTTTTACCAAACAGGGTGTAGGTGGAATAGAAGAATCCAGCCAGCAATCCCATAACAATGCCGGTTTGATTTAATTTTAAATTATTGACGTCGTAGGCTTTTACCACCAGGACACAGCCAAGGATAGTCAGGAAAACGCATAAAACTTTAATAGTGCCGATTGATTCCTTGAATAAAAAGCGGGAGAGGATTACGACCATGGCCGGTGAGGTATAAAGCAAAACGGCCGCAACCGCAACACCGGTTTGATCAATCGCATTAAAATAAGAATAATAGAAAAATGCCACACTAAAGAGGCCATAGAGAACAAAAATTGGCCAATCTCTCCGGTTAATGAACATGCGGGACCGGTTAAAGATTAAGCAGATTAGAAAAATGGCTATAAAGCAAACGGCACATCTAAACCAGATTAAATCCTGTGGTTCAAAACCATGATTAAACAATACCTCTCCGGCGATACCGATGCTCCCCCAGGTGATGGCCGCAAAAACAATTAACAGGTAAGATAAGTTCATTTTTTCACCGGCAACTAAAGATAATTATGAAGCAACTTCTTCAATGCTTATTATATTCCTGCTTTAGGCGGGTTATTTTTTAAGCTGATAACGGGGACTTAGCATAAAACCCACGCACAAGGCGTGGGCGTTTTGACTAATCCTCATTAATGAGAAGGGGAGGAGTTTTAATTATCCATAGAAATTTCATTCAGTTTGAAGCAGCTAATGGTTTTCTAATATTCGTTTTTTTGATGCGGCTCTCATTATTAACGATGATTTCGACTTTCTTTAGGAGAGACGAAGCATGGTCAATTTCCCTTAATACAATTCCCAGATAGTTCCGAGACCATTTTATATGCTCGGCTTCTTTAGCTAATTGGGTATAACCTTTGATAATAGTCATAGAATCTATGAGTTTGTACAGCAAATCGTTTTTGGGTGATTGGGTCATCGGCTCTCCCTCCTTTTAAAGAATAATAAACTGTAAATATTAACTGATGATTACAAGGTTATAACAAATTGATTAATATTCAAAGGAAGGCATTAAAAAAACGGTATGCGGCGGGAGGGCGGGTAAATGCGCGCTCCTTTTTAATGCTTATATTACAGATAAATGCAGGGATTTCCATTTTCTTCGGCGAAAGAATTTGTCGGAGGGATTGGTAATGCTGACAATTGTAAGAAGCCTGGCGCTAAACGGTCTCGACGGGTGTATCGTTCAAGTGGAAGTGGATGTATCAAGTGGTCTGCCCGGGTTTGATATAGTGGGATTACCTGACGTTGCCGTTCGTGAGGCAAAAGACCGGGTTAGAGCGGCCATTAAAAATGTTGGCTATGAGTATCCTCCCAGGAGGATAACCGTTAATTTAGCTCCCGCTGACTTAAAAAAAGAAGGCCCGGTTTATGATCTTGCCATATCCCTTGGCATACTGGCCTCAACGGAACAGATAGACCCGGTGCTGCTGCAGGGTTATGTGTTTTTAGGCGAACTTTCTCTGGATGGCTCGATTCGCGGTGTTAACGGAGTTTTGCCCAGGGTGGCGATGTTGCCTTCCGGCGGATACCACCGGGTGGTTGTGCCTGCAGAGAATGCCGATGAGGCCGCGATGGTGCAGAATATAGAAGTTTATCCTGCGCGCAGTTTGGTGCAGTTAATTGACCACCTGAAAGGTGAGGAACAAATACCTCCTCATTTTGTAAATACGGAGGAGTTATGGAAAGAAAATGGGTATAAGGCGGACATGTCTGAGGTCAGGGGACACCTGGCGGTTAAGCGGGCTTTGGAAGTAGCCGCGGCAGGGGGACACAATGTGCTAATGCTGGGCTCACCCGGCTCCGGCAAAACCATGCTGGCCCGCCGCTTGCCAGGTATACTCCCGTCACTTGCCCCCGCCGAGGCTCTGGAAATAACCAAATTATACAGCCTCGCGGGTCTGTTGCCTCCCGGCCGGCCTTTAATTACTGAACGTCCTTTCAGAGCCCCTCATCATAATGTTTCAACCTCGGCTCTGGTCGGTGGGGGAAAATACCCCAGACCGGGAGAAATCAGCCTGGCCCACAGGGGGATTCTTTTCCTTGATGAAGTGGCGGAATTTAGACGGGATGCCCTTGAAGCTTTGCGTCAACCGCTGGAAGATGGCATTATTACTGTTTCAAGGGTACATTCATCAGTTACTTATCCAGCCGGAATAATGCTGGTTGCTTCTATGAATCCTTGTCCGTGTGGATTTTTAGGTGATCAGGAAAAAGAGTGCTCTTGTACTCCCTTGCAGGTGCAGCGATACCTGAATCGTCTGTCCGGGCCGCTGCTGGACCGCTTTGATTTGCAAGTAGATGTTCCCCGCCTGTCATTTAACGACCTGGAAAACAGCGCTCATGGCGAAAGCTCCGAAGCTATTCGACTGAGGGTTAAACAAGCCAGAGCAGTCCAGATTGAACGGTTTGGAACTGAGATGACCAATTCCGAAATGGCTCCTGCTCAGATAACAAAATATTGTCCATTAAATCAAGAGGCCCTACAGCTGCTTCGTTCTGCTTTTGACAGGCTGGATCTGAGCGCCAGGGGCTATAATAAGATAATTAAAGTATCCCGCACTATTGCAGATCTGGCCGGGGAGAAGGAGATTAAGGTTGAACATATAGCCGAGGCAATTCAATACCGCGGTATGGAAAGAAAATATTGGGGCTAGTTTTGAGATATCTTCTTCAGTTTGCTTATTGCTTCTTCTGGATCCTGGGTGGCTAACTTTGCAAAGGTTTTTAAAATTACTGTTTTAGAAGGAGATGCATTTACAGAGAAACTGACATGGCTACAAAACCAAAGCGAACTGGACATAAAAATAATTTATGTTAAGCAAGAAATGGGAAGGGTGATTAGAAAATGAACGGTAAAATTTTAGCCAGTGAAATAGTGACTACTGATGTTATCACTTTTAAACCCGTTCCCAAAAGAACGGGTTTAAAAATAACTGTTATAACAGACATATGTGTATTAACTGTTTACATTTAATCTTCCAAAGTAAACTCCCAGGCGCAGTAACACCCTTCCTCAGGTTGGTCGGGCGGACAACAGATGCAACGGGTTTTAATCCGCGGGTCAATGGTTTTGGCGAAACCGCTGTATTCCACAATGCCAACCGGCTTACAAGGGAAAAAGGGCATTTTTTTGCGTTCTCTGGCGTTCTGCACCCTGCAGTTAATCATTCTGAAAACAAGTTTATTCGGTCCTTCCCAAATGGTCTCTTGCTGGTTAATAAAGGCGTAGAGACGAAATCTCAGCGCCTGGTCCAGTGCCTTCAAACCGCCCTGCTCCGGTAGGTTTAAAAACTGCTTAATTCTGTTAGCCTCAATTACTGTGAATTTCTCCCAGGCAGCGGCATCAGCTTCAATAGCTTCTTCCATGCCACGTTTCTTTTCTACGGCTTGAAACCACAGGCCGTCATGGGCGAGCCAGCGTTTGCTCAAATCTGTTACGAATTCGACCAGTTGCTCCTTTGTTAAATCCTGGATATTGTTGATTGGCAACGTAACTCCTCCTTCCTGTTAACGGGTATAAAGATTTAAATTTATAAATGAACTAATGCAAAGATCATGCCAAAATAATATGGCAGGCAGCTGTTGATACAAGTTGACAGTGTGCTTGCTAATTTTGCTGTTTAATGTAACTTATTTATAATTTTTCAAAGTTTTAAAGGAATTAGTGGAATGAATGTAGTAATTAGTGAAATTTAGCATGGTATTTGTATTTGACGGGCCGAAAGAAGGGAACTGTGTGAATATTGATTTTCGTGATACTTTTTATTCTTCACCTCTTCCAATTTATGTTTTGCAGGATGGTTTTTTCAAACTGGTAAACCCAATGATGGCAAAAATTTCGGGTTATTCTGTTGAAGAACTTTTGGACATGCCCTTCGAAAAGCTGATATATCAGGAAGACCGCCATTATGTGGTCACAACTGCCATGAGAAGGCTGGCCGGGGAGAATGTATCCAATGAATATGAATTCAGGGCAGTTAAACGATCGGGGGAAATCATATATGTAAGAGGTTATTTTTCTGTCATTGACTACAATGGCCGCCCGGCGGTATTGGGCCAGGTGATGGATATAACTGAACTGCTTAAAAACGAAAAAAAATATAAGAATATTTTGGAAAGTATCGAAGACGGGTATTTTGAGGTGGATCTTTCCGGCAACCTTACCTTTTTCAATGATTCTTTATGTGAGATTTCCGGGTATACCAGAGAAGAATTTATTGGTATGAACTTCCGACAGTATACCTGCGAAGATTACTCCAAAGAGTTATATGAAACGTTTAATAAAGTCTATCGTTTGGGTGAACCCGTTAAACTCTATAACTGGAAAATACTCAGAAAGGATAAAACAATCCGGTTTGTTGAAACGTCCATTTCACTAATTAGAAACACAGAGGGAGATAAGACAGGCTTTCGTGGTATCGTCAGGGACGTTACCGAACAAAAGTTGATGGAAGAGGAATTGGGCCTGCAGCAGGCCTTTTTTAAAAAGCTGTTTGAAAGTTCGCCGGAAGGAATTTTAATTCTGGATCCTGCGGATAGAATAATCAATGCCAATAAGGGCTTTGAAAATATATTCAAGTTTCCGGTCAGTGAAGTGATTGGCCAAGATGTCGACGATTTATTGGTGCCCGAAGGATTTGAGGATCAATCGTCTAAACTTCTGGACAGTGCACTTAAGGGATATGTGGGTCAGATTGAAACCGTCCGGAGGCGCAAAGACGGCGTTTTAATAGATGTTTCCATACTTGTTTATCCTATTGTGGTAAATGGCCGGACAATGGGCATATACGCTATTTATAGTGATATTACCCAACGCAAAAGGGCGGAAGAAGAGCTGTTCAAGCAAAAAGAGCAGTTGGCGGTAACCCTCAACAGCATTGGTGATGCTGTTATTGCCGTGGATATGTTGGGACGAATTACTTTGATTAACCCTGTTGCTGAAAATCTCACAGGCTGGAGCAGGCAGGAGGCGGTTGGTCGCCACCTGGACGAAGTTTTCCTGATTATTAATGAATACACCAGGGAGCCCGTCGCCAGTCCGGTGGACAAAGTCTTAACCAACGGGGAGATTGTCGGTTTGGCCAACCATACCGCGTTAATTGCCCGTGACGGCAGCGAACGTTCTATCGCGGACAGTGCCGCCCCGATCAGGGATGCCAACGGAAAAATTTTGGGTGTAATACTGGTTTTTCGAGATGTGACGGAGGAAAGGCGGCTGAACGAAGCTCTCAGATCCAGTGAGGAGCGGTTCAGGTTGTTGGCAGAGCATGCCAAGGATATTATTTACCGCATCAAACAATACCCGGAACCTGTTTTTGAATATATAAGCCCGGCGGTTAAAGATATATTGGGATACGCACCTGAGGAATTTTATACAAATCCATATCTGGGCGGCAAAGTTTTTCACCGGGATGACAAAGAGATTCTTAAAAGGACCCTTACCGGTAAAATTGATTATTCTAAAACTTCAGTGATCAGGATGGTCCGCAAGGATGGCCGGGTTATCTGGTGCGAGCAGCACAATGTTCCAATTTACGATGAAAGCAAAAGGTTAATCGCTATTGAAGGCATCTCCAGGGATATTACCGAGCGCAGAAAAACGGAAGAGTCTTTAAAGGAAGTTGTTCTTGGAGTTTCGGCTTCAGTAGGGGTTGAGTTTTTCCGGTCTCTGGTTTATCACCTGGCCAAGGCTCTTGAGGTTGATTATGCTTTTGTTGGCGAGTTGATGGCGGAAGAAATTGGAGCAAAGTCTGTTCGTACAATTGCTGTTTATGCTTGGGGAGAGATAGTTGACAACTTCCGGTACCTGCTTGCAGGCACGCCCTGTGAAAACGTTTTGGAGAATGGAACATTTTATTATCCTCATGGCGTAAGGGAAATTTTTCCGGACAGTGAGTTTATTGCACAATACGGGGTGGATAGTTATTTGGGAACCCCCATTCTTAATAGCAACGGTAAGGCCGTGGGGCTGATTGCTGTAATGAATAGTAAGCCTCTTAAAAACCATCGACTTGTTGAATCTTTATTGCAAATATTTTCTGTTCGTGCTGCAACGGAGCTTGAACGCAATAAGGCGGAAGCACGCATGAATTATCTAAGCAGGCATGACCAGTTAACCGGTTTGTATAATCGCAGTGTATTCGAGCATCATATGGTGCAATTTGAACATGAACAATACCAGCCCGTAGGGATTATTGTCTGCGATGTTGACGGCTTGAAACTGGTAAATGATACGATGGGGCACGATAAGGGCGACGCGTTACTTGTGGCTGCAGCCGGTGTGATTAAGAAATCTTTTAGGGAAAATGATGTAATCGCCCGGATTGGTGGAGATGAATTTGCAGTGCTTTTGCCCAACACGAACGAGAAACAGGTGGAAAAGGCCTGCCAGCGGATTAGGGATGCTTTTGCCAGGTATAATGCCGAGAACCCCGAGCTGACTCTCAGTATATCGGTAGGATTTGCAGTTGGCAAGGGTTCAACCACTCTGACTGATCTTTTTAAGAAAGCTGACAATAACATGTATCGTGAAAAACTGCATCGCAAGCAAAGTACCCGCAGCGCGATCGTGCAAACCTTAATGAAAGCCTTGGAGGCCAGGGACTTTATAACCGAAGGGCACGCGGACCGGTTGCAGGATTTAGTTGTTCGTATTGCAGCCGCCATTGGCCTGTCTGACCAAAGTATTGCCGATCTTCGCCTGTTGGCGCAGTTTCATGATATCGGAAAAGTGGGAATTCCGGACCGTATTTTGTTTAAGCCCGGCCCTTTAAATGAAGAGGAAAGATTAGAAATGAGAAGGCATTGTGAAATAGGTCATCGCATTGCGTTATCGGCGCCGGATCTTGTCCCAATTGCGGATTGGATTTTAAAACACCATGAATGGTGGAATGGTAAGGGTTACCCGCTAGGCTTAAAGGAAGAGGAAATTCCGATGGAATGCCGTATTTTGGCTATTGCCGACGCCTATGATGCTATGACCAGCGATCGCCCGTACAGGAAAGCGCTGTCTCATAACCAGGCTGTGGTAGAGTTGAGAAGGTGTTCCAGGACTCAATTCGATCCGGCACTGGTAGCCAGTTTTATCCATATAATAGAAAATGAAAATAATATTAATGCTGCTGCTTATGAAATAAGGTGATAAAGTTAAAATATCAAGCGCATATTATAACCTTTTTGGGGTAATGTATTGCACAAGCGGGAATGTACATAACCCTAATGCCGTAGCATCAGCGGAATACCACCCTCTTTGTTTATTCGAGATAGTAAGGTTGGGGGTGATCAATCTGGTAGAAGCGTCTAAACAACAACTTAATGACTTAATTGGTTACCAGGACGGCTCAGTTGTTAGCAGGACTCTGATCGACAAAAAGGCCGGGACGGTAACTTTGTTCGCCTTTGACCAGGGACAGGGACTCAGCGAGCACACAGCTCCTTTTGACGCGATGGTTTATCTGGTTGATGGTGAGGCCGAGGTGGTTATATCGGGTAAAGTAAACCATTTAAGAGCCGGCGAAATGATTATTATGCCCGCCAACCAACCACACGCTTTGAAGGCTGTAAAAAAATTTAAAATGATGCTGGTAATGATCAGATCATATGAAGTTTAAGCTTTTGTCGTTGCGAGCGTAGCGAAGCAATCTCAACTGTTTACTTTTGCTTGGCGAATAATCGGTAAAATGAAATATAAAGAGGCCCGTTGTTTTGACGGGCCTCTAACACGTGGAAAGCACGGCCGGCGTTTCATACGATTGGAGCGAGTGGATTCATTTGCCATGAACTTGAAGGTCTATTATAATCTATGTAGCTTAATTAATTGACTGGCGGAGGAAAGATGAATAAAACCAGAAAATGGCTGGTGAGAAAAACAGAACCGGTTCTACAGCTTGTATTTGCACGAAAACTGGGGGTATCACCTTTGATGGCCCAGTTACTAATCAATAGAGGTATTTATACGCTTGAAGCGGCCAGGGAATTTTTGGAAACACCTGTGCGGAGGCTTCACCCGCCGGCGCTGATGAAGGATCTGCCTGCTGCCGTTGAGATAACCATGAAAGCTCTGCGGCAAGGTAGCAAAATTCTTGTCTACGGTGATTACGATGTGGACGGAGTAACCGGAACCGCCTTGCTGGTGGAAATTATCCGCAGGCTGGGAGGCAACGTCGAGTATTACATTCCCCACAGGGTTGAAGAGGGTTATGGCCTGTACGCCCGGGTACTGCAAAAATTCCATGAGTCCGGGGTTGATCTTGTCATCACTGTGGATTGCGGCATCAGCGCGGTTGCCGAGGTAGAAGCGGCAAATAGGAGCGGGGGGCCTTTAATCATTATCACAGATCACCATGAACCTCCCCCGGTATTGCCTGCCGCGGCCGCGGTGGTCAACCCGAAGCGGGCGGATTGCAGCTATCCTTTCAGGGACTTGGCCGGCGTGGGAGTGGCTTTAAAATTCGGGCAGGCACTGCTTGAACGGTCAGGTCTGCCCAACGCCTGGGAGGAATACCTGGACCTTGTATGCCTGGGTACAGTAGCTGATATTGTTTCTTTGACGGGGGAGAATCGCATTCTGGTCAGACATGGCCTTCCGCGCCTGGCCGGCAGCCAAAGGCCGGGTTTGCAGGCGCTGTTTGCCGTGGCCGGCATTAAGAAAGAAGCGCTGGGCACCAGGGAAGTAGGATTTATATTAGCACCAAGAATAAACGCTGCCGGGCGAATGGGTGACGCTTCGCTGGCAGTGGAACTGTTGTTATGTAAAGAACACGAAAGGGCTATGGAAATTGCGGCCTGTTTAAACAGGGAGAACCAGGAGCGGCAGCAGATGGAGACATTGGTTTTGGCGGAAGCGCTGGGTATGCTGGATGGGGAACCGTGGCTGGCTGAACAAAAAGTGCTGGTGCTGGCTTCTCCCAACTGGCATCCGGGCGTAATCGGGATCGTGGCGTCAAAATTAACAGACCGGTTTTATAAACCTGTTTTGTTAATTGCCTGCCAGGAGGATGGCCATGGCAAGGGGTCGGCCAGAAGTATCGAAGGGTTTAACCTGTACCAGGCACTGGAATTCTGTTCCGAGACTTTGCTGGGCTTCGGCGGGCATGCCATGGCTGCCGGTTTTTCGGTCGAGATCAACAAGATTGACGAATTCAGGGACAAAATCAACAGTTATGCCGAACAAGTTTTGAATGATGAAATACAAAGCCCTGTTCTAGAGCTTGATGCACTGGTATCCCTTGAAGATATTACCTGCGATCTGGTTAACGAAATTGAACAGCTGCAGCCTTACGGACATGGAAACCCCGGCCCGGTGTTCGGTATGTCAAAGGTTAAACTGGTGAATTGCCGCGGTGTGGGTAAGAAGAATGCCCATTTGAAAATGCTGTTAAGCCAGCAGAATAAAATTATCGACGGAATCGGTTTCAATCTTGGTAAATATGCTGAGGAACTGGCAGCAGGGAGGGAAGTAAGTGTTGCGTTTACTCCTTCCGTAAATAGCTGGCAGGGCAGGCAAACCCTGCAGGTTGAAGTTAGGGATTTGCAGAAACCTGGTACGGGTGAGGCTGCGGAAAATTCAGGCTACCGGTCACTCCAAGATGACAGCATGCGGTTGGCGGGTGATCTGGTTTTAGTGCCCGAAAGCCTTGCAGGCGCGTTAAAAAAAATTCTAATCAACCAAAACCACAATATCCCACCCGAGTTGGAGATATTAAAGGCCGTATTTAGTGTTGTTGCTGTTCCTGCAACAGCACCGCCCAAAAACGGCTCGGAGCGATGCAGAGTTGGTCGGACGGGAATTATTTCACGCTTTGCTGTAAAAGACGGGCGAACAATTTTACTGGTTAATTGTGCCCGTCAAACTTTGCAAATCTTTCGTCACCTGAAGGATTACAACCGCGGATGTGCCGAAAAACTTGCCTATATCCACGGCTTTATGCCTCCTGAAGCTGCACTTAATGAATTAGCGTGCATCGAGCAGGGCGAAACAGGCGTAGTTGTGGCTACTTATGGCTCAATTACTCAACTTGACAAGTGGGGCAAAATTTTCGGCAGAGCTATTCTTATAAGCCCGCCTGCAACAGAGATGGACTGGGCGGTGGTTAAGGGTTATTCCGGAAAACTGGAAGCGTTATACACAACAGAGGACTGGGAAGAAAACCGCGGGCACCTGGAGGAGATTGCTCCGGAACGGGACGTACTGGCTTTATTTTACGCTCTATTAAGAGCGAATGCCCGGAAGGGAGAGGGTGAATTCCGTAAATCCGATGTTATTGCCGCGTTAGTCAGGGAAGGAGTTAATATTTCTTCGTGCATAACCCTTGCAGTAGCGGCAGCCGTATTTGCCGATTTGAACTTATTGCAATATCGGTGGCAAAACGGTATGCTAAAATATAAATTATTGCCCGCCGGAAACCAAAAAAAGGATCTAATGGAATCACCAACCTATGACGGTGTCCGTAACATAAAGGTAAAAGGTTTGGATTGGATAAACAGGGCGCTAAACTAAAGCGGGGCGTGAACTATGAATTTGGACGACGTAATCCAAAAAGTAATACATTATAATCCCAATGCCGACCTGGACGCTTTAAGGCTGGCTTATACCTTTGCTGAACGGGCGCATGACGGGCAGAAGCGGATTTCCGGCGAGCCTTACATTAACCATCCCCTGGCCATCGCATTTATACTTGCTGATCTGGAAATGGACGTGGATACGTTAATGGCCGGGATGCTGCACGACACTGTTGAGGACACCGGGGTTACTTTGGAAGACCTGGAGAAGAACTTCGGGCCGGAAGTGGCGAAACTGGTGGACGGGGTCACCAAGTTAAGCCGCCTGGAATACCGGTCCAAGGAGGATCGTCAGGTTGAAAACCTGCGTAAAATGTTTCTGGCCATGGCCCGTGATATCAGGGTGGTCTTGATTAAGCTGGCTGACCGGCTGCATAATATGCGCACACTGCAATTCCACCAGGAACATAAACAGCGGGAAATTGCGCTGGAAACCCTTGAGATTTTTGCCCCTTTAGCCCACCGTCTTGGTATCTACCGGCTTAAATGGGAGTTGGAGGACCTTGCTTTTCGTTTCAGCAACCCTGAAAAATATTATGAACTGGCCGACCTTGTCGCGCGAACACGTGATAAGCGTGAGGAGTATATAAACTATATCATCGATATTTTAAAAGCAAAGCTTAAAGAGGTTAAAATAAACGCAGAAATTTTAGGCCGGCCCAAAAACCTTTATAGTATTTATCAGAAAATGGAAAAACAGCAGCTGGAGTTTAACCAAATATATGATGTTATGGCAGTTAGGGTGCTTGTAGATTCCGTGCGTGATTGCTATGCCGTGCTGGGAACCGTTCATACCATGTGGGTGCCCATTCCCGGCCGGTTTAAGGATTATATTGCCATGCCCAAATCCAACATGTACCAGTCATTGCATACAACGGTGGTTAGTCCGCAAGGAGATCCGCTGGAAATCCAAATTAGAACCTGGGATATGCACCGTACCGCTGAATATGGCATTGCCGCTCACTGGAAATATAAAGAAGGAAGGGGCAAAGACGGTGACTTTGAACGCAGGCTTAGCTGGCTCAGGCAAATTCTGGACTGGGAGAAGGATTTAAAAGACGCCAGGGAATTCATGGAGAGTTTAAAGATAGATATATTTGCCGATGTGGTGTTCGTATTCACACCTAAAGGCGACGTTATGGAACTTCCAGGCGGATCAACTCCGCTTGATTTTGCCTACAGGGTGCACACCCAGGTCGGGCATACCTGCGTGGGGGCTAAAGTAAACAATAAAATTGTACCTCTTGACTATACGCTTAAAAACGGCGACAGGGTGGAGGTGTTGACCTCCAAACAAAGCCACGGGCCAAGTCGCGATTGGTTAAAGATTGTTAAAACCTCTCAGGCCAAAACAAAAATAAGACAATGGTTTAAAAAGGAGCAGCGGGAAGAGAATATAGCCAAGGGCCGGGACTTGCTGGAAAGGGAGATTAAAAAACAGGGCCTTGATGCTGACCTGATCAAGAATGATAAACTACTTGAGTTTGGAAAAAAAATGAACCTGGCGGACCTTGACGATGTTTACACCGCTGTCGGTGACGGCACCTTTTCCGCCGCCAGCATTGTTAATAAGCTGCGGGAAGAAACTTACCGGGAAGAAAAAAAGGAATCGGCCCGTAAAGAATTGGAAGCTGTGCTGCAACAGGAACCGCGGGCCCTGCCTTCCTGGGGTAAACCAACCCAGGGTATCCGGGTGCGTGGTGTTGATAATTTACTGATCAGGCTGGCGCATTGCTGTAACCCGGTACCCGGGGACGAAATTGTGGGTTATGTTACCCGTGGCAGGGGGGTTTCTATTCACCGTGAAGACTGCCACAATGTAGAGTCTTTGCTCAACGACCCCGACAGGCTGGTGGAAGTGGCCTGGGATAAAGATTTCCACTCTCCCTTCCAGGTGCGGCTGGAAATCGAAGGAACTAACCGGGCCGGTTTCTTGAACGATATTATGTCTGTTTTATCGGAGATGAAAATCAATGCCAACTGGGTTACCGCCCGGGGCCGCAAGGACAATACCGGAGTTGTTGAAATGCTGTTGGAAGTGAAAAATATTGAGCAACTGGACCATATTATGGGTAAATTCAGCCGGGTCAAAGATGTATACAGTGTGCACCGGAGGGGTAAATCAATGATCAAAGCGAGGGAAAACAATTGAGGGCGGTGGTGCAAAGAGTTGCCGGCGCTGCCGTTAGCGCACCAGGCAGGGAAAGACACGCCATCGGCCGGGGTTTGATGGTGCTGCTGGGCGTGGGCAGGGAAGACAATTTGGGGGATGTGCGTTATCTGGTGGATAAAACCGTTAATCTGCGGGTGTTTGAAGACGGTGCCGGCAAGATGAATCTGTCCGTTCAGGATATTGGCGGGGAGCTTTTGGTGGTGTCCCAGTTTACTTTGTATGGTGATTGCCGTAAGGGCCGCAGGCCGGGCTTCAGTGATGCGGCGCCACCGGAACGGGCACGCGAACTATACCTGGAATACGTAAAAGAAATTGAATTAACGGGCTTGAGGGTCGCTTCCGGCTATTTTCAGGAACACATGCTGGTGGAAATTATGAATGACGGCCCGGTAACATTATTGCTTGAAAGTAAAAAAAATTTTTAGAAAATTTTACCGGAGGGGAATATGATATTAAAAGCACTGGTAGTAGGGATGTTAGGCACTAATTGTTATATTATCGGCTGCGAGAAAACCGGCATTGGAGCAGTGGTGGATCCGGGGGCGGAAAGTGAGAGGGTGCTCGACGAATTAAAAAAGTTAAATTTAAACTGCCGGTACATAATTCTTACGCACGGTCATATGGACCATATTGGAGATGTTGGAGAGGTCAGGGCTGCCACCGGGGCCCTGGTGTTGATTCATGCCGCGGACGCTGGCAGGTTAGTTAACCCCGGCCGTTTTTCTGCTTTGCCTGTTGGGGAGATCAAGCCGGGGAATGCCGACCGCACTTTGCAGCATGGGGATGAAATTGAGGTGGGCACCATTAAGATCAAGGTTATCCATACGCCTGGTCATACTCCGGGTGGAATTTGCCTGGATATCGGGAATATCTTAATTACCGGTGACACCCTTTTTGCTGAATCAATTGGGCGGACTGATTTTCCCGGAGGCAGTTATACCGATTTAATCAATTCAATCAAGGAACGACTGCTGGTTTTTCCGGACGAGACCGGGGTTTATCCCGGGCATGGACCTTCGTCCACCATAGGGAACGAAAGGCGGTTTAACCCTTTTCTACAGTAAGGCTTGGAGGGATTATTGTGATATTAGAGGGTTTTGGAGTAGGGCCGATGGATGCCAATTGCTATATTATCGGCTGCAATGAAAAACGCGTTGCGGCGGTGGTTGATCCCGGGGCCGAGGGTAAGCGCATACTTGCCAAACTGGAGGAAATTAAATTAAAGTGCCAGTATATTATTCTTACTCACGGACATATCGACCATATTGGCGCTTTAAATGAAGTGCGGCAGGCAACCGGCGCAGAGGTGCTCGTTCACAAGAACGATGCTCCAATGTTAACCAATCCGGCTCACAATTTATCGTTGTTTATGGGTTCAGCTATAAAATGCAAACAAGCCGACCGGTTGCTGGAAGATGGTGACCGGGTGAATGTGGGGAATGTTAACCTGGAAATATTACATACTCCGGGACATACTCCGGGAGGAATCTGTATTAAGGTTGGCAACAATTTGATCACAGGAGATACGCTTTTTGCGGGCTCCGTAGGGCGTTCTGATTTTCCTGGCGGCAACCACAATGTAATGATTAAATCAATTAAAACAAAACTGCTGCAATTCCCGGATGAAACTAAAGTTTACCCCGGACACGGGCCGGCTTCCACCATAGGGGCAGAGAAAAAGTATAATCCGTTCTTATAACCGCAATTTTTTAGGTAGACCCCATGCCGATAACGCGGCGCAAGCAGAAGGGTGAAAATATAGTTAGCCGGTCATTGCGAGGAGCGAAGCGACGAAGCAATCTCAATTATAGGAAAGTGGACACACCCAGATTGCTTCGTTGCTCTCGCAATGACAGTAACGGAAATTGCGCAGCGCGCGGAGGGGACCGCCGGCCCTTTTTCCCTTGTCCCTTTTTTCTAATCTGCCTTTGCATTAACCGTTGAGAAATATGTCCCTGATCGAATATATTTTTCAGTGCACTCACAAGTAAATCCTTTTATTTAGTAATTTGAAAAATCAAAATTGCAGGAATATTAAGTTTGCTCCTAGTATTTATATTAATGGGGGTGTCTGTCTGATGAATAAAACAATTATTGGAGCATTACCGGGCGATCATAATTTAATGAACTATAGTGAATTAGTGCTCAATTTTAACTTTGAAGAATCAATAAGAGAGTTTTATGGTGAAGCAAAAGAGGCCAACATTAGTTATCATGTTCTGGAAAAAAATATCTCCAGGGGGTTGGGAGACAAGATAGCTCTTTATTATGAAGGAGATGAAAGGCAAGAAAGCTATACATTCTCTCAACTGCAAAGGCAAGTGAATAAGTTTGCTAATGTGCTGGATAAATGCGGTCTGGGCAAAGGAGACAGGATTGCGTTGTTTCTGCCCCGCACCCCGGAATTATACATAAGCTTTCTGGGGGCAGTTAAAAAAGGTTTGGTAGTGGTTCCAATTTTTGAAGCTTTTATGGAAGATGCAGTTAAAGAAAGACTTCTGGATAGTGCAGCTGCCGCGCTGGTAACAAACGCTGATTTATTGGCCCGCGTGCCGAAGCAAGAATTACCGGAGCTCAAGACTATTTTGTTGACCAAGGGGGGCCAGTATCAGGGAACGCTTGATTGGCACTCGGAAGTTGGTATGGCTTCTTCCGAGTCCGGCTATTGTCCTGTAGACAGGGAAGATCCCCTGTTCATACTGTATGCAGCCGGTGCGGACGGTCAGCCCAAGGGCTTGGTTCATGTGCACGGTTGTGCTCCCGGCTTATGGGTTACAGCAAATTGGGTGCACGATTTAAAAGCTGATGATGTTTACTGGTGTACTGCCGACCCCGGCTGGATTACGGGAATAGCTTATGGCTTTCTGGCTCCCTGGCTGCATGGTGTTACTGTTTTGGTTAAGGGGGGGCGTTTTGATGCGGCACGGTGGTGTGAGGTGCTTCAAAAGTACCGTGTCAGCGTTTGGTACAGTGCTCCTACAGCCTTTAGGATGATTATCGCGGCAGGCAAAGATACTTACGGTAAATATGATCTGAACAGGTTGAGGCATATTTTAAGCGTGGGAGAACCGCTTACGGAAGATGTCATGCAGTGGAGCCAGGCTGCCTTTGGTATTCCGATCTACGATACCTGGTGGATGAGCGAAACCGGGATGAATATGATTTGCAACTTTCGATGCCTTGATATTAAATTGGGATCGATCGGAAAGCCGGTTCCGGGGATTAAGGCTGCCGTGGTGGATGACCTGGGGAATGAACTGCCGCCCTATCGCATCGGAAACCTGGCCATCAAGGCCGGCTGGCCTGCCATGGCACGGGATGTATGGGGCAATCATCAAAAATATTTGGAGTATTTTCGATTAAAGCCCTGGTTTATATCCGGGGATGCTGCGTACATGGACGAGGACGGTTACTTTTACTTTCAAGGCCGGGTGGATGGAATTATTAATACTGCCGGGGAAAGGGTCGGACCGTGGGAAGTTGAAAAGAAATTAAAGGAGCATCCGGCTGTTAAAGATGCCGGTGTAGCCGGCAAGCCGGATAAGATCAGGGGTGAAATCGTTAAGGCTTATATTGTGTTAAACCAGGGTTTCACCTGGTCGGAAAATTTGGCCCAGGAACTGCGTAACTATGTAAAAACCGGCCTTGCTGCTCATGCTTCACCCAGGCAATTTGAGGTTAAGGAAAGCATACCCAAAACCCCGGACGGTAAAGTTGACCGTAAAGTGCTCCGGGGCTGGGCGTTGGAATTAGGAAAACGTTAGTGGTCCCGCTTACGTTGGGGACATACCTCCATCCCCAAGGCTTGACCCTTAAGGGGAGGTGTGTCCCCTTTCCTATTTTGACACCCGCAGTGGGTGTCATGTCTTTTTTGGTAACCCGCACCTTCAAGGGCGTCTATCATCTGCTGCCTGATGCTGTCCAGATATTGACGACGCAACTTTTGCTGCTCTTCTTTTTCCTCTGCGGTTAATCCTTCATAACGTTCTTTCCGGGCCAGGTAGTTGATCCGATTTACCAGTTCCATGCTGGTCATGGTGTATCACCTCGTATTTTGCATTATACCACCCGCTTATAAAAAACGCACGTTCAAGATCAAACAAACCGGGTATCTACTTAACTAAAGTAGCCTTATTTGTCATTGCGAGGAGCGAAGCGACGTGGCAATCCCAGCTTGAGATTGCTTCGCTGCGCTCGCAATGACAAAAGCGTTGCACTCGCAGCAAAAGTGCTGCAAATGGGTTTATCGTGCTCAGGTTGACAAAAATCACGATATTACATAAAATTGGATTGGTATGCACAAGCAGGCTTGCAGGCCTGCCCTCCCGTTTCCTGCGCGGATACGGGAGTTTTCTGTTGGTTAAAGGAGGAACAACTATGCTGACTACGCGTCCGCGAGGGACCGCAGACATTTTACCGGGGCAGGTTGAGAAATGGCAGTATGTAGAGAGTGTTGCCGCCCGGGTTTTCAGAGATTACGGGTACCGTGAAATACGCCTCCCCATTTTTGAACATACCGAGCTGTTTATACGGGGTGTGGGGGAAGATACCGATATCGTGGAAAAGGAAATGTACACTTTTAAAGACCGGGGTGGGCGGAGCATTACCCTGCGTCCTGAAGGGACTGCGGCTGCGGCCCGGGCCTACCTGGAAAACAAGCTTTATGCCGGCCCACAACCCGTAAAGCTATATTATTCAGGCCCCATGTTTAGATATGACCGCCCACAGGCCGGTCGTTACAGACAGTTTCACCAATTTGGGGTGGAAGTGTTTGGCTCGCATCACCCTGCGGTGGACGCGGAAGTAATGGCATTGGTGATGGATTTTTATGGCAGGTTAGGGCTGAATGATCTGGAATTGCATGTTAACAGCGTGGGATGCCCGAACTGCAGGCCCGGGGTGCGCAGGGCGCTGCAAGAATATTTCCGCCCGTCACTGGAGGAACTATGCCCCAATTGTAAAAACAGGTATGAGCGCAACCCGCTGCGTATACTTGACTGTAAAAGTGAAAGATGTGCTGAATTAGCTAAAACGGCACCCACAACAGTTGATTGTTTGTGTCCCGATTGTGAACAGCACTTTTTGCAGGTTCAACAGTATTTGCGCGATTTAGGTGTTCCTTTTGTATTAAACAAAAGTTTGGTTCGCGGTCTGGATTATTATACCCACACCGCTTTTGAAATAATGGCTCCGGATATTGGCGCACAAAGCTCAGTAGGCGGAGGCGGGCGGTATAACGGGCTGGTTGAGGCCTGCGGCGGACCATCCATACCGGGCATAGGAGCTGCGCTGGGGATTGAAAGAATTATATTGGCCATGGAAAACAGGGGGCTGATACCTGCAATCAAAGCCGGACCGGATGTATTCCTGGCCACTGCCGGAGATGAGCCGGCCAGGGAAGGCTTTAAGCTCCTGGCGGAACTCCGGGCTGCGGGTGTTGCTTCCGACATGGATTACCAGGGACGAAGTCTTAAAGCCCAGATGAAGTATGCCGCAAAGGTAGAGGCGCTTTATACCATTATTCTTGGCGAAGAGGAAATGGGGCGCGGCTGCGTGTCGTTGCGCGACATGGCGGCGGGCAGCCAGCGGGAAGTTGCCAGACAAGACGTGATTAAAGTTTTAAAAGAACTATTAAACGGCTGCTGTGACTGACGAATTTTTTTGGAGGTTTATAAAATGATTGACTCAATGCAAGGCATTAAACGCACCCATTACTGCGGGCAGCTATCCGCCCGTGAGGAAGGCCAAATTGTGACACTAACAGGATGGGTAGATACTCGTCGTGATCACGGCGGCCTGATTTTCGTAGATTTGCGGGACCGGACCGGTTTGATTCAGGTGGTTTTCAGCCCCGATATTAACCGGGAATCTTTTGAAAAGGCAGAGGGAGTGCGCAGTGAGTACGTGCTTGCTGTCGTCGGCAAGGTTAGGCTGAGGCCGGAAGGAACAGCCAATCCCAATTTGAGCACCGGAGAGGTTGAAGTAATGGTGGATGAGCTCAGAGTGCTCAACCGCGCCAAGACCCCGCCGTTTTACATTGAAGACGGGATTGATGTTGATGAGAACCTGCGCCTGCGCTACCGGTACCTGGACCTGCGCCGCCCTGAAATGCAGCGTGCCATGGAACTTAGATACCGTGCCAGTAAATTAGTTCGTGATTTTCTGGATAAAAACGGTTTCTGGGAAATTGAAACACCCATGCTTATCCGCAGCACCCCTGAGGGGGCCAGGGATTACCTTGTGCCCAGCCGCTTGAATCCCGGGCGTTTTTACGCCTTGCCCCAATCTCCCCAGCAGTTTAAACAGATTTTAATGGTTGCAGGCATGGACAGGTATTATCAAATAGTAAAGTGTTTCAGGGATGAGGATCTGCGGGCCGACCGGCAGCCGGAGTTTACCCAAATAGATATAGAAATGTCCTTTGTTGATGTTGAAGACGTTTTATCCCTGATGGAGGATATGATTGCCGGGCTGTGCCGTGCCATTACAGGTATAGAAGTTGCCACACCCTTTATGCGCCTGACTTACCGCGAGGCGATGGATCGTTTTGGATCGGACAAGCCCGATACCAGGTTTGGCATGGAACTGGTGGATATAACTGATCTTGCAGGCAGGTGTGACTTTAAGGTATTTAACTCTACGGTGGAAAACGGCGGTGTGGTCAAGGGGATCAACGCCACCGGCTGCGGCAGTTTCAGCCGCAAGGATATTGATGATTTGACAAAATTTGTTTCTATCTACAGGGCGCGCGGCCTGGCTTACTTTATTGTCACCCCGGAAGGAGTTAAGTCCCCCATCACCAAATTTTTCAGCGACCGGGAAATTCAGATCATTATTGATCGAATGCAAGCAGCCCCCGGTGACCTGCTGTTATTTGTAGCCGACAATCCAAATGTGGCTGCAACCGTGCTGGGGGCATTGAGGTTGCATTTAGCGGAGCGGATGAACTTGATTCAGGCGAACAAGTTTAACTTCTTGTGGGTTACCGATTTTCCACTGCTTGAATACGACGAGGAAGAAAACCGTTGGGCAGCAATGCACCACCCCTTCACTTCGCCGCGTGAAGAGGATATCCCGCTGCTGCAGACGGACCCGGGTAAAGTCAGGGCCAGGGCGTATGACATGGTGCTGAACGGTGTGGAAATTGGCGGGGGCAGCATTAGGATTAACCGCCGGGACGTGCAGGAAATGATGTTTGATGCCATAGGTCTGTCCAGGGAAGAAGCATATGAAAAGTTTGGGTTTATGCTGGAGGCTTTTGAGTACGGTACCCCGCCGCACGGTGGCATCGCCTTTGGCTTTGATCGGCTGATCATGCTGCTGGCCGGTAAGAAAACTATCCGGGATGTAATTGCTTTTCCAAAGACAGCAAGCGCCACTGATTTAATGACTATGGCACCGGGACCTGTGGATGAGCGCCAACTGAGGGAATTAAGCATTAAAACCGTTGTAAAAAAATAGAAAAAGCTGTGCGGAGTCGCATTTGTATAAAAAGTAAATAACTAGAAGAAAATATAAAAAATTAATAACCGATGTTAGCCCTTGCTTTAAAAGTCGAAAACATGTTAATATAAATTCACATTAATAAACACACCCTGCGGTGTTCGTGACCCCTCGAAGTTTTGAGCCAACACTTATTGTATGGGAGTCCGGCTCTGGCTGTGTAATGTATACCTCAAGAGGAAGGGGGACACACCTCTTTCTGAGGAATGTCCCCAATTACGGTAAGGAACACACCTCCTTCGGAGAAGTTCCCCAATTATGAGGAAACAGGAAGCACTCAGGAGGACACCCACCTGTTTGAGAACAGGTTCAAGAAAACTTTGAGGATACCCTCACGGCACAGTGGGGTTATAACCGTACTGTTTTATTCAAGTTTCCAGGGTCAACTTTGGTTGATGACCTGGAAACTTTTTATTAATGTTTACAAAACGCGTGGTGTTTTCATGAATTATGAAATTTTTCGCCGCTGTGAATACTTAATCGGCAGATCGGGATTGGAAAAACTGTCCGTCAGCACGGTTGCGATTTTCGGACTGGGTGGCGTCGGGTCTTATGCAGCGGAAGCACTGGCCCGGGCAGGGGTGGGAAATTTAATTATTGTTGATTATGACACTGTGGATATTACTAATATCAACAGGCAATTACACGCTTTGAACAGTACGGTTGGCCAGCCGAAAACCGGTTTGATGGCTTTACGCTTGCGGGAAATAAATCCCGGCCTGGTTGTGGACGCCCTGCAATTGAAATTCAGCCCGGAAACGGCTGCGGAAATATTTAACGGGAAAAACATAGATTTTATCATCGATGCCATTGATGATGTAGAAAACAAGGCGGCTCTGATTAGGGAAAGCGTTAACAGGGGGGTGCCCATTGTTTCGGCGATGGGTGCGGGCAATAAATTGGATCCGACCTCATTTAAAGTATCAAGTATATGGAAAACTACTGTCTGCCCGCTGGCCAGAGTGATGCGCAAAAAACTCAAAGCTGCGGGAGTCAACGCTGATATACCCGTAGTTTACTCCATGGAATGTCCTCGTCCAACAGCTGTAGCAAATACAGGCGAAAAGCAAGTCCCGGGAAGTATTTCTTTTGTGCCGCCGGTGGCGGGTTTTATTCTGGCAGCGTATGTGGTGGATAAGTTGCTCTCTCTGGATATTTTTTCCGACAGGTGAATTGACATTTTCTTACCGGGAATATTATAATTGACATGGACAAACGGGTGAATACTTAAGTTTGGTAATCACATATAATAGATAGGCCGGGGTTTGTAAGGTAAGTAATTCTTAAAATGCTATAGCAGCATGGAAAGAATGGTAGTTATGCATTTAATAATTAAGTAACACAGGGATTGCGAAAGGAGAGAGTATTGTGGCAAGCGACAAGATTAGTATTTTAGGGGAAGCTAATTTTAAGGATTTTGTTAGTGGTTCGGACATTCCTGTATTAGTTGACTTCTGGGCTGAATGGTGCGGACCCTGCAAAATGATTGCCCCTGTCGTTGAAGAAATTGCTGTGGATAATGAAGGCAAATTGAAAGTCGCCAAACTTAATGTGGATGAAAACAAATCCGTGCCAACTCAGTTTAGTGTCGTGAGCATCCCAACACTGATCATTTTTAAGGATGGCAAAGAAGTTGAAAGAATTGTAGGCTTTAGAACTAAAAAGGAACTGCAGGCCATTGTTGACAAGTATGTGGCTTAATCGCACCCAATAATGCTTTGGTGCGCTCGCAATGCGGAACCGCCAATAATAAATAATAATGGTGATTATATAGCTATCAAGGCCGGGAACTGGTGTTTCCGGCTTTTATCATTTATCAGCGGAAGGCCCCCACTTCTGCATCCGGCTGTATGCTCATAAAGTGGGTAATAAATGACGGTTACCATCAAGAACATATGTTCCAATAGCTAACATTTTATGATACAATGAAAATAGACAAAACGCGAGGAAAAGGGGTGTAAGGGGTGAACCCAATGGAAGATTTATTCCGGCAAGCGGCGTCCCGAAATATGGCTAAATCGGCCCCCCTGGCGCTGCGCATGCGTCCACAGACCCTGGAAGAATTTGAAGAGCAGACCGGTATAGTGGGCCCGGGACGCCCCCTGCGGCAGCTGATAGGCAGCGGGGCGCTGCAATCAGTAATCTTTTTCGGGCCGCCTGGCACGGGCAAAACAACGCTGGCCCATATTATTGCCGGTATGACCAGCGCCCATTTTGAAAAAATTAATGCTGTCATGGCAGGGGTTGCGGATATTCGCAGGGTGGTGGATCAGGCCGGGGACCGTCTCGCCATGTACGGGCGGCGAACAGTCATGTTTATTGACGAAATTCACCGCTTTAACAAAGCCCAGCAGGACGCTTTACTGCCTTTTGTAGAGGACGGTACTGTTATCTTGATTGGCTCGACAACAGAGAACCCAATGTTTTCGGTTAACAGGCCGCTGTTGTCCCGGTCACTCATGTACCGCCTGGAGTTGTTGTCCAGTGCAGCCTTGTCCAGGATCGTTCACAGGGCGCTTTTGGATAAAGACCGTGGTTTGGGCGATTATAATGTTGACCTTAGCGGCGATGTGCTCAAGATTATCGTAAACTTTGCCAACGGGGACGCCCGGACTGCATTAAATGTGCTGGAAATGGCTGTTCTAACCACACCGCCTGGAGATAACGGGGTTAGGGTAATAACAGAGGACACCGTTCGCAATGTATGCCAGAACAGGGTCATCCAGTTCGACCGGGAAGACGAGCATTATGACGTCACCTCCGCGTTTATTAAAAGCATGCGGGGGTCAGACCCCCAGGCCACCTTGTATTGGCTGGCCCGGCTGCTGCATGCCGGCGATGACCCGGTTTTTATCGCCAGAAGGATAATGATACTTGCGGCTGAAGACGTGGGGCTGGCTGACCCGCAGGCTCTTGTTATTGCTGCTTCGGCGGCCCAGGCGGTGGAGCGCATAGGCATGCCGGAAGCAAGGATAATCCTCGCCGAGGCTGCTGTATATTGCGCCCTGGCCCCTAAAAGCAACGCGGCGTATATGGGAATCGAATCCGCCCTGGAGGCGGTGCGGGGTGAGCGTGCAGGCGCCGTGCCGCTGCACCTCAGGGATACCAGCTACAGTGGTGCCAAAAAGTTAGGTCACGGAAAGGGGTATCTATACCCGCACAACTACCCGGGACACTGGGTACAGCAGGAGTACCTCCCTGATAACTTGAAAAACAAGGAATTTTACCTCCCGTCGGAACAGGGCCGGGAAAAGGAATTGAACGAAAAGCTGCGTAAACTGCGCAGTTAAACCTGAGTAAAAAAGTAGGTTTTCTAATTGACAATATCCGATCGGAATGCTAAGATATTATTGTTTAATTCCGAGTTGAAAAGTCTGATTTAAAAGGGGGTGGGAAATTGCGTCTGTCCACTAGGGGACACTACGGACTGAAGGCAATGTTTGACCTGGCCCAACATTATGGTTCTGAACCCATCCCGTTAAAAACGGTGGCCGAGCGACAAAATATATCGGATAACTACCTGGAACAATTAATAGCTATTTTGCGCAAAGCCGGCCTGGTAAAAAGTATCCGCGGCTCCCAGGGGGGTTATATATTAGCCCGCGAACCGGGTAATATAACAGTGGGTGATATCATCAGGGCTATGGAAGGCCCCATAGCGCCGGTTGACTGCGTCAGTGAAGTTGAGCCTGCTGAGTGCACCCAGGCCGATTCTTGCATCACCAGAACCGTTTGGGCCAAGGTAAGGGACAGGCTGGCGGAAGTGATGGACTCTATAAGCCTGGCCGATATGTTGCGCGATGCTGAAAACTTACTGGAGAACAAGCAATGATTAATCCCTTAAAGGAGGAACTTAGCTGTGCGCAGAGTCTATTTTGACCACAGTGCAACGACACCGGTCCGCCCGGAAGTTGCAGAGGAAATGCAGAAATTTTTAGCTGACAACTTTGGCAATCCAACCAGCCTGCATTATTTCGGCCGCCAGGCCCGCAAAGCGCTGGAAGAAGCCAGGGAAAAGGTGGCGGCTTCAATTGGGGCAAAGCCGGAAGAAATTATTTTTAACAGTGGCGGCACAGAATCAGATAATATGGCCATTCATGGTGTTGCCATGCTCAACCTAAACCGCGGTAACCATATTATTACCTCGGCTATCGAGCATCATGCCGTTTTAAATACTTTTAAAGCGCTGGGTAAGCAGGGTTTTACGGTAACCATATTGCCGGTGGACAAATACGGTATGGTCAGTATAGATGACCTGTCAAATGCTATTACCGATAAAACAACATTAATCAGTATCATGCACGCCAGCAACGAAGTGGGCACCATACAGCCCATTAAAGAGATGGCTGCGCTGGCTAAAGAAAAAGGTGTCTTTTTCCATACGGACGCCGTCCAGAGCATGGGCAAAATTCCAGTGAATGTTGACGACCTGGGTGTGGATTTGTTATCGATTAGCGGCCATAAAATTTACGGGCCTAAAGGTGTTGGCGCGCTTTATGTGCGCAAGGGCACCCGTTGGAAACAATCACTGTTCCATGGTGGGGCACAAGAAAGACTGCGCCGTGCGGGCACCGAAAATGTGCCGGGTATTATTGGCCTGGGCCGGGCCTGTGAGCTGGCTGTTCAGGAGCTGAAAATGGAGTCAACCCGGTTGGCCGGACTGCGGGATAAACTAATCAAAAACGTGCTGGATAATATTGCTTACACCAGGCTTACAGGCCATCCAACGAAGCGGCTGCCAAACCATGCCAGTTTCTGCTTTGAATTTATCGAGGGTGAGTCGATGCTCTTGAGCCTTGACATGAAGGGGATTGCTGCTTCCAGTGGCTCCGCCTGTACCTCCGGCTCTTTGGAGCCATCGCATGTATTGCTGGCCATGGGTATACCCCACGAGTTGGCCCACGGCTCCATTCGCATAACTCTGGGGCGGGATAATACTGAAGAAGATATTGATTACTTTATGGAAGTTATGCCTCCAATCGTGGAAAGATTAAGGGCCATGTCTCCGCTGGATCAGGAAAACGAATTTGTTATGGAAAGCAGCTGTGCTGCGTGCAAGGCCAGTACCTCCTGTCACAGGTAAAGTTATATGTGTGGCAATCTATTTGCCGTCATGGTTAATCTTGTATAAATACTGGAGTTCAAGTAAAAAATATTCCGGGGAGGATGCGGGGTATGTATACAGAAAAGGTAATGGACCATTTTGAAAATCCGCGCAATGTAGGCGAAATTCCGGATGCAGACGGGGTTGGCCAGGTTGGTAATCCCACCTGTGGGGATATCATGAAAATCTACTTAAAAATCAAAGATGGAATTATCGAAGATATTAAATTTAAAACCTTTGGTTGCGGCGCCGCCATTGCAACCAGCAGTATGGTAACCGAAATGGCCAAAGGTAAGACCATTGAGGAAGCTCTTAAATTGAGCAATAAAGCAGTGGCAGAAGCCCTCGGGGGACTTCCGCCCAAAAAAATGCACTGCTCCAACCTTGCAGCAGATGCATTGCATGCGGCTATAAAAGATTATGAAAGCAAACAAAAATAACCGGGTGGTAAGTTACAGATGAATGATTCCGGTAAACTTGTAGTTGTAGCTATGAGCGGCGGCGTGGACAGTTCTGTCACCGCCGCTCTTTTAATTGAACAGGGCTATAGGGTAATTGGTGTTACCATGCAGATTTGGGATCCCGGTCAGACCGAGGTGGCCGGGGATTTTGTCGGCTGCTGCTCGCTTTCTGCGGTGGAGGACGCCCGGGCTGTGGCAAACAAATTGGATATACCCTATTACGTGCTAAATTTTCACGATTTATTTAAAAAGACTGTGGTGGACGATTTTTGTCGGGAATACCTGCGCGGCAGAACACCAAATCCGTGCGTGGTTTGTAACCGTAAAATCAAATTTGAAGCTTTGCTGAGAAAAGCCATGTCGCTGGAGGCCGATTACGTTGCGACCGGCCATTATGCCAAAATTGGCTATAACCGGGACACCGGGCGATATACGATTAAAAAGGCGCGGGACTCGCGTAAGGACCAGACCTATTTTTTATACACCATGACCCAGGAACAACTGGCTCACACTTTAATGCCACTGGGTGATTATACCAAGGATGAGGTTCGGCGCATGGCTGCCGAAAAGGGCCTAAAGGTGGCTGAGAAACCGGAAAGCCAGGAAATATGTTTTGTAACCGATAACGATTATCGCAATTTTTTAAGGGAAAATGTTGGTGATGAGATTAAGCCGGGCCCGTTTCTTGACCTGGAGGGAAAGGAAATCGGGCGCCACGAGGGCATTGCCTTTTACACTATCGGACAAAGGCGCGGCTTAGGCCTGGCCATGGGAGAAAGAGTTTACGTTGTAGGTATTGACCCTGCCCGAAACGCAGTGATTATTGGGACCGAGGATGCGTTAAACAGAAACAGCCTGATCGCAGGCAACTTGAACTACATAGCAGTGGAAGGAATAACAGGTGTCGAAAAAGTGGAGGCCCAGATACGATACAATAGTAAGCCTCAACCAGCTGCATTAACACCTGTTTCAGGTAACAGGCTGAGGGTTGATTTTGACCGGCCTCAAAGAGCTATCACACCGGGGCAGGCAGTTGTTTTTTATCGCGGCGAGGAGCTACTGGGTGGCGGAACCATAGAGGCTTTAACGGAATAAATTTTCTCGGGCATCCTTTCTCTTGGGTGCGTATATCAGTTGGGGACATTCCTCCGAAGGAGGTGTGCCCCCTTTCTTTATTCATCACTAGCGGGGATCCACCTGACCTCCAGGCATACTTTATCATTATCCAAAGGTCACATGAGGGATAATTAGTGAGTGTGGATTTATTGCAACCCGCACTCTTTTATTTGGGCGAAATTCGAGGATTTTCAACAAAAATAAAAGAACGGTGAAAATTTGTTATAATAATTTAGCCCCATTGGTAGAAATTACTTGTTGCAGGGCAAGCAACAAAGTGATATATTAATAAATGTCGCCGCGCGAGTGGCGGCGGGGAAAAGGATCACAGGACGGAAATGGCAGCGAGTCGACCAGAAAATACCGGTTGACCGCAGCCGACCGGATGTGATACTATAAAGATCCGGCCGAGAACGCCGGTTGGTCCTTGAAAACTAAACAGAGTTGAGATGCGATTGCGCGCGAGCGCAAACAAAGCAAACGAACCTCGTCAAAGCAAAAGCTTTGAAGAGTAATTTCAAACGAGAGCAAAGATTAAACTCTTTATAAAAAAATACATTGAGAGTTTGATCCTGGCTCAGGACGAACGCTGGCGGCGTGCTTAACACATGCAAGTCGAACGGAGAATAGCAAGAAGCTTACTTTTTGCTAGACTTAGTGGCGGACGGGTGAGTAAC
>NZ_AUMW01000001.1 GCF_000430885.1 Desulfotruncus alcoholivorax DSM 16058 | reverse complement strand
ATGAGGAGGGCACCGAGGGCCATACGTACAGGTTTGGCCACCTGGCCACGTCTGCCGGGAAAATGTTCTGCGTAGCGGTCTTCGATGGTATCCCAAGGGATAATTTTTGAAAGTTTCACCCAGCGATTGTCGGCCTTAAGTTTACCTTCAAATGGGAGTATGAATTCTTCGAGATAGTATTGCTTTTCCAATTTACGGAACATATTTTACCTCCAGGTGCAAGGTTTTTGCATTATTTGACGCATTTTCCATGCATATTAATTCGACAAATATGCTCCCAAATCCTTGAGATTATTGGATTTTTTTTCGTTCAGCAAGCCCTAAATAAACGTCGGTATCACCGGCACCGGAGGAATTTGTTGTCCCGGTGATAATATAGCCCCCGTCTTCGGTTTGTTGCACCGAGGTTCCCGTATCTTCACCGGTGCCGCCATAAGTTTTTTGCCACTGTATAATTCCCGCAGCATCAGTTTTAACCAGGTAAACATCAAGGTCTTTGCGGGCGAAAGGGGCTTCCGTGGTGCCGCAAATAATATAGCCCCCTTCGGCGGTTTGCTTAACAGATGTAACCTTATTGTCTTTAGTGTTACCGATTGTTTTTCGCCACTTCATACGGCCGGCGGCGTCCAGTTTGGCCAGGTAAATGTCGAAACCACCATGGCCCCACATGTAGCTAGATTGTGTATCTCCGGCTATGATGTACCCTCCATCAACGGCGGATTGGGCACAAATACCCCGGTCTTCATCTTTACCTCCCATTAATTTATCCCACTGTAGTACGATATTCCTTTTTGGCTCAGCTGAAGCCGGTTGAACATAAAACCAAAGGAATAAGAAAAGTCCCGCTAGCATGACCATACTGTCCAAGCCGGTTACCGTTTTTTTTAATTTTACCTGGCATCTTGAACCAAATTTTTTTTGTGAACGTTGATTTTGTGAACGTTGATTTAAAGAAAACATGGAAATTCTCCTTCGCGTTGAACAGGCACGAAACTATCAGTATACTGGTTTAATTTTACTTCAGTATTGCAAATTCCTTTATGTGCTTGTTAAATTTTATACTTTTATTTGATCAGCTATTTATCTAACCAGTTGGTTTTTTGATGCGCCGGTCAATAAAAATTTTGCAATTTACGTAATAATTTACAATGAAATGGTAGGAATTTATCAAAGTATGTTTAATATATTCATTATCTAAAAAATTGGTAAAAATTTTTACCCGGTGCAAATTTGTTTTGTGGGTGCTGTGTTGGATTAGGGTATGATTAAAAAACAAGGCTTCACTTTAATTGAGCTGGTTATTACATTGATGATCATGTCGATCATCGCCGCCATAGCCATGCCCGATTTTAAAAAAGCCTGCGCCAGGCATAATTTAACTGTGGCGGCGGTGGTGATGCGGCAGGAAATATGGTCATGGGGCCAGGATAGCTTGCAGAAAGAAAAGGCAGGGTACGTGATTGAATTTTCCAAGGCCAAGTACCAGGTCAAGGAAGGATTAGCTATTAAAAAATCTATTTCCATGCCTTCCGGGGTGGAGATAACGGAATCTAAATTCGGTGAGGGGTTGGTTTACGACCCGTTGAGGTTTTCAGCCAGGGGTTATCCAATTCGAAACGGGCATGTGACCATAAGCAACAGGTCAATTGGCCAGGTCAAATATGTTATTGTGGCCCCGTATACCGGTAGGGTGCGGGTCAGTGATTATCTAGACGGTGATTAAAAATATGGATAATGTTGGTTTGGACAAAAAGGGCATGACATTGGTAGAAGTGATGGTGGCCCTTTTTATTATTGCCATTTGTATAACACCGGTCTTTAATTCTTTTTTATTAAGTACGAGAAATACCGGAAGCTCGGAAAAAGAAATTATGGCTTTGGAATTGGCGCAGGGACTGCTGGAAGAGGCAGTTGGCTGCAATTTTGATCAAATCACAAGCGTGCCCGGAAACCGGCCGTTTAACCGCATTGATTCCCGTTTTGGCTATCTTGAATCAATAAATTTAATGCAGCAAGGGTTGGCAGACCAATTAGCTGCGGGGGAGGACACAGATTTCTCTTATAACTTGGAGGTTGGCAGCGACCCCGATTATCCCGGAACAATGAAGATAATTAAAGTAAATGTGTATTATCAAGAGAAGTTGACCGGCAGCTTAAAAAAGGTTGTTTTAACAGGGGCCAAGGCCAGGGGGTGAAAATAATGCCAGTAATGCCCGTGTATGAAAGACAACGTCAAAACGGCGGCTTTACCCTGGTGGAAATGTTGATTGCCCTGGCCTTGCTTTCAACAATAATCGTGGTGTCTAATAATTTTTTTCTTAGTGGCCTGGCAAGCTGGCAAAGGAATTTGGATAAGGCGGAAGTAGAGGAAAACCTGCGTATTGCGGTTGACAGGTTGTCCAGGGAATTGCGGCGGGCCAGGTGCATTATCGTGTACGAAAGAAATGAGCTTTACCCCAAAGGCAAAATTTCCTTTCAAATTATAGAAAACGGAGCGTTAAAAACAATCAGTTATTACTGCAGCCCGGCCGGAGATAATGAAAAAGCCATGGAAATAAAAAGAAGAAAAACCGGTTTCATTATGGCGTACCCAGTGGCCCGGTATATCATCAATCTTGATGTCAAACCGGAGGATTGCGGGCCTCAAACTGCACTGGCCACCATTACCCTCACCGGTGAGAAAAGGCGCAGCGGCGAGATAAAGGTCAGTACAACTGTTCTATTAAGGAATCAAGACTAATACTACAGCGTGTGGGGACGGTTCGAGCGTCACCGAAGCGGGGCGAAGGGCCGAAGGGAAGACGATGGAACCGTCCCCTTGGCGTAGCCTAAAAATTGCGGTTTTAGCCGTTGACCGTTTAAGATGATTAATAGAAGGGACTTGTGGATGAAAGGCTTGGTGTGGAAAAATCCCGAGGGTCAGGCGGTTGTAATGGTTTTACTGGTTGTTCTAATTCTTTTTGTACTGTCAGCCGCGCTGGAAACAATAACAACCGGTGCCAGGGGTAATATCGCCGGTGAAAACTATTCTATCCAGGCCTTATACGCAGCTGATGCCGGGATTGAAAAATTAACGGCTAAAATAAACAACAACCCGGTTTGGTGTTACAGTTTACCCTCCGATCGCCTGGTGACAGTTTTTAATAATCAACAGCTGAGCGAGAACGTGTATTTTACTGTCAGCGCCCAAAAAGGCGTCCAGCATGAATTTGGCACCGCCATTTTTATTGAATCTGTGGGCAAATACTTGGATGGCAGCAATAATTTGCTTGCGCAGAAAACGCTTAATTGTGAAGTTGTGGTATACAAGGCTGCGGATTTTCTCAGCGGTTTTGCGCTGCTGCCGGAGGAATCATCCGGGTTGATGTTCAGCGGCAACGGATATTTTGACGCGCCACTGATCTATAACGGTGACCTGCAGTTGACGGGCAATATAGAAGTAAACAGCAGTAAAAAGATATTTACCGGTGGAAGCTTTAATGCTGTTTCGGACGGCGAAGACAGGCCGGTTTACAATGCGGCCAATGTGCGCCAGAATTACCTTTACATCCCACCTTTCCCGGATTTGTCTGATAATTATTATCAGGCCAGGGCAGCTGAAAACGGCCATGTTTATTACGGTGATACTACCTTTAGTAACCTGTGGCTGCCAGTTGGTGAAGAAAACACAATCATGGAAGTGGTGCCTACTTATGATGGTTTTTATTACGTGGATGGCGATATCGATATTTCCCAAAATTTTAACGGCCAGGCGGTTTTTTTTGCCAGCGGAAACATCATTGTTTCCGGAAATTTGACCCCTAAGGTTGATGCTGATGAAGATGCTCCTACGCCCGGTGTTGGAAATCTCACGCTGGTGGCCCTTGGGGATATCAATATAAAAAATGTCACAGTATACGCTAATTTAGTATCCGGCGGCTCCTTAATTGCCAATGATAATACCGAACTCAACGGGGCGGTCTGCGCAAAAGGGGCGTCGTTTCCCGGTTGCGGCAGCATTAAACAATACGTGGCCGATTATATGGCCCCGGATGATGAATTTGTCCCGTTTTGCGTCAAACTGGTTGACTGGCGTGAAAAATACCCCGTGTTTAGTGACAGCTGACTGTTATATTTAATAATTTTTAATTTCTCTACGGAGTTCTCATGATGAGAAAAATATACCAAAAGATTATCCCCCGCAAAATTCCCAGTGCCGCTCTTGATGTTGGCGAGAGGGAAATAAAATTTGTTTACCTTGACCCCTGGCATGCTGTGCCGGAGATAACCACCGTGGCTCGTTACCCGGCACCGCCGGGTGTTTTTGGAGAAGTTATCAATGAAGAGTTGTTGGTTGACGTCCTTGATGATATGGTAAATGAATACCTGCTGGCCGGAACTGAAATAATTTCCGCACTTGGCGGAAACAAGGTGGTAACCAGGCAAATCAACTTGCCACGCATGTCAGCCAAGAAGCTAAACAAGGCTGTTTTGCAGGAAGTTGAAAAATTCATGCCGGTGCCGCTGGATGAGCTTTTTGTCCGTCACCTGGTGCTGGATGAAAATGCAATAGACAACCGGAAAGAGCTGAACATTCTTATTGCAGCGGCGCCTCAAGCAACGGTTTACCAGTATCACGCCTTATTGAAGCGCGCCGGGTTGACGCTGGTTGCCCTGGATTTGCCCGCACTGGCAATCTGGCGGCTTTACCGGAATGAACATGCGGCAAGTGATAATGTTATAGCAATATTTGAAATCGGTGAAACCAAAACCTGTCTGGTGATAACGAAGAAAGGGCGGATGAAATATACCCGTATTTTTCCAGTGGGAGGCAGTTTGCTGACCAGGTCAATGTCAGAGGCGTATGGCATTGATTTAGACAGTGCCAGAAAATTGAAAGAAAGTGAAGGTGTTATTATCAATGAGAACGACCTGGCGGGGGTTGCCGCCGACAAGATGAGGATTGACCTATCCTTGCGGGACGGGCTTGGCGAGTTGCTCAGGGAAATGCGCCGCTCTCTCGAATACTACGCAAATCAGTTTAATGCCGAGCCTGTCGACAAAGTGATCCTGTCCGGTGGAACCTGCAACCTGCCGGGCTTTGACGTTTTTGTAAGCGAGGCGTTGGGTTTGCCCGCTGAAGTTGCCAGACCGGCGAGCTTGTCTTTTGCCCGGGAGGGTGAATTTTCATTTGACCCGTCGCTAGCCATGGCTTACGGGCTGGCCCTGCGGGAGGTTTAATAAATGTATGAAATTAACCTGTTGCCGCCCGAACTAATTAAAAGATTTAATATTGATTTTAAGAAGTTAACTATGCTTATTGCCGTTATTATAGTTGTTATCGGATATGTATATTGGTATGCCGGTTTTAAGTTTCGGCTTTATAATATTAAAGAGGAAATTGCCCATACTGATAAAATGCTGGCTGAAATGAGCCCCCGTTTAAATCTGGTGAAAAAAATAAAGGCTGAGAGAATAGAAAACCAGGAAAAAATTATGGCCTATAAAGCTATAACTGAAAGCAGGTTTTTGTTAACGCCGGTGTTTAAAGAAATTGAAAAAAGCATACCTGTTGATACGTGGCTGACCGGCATAACCCTGGAATACCGCGAAAAACTTAATCCGGTTGGAGGTTTTGCTTCACTGCCGGGCGCAAATGCTTTGCCGCCCAAAGCCACCCTTCAGGCGGTGGGCCCGCCGGTTAGTAAAAAAGAGACCATAGACGAAGTAGAGATTCCCTCTCCTAATGTACTGATGCTTCAGGGAGTGACCTATAATTCCGCTTCGGTCGGCGTATTTGTGCATAATCTGGCAGGACTCCCTTATTTTAGAAATGTTGGCATTAAAAAAGTCTACACTAATTCAGGCGATGATGCGGGATATGCGTTTACCCTGGAACTGCAACTGCGGGAGGAGGGGCGCGATGTTTCGGCATCTTAGCCGGCGGGGCATTATTTTGCTCGAAATTCTGGGCCTGGTGGCCTTACTGACCGGCGTTTACTATTTAATGCTTGGCCCTCAGCTTAGTGCTTATGCGACGTTGCATGAGGAATTGCTGGACAAGCGGTCTCAACTTGAGCAGGCTGAAAAAATATTAAGCCAGGAAAAAGGTGAAATAGCTGAATACGAAGAAACAAGAAAACAGCTCAACAAATATAAGCAGCTGTTGGCCGGCGATTTTAGCAGTGGCTCGGCCATGGTTTTGATAGGATTGAAAGCTGCCGGCTCAAAGGTTGTTGTAAATAACCTGGAACCCCTGGGCATCGTAGACAAAAAGAGCTATTTGGAGTTGCCTTTAAAACTTGAGCTATACGGAGATTACCTAAACATTGTTGATTTTATTTCTCAAATTGAAAAGCTGCCCAATTTGGTTGAAATCCGAACTTTAAAGGTAACCGTGGAAGATAAGCGCCTTTTGAAAGAAAAGAACCCGCCGGACGGTGAAAATGTTTCAGGCAGCTTATTTGATTTGCCCCGGGATTTATCCCAAGCTGATTCAGCTGAAGCCGTTGAACCTAAAATTAAAGCCCTGCTGGACTTGGTGATATATTCCGACCCTTCGCCCAAAGGCGAACTTTACCTGGAGCAGGAACAGATCAAAGCCTGGAAAATTGGACGTGACAAACCCTTTAAAAAACCGGGCCAGGTTTCGCCCTACCCTGAAATTCCGCTCTCTTCAAGGTAAATAAAATTCAGCTTAAGGGAAGAAAATACATAGAATAAATAATAGTCTAATTTTTGGTGGTGTTAATAATGGATCAAGGATTATTAAAAGAGGTACTGGCCGAGGCGTTAAAAAATGGCGGGGATTTTGCCGATGTTTTTGTGGAACAAAAAAAAATAACCGGCATCGGCTGCGAGGCAGGCAAAATTGAGCGCATTCAATCCGGTATAGAATCGGGAGCGGGAATCAGGGTTATATCGGGTGATGCAACCGCTTACGCCTATACCAATGACCTCAGCCGCGAGGGGATGTTGAATGCCGCAAAAATAGTGAGCCACGCCGCAACTGGCGGAAAGAAAAGCGGGGTGGCGGAGTTCCGGTTTGTTAAGCCAAATGTGAAGTTTGAGATTAAAGTTAATCCCAGCGAAGTGACAACCGAGCAGAAAGTCCTTGCTGTAAAGGCGGCTGATGGAGCTGCCAGGGCGGTGGATGCGGAAAAGATTAAACAGGTCATGGTTGGCTACGCCGATATTGTGCAGAAGGTTATTATTGCCAACAGCCAGGGAGATTTTGTTGAAGATGAGCGGGTGCGCACCCGGCTGATGGTTCAGGCTGTAGCTGCGGAAGGCTCCGTAATTCAAACTGGCTACGAAGCCGTGGGCAGTCACAGCGGGTTCGAATTGCTGCAGCGCAATAAACCGGAGGAGGTGGGCGCGAAAGCAGCCCGGCGGGCAGTGCAAATGCTGGGTGCAAAGCCTGCCCCCGCCGGTAAAATGGTTGTTGTGCTGGCAGGCGAAGCCGGAGGCACCATGGTTCACGAAGCCTGCGGCCACGGTTTGGAGGCCGACCTGGTTCAAAAGGGGCTTTCGGTATATGCGGGCAAAAAAGGACAAAAAGTGGCTGCGGATTGTATCACAGTTATCGACGATGCAACCATGGAAGACCGTTACGGGTCTTACAGTGTGGATGATGAAGGGGTGCCGGCCCGCAAAGTGGTGCTGATCGAAAACGGAGTGCTCAAAGATTACATGTATGACAGGCTTACCGCCAGGCGCGACAATGTGCAGCCCAACGGCCACGGCCGCCGCGAGTCATACCAGGATAAACCTATCCCCCGTATGGGCAATACATATATCGCGCCCGGCAAGGACGACCCGCAGGAAATTATCAAAAGTGTGGAAAGTGGACTGCTGGTTAAAAAAATGGGCGGCGGCCAGGTTAATACCACCACGGGTGACTTCGTATTCGATGTTGCGGAAGGCTATCTGATTAAAAACGGACAAATAGGGCCGATGGTGCGGGGAGCCACGCTTACCGGCAATGGGCCGGAAGTGCTGAAGGTGGTCGAAAAGGTAGGCAGTGACCTTGGGTTTACCATCGGAACTTGCGGCAAGGATGGGCAGGGTGTGCCGGTTAGCGATGCGCAGCCCACCATGCTGGTAAGGCAAATAACCGTCGGCGGCACCGCCCACGGAGAAAGTTAAGCTAAAGATTCCCGGGAAGAGATACTCCCGGGATTTTCTATCTGTTATAATATGTGTTGTATGATATGAATTTTGACAACTACTCAGGAGTCAGGAGCCAGAATGAGAGAATGACGATAATTTTTGAAGACTTATTTACTGGTATTGCAGAAGGTAGCAAGAGGTCAGTAAATTACTGGAAGCATATTTACAGGGCATCGGCGGATTCGTCAATACCTGAATAAGTAACACGGGGTTAAAGATAATGGTAATCAACTATGTTTTTGTATTTCTCCTGGGGACCTGCATAGGCAGCTTCTTAAACGTATGCATTTTTCGCATACCGGAAAAACGGACCGTGATAGCAGGCTCTTCTTACTGCTGCGCGTGCGGGCAAAAGTTAAACTTTCTGGATATGGTTCCAATTCTAAGTTACCTGTTTTTAAAAGGCCGCTGTCGTTACTGCGGGGCCAGGCTTTCAATTCAGTATCCACTGGTGGAATTATTATCCGGCGTTATGTTTTTACTTATTTTTATCAAGCATGGATTTGGATTATCTTCGTTAATGTTAGGGGTCTTTGTTTCAATTCTTATTATTGCTGCCGTAATTGATATCCACCACCGTATCATTCCCGACGGGCTGGTAGTTGTAGGCCTGTTGGCTGGTATACCTTTAACGGTATTTCAATCAACTGATAAATTGGTTAACGGAGTGATAGGGTTTTTTACAGCCGGGATAATCATGCTGGTTATTGCCGTTGTATCCAAAGGGGGAATGGGGGGCGGAGACATAAAATTAAGTGCCTTGATGGGTCTGTACCTGGGCTGGCAGGGTGTGTTTCTGGCGTTGTTTATATCATTTTTCTTTGGTGGTATGACCGGTATTTATTTGCTGCTATCCGGGCGAAAAGGTCGTAAGGATCCCGTGCCTTTCGGCCCCTTTTTGGCGCTGGGGGCTGTGCTGGCGGCCCTTTGGGGCAATGAATTGCTGGCCTGGTACTTTGGGTTATGGGGCTAGGCTTGGGGTATATATAATTGCCCGGGAAATACATTACCCGGGCAATTTGTTTAAAACGATATTTTATTAATTTGATCAATGGAAGCTATTATTGTTTTCGATAACTGGAATTCTATTATGGAATACTCTTACTGGTTTACCACTTTGGTCATCAGCCTGGCCAGTGTTTGGCGCTCGGTCTGGTCTGCAACGGTCCAAAGTTCTTTTAACAACTGCTGTTCCGGGTTGGCCGGCGCTACGTTTTGGGCCAGCAGGTCTCCCGCCTGGTTGGCTAAACTTTGAATTTTATCCCTTGGAATACCGAGTTCTTCGGCGAATTCCATCGCCTGCCTGAGGTAGTTTTTCCATGTTGCCCAGTCGGTGTTAGCGTTCCTGGCAAAATTAAAATCCATGCTTATCCCCACCTTAAAGTTTTAAATGATTTTGATATAAAATATTTTCTCCAAAGTTTTAAATATTATTCTATTGAACCGGCAAAATTTTCTTGCTTATCCATTCTTTAAATAATGAGATAATATTTATATTTCACAAATACCTGTGTCAAGGCATATGCTGTAGAAGGTAAAGAAAAATTCAATGTCAGCCGGGAAAATGTTTTTCATCCCGGTGGTCGATACTTCCTTGTAGGAGGTATTTATTTATGAAAATTGGCGATATTGTCACCAGAAGGTTTGCCGGCGAGGAAGCCCAATTTTGTATTATCGGGTTTTATACAGACCAGAGTTCCGGAGAAAGGGTAGCAATAGTTGCTATGTTGGATCCACATTCGGTCCGGGAAGTAGCGGTACAGGAATTGGCACCGGTGGCCTTCAAGGACTTGATTGCTTTGACGGCAAATTCCAGTTACATGCATTAGCTGCCTGTTTAAAGGCAGTTTTTATTTTGCGCAATGGGAACTGAATTGGGCGTGTGTATTTGCACTTTTTTTATTTAATTCTTGCCATATATATGGCAAGGACAGAGGAGAAAAGTATAAAACACACGCAAAAGGGAACTGAATTATGCGTGTGTTTTTATTGGTACTAAAAGGAATAGTATATCTTTTATTGAATTATACTATTTTAACTGAAAGGAGCGGGTGAAAAACAATGGAATCCAGGTATAGCAAATATGCCGAAGGCGCAGTTCAAAAAGCAAAAAAGCTGGGTGCCGAAATGGCTGAAGCATATATTGGCAACAGTAAGGAACTGGTAGTTGACGTTCGCAACGGATCGCTTGAGACAATGAAGCTGGCCGAGGACCGGGGCATGGGGATCAGGGTGTTTACCGGCGGGAAGACCGGTTTTGCTTTTACCACAGATTTTGGTGACAGCGCTATAGATGAGGTTGTAAGGCAAGCCCTGGCTAACGCGTCCTGTGCGGAACCCGACCCTTTAAGAACGCTTCCGGTGCCGGCTCCTTCCTACCAGCAAATGGATTTGTACGACCCTTGTATTAAGAAAGCTACTGTGGAGCAAAAAATTGAGATGGCCAAGTCGATGGAAAATGAGGCCCGGGCTTTTGATAGTAGAATCAGCGTTACTGAAAGCTCAACATACCAGGATGGTGAGGTTGAAGTTACCCTGTTTAATTCCAATGGAATTAATTTGCATTACCTGGGCGCTTATTGCGGCATGTACATAGCGCTGGTGGCCGGCCAGGGTGAGGATAGTCAGACGGGTTTTGCGCTGGGCTACGGACTGCGCTTTGCCGGGCTGGATCCCGCAAAACTGGGGCGGCAGGCAGCGGAAAGGGCTGTGCGCATGCTGGGCGCAAAGCCCGGATCCACTCAAAAGGCGCCTGTTGTTTTGGACCCGTACGTTGCCACAGGGTTTTTGGGCCTGCTGGCGCCGGCTCTTTCCGCCGAAGCGGTGCAAAAGGGACGCTCACTGTTTGCGGGAAAGGTCGGGCAGCAGGTGGGGTCGGGGAACATAAATCTGATAGACGACGGCACGCTGAAAGACGGCATCTCTTCCGCTCCCTTTGACGGGGAAGGAGTTCCAACCTCACGCACGGTATTAATAGAGGGCGGAGTGTTAAAATGTTTTTTACATAACACTTACACCGCCGCCAAAGACAAAGTGCTTTCCACCGGGAACGGCGTGCGCGGTTCTTTTAAAGGAACGCCTGAAGTGGGAACCACCAACTTTTTCATTGAGCCGGGCGCTAAAAAGCCGGAAGAAATTATCGGTGAAATAAACAACGGCTTTTACGTGACGGAAGTTATGGGCATGCATACCGCCAACCCCATCAGCGGAGACTTTTCTGTAGGTGCCAGCGGGTTGTGGATAGAAAACGGGAAGCTGGTCAGGCCGGTGCGGGGAATGGCCATTGCCGGCAATATTATGGATTTGCTGAAATCAGTCGATGCGGTGGGCAGCGACCTGCAATTTTTCGGCGGCAAGGGCGCGCCGACGATCCGCGTATCAGAAATGAGCATAAGCGGTCATTAGCGCTTTAGTCACTGCGGGCGCAGCACTTTTGTCATTGCGAGCGCAGCGAAGCAATCTCATCTTTTGGTAACTTTAACCAAATTCATTAATAGTGAACTTATCCCTTTAGCACATGCATGTCAAGTAATTGTTTGAAAGGTGCTGGCATTAACTGACTTTGCAACTTAAGGGGATTATGTTAAAATATTTCCAGTATTTTTAAGGAGAAAAGCGTGAGAATACTAGTTTTAAACGGACCCAATTTAAACCTGCTGGGGCTGCGTGAACCCGGCGTTTACGGTGCTGTTACCCTTGATCAAATACAATCCTCGATGCTGGCTCTGGCCGGTGAATTGGGCGTTGAGCTTGAATTTTTCCAATCCAATCACGAAGGTGCGCTGATAGACCGGCTGCACGATGCAAGAGATAATTTCTCCGCTGTCATCTTTAACCCGGGGGCTTTCACCCATTACAGCTACGCGCTGCGCGATGCTGTTGCCGCTATCAGTCTTCCGGTGATTGAGGTTCATCTTTCCAATATTTACGCCCGGGAGGAATTCAGGCACCATTCGGTGATAGCGCCGGTGGCAGCCGGGCAGGTCTCCGGTTTCGGCGCGGCTGGTTATTTGCTGGCATTAAGGGCGGTTGCGCATTTGTGCACCGGGGGACACTAAATGACACTTAATAATGAGGACATTATCCAATGATGGAGCGAGTTAAACAAGTTGCCGGTTACCTGGCTGAAAGCGGTGCCGGCGCGATGTTGGTTATGCAGCCGGAAAACAGGCTGTATCTTAGCGGATTTACCGGTAGTTCCGGTGCCGTATTGGTTACAGAAAATAAGTCTTTCCTTGTCACTGATTTTCGATACATTGAACAGGCCCAACAACAAAGCCCGCACCTTGAAATTTATAAATTACGGGAAACAACGGAAGACACACTCGCTGATATTGCCGGCTCGCTGGGCTTAAAATCCGTGGCCTTTGAAGCCGACTACATAAGTTATCATTTTTATGAAAAATTAAAATGCAAGCTTAAAGGCGTTGAACTTATTCCGGTAACGGGTGTGGTTGAACAAAACAGGCAGGTTAAAGACAGTAGTGAGCTGCTGGCTATCGCCAGGTCTATGTCCTTGCTGGACGATGGGTTTAATTATATCTGCGGGCGGATTAAACCGGGCACCAGTGAAAAGGAGATAGAGTTGGAACTGGAAACATACCTGCGCAAAAAAGGTGCTTCGGGCCCGGCTTTCCCATTTATCATCGCATCCGGCCCCAGGTCATCGTTGCCGCACGGTACCGCCACGGACAGGGTTATCGGTTATGGTGACCTCATTACCCTGGACTATGGTGTTGTTTTTGATAACTACAATTCCGATATGACAAGGACAGTGGCCGTGGGCGAGCCGCCGGCAGAATTAAAGAAGATTTATTCCATCGTGCTGGAGGCTCAATTGGCCGGGCTTGCGGCAGTCAAGGCCGGCGTAACCGCCAGTTCGGCGGATGGCGCGGCCCGCCAAGTAATTGAATCCTATGGTTATGGCGAGTATTTCGGGCACGGGACCGGTCATGGAGTGGGCCTGGCGGTGCACGAAGCGCCGCGCCTGTCCTCCAGGGATAATACCGTGCTGCGTGAAGGAATGGTGGTTACGGTGGAGCCTGGCATTTACCTCCCCGGAGTTGGCGGAGTCAGGATTGAGGACAGTGTTGTGGTGGAAAAGGACGGCTGCCGGGTGCTGACGAAGTCACCAAAGGACAAGTTAATTATTCTTTCTTAAATGTAATTACTAAGGAGTCAGAAATCAGAAGCCAGTATAAGAAAACGTTTATGCAGTATTCTGAATTCTGACTACTGAATTCTGAATACTTTTTTAGGAGGCGGGGAACTTGATATCAACCAATGAATTTCGCACAGGTTTAACCATTGAGCTGGAGGGTGACGTTTACCAGGTGGTGGACTTTCAGCACGTGAAGCCCGGCAAGGGTGCGGCTTTTGTCCGCTCCAAGTTAAAAAACCTCAGAACTGGCGCTGTGGTAGACAAAACCTTTAATGCCGGTGAAAAAATCCCCCGGGCCAGGGTGGAACGCAGGGAAGTGCAGTATCTATATAACGACGGATCCGATTATAACTTTATGGATATGGAAACCTACGACCAGTTTGCCATGAGCAAAGACCAGCTGGAAGATGCCATTAAATTTTTAAAGGAAAATATGGTCATAACCATTTTGACCTTTCAGGGGCGCTCAATAGGTGTGGAACTGCCCAATTATGTTGAACTTGAAGTGGTGGAAACAGCGCCCGGCATCAAAGGCGATACCGCTTCGGGCGGTTCCAAGCCGGCGACACTGGAAACGGGTTATGTGGTTCAGGTCCCGTTTTTTATTAATACCGGTGATGTCCTGCAGATAGATACCCGTACAGGCCATTACATCAAAAGAGTTTAGGAAATATATGTTTAAAAACCCCCGGTGCGAGGGATACTATTTTTGTTGAAATGTATCTTGGAAAACCAAAGGGGGTTTCTTAATGTCCGACCTTAGATCTAAAGTGGCTTACCTTCAGGGACTTTCAACCGGGCTGAACCTTGAGGGCGAAAGCAAGGAAGGAAAAATAATTCAAAATATTATCAGCGTTTTGGAAGATTTTGCTGACTCGTTTTCCGAACTTGAAAACGCCCAGGAACAACTGGAAGATTACGTTGAGACCATCGACGAAGACCTGTATTCTCTAGAAGCAGACTTAAATGAAGATGATATGGAAGATTATGTGGAGGTGGACTGCCCTCGCTGCGGTGAAACTGTTTTGTTCGATTCCGGTATAATTGAGGATGATGATATTATCGAAGTAACCTGTCCCAATTGTGATGAAGTTGTTTTTGTTAACGATGATAGCTTTGAATCCGCCGATGAGGCGGAAGAAATAACGGGCCGGGCTTTAACAGCTATGGATGAAGACTTATGATAAAGACTTATAAAATAAAAAAGACCGAAAAAAGGCGGCAGGCTATCCTGTCGCCCAATTTTTTTATTATAATATGCAAATATAACAGATAAATAAACCGGGTGGTTCTTGACTGCACAGCATGTACCATTTACAATTAAGGAGTAAAATGGAGTATTGTTCATAACCAGTTTAAAATAACTATCAAGCGGGGTGGGAAAATTGGGCAAAAAAATCGTTATCATCGGTGGTGTGGCCGCAGGGCCGAAAGCTGCGGCAAGGGCCCGCCGGCTGGATCCCGAAGCGGAAATAACCATCATTGAAAAAGGTAAATTAATATCCTATGCCGGGTGCGGTATGCCCTATTACCTGTCGGGTGAAACTCATAAATTTGAACTTTTGTTTGAGACCACCTACGGTGTTATCAGGGATGAAGATTATTTCTGGCGGGAAAAAGGGTGCCGGGTGTTGACCCGCACCGAGGCCAAGTCCATTGACAGGGACAAAAAAGAAGTGTTGATTGAAAACCTTGAAACCGGAGAAAAGCAAACACTGCCTTATGACAAACTGGTGCTGGCCACGGGGGCCGAGCCGTTCGTGCCGCCCATTGAAGGCTTGAATTTAAAAGGGGTACATAAGCTCAATCATCCCGAAGATGCTCAAAGAATTAAGGAAATTCTTGGTGCCGGTGAAGGCGGCGAGGCGGCCATTATCGGGGCCGGTTTGATCGGGCTGGAAACTGCCGACGCGCTGATGAAGTTGCACATGTTTTGCTCGGTGATAGAGCTCCAGGATCAGATTTTGCCGGGTATGCTGGATCCTGATATGGCTGAGTTTCTGGCTAAAAAACTAACGGATCAGGGCATTGAGTTTTACCTTGGTCATAAAGTGCTGAAGCTGGAAGGTGACGAAGACGGTAATGTTACCACGGTTATCACGGATCAAGGACCCGTTGACGCCGAACTGGTTGTGGTGGCGGTAGGGGTGCGCCCGAACGTCAAACTGGCCCGCGAGGCCGGCCTGGTGATCGGGGATACCGGCGCCATCGCAGTCAATGAATACCTGCAGACCAGCGACCCGGACATCTACGCCCTGGGCGATTGCGCCGAAACTACGCACCTGGTCAGCGGCAAAAAAGTATTTCTGCCCATGGCCACCTCGGCCAACAGGCAGGGCCGCGTAGTGGGAGACAACATCACCGGAGGAAACACCGTATTCAAGGGCGTTCTGGGCACAGCCGTAATGCGTGCCATGGGCTTCAATGTCGGGCGGACCGGCCTGGGCGAAAAGCAGGCCCGCGACCTGGGATATAAGGTTGTAACCGGGGTTTTCCACGGCTTCGACCGCACGCACTACCATCCCGAGCATGGAATGGTAATGATGAAGCTGATTACCGAGGAAGGCACGGGCAAAATTCTCGGCGCCCAGGCGGTTGGATTGGGCGACGCAGTTAAACGGATCGACGTTGCGGCCACGGCCATTACTTTTAATGCCACCGTGGACCAGATGGCTGAAGTCGACCTGGGCTACGCCCCGCCCTTCTCCACGCCTATTGATGTGGCCGCGCACGCGGCCAATATCGTGCGCAACAAAGTGGCCGGGCTGGCCGAAACAATCAGCGCAAGAGAGCTGAAAGAAAAAATGGACCGCGGCGATGACATGGTGATTCTTGACGTGCGCACCGAGGCCCAGTTCAATATGCGCCATTTAAAAGACGACCGGGTTATGCTGGTGGTGCTGGGCGACCTGCGGGAAAGGATCAACGAAATCCCCAGGGACAAGGAGATTGTAGTGCTTTGCGCCCTGGGCACCAGGGCTTACGAGGCGTTGCGCACATTAAAGGGAGCCGGGTTCGGGGATGTTAAATACATGGAGGGCGGCCTTCAGGCCTGGCCGTATGAGTTCTAGGAAACGCCCATGCCGCTGGCGCGGCATCCTCAGCAGGAAGCATTAATTACAAAGTTTAAAAAATAGAACCGAATTGTCGGTTCTATTTTTTTGTGGTTATATGGGCATATTTTTCCAGCAGCACAAATACACATTTATAAATGAGGACGGGCTTATACCCAAACCATTTTGGGAAAGGAGGATAACGTTGACCGGATTAACAGCAGCAAAAACCGCTATACCGGCGGAAGGAGCCTGGCAGCAAATAGTATCTTTTTTATCGCCCGGGCTGAAAGAGATTATCAGCGCCGTGCCGCAGCGTTACCTTTCCGAACTGGAGGAAATCAGGCTGCGCCGGGACAGGCCGCTGATGCTGGGGGTGGGAAGTGCTGACTTTTTCGTACGGCGAGACGGTTCGGTTAATCATATACCCGCCGGCGCATTTGTAATCGAAGCCTCCGACTTGGAAAAAGTAATTCATAACATCAGTGGCTATTCCATTTATGCTCTGGAAGAAGAGCTGAGAAACGGGTACCTGACCCTCCCGGGCGGGCACAGGGTGGGACTGACCGGGAAAGCTGTTTTAGATAACGGGCGAGTTAAAACCATTAAGCACATCTCAGGCTTAAACATCAGGGTTTGCCGGGAAGTTAAAGGTATTGCCGGCGGCGTGCTTAATAAACTGATCGACCATAAAACCGGCAGCGTTTATCATACGGTGATATTCTCCCCGCCGCGCTGCGGCAAGACCACCCTGCTCAGGGACCTGGTGCGGCAAATCAGCGACGGTGTGCCGGGGTTTAATTTTCCGGGCCGTACCGTGGGTGTGGTGGACGAGCGTTCTGAAATTGCCGGGTGCCACCGGGGCGTCCCCCAAATGGACGTCGGGGTCAGAACAGACGTGCTGGATGGCTGTCCCAAAGCCCAGGGGATGATGATACTGCTCAGGTCGATGTCACCGGACGTTATCGTCACCGACGAGATAGGAAAAATGGAGGACATTAAGGCGCTGGAGGAGGTTTTTAATGCCGGAGTGCGCGTTATTGTAACCATCCACGGCTCATCACTGCGGGAACTGGCTGCAAGACCGGCGCTGAAATACTTGCTGCAGCTTAATATTATCGAACGGTTTGTGCAACTGGGCAGGTCCCGGGGTGTGGGAACAGTGGAAAAAATATATACCGGCAGTGATCTTCTTCAGCTGGGGGTGAAACAATGATCAAACTGATTGGCGGATTGCTCATTGTCACAGCCAGCGGGTTGGCCGGGTGGAAAAAGGCCGGCCTGTACTCCCGCAGGCCGCGCGAGCTGCGTCAATTAATTACTGCTCTGCAGATGCTGGAAACCGAGATAACTTACGTGGCGACCCCGCTGCCGGAGGCGCTGGCCAGGACTGCAGAGCAAATGGGTTCTCCCGCCGCCGCCCTGTTCGGGCGCATTGCCGCTGAACTGCGAAGCGGCAGCGGAAAGCCGGCCCGCGATACCTGGAGCGAATCATTGCAGTGGTATTACCCGCGCAGCTCCCTTGGTGAAAGCGACTTGTCCATCGTCAGGGGGCTGGGCAACAGTATCGGTATTTCTGATCGTGATGATCAGGGAAAACATATCCGGCTGGCGGCGGAACAGCTGAAAGCAGCCCTGGCTGCGGCGGAAGAATCTGCCCAAAAGAACGTCAAAATGTGGAACTATGTTGGCTTGCTGGGCGGACTGGTAATAGTATTGGCCCTTTATTAAAAAAAAAGGAGGAGTGCTTATGGGTGCCAACATCGATTTAATTTTCAAAATTGCCGGGATTGGAATTCTGGTGGCCGTTGCTCACATGGTGCTGAAGAACTCTGAGAAGGAGGATTACGGGTTTGCGGTAACCCTTACGGGAATCGCGGTGGTGCTGATTATGGTTATTCAGATGCTGGGCACTCTTTTCGATGAGGTAAAATCTGTATTTAAACTGTTTTAGGCGGTGGTAGCGTGGACTTTGTATTTCAAATATCCAGCATCGCCTTAATTGGGGCGGTACTGGCGGTGGTGCTTAAATACAAAAAGCCGCCTATGGCCATGCTGCTGGGGATAGCGGTTGGCGTTATTATATTCCTGCTGGTAATCGGCAAAGTAGGGGCAATCATCGATATCCTGAGACAGTTATCCGAGCGCGCCGATATAAGTTCTTTCTACCTGGGTACGTTGTTGAAAATTATTGGCATCGCCTACATCGCAGATTTCATAGCCCAGATTTGCCGGGACGCGGAGCAGGGCGCCATTGCGGTAAAAGTGGAACTGGCGGCCAAAGTTATGGTGCTCATGCTGGCGCTGCCTATCGTAGTGGCGGTATTGCAGGCGCTGTTACGGTTGATTCCGTAGGGGGCAGGTAAGGGGTGCAAAGGGGTGATTAATTTTGAAAAAAATAATATACCTGGCTCTAACCCTGTTTATATTTTTAACTACAATTCTCCCCGTAGCTGCCTGGGCGGCCCCGGAACCGGAAAAGGGGTTGGATGAGCAACTGGGCGATTTGGACATGGATCAAATCCAGAATTTCGTTAACCGTATGGATAATGACATCAAAAGCGCCCTGCCGGAAACAGACTTTCGCTCTCTGGTTAAAGGTATTGCAACGGGAAAAATATCTTTGCAGCCTACGGAAATTTTTAACCAGTGTATTAAATATATATTCCGCGAGGTGGTGGCCAATTCCGCTCTTCTGGGAAAACTGGTGGTGCTGGCCGTAATTTGCGCTGTTCTGCAGAACCTAACGGGTGCGTTTGAAAAGGGAACCACCGGGCAGCTGACTCACATGGTGGCCTACCTGGTAATTATCACGCTGGCCATTGGATCTTTCGGGCTTGCTATCCATATGGGGCGGGAAGTTGTGGATAAAATGGTTATCTTCATGCAGGCCCTCCTGCCCCTGTTGCTTACACTGCTGGTTGCGGTAGGGGGCATCGCGTCGGCAGCCATATTCCACCCGGTTGTATTTATTACCATAGCTGTCTTTGGCACCGTCATCAAGAATATTATTTTGCCGCTGATTTTTTTTGCCGCAGTGCTGGAAATAGTAAACGGGCTGTCCAAACAATTTCAGGTGTCCAAGCTTGCCGGCCTGTGCAAGGGTGCGGCAATGGGCTTGATGGGACTGATGAGCACCATCTTTTTGGGGGTTATGGCTATTCAGGGAGTGGCAGGCGCGGTGGGTGACAGTTTAACCTTTCGCACCGCAAAATTTGCCACGGGAACGTTTATTCCCGTAGTGGGGGGCATGTTCAGCGACGCCCTGGAGGCTGTTATCCGATCATCCCTTTTAATGAAGAACGCAGTAGGCATTGCCGGAGTTCTGATTATAGCCATGATTGTAGTGATACCGTTGATTAAGATCATCACTATAGCCCTGATCTACAAACTGGCCGGCGCGGTAATCCAGCCGGTGGGGGAAGACAGGATCAGCGACTGCCTGAACGGGCTGGGCAACAGCTTGATTACGGTCTTTGCCGCTGTGGCCACAGTAGGACTGCTGTTCTTTTTTGCCCTGGCCATTGTGGTTGGTCTTGGCAATATTACCGTAATGCTGCACTAACACCGGTCTATGTTATTGCGAGGAGTGAAACTTTCGTGGCAATCTATACTCCACGCAATGGCGAAAGTAGGGCGATACAATAACCAATAGTAGTGGTTACCTTAAAGATTGGATAGGAAGTGCTAAAACATGGATATGATCCGCGAGCTGATTAAAACTATAGTGGTTATCGTGCTGCTGGCGGTTTTTATTGAGATGATTCTGCCCAAGGGGGACATGCGCCGCTATGTCAAAATGGTGATGGGGCTTTTAGTAATACTGGCTGTGGTGCAAACGGCTGCCGGTGCTCTTAAACTGAGCGTGATGAAGGAAGTCCCGCAGTTAAAGGTCAATGCAGAAGGCGAAGCGCCGCCACTGGATGATATTATCGCCACGGGAAAGAAACTCTCTGAATTAAACCGGAATGAAGCAGTTGAACAGTATAAGCAGGGAATTGCCAGCCAGATTCTAACCATAGCCAGGTTAAATCCCGGTGTGAATCCCGCGGAAGTTTTAGTTAGCTTAGGTGGTGAGTTGAATGATATTAATGAAATCACAATCATCTTCGGTCCAAATGCTGAAAAACCCAAGGAACAGGCTCATAGTGAAAAAAACATAAATGTGGCTCCGGTGGAGATTGGAGAGTTAGGCAATAGCATGACCAGTCAAATGGAAAACAATCAAGTTATAGTTTCACCGGAAGAAAAGAAAGCCGCCGGTGAAGTGGCCAGGGCGGTGGCGCAATTTTACAATTTAAAACCTGATCAAGTGCGGTTTGAATTTAGGTAATCATTTGGAGTCAGAAGCCAGGAGTCAGGAGTCAGAATAATTTTTGGCTACAATTCAAGTGGAATGTAAGAAATCTCTACTGAATTCTGACTACTGAATTCTAAATTAATAATCATTGGTGCGAGGTGATGAGCATGGATAAAAAAGACATCTTTAACCCACGCAACAGGCAATTTTGGTTGCTGCTGCTGCTTTTAATGCTGGGGGTTTTATTAATGATGCTCGGCAGCTGCGGCACCGGAAAACCAGCTCCCGGGTACACGCAGCCGCAGGGCGGCCAGAAACCGGAAGATGCTGTGAAAACCAGTGCAGCCGGTGATTCCCTCATGAGCAAGGAGGAAAAGGCACTGGCCATGGAACTGCAACAAATGCTGGAGGATGTTTCAGGGGCAGGGCGGGTAGAGGTTTCGGTAAACCTGGCCACATCTACTTATAATAACTATGCCATCAATACAACGTCCGGCCTAAAAACCACCCAGGAAAAGGACCAGAGCGGCGGCACCAGGCAGATTACTGAAAACACCAATTCCGGGACAGTGGTGCTCAGCAAGAGTGACCAGGGCTACGAAGGGCCTGTGTTGGAGCGGGAAATGGCGCCGGAGGTGGCCGGGGTGCTGGTGGTGGCCGAGGGGGCGGGTGACCCCAGGGTAAAAGCCGATTTGTTCCGGGCCGCACAGGTGGCACTGGGCGTTGAGCCCCAAAAGGTTATTGTTCTGCCAATGAAGAAGGAGGGATTACATTGATCAAGGTGATAAAAATTAACCGCAAAAAAATTGCGCTGGGCTTATTGGCCCTTTTGGGGATAGCCTTATGTGTCGCCGGCTTCGGCGGCGCGGCTCAAAAAATAGCCGGCATATTTAACAAGACGGAAACTGCCAGCGTTTCCATCAGCCAGCCGGGGCAGCCACCAACACCTTCCCTTACCGGAGACGCAAAAACTGAGGATAAACAAGATTTAAGTTCAGAGCAGACGCAAAGTGACATTTCGGATCCCGAATCTTTTTTTGTGGAATACCGCATGGACAGGGAAAGAGCCAGGGGTAAACAGGTGGAACTGCTGCGGGAGGTAATGGCCTCCTCCTCCATTGATGAAGAAACGCGCAAAACCGCTCATGAAAAATTTTTAGATATCAGCAGTAGTATTTCCAAGGAGATGGAGCTGGAGAACCTGCTCAGGGCCAGGGGATTCAAGGACGCTGCAGTTTTCCTGGACGGGGATAGCGTAACCGTGGTTGTTCAGCCGGGTCAAAAAGAGGTTGCTTCCAGGGACAACTCCGATTTGGCCCAACTGGTGGCGAAAAGCACCGGCGTAACAGCGGATAATGTAATCATCATAACAAAAGATTTTTAATAACTAATCAGTATTTATAGCTGGACTGAAAAATGTGTTTCAAGGGCTGTGCTCCTAAATTGTAATTCTGGCTACTGTCCTGAAAATAGATTTTTATTCCCCTGCTGGTGCCGCGCCAGCGGCATGGACGTCTGAATTCTGAATTCATAAAAGAATACCATATATATTGTACTGTATACAGTGTATTTGGTCGAAATATTGTATACTTGCGCTAAAACTATTTAAAATTTCACAAAAAATAATATAATTTCATTATGTGTAATGGGTTGTTTACAAAATAAACAACCTTTTCTTTTTGGGAGGAGATCATAATGCCTGGAGTAAAAATTACCGATACCACATTGCGTGATGGACACCAGAGTTTATGGGCTACCAGGATGCGCATCGACGATATGCTGCCTATAGTTGAGAAACTGGACCGGGTGGGTTATCATTCGCTGGAGGTTTGGGGGGGCGCAACGTTTGATGTGTGCCTGCGCTATTTGAATGAAGACCCTTGGGAAAGGTTGCGCATAATCAAGTCTCATGTTAAACGAACGCCGCTGCAAATGCTGCTTAGAGGACAATCGCTGGTTGGTTACCAGCATTATCCGGATGATGTGGTTGAGGCATTCGTCACCAGAATGGTGGAAAACGGCATTGATATTATCAGGGTTTTTGATGCCTTAAACGATATCCGCAATATGGAGACGGCAATTAAAACAGGTATCAAGACGGGTGCCCACGTGCAGGCTTCCGTGGTCTATACGGTCAGTCCCGTCCATAATACAGGGCACTACCTGGAGACCGCCGTAAGGTTGGAGGAACTGGGGGTCAACTCAATTTGCGTCAAAGATATGGCCGGACTGCTGACGCCGTATCAGGCTTACGAATTGATCAGTAAATTAAAAGAAAAAATAGGGCTGCCGGTACAATTACACAGTCATTATATTGGCGGGTTGGCCCTGGCAACTTATCTAAAGGCTGTTGAGGCCGGGGTGGACGTAATAGACACGGCTTCAGTGCCCCTGGCCTTCGGCGCTTCGCAGCCCCCGGTGGAAACCGTGGTCCGGGCGCTGCAGGGCACACCGTACGATACCGGCTTGGACATGGCCCTGCTGTTTGAAATCGCCGGGTACTTTGAAGAGGTGCGTAAAGAGAGGGGTTACGAGCGCGGCGTTACACGGATTAACGACATGAGGGTTTTTGAACACCAGGTGCCGGGAGGAATGATTACCAACCTGGTAACCCAGCTGGAAGAGCAGAAATCGGCCCACCTGCTGCCGCAAGTGCTGGATGAAATCCCCAAGGTGCGCCGGGAATTGGGTTATCCCCCTTTGGTAACCCCGACCAGCCAGATTGTCGGGACCCAGGCGGTATTAAACGTGCTGCTGGGTGAACGGTATAAGCTGGTGCCGGGAGAGGTCAAAGCTTATTTCCAAGGATTATACGGAAAGCCGCCGGCCCCCGTGGATGAAGCAATCGCCCGCAAGGTGCTGGCCGGCAAAGAGCCCATCACCTGCCGCCCTGCCGATTTGCTGGAGCCAAAGATGCAAAAGGCCGGGAATGAACTGCAGGGATTGGCACGCTCGGCTGAAGATGTTATCTCATATGCCGTCTTCCCTCAAATCACGAAAAATTATTTAGAAAATAAAGGAATTTGGGGGCAGGCACCGGATAAAAAAGGTTCCACCAACAGTCCAAAGGAGGTACATGAAATGGATTTGGCACAAATTAAGGAGCTGATCCAAATAATCAATCAAACTGATATTGCCGAGTTTTCTCTGAACAGTGACGGAGTGCAACTGGCAATCAGAAAGGCGGGGTCCACCCGGGAAAGCACCGGCCACGAGGACGGCGAGGTTGAAAAAAACCAAGGCGGCGTGGCCCCGCCGGCGCCTCCCAAGGCTGGGTCACCCAAAGCAACTGAACCGGGAGGAACAATAATTAAATCACCCATGGTGGGGACTTTTTACCGTGCCCCCGCCCCTGATGCCGAACCTTTTGTTGAAGTGGGGACCAGAGTTGAAAAAGGACAGACCCTGTGCATCATCGAGGCAATGAAATTGATGAATGAAATAGAATCCGAAGTAAGCGGCACTGTGGTTGAAATTTTGGCGGAAAACGCCCAGGCCGTGGAGTACGGCCAGCCGTTGATAGTTGTGCAGGAGGATTAACAGAAATAGGTGGTAAAAATGTTCAATAAAATATTAATTGCCAACCGGGGGGAAATAGCCGTTAGAATTATCAGGGCCTGCCGGGAAATGGATATAAAAACGGTTGCAGTGTATTCCGAGGCCGACCGGGAAAGCCTGCATGTGCACATGGCGGACGAATCGGTCTGCATCGGACCGCCTTCGCCGGGCCGCAGCTATCTCAATATCACCAACGTCATCAGCGCCGCCAAAATAACGGGGGCGGACGCCGTTCACCCCGGGTATGGTTTCTTGGCCGAAAACGAGCTGTTTGCGGAAATGTGCGCGGCCAATGACTTGACTTTTATCGGTCCCCCCGCAGGTGCCATCAGGAAAATGGGCAACAAGGTGCTGGCCCGGGAAGCCATGAAGGAGGCCGGAGTGCCGCTGGTGCCGGGCTCTGACGGTCTGACCGGAGATAAAAAACAGGCTTTGGAGGTGGCCAGGCGGATCGGCTACCCCATTTTAATCAAGGCGTCGTACGGCGGCGGGGGCAAGGGGATGCGGGTGGCCCAATATGAGGGCGAAATGATTACAGAGATGGAGACGGCCCGCTCCGAGGCAGCCGCAGCCTTCGGCAACGGTGAGATTTATTTGGAAAAATACATTGAAGAACCACGCCACATTGAAATTCAAATTCTGGCGGACAACCACGGCAATGTGGTACACCTGGGTGAAAGAGACTGCTCCATCCAGCGCCGCAACCAAAAGATAATTGAGGAATCGCCCTCCGTGGCGGTGGACGAGGGACTGCGCCGTCGTCTCGGGGAAACTGCAATTCTAGCCGCCAGGGCAGCCAATTATTGCAGCGCCGGAACGGTTGAATTTCTGCTGGACCGGCATGGCAACTTTTACTTTATCGAGATGAACACCAGAATCCAGGTGGAGCATCCGGTTACCGAGATGGTTACGGGTATTGATTTGGTAAAAGAGCAAATACGCATCGCCGCAGGGGAGCAGTTGGGGTTTAAACAGGAAGATATCCAATTTAACGGCTGGTCCATCGAGTGCAGGATCAACGCCGAGGACCCCCTGCGTGATTTTGCGCCCTGCCCGGGCAGAATAACGAAGTATCACCCGGCCGGCGGCGCCGGTGTGCGACTGGACAGCGCCGTATATGCGGGCTGTGAGGTGCCGCTGTATTATGATTCCATGTTGGGCAAGTTGATTGTCTGGGGCCGGGATAGGGACGAAGCGGTGGCCAGAATGCAGCGGGCTCTGGATGAAATGCAAATTGAAGGTGTTAAAACAACCATACCTTTTCACCGCCGGATTTTGCGCAATGCCTTTTTCAGACGAGGTGAAATATATACCAACTTTATCCAAAGGAGAATCATGGGCTGATAAAAATTGCGAAAAATTTCCTCCATGTGATATAATTGCTGTAAATACGGGCTGGAGGAATGTAAATGGAACAGCAGGAAGGCGCACTGCGTGAAGAGAAAAACAGTCTGGGCTCGATTAGAATATCAGAAGAAGTAGTGAGTATCATTGCCGGCCTGGCTGCAACCCGGGTGCCCGGTGTGGCGGGCATGAGCGGTGGCGTTGTCGGCGGGTTAACAGAAAAACTGGGCAGGAAAAACCTGACCAAGGGCGTAAAGGTAGAAGTCGGCGAGAAGGAAGCAGCTGTTGACCTGTACATTGTAGTAGATTTCGGCACCCGCATACCCGAGGTGGCTGCCAATATTCAAGATGCCGTCAAACAGTCGATTGAGAAAATGACCGGCCTGGTTGTTGTTGAAGTTAATGTAAATGTACAGGGAGTGGCTTTTGCACAAGAAACGGAAGTTGAAGAAAACAGGGTGAAGTAACCGGGAGGATCGAGCATGGGGCCCTTTGACCGGGGAATTCTGGCAATCTACAGTATAACACTGACTTTATTAGGCCTGGTTGCCGTGGCGTTTATGGCCGGCTGGCAGGAACCCTGGCTGAGATTGTGGCGGGAAATATCGCTGCCGGACAACAGGGAAGTATTATGGGCGCTAGTGGCTGTTTATATTATCATGGGGAGCCGTTTGGTTTGGAAAAGCATCAGGGGGGAGCACAAAAAGAAACAGGCCGTTGTGCATGAGCGGAGCCTGGGCGAAGTACGTGTTTCACTGCCAGCAATTGAATCACTGGCTGAGAAGGAAGCATATAACGTGGAAGGTGTGAGAGAAGCCAGGGCCAGGGTCGGGACTGCTCATGAAGGCATCAGTGTTAAACTTAAGGTAACGGTTACTCCCGATATTAGCGTTCCGCAGCTGTCTGAATGCCTGCAGCAACAGGTTAAGGACCGGGTTCATAATGTGGTGGGGATTACCGTACATGAGGTTCGTGTAGCGGTGGAAAGTTTTTCAAATCGCAAATCCAGGGTGGAATAGGAAGTAGAGGCTAATGGATAATCGCCTTTTACTGGAATGGATCTTGAACAACCGGGGTAAAATAATAGGTGCGCTGGTAGGTTTGGGCATAAGCATCTCAATTATAGTATGGGGCATCTTGAAAACCCTGTTGATTATTATTTTTGTTTTTCTGGGTTATTATGGCGGCAAGCAATTGGACGACCGGGTGGACATAAAGGATATAATTTTGCGTTTGTTGGGAGAAAGGTGACGGTTAAGTAATGGGAAGAAGACAGGCCAGGGAATCGGCTATGCAGGTGCTCTACCAATTAGAAGTGGGCAAAGTTGATATTGAAGAAGCTTTTCGCTATTTACAGGATAATTTCGCCCCGGCCGAAAAAGACCTGGAATTTGCCCGGCACCTGGTAAACGGCACAGTAAATAATCTGGCCGCGCTGGATGAAACCATCGCCAGGTACAGTCACGACTGGCAGATAAACAGGTTGGCCGTGGTGGACAGAAATATACTGCGCCTGGCGCTGTACGAAATTTTATTCGAAGGCACTCCATTGGGGGTTTCCATTAATGAAGCCGTAGAAATGGCCAAACTTTATAGTGGTGAAAAATCAGGCAAATTCATAAATGGCATCTTAAGCGCGGTGTCCAAACAAAGTTGACTTTTGGGTCAACTTTTTAACTTTTGGGGTCAGGCTTGAAATATTCACTTATTTCAAATAAGTGAATATTTCAAGCCTGACCCCGTTATCGTTTCAAGCCTGACCCCGTTATCGACCCCGTTATCGTTTCAAGCCTGACCCCGTTATCGTTCGTTATCGTTTTTTAAAAATTTGCTCATTACTAAAAATGCGGCAGGAATCATATGCTTGGCCTCGAAGTATATATTTTAGATTTTTTTAAAAACATCTTGGGGGAGGGTTAAGGGGTTATATGTTTAAAATTTTAGAAAAAGAAGTATTCTCACCAATTATCAAGCAATTTGTCATTGAAGCGCCTAAAGTTGCCAGAAGCTGCAAGGCCGGCCAATTCATCATCCTGCGTATTCATGAAGAAGGGGAAAGGATTCCCCTTACCATTGCCGATTTTGACCGGGAAAAGGGTACAATTACCATTGTGTTCCAGGAAGTCGGTAAAACTACAACCCAGCTCGGCCAAATGGAAGCGGGAGACACTATTAAAGATTTCGTGGGGCCGCTTGGTGAGCCTTCACACATTGAAAAATTTGATGGCCCGGTAGTGGTTGTAGGCGGCGGTGTAGGTGTTGCACCGGTTCACCCCATTGCCAGGTCACTTAAGGAGGCAGGGAACCACGTAATCGGCATAATCGGCGCCCGCACCGGCGAATTGCTGTTCTGGGAAGACAAGATGCGGGAAGCATGTTCGGAACTGCTGGTTACCACCGATGACGGCAGCTACGTGCGTAAAGGCTTTGTAACTGACGTATTAAAAGAGGTTATTGAAAAACACGGCAAGGAAAACATCCCCTTGGTTTTGGCCATCGGGCCCCAGCCGATGATGCGCGCGGTCAGCAACCTGACCAAGGAATACGGTATTAAAACAATTGTCAGTTTGAACGCCTTAATGGTTGACGGCACGGGTATGTGCGGCTGTTGCCGTGTGTCCGTAGGCGGGGCCACCAAATTCGTCTGCGTTGATGGGCCTGAATTCGACGCCCATGCGGTTGATTGGCTGGAACTGGGCCGCCGCGGCGCCATCTTCCGTCCACAGGAACAACAGGCTATGGAACACCATCAATGTAAATGCGGATCCGGATGCGGAGGTGCTAAATAATGACTGATGAAAAGAAGCCTAAAAAGGAAATAAAACCGACCAAGAACCCGATGCCTGCCCAGGATCCCGTTGAGCGGGCCAGGAACTTTAATGAAGTGGCTCTGGGCTATTCCGAGGAGGCTGTTATCGACGAAGCCAAGCGCTGCCTGCAGTGCAAAAAAGAGCCCTGCCGCCAGGGCTGCCCGGTTGAAGTTGAAATCCCGGCCTTTATCAAGCTGGTGGCGGAAGGCGATTTTGCCGGCGCCATCGCCCGGATTAAAAATAAAAACGCGCTGCCGGCGGTTTGCGGCCGGGTTTGCCCCCAGGAAAACCAGTGTGAAAAATATTGCACCCTGGGTAAAAAACATGAGCCGGTCGGCATCGGCCGGATTGAACGCTTCTGTGCCGACTGGGAACTGGCGCACGGGGTGAAAACACCGGAAGTCGCCCCTCCCACCGGCAAGAAGGTTGCCATCGTAGGATCGGGTCCATCCGGGCTTACCTGCGCTGCCGACCTGGCCAAGCTGGGACACAAAGTAACCGTATTTGAGGCGCTGCACGTTGCCGGCGGCGTTTTAATGTACGGTATTCCCGAGTTCCGTCTGCCCAAGGCCGTGGTTCAGGCCGAGGTGCAAAACTTAAAGAACCTGGGTGTGGAAATTGAGGTCAATTCTGTTGTGGGTAAATTTACCACGGTTGACGAGTTAATGGAAAACGGGGGTTTTGACGCCGTATTTATCGGAACCGGTGCCGGTCTACCCTACTTTATGAACATTCCAGGTGAAAATTCCTGCGGCGTTTATTCCGCCAACGAATTCTTGACCAGGACCAACCTGATGAAAGCTTACAAATTCCCCGATTTTGATACACCTATTAAATTGGGCAAGAAAGTCGCAGTACTGGGCGGCGGCAACGTGGCCATGGACGCTGCCCGCACCGCGCTGCGCCTGGGCGCCGAAGAATCCTGGATCGTTTACCGGCGCTCCCACGAGGAACTGCCCGCCAGGAAGGAAGAAGCTGAACACGCTGAGGAAGAAGGAGTCAAATTTGCCTTCCTGACCAGCCCGGTTGAAATCGTCAGCAATGAGGACGGCTGGGTAACGGGGATGAAGTGCATCAAATACGAGCTGGGTGAGCCCGATGCTTCAGGCCGCCGCCGCCCGGTACCCATTGCAGGGTCGGAATATCTAATGGACGTGGATACCGTGGTTGTAGCTATCGGTCAGGGCCCCAATCCCTTGGTGCCCAGGACCACCAAGGGTCTGGAACTGACTAAAAAAGGCAATATCGTTGCCGATCCTGAAACCGGCGCCACTTCCAAACCGGGCGTTTTCGCCGGCGGCGACGTGGTTACCGGGGCCGCAACGGTTATCCTGGCCATGGGTGCGGGCCGCACTGCGGCTAAATCCATCCATGAATATTTAAGCAATAAGTAAATTAACTGTTTAAGCTCAAAACCCGGGAGGATGATGATGCCATTTATAACTGTGCGGGAACTGACTTTACGGATCAAGGAACTGCTGGAAAGTGATTTCCTGCTGGGCAACCTTTGGGTTAAGGGCGAAATTTCAAATTATAAAAAAGCGGCATCGGGGCATATCTACTTTACGTTAAAGGATAGTTATTCTTGCGTCAGGGTGGTTATGTTCCGGTCCCGCGCCAGAAACCTGCAATTCGGACTCGAAAACGGGTTATCCGTTCGCGTTAACGGGTATGTCACCGTGTTTGAACGTGACGGGCAATACCAGCTTTACGCCGAACGTATTGAGCCGGACGGTGAAGGCGCCCTTTACGCCGCGCTGGAAAAGCTCAAACAAAAACTGGCCGCCGAGGGCTTGTTTGACCAGGCCAGCAAGAAAAAACCGCCTTCGTTTCCAGGTTGCATTGGTTTGGTGACCTCGCCTACCGGTGCGGTGATCAGGGATATGATCAACATCCTGCGGCGCCGCTGGCCTGCCGTGCGGATTATCCTGGCACCGGCGGCTGTACAGGGCGAAACAGCGCCGGAAGAAGTGGCCAGGGGTATCAGGTTGCTCAACCAAATGCCCGGGGTGGATCTAATCATTGCGGGTAGGGGCGGGGGGTCACTGGAAGAGTTGTGGGCATTTAATACCGAAATTGTGGTCAGGAGTATTGCCGCGTCAACCATACCGGTAATTTCGGCGGTGGGACATGAAACCGATTTCACACTGTCTGACCTGGCGGCGGATCTCAGGGCGCCCACTCCTTCGGCTGCCGCTGAATTAGCCGTACCTGACCGGGTGGAAATCAAGAGGATGATCGATATGCACCGGGTCAGAATGACCCGGTGCATTCAGCAAAAAAAAGCTGTTTACCGGCAGAGACTGGAACAGTGTGCCAAGAACAGGGTGCTGGCCAGGCCGCTGGAAACCATTTGCGACCAGCGACGGATGGTGTTGGACCAACTGGAAAGACAACTGGGCAAGGTAGTTCAGGGCTCCGTTAAGGAATCGGCGGGAAAAATTGCCCTGCTGGCCGGGCGCCTGGATACTTTAAGCCCTTTGGCCACGCTTGCCCGTGGTTATAGTCTTGCCTTCGGGCCTGACGGCAAGGTGCTTCGTGAGGCCCGGCAAATTAAAACCGGAGATTCCGTAACCGTACGACTGCACCGCGGCGTGTTGAAGTGCGAGGTACGGGAAATTAATAAGACTAATGATTCTTAAAAAGGGGAGGAAATAAATTATGGCTGCGTCCCTAATTGATGGAAAGGCAATTGCGGCGACGATCAGGGAAGAAGTAAAGGCGGAAGTGGCCCAGTACAGGGAAAATGGTATTATTCCCAAGCTGAATGTGCTGCTCGTCGGTGATGACCCGGCTTCGGTAGTTTACGCCCGTTCCAAAGAGAAAGCCTGCGCTAATGTGGGTATTGATTTTGAACTGGTGACCCTGCCGGGATCCACCAAAATCGAAGAAGTACTGGCTCTGATCGACCAGTGGAACAAAGACCCGAAAGTCCACGGAATTATGATTGAAATGCCGCTGCCCAAGGGAATGGACAAAAAGGTTGTTTTAGAAGCCGTAGATCCCAAGAAAGACGTTGACGGGGCCCACCCCATCAACCGCGGCTACATTTTAAGCGGCGGCGAAGGACTGTTCCCGGCTACTCCTCAGAGCTGTATCGAAGTTATGCTTCGCTCCGGTATTGAAATCAAAGGCAAAAATGCCGTTATTGTAGGCCGTGGCGAAACTGTCGGCAAGCCGCTGGTATTTATGATGCTGAACCAAAACGCCACTGTAACCGTCTGTCATACCAAGACCGCCGACCTGGCCTATCATACCAAACAGGCTGATATTATCATTGCGGCGGTGGGCAGAGCTAAAATGATCACCGCAGACATGATCAAGCCCGGCGCAGTTGTTGTTGACGCCGGCATTAACCCTGCCGAGGGCGGTGGCATTTGCGGCGACGTTGATTTTGAAAACGCCAAAGAAGTGGCCGGGTATATTTCTCCCGTTCCCGGCGGTGTGGGCAGCCTGACCACTGTGCTGATTCAAAAGAACGTATTAAAGGCCATTAAGCTACAATCTCAATAGGAGGTTAAACTGTGAGCGAAATTTTTGATTTTCCGTTTCGTAAAGTAGTGGCGGTTTCCGCTTCCGATGCCCCCACCCCCGGCGGCGGCAGCGTGTCGGCACTTGTCGGCACACTGGGAGTGGCCATGACTGCCATGGTCGGCAACCTGACCGTAGGTAAACCCAAGTTTAAGGATGTTGAACCAGAGGTCAAGGAAATCACCGGTGCGGCCTATTTCATTATCAATAAACTGGAAAAACTGGTTTCAGCCGATATTGCAGCCTTCGGTAAATTTATGGATGTCTACCGCATGCCTAAAAATACCGATGAGGAAAAGGCCAAGCGGGAAGAAATGATGCAAAAGGCTTTAAAAACCGCTACCGACACCCCGATGGAAATTGCCAGGGCCCTGCTGGAAGCTCTGGAAATCACCGACCGACTGGCCAAAATAGGCAACAAAATGGCCATCAGCGATGCCGGTGTTGCCGCGTACATCTGCGAGGCGGCTATCAACGCAGTATTGCTCAGTGCCGATATTAACATTCCCATGGTTAAAGATGAAGAATACGTAAATAATATCCTTGCCGAAAAAGAACAGCTGGTCAAAAAAGCCAGGGAACTAAAAGACAAGGCCGTTGCGGTTGTGCAGGAAAGAATGAAGTAAACTAAATAAAGTAAACTAAACTAGCAAAAGGGGCTTCAAAAGCCCCTTTTGTGTTATAGAAATTTTTTTATTTATCTAGTAATTTACTTGACGGATTATATATAATAGTTAAAAAACAAACAAAATAGTTAAAATGGAGGTTTATACTGGAGATAATGGGTAATAACAAGGATGTATCCTTCGAAAAAGCTTTAGCCAGGCTTGAGGAATTGGTCAGTAAATTAGAGGAGGGAAACCTTCCTCTGGAAGAGTCGCTGGAATTATTTGCCGAGGGCATTGAATTAACCAAGAAGTGCAGCCGGCATTTGGAAGAAGCCGAAAAACAAATCAACATTTTGCTTGAAGGCGGGGACGGTAAACCTGTCTTACGGGAAGAGGATATGTAATGGACTTTAAAGCTGAATTAACCAGGCGGGCCCTTTTAGTTGACAAGGCTCTGGATAGTTACTTGCCTGCGGCAGATGCTTACCCCTCCGTAATTCACGAGGCAATTCGGTACAGCATTTTCGCAGGAGGCAAAAGATTAAGGCCGGCCCTGGTGATGGCTTCCGCCTGTGCTGTTGGCGGAGATGAAAATTTAGTTTTACCGGCGGCTTGCGCTGTTGAGGTTTTGCACACCTATTCACTGGTGCATGATGATTTGCCCGCCATGGACAATGATGATTTGCGCAGGGGTAAGCCCACCTGCCACAAAAAATTTGGAGAAGCTATCGCTATTCTGGCGGGCGATTCAATGCTAACCATGGCTTTTGCACTGCTGGCCGGAATGGCTGGCAGGGTGATGCCGGATAGGGTTGTGCAAGTCATATCGGAAGTGGCCCTTGCGGCCGGTACCTGCGGCTTGATTGGCGGGCAGGTGGTGGATCTTTTATCCAGCGAAAATGAGATCACCAAGCAGGAATTGGAATACATCCATACCCATAAAACAGGAGCATTATACCGGGCCTCGGTTAGGGCAGGGGCTATTTTATCCGGTGCCTCCCCGGAACAAATTCAAAATCTGACTGCTTATGCGGATAACCTGGGACTTGCTTTTCAAATTGTCGATGACATTCTTGATATTGAGGGTGACGAGGAAAAATTAGGGAAGCCTGTGGGCAGCGATAATAAAAACCAGAAGGCGACTTACCCGGCGCTTTACGGGCTGGAAGAGTCCAGAAAGTTAGCTCGTGCAGCCGGAGATTACGCCCTGGCTGCGCTTAATTCCCTGGGAGCGGAAGCGGAATTCCTGCGCTTGCTGGTTCAATTTGTGCTATCGCGGGAGTATTGAAAGAAATATTGGAGCTGTCATTGCAAGCGCAGCGAAGCAATCTTATAAGCAGATACCCGGTACATAAAACAGCAATCTCGCTAATTCAACCATACCCAAGCGCGGCCTAGAGCGGGTCAGCAATGGGATGCACCTATTCATAATTGATCATAACAGGCTGTAATTGACTCATAGGAGCTATTGGGAGCGGTTGTTGTTAATACAGGTATTGTGTTATAATTTTGCACTGACGGTATTAAATAAGACAAGTAACGCAGTATCCTAGTCGGGAACCCTTTTTTGAAGGCGGGCCTAAAAATCCGTCAAGGGCACATCGATGAAGTTCCTGGTGCTGGCTGCCGACGCCCAGTTGGGGGTTGGTACTGGGAGTTAAGGGGGCGGGGCGACCTGCAATGGCATGTGGGCGTTGACCCTGCCCCCGTGGAGACCCAAGTGCGTGGAACATTGTCATTGGCAATTACTATGGCTTGGGTATAAACCTGCATGTGGTGAAAGCTGCGTGCAGTGTAGCCTGCCTTGAGTGGTGGCGGTGGAGGTCCATGAAGTGGTATATTATGCACGGGCCCACGCATAATATACCACAGGCTTAAACCGTCACTGCAAAAGAGGCTAAAAAAAGGTACTCCCGTAGAGGAAAACTCCTAGGCTGTCCTGTAACGGGGCGGTACGGGGATTAAAGTGCGGACTAAGTGGTAATTCAGCCTCGAAAACGGCAACGTTTCGAAGTTTTGTTTAAAGGGAAACCGCCGGTATGGCGACAACCGGTATGAAACTGGGAAAACCTGCTGGACCTAAGCCGCAACATTTACCCGTATCGCTGTTACTTGTCTTCTTACATATATGGAGTGAATTTGTTGAGAAATAATAAATCCACCGTATCTATTAAATATGTTTTTACTGTTGCCTTTATTTCATTCAGTTTAGCTGCATTGTTTTTTTTGTTGTCTGAATTTTTATCGCGCTCCATTAACAGTTTAGTATTATCTTTTTTGTTTTTAACCCTAATTATATTTTTGGGTATTTCTGCCGATATCGTCGGTACTTCGGTTGCGGCAGCTGAAGAAGCGCCCTTTCACGCCAAAGCCTCAAAGCGGGTGTCAGGAGCTAGGGAGGGCGTGTTCCTGATTCGCAATGCCGACCGGGTGGCAAATATTGCCAATGATGTTGTCGGCGATATCGCGGGCACCGTCAGCGGGGCGCTGGGAATAGCGCTGGTAATTAAGATAATGAGTATCTGGCAGGATACAAATAGATTTATTTTGAATATGATAATCACAGCGTTGATCGCGGCTTTTACTGTCGGGGGCAAGGCTTATGGCAAAAAAATTGCAATTAGCCGGGCAAATGATGTGATTTTTTTTGTGGGTAAAATTATTGCCGTATTTGGCGGTATAACCGGGATCAGGCTGGTTAAAAAATAGTAATAACAGGAGAGTCAGAAGTCAGGAGTCAGGAGACAGAATATGAACGGTTTATCGTCTTGTAATATTCTGAATTCTGACTACTGAATTCTGAATACCTGAATGGATAGTAGGTGAAACTTTGGGCAAATATTTAGATCAAATCAATTCACCCAAAGATATTAAATCATTAACACTGGCCCAACTTGATAAACTTGCATCGGAAATCAGGGAGGAAATAATCTCCACTGTTGCCAGTAACGGCGGGCATCTGGCTCCCAATTTGGGTGTAGTTGAACTAACCCTGGCGCTGCATTATATTTTTCGCACCCCCCATGATAAAATAATTTGGGATGTAGGGCACCAGTGCTATGGTCATAAATTGATTACGGGACGCCGGGAGCAATTCAAAACCCTCCGCCGGCATGGCGGAATCAGCGGCTTCCCCCGGCCGGATGAAAGCGAGCATGATGCCTTTGCCACGGGGCACAGCAGTACCTCAATATCAGCTGCCCTGGGTATGGCTCTGGCCAGGGACTATAATGGCGAAAAAAGCTCTGTCGTGGCGGTAATAGGCGACGGGGCCATGACCGGCGGTATGGCCTTTGAGGCGCTTAATCATGCCGGACATCTCAAGACCGACTTAATAGTTGTATTAAACGATAACGAAATGAGTATATCGCACAATGTCGGCGCCATGTCCCGTTACCTGAGCCGGATCAGGACGGATCCAAAATACTCCAGAAGTAAAGATGAAATAGAGCAATTGCTGCGTAAAATACCTTCCATCGGTTCCACCGTATTAAAGGTGGCGGAACGGCTTAAAGATGGCTTAAAATACCTGATGGTGCCGGGAATGATCTTTGAAGAGTTGGGTTTCACCTACCTTGGCCCGGTAGACGGGCATAACATCGGGTCCATGTTGGTTACCCTGGAGCAGGCCAAAAAACTGGGCGGTCCGGTTTTGGTGCATGTGCTTACTGAAAAAGGACGGGGTTACGGGCCGGCGGTAGAGAAGGCCGATAAATTCCACGGCATAGGACCTTTTGATATTGATTCCGGGGACTGTCTGAAAAAAAGTGACGTCAGTACGTACACGGAAGTGTTTGGGAATACTCTTACACGGTTGGCCGGGAACAACCCAAAAATTATAGCTATAACCGCGGCGATGTGCAGCGGCACAGGACTGAGTGATTTTGCCCAAAAATACCCGAAACGCTTTTTTGATGTGGGTATTGCCGAACAGCACGCTGTGACGTTGGCTGCAGGGATGGCCAAGTCGGGATTAAAGCCGGTGGTGGCTGTTTACTCCACCTTTTTGCAAAGGGCCTATGATCAAATTATTCACGATGTGTGCCTCCAAAACCTGCCTGTTGTCTTTGCCGTAGACCGTGGCGGCATCGTAGGTGACGACGGACCTACCCACCATGGTGTATTTGACTATTCTTTTCTGCGGTCAATTCCCAACATCACAATCATGGCGCCGGCAGATGAGAATGAATTGCAGCACATGCTTTTTACAGCGCTAAATCTGGATGCTCCCTGCGCCTTGCGTTACCCGCGCGGTACCGGTGTGGGCGTGGCTCTGGACGCGGCGCCGGAACCAATAGCCATTGGCAGGGCGGAAGTAATTACCGAAGGCAAGGATATAACTTTACTGGCTGTGGGGAACATGGTGCAGGTGGCCCGTAAGGCCGGGGCTATGCTGAAAGATCAAGGCATACTGGCTACGGTGATTAACGCCAGGTTTGTCAAGCCGCTGGACGCAGACTGCATAACCAGACATGCAGCGCGAACCGGACGGCTTATAACCATTGAAGAAAACGTCCTGGCCGGAGGTTTTGGCGCCGCAGTGCTGGAGTTGCTGTATTTTTCGGGCTATACCGGGATTCAGGTTAAAAGTATAGGAATTCCGGATGATTTTGTAGAACACGGCACCCAGTCTGAATTGCGCCGGAAATACGGGTTAGCACCGAAGAACGTAGTTGACACGGCATTACAAATGATCAACCGGCGCAAAATTAAAGGAATAAAATAGCCGGCCTATTGGAGGATCCTAAAGCTTGACGGAGAAGAAAAGAATAGACCTGTTGCTTGTGGAAAAGGGTTTTTTTCAAAGCCGGGAGCAGGCCCGGGCTGCAATTATGGCCGGAGACGTATCAATCAACGGCGCGCCGGTGGATAAACCGGGTCAAAAGGTGACTGCAGATCCGGAAATAACTATACGCGCCAAATTGCGTTATGTGAGCCGGGGCGGGCTTAAATTAGAAAAAGCACTGAAAGTATTTGCTATCGATCTGCAGGGGAGAGTTGTCCTTGATATAGGCGCTTCCACCGGAGGGTTTACTGATTGTGCCCTGCAAAACGGAGCCAGTTACGTTTATGCTGTTGATGTCGGTTATGGCCAGATAGCCTGGTCCTTGCGCAATGATCACAGGGTTTGTGTGCTTGAACGAACAAATATCCGGTACCTGGAGAAAGATGTTTTTAAATCCGGAGTGCCGGATTTTATTACTATAGACGTTTCTTTTATTTCACTGTGCCTTGTTTTGCCACGGGTAGGCTTTTTATTGGACAATTACGAGGGAGTTGCATTGGTGAAACCCCAGTTTGAGGCCGGCAGGGAAAGAGTCGGTAAAAAAGGCGTGGTAAGAGACCCGTCAGTCCACAGGGACGTGTTAAAAAAGGTAATAGACTGCTTTGAAGAGCTTGGCTGCTCCGTCCTTGGCCTGGACTATTCCCCGGTGAAGGGACCGGAAGGCAACATTGAATACCTGCTTCATTTTCAAAAAGGTGGACAAGCTGTTGGGGACAACCGGGCGATGATTGATGCGGTGGTGCAGGCAGCCCACCTCAACCTTGATTGACCTGGATCGAAAGGCTTTTTACGGAGGGCTACCGTTTGAAAACTATTGGCTTGTTATCCAACTTGGAAAAGGATAAAATAGCGCCTCTGGTGGATGAAATCTGCACCTGGTTGGGAAACCATGACATTACATTGCTAAAGGACGAAAAAAGTGCCTGCGGCACCACTCGGGGTACCTTTGTTTGCTCCCGCCGGGAAATGGTTGAACGTGCCGACTGCCTGATTGTGCTTGGCGGTGACGGTACTCTGCTGCATAGCGCCCGGCTGGCGGCGCCCTTTGGGGTGCCGATTTTCGGCGTCAACCTGGGCCGGCTTGGTTTTCTGACTGAAGTTGACATTCCGCACATCCATTTGGCCCTGGAAAGATTGCTGGCCGGCCAGTATACCATTGAAGAGCGCATGATGCTGGAGGCCGGTGTAATCAGGGAAGGACAACCCTATGAGCCTGTGACCGGATTAAACGATGCTGTTATTACCAAGGGGGGCTTTGCCCGGTTAATTGTTTTAGATACTTTTGTGGACGGGCAGCATTTTAATACCTATTATGCAGACGGGGTAATTGTGGCCACTCCTACCGGCTCCACGGCTTACTCGTTATCGGCCGGAGGCCCGCTGGTAGTGCCGCACCTGGATTTAATGGTTGTTACCCCCATCTGTCCCCACGCACTTTGGGCCAGGCCGCTGGTTATTGCTGCGGGCAGCGAGGTCAGGGTGACACTGCTTTCCAGGCAGGGCGAGGTAATGCTTACAATGGACGGACAACATGGAATGCGGCTTAACTATGGCGATATAGTTAAAGTCAGGAGGGCCGAGCACCGGGCCAAATTTATTAAACTGAATAACCGTACATTTTTTAATATCCTCAGAGAAAAATTGAAAGAAGGGGACGGGAAAAATGAAACGTAGTCTGCCCGTTCACTTCACGGGGGTACATGGCAATGCCGTCCTTTTGGCGCAAAAATTTCTCGCCGAAGTACTGCAAGAGGGCAGTTGTGCTGTAGACGCCACCGCCGGCAACGGTAACGACACCCTTTTTCTGGCCAGATGCGTGGGCCCGAAAGGAAAAGTATATTCCTTTGATATCCAGCGCCGTGCGCTGGAGCAAACAGCTGCCTTGTTAAAAGAAAACGGCCTGCTGGGGCGGGTGCAGCTGATCCAGGCCGGCCACGAACACATGGAAAAATACATCAAAGAAGCTTTAAGGGCGGTAATTTTTAATCTGGGTTATTTGCCCGGCGGAGACCATGCGGTGACAACCAGGCCGGAAACCACCATCAATGCGGTTAACGCGGCGTTAAAGAACCTGGAGCCCGGCGGCAGAATAAGTGTGGTTATCTATACCGGGCATACCGGCGCTGCCGAGGAAAGCCGGGCCGTGGAAGACCTGGCGGCAATGCTTGACCCTGAAATTTACGGGGTGCTTAAATTATCATTTCTGAATCGATCTGCCCTGGCCCCGTATTTAGTTTTGGTTGAGAGGAGGGTAACCGATGAAAACCTGGCGCCATAAGAAAATCCTGGAAATAATCAAAGATAATGACATCAGCACTCAGGAAGATCTGGTAGAATCCCTGCGGGAGGCCGGGTTTGCAGTTACCCAGGCGACAGTTTCAAGGGATATAAAGGAACTGGGGCTAATTAAGATCCCGGGCAGTTCGGGCATTTCACGTTATGCCGTGGCGGGCGAGCCGGTAAACCCGAGAAACGAGGACAGGATAAAAAGATTTTTCAGGGACTCGGTGGTATCCCTGGATAACAGCGAAAATTTAATCATCATCAAAACTTTACCGGGAGAAGCCCAGGGTGTGGCATCTGCCATCGATAATTCCGGCTGGCCGGAAATAATCGGGACAGTGGCCGGTGACGACACAATTCTAATAGTAATCAAACCCAAAAAAATGACCCACTCTGTGATGAAAAAGTTTGCCGCCTTAACCGGGAGGTGATCACGGGTGTTAATTTCACTTTATATTCAGGATTTTGGACTGATTGACAACGCCGAAATAGAATTTGGCGTCGGCTTAAATGTTTTAACCGGCGAAACCGGCGCCGGTAAGTCAGTCGTCCTTGATGCACTTAAGGCCACCCTGGGTTTTAGAATCCAATCAGACATGATCAGGACCGGGCGGGAACGGGCAGTGGTGCAGTCAATGTTTGATATTAACGGCCTCAGCGGTGTCCTGGACAAACTGGAGGAGTACGGGCTGCAGCCGGGTGCAGAAGATGACTTCATGCTGGCGCTAAGCAGGGAAATAAACCGCCAGGGCAGAAATATCTGCCGAATTAACGGGCGGATAGTAAATTTAAGCGTATTTAAAGAAATAGGCGGACTGCTGGTCGACCTGCACGGACAGCATGACCAGCAATCATTGCTTTTAATTGACAGGCAGGTTTTGCTGCTTGACAGGTTTGGCGGGCACGGCCTGGAAGAGCTGGTAAAAGAAACGGCCCGTGCCTATCGTGAGTGGCAAAATAACGTTAAGCGCAGGGATGATATTACCGGCGGCAGCCGGGAGAGACAGCAGCGCAGGGATACAATCAAGTATCAGTTGGAGGAGATTGACGGAGCAAAATTAGTTGGAGAAGACGAAGATGAATTAAACCGCCGCCGCAATTTGTTGGCCAACGCCGAGAAAATTGGTTTGCTGGCGGAAGGGATACTGAAAAAAATATATCAGGGCGATGACATGCACCAGGCTGTAGTTGATTTGCTTGGCAATTCCCAAACTGAACTGGAGGAGTTAACCCGTTACCTGCCGGGAATGGCAAGTATCTATGAAAACATACAGACAGCTCTCTGCTTGGTGGAAGATGCCGCACGGGAGCTTTCCTCGTGCCGCGAAAACATAGAAATGGACCCTCGTGAATTGAACTACCTGGAGGAAAGACTGGCGCAAATTGAGCGGCTGAAAAAGAAATATGGAGATACCATTGAAGATATCATACAATACCGCAATACCTTGGCTGAAGAATTAGAAGAGCTCGATGCGCTTGATATTGACGCAACTCATATTGAAGAACTGGTTGAATCAAGTAAAAATAACTATATTGAAACGGCAAATAAAATGGAAAGGCTTAGAATGGAAGTTGCGGAAAGATTAAAGAAGGAAGTGGAAGCTGAGCTATCCGAGCTGGAAATGACGGGCGTACAGTTTGATATCGGTTTCTTTCCCGGGACTCCGGGGCCGGGTGGGATAAACAAAATTGAATTTTTGATTTCGCCTAACCCGGGCGAACCTTTAAAGCCCTTGGCCAAGATTGCCTCCGGAGGGGAATTATCCCGTGTGATGCTGGCTTTAAAATCAATTCTTGCCGGAAATGATGACCTGGCAACCCTGGTTTTTGATGAGGTCGACGCCGGAATCGGCGGAAGGACAATGCGGTCCGTAGCCGAAAAGCTGGATAACCTGGCGCTAAAAAAACAAGTTTTATGTGTTACACACTCAGCAGTAATTGCAGCTTATGCCTCGACCCATTACTTAATTGAAAAATTGGTTGAGGATAAAAAAACAACGACAATAATTAAACGTTTGGACGATGATGCCAGAATTAATGAATTAAGCCGTATGCTTGGCGGAGACAGTACTTCGGATAGCTTGATTGAATTTGTTAAAAAAATAAGAAAAAACCTAACTTCTCAGGAGTCAGAATAATTTTGGGTACAATGCGTGGAATGTAATAAATCCCTACTGAATTCTAATTAGTAATTCTGAATACCTGAATAGTAACGAATAATTAATTAGAAAAATTAGTAGGAGCCGCCATCAACGGCTCTTTTTTGTTTTGGAATAAATTTTCCAATCCATTCTCTAATCTCCAACCCCAAACTTCTAATATGTTACAGGTTCAGACCGTCCCGCTTCAAACGGGCAAATGCCAATGTGCGGCACAACAGGGCGGAATAATTGAATCGCTGCGAGGCCAATTTAAACTTAGAAATAAATTTTTAAAAAAGGAGGTAGGCCGCCCTGGGACGCAGCAGAAAAATCAGCAGCAGATTTCGCTCAACAACAGCATTTATTCTAGTATTTGTTTTTTTTATGTGTTTAATGACTGCAAATTCATATTGGCATAATTTTCTACCCGCGCGGCAGTACATTAAAACCGGGGATAACGTTGTTGCAGGTATGGAACTTCCCAAGATGATGAGGAAAAATATCAGCCTGCATATCCATTCTTCTTCAAGCTTGCTTTCAATAGGCGGTAATAATTATCAGGATTTAATTATAAAACCTGGGAGCTCAATGCCGGTAGCTGCAAAACCGGGTAAGCTTGATCTGCACTTTAAACTCTTTGGTTTGATACCGATCCACCATATGCTGGTAGATGTTGTTGCTCCGGTTAAAGTTATACCAGGCGGGCAGTCAATTGGAGTTCTGCTCCATTCTGAAGGTGTTATGGTTGTAGGAGAGGCTGCCATTGATCAAGACGGCAAAAAGGTTTTTCCTGCCCGGGATGCGGGTATTTCTGTTGGTGATTTAATATTACAACTTAACGGTAAAGAGGTGACAAGTGAAAACCAGTTGCAAAAATTAATTGATAAGTGCGGCAGGCAGGGAAAAGATGTTAATTTATTAGTCAAACATGGAAATGAAGTAAAAAGATTAAAAATCAACCCGATTTTATGCAATGAGACAGGCCGCTACCGCGTCGGTTTATTTGTCAAAGACAGCGCAGCCGGTGTGGGAACTATTACTTTTTATGATCCCGGAAGTCATGTCTACGGAGCCCTGGGGCATATTATCACTGATTATAGCGGGAAAAGTATTATTAACCCCCGGGATGGAAAAATTGTTGAAGCAACGATAAAAGGGCTTCACCCCGGTAAAAAAGGCGAACCCGGAGAAAAGCTGGGGGTTTTTAAAGGCAAAAGCGATATTATTGGCGATATCAGTAAGAATACCAAGTATGGTATATTCGGCGAATTGGAAAAGGAACTAAAAAACCCTATATACGGCAAACCGGTTGCTGTTGCGCTTTCTTATCAAGTCAAGCGCGGCCCGGCACAAATACTTACGGTTCTTGAGGATAATAACATACAGAGTTTTAATATAGAAATAGTCCAAGTGTTGCCTGGCAAGCAGAGCAAAGGAATGGTCTTGCAAGTCACCGACCCGGAGTTGATTAAGCGTACCGGCGGAATAATTCAAGGGATGAGCGGCAGCCCGATATTACAGGACGGCAAATTGGTGGGAGCGGTTACGCACGTTTTTATCAACGATCCGACAAGGGGATACGGGGTGCTGGCTGAAAATATGTTAAAAGAAGCAAATTTGATTAACATCGAGCAATTACAAAAAAAAGCTGGATAAATACATCATAGACGCTATTTAGCACCAATAAAAAGTAAAAATTTAACAAAAAAGTTAAAAAACAATAAAGGTATTCCCTCCTCCACGTCGAAAAGAAAGTATATTAGAAAAAGATATAACTCTTAGGAGGCGGGAATTTTCATGAGAAAGGCTATTAAGATACTTATTGCAGATGACAACAAAGATTTTTGCGAATTATTGAAAGAGTTTCTGCAACAGCAAGAAGATTTTGAATTAATAGGCATTGCTCTAAACGGTATGGAGGCAATGGAATTAATCAAAGAGAAGTCTCCAGATGTTCTGGTTCTTGATGTTATTATGCCACATTTGGATGGTATAGGGGTTCTGGAAAAGCTCATTGAAACCACCAGGGAAAGACCAAAAGTTATCATGCTCACTGCATTTGGACAGGAAAGTATAACTCAGCGCGCTGTAGAATTGGGAGCTGACTACTATATATTAAAGCCATTTGATTTTAACGTATTGGCTAACAGGATTCGCCAGCTGGCCGGTGGCTTTAGAGTTTCGCAATATATTTCAGTGGCAAAACCTAAAAATTTAGATGTTTCAGTCACCAATATCATTCATGAAATGGGCGTTCCGGCCCATATTAAGGGCTATCATTATCTAAGGGACGCTATTTTGCAGGTAATTGAAGATGTAAATTTGCTTGGTGCTGTAACTAAGGAACTCTACCCCATGATAGCCCATAAATACCAAACCACTCCCAGCCGGGTTGAAAGGGCCATCAGACATGCCATCGAACTGGCCTGGGACCGCGGCAATGTTGAAATGATGACCAAGTTTTTCGGCTACACCATCAATCTTGAACGCGGCAAGCCCACCAATTCCGAATTCATCGCCATGGTGGCGGACAAGCTGAGGATAGAAGCCAAGGTAAGCTGAAAAAGAAAAAATAAAAAGGGCAGGACCGGATTTTCCCTTCCGGAACCTGCCTTTTTATTTTATAAGCATACATTAGAAGAACTTGCGTGATTAACTCAATAAGGTTTTGGTGCATTTATATCATTGTATCCGGGTTATAAATAAACTTGACGGGTACAAGCAAAAACTGTAAAATAACTAAGTTAAGGGCGGTGATATTTTGAAACATATCAAGGGTATAGCCCGTTTAGATAAAAAAACCAAAAATTTGGTTAAAAGATTAAATCCGGGTGACATAGCCATTATTGATCACGCCGACCTGGACGAGGTTGCCGCAAATTCGCTGCTGGAGACAAAGGTTAAAGCCGTTATCAATGTTGCCCATTCTATGAGCAAAACATACCCCAACAGCGGTCCACTTTTACTGGTGAAAGCAGGGATTAAGCTAATAGACTGCCCTGGAGCCGGTCTGTTTCAAAAGATCACCGAGGGTGAAGAATTGGAGCTTCAAAATGGACAAGTTATCAGGGCGGGAAAACTTTTAACCGCGGGTCGGGAATTGGATGAGGGCTATATTCAGGAGAAAATGGAAGCAGCCAGATCTAATCTGGAGGTTGTGCTGTCAGGTTTTGTGCAAAACACCATGGATTATGCCAAAAATGAAATTGGCCTGATTTGCGGACAGTACAAGGCGCCCAAGATTAAAACTGTTTTTAAAGGCAAACATGCGCTAATTGTAGTACGCGGTAAAAATTACAAAGAAGATTTAAAAGCAATTAAATCATATATTAATGATGTTAAACCGGTATTAATAGGTGTGGACGGTGGCGCTGACGCTCTTGCTGAGTTTGGTCTGCAGCCCGATATGATTGTGGGGGATATGGACAGCGTAAGTGATAAGATGCTGTTAAGTGGTGCGGAGCTGGTTGTACATGCTTACCCTGACGGCAGGGCTCCCGGCATGGCCAGGCTGAATGAGCTTGGCTTGACAGCAGCAAGTTACGCCGCGCCTGGTACCAGTGAAGACATTGCCATGCTCATGGCATTTGATAATGGGGCTGAGCTAATTGTAGCCGTTGGCACTCATTCCAACATGATCGACTTTCTGGAAAAAGGGCGCAAGGGTATGTCCAGTACCTTCCTGGTCAGAGCCAAAGTTGGTTCAATCCTGGTGGACGCCAAAGGAGTCAGCAGGCTTTACAGAAGCAAGCCTCAGGTCAAACACCTGGCGCCGATTATTGCTGCGGCGCTGGTGCCGGTAGCGGCTATTGCGGTTATCGCCCCGGCCACCAGAGAACTACTGCGCTTATTGTACATACAATTTAGACTGCTGGTTGGTATTTAAGGTGAAACATTATGATAGTAGATTATAAATATCACATAGCGTCCCTGGTAGCGGTATTTTTAGCACTGGGCATAGGGATTTTAATAGGCAGTACTCTGCTCGGCAATACTGCGCTGGTTGAATATCAAAAACAGGTTACCAACAACCTGGAAAACCAGCTGCAAACACTTAGAAAGACCAATGAGGATATTACTGCCCGGGCTAATACCTTGCAATTGGACACCAATATCAGCAAACAGTATGAAGATCAGACATTGCCAATGCTGGTGGACGGCAGGCTGGCCGGAAAAACCTTTGCGGTAATTGAGCTGAACGGCTATGGTTTCCCCCCGGAAATTACCGAAGTAATTGAAGATGCCGGGGGAACAATTAGTTCTGTTACTTCGATTAATAATTTTTACGATGAGCAAAAAGATTTAAAAGATCTTCGCGAAGAGTTGGGGCTTTGGCCTGATCTAAGTGATGATGAATACCTTGGTAAGCTAGGTACGGAAATTGCTGTGGGGATCATTGACGGAGAAAAAGATTCTATTGTCAACAGTCTTATTGATAAAAAGATTCTACAGTCCACAGGGAAGTTCGGCATACCGGTTGACGGGGTCATAATAATTGGTGGCAGCTATAAACGCCAAGCGCGCAATATGCAGATTGACCTGGCTTTAATTGATTACTTTAAAGAATTAAACATCCCGGTTGTTGGCGTTGAGGAAACAGATGTTTCTTCTTCTTCGATGAAAGAATACCAGCGCAAGCATATTAGTACGATAGACGATATCGACAGCGCGCCCGGCCGCCTGGCGATGGTTTTAGTCTTGGGCGGGCAGCCCGGTAACTACGGTGTTAAATCAACTGCTCAAAAGCTTTTGCCTGATTTAAAAAAACAGGAGGTAAAATAATTTGACCAGAGTAGCGGCGGTAATTCCGGCCTTTAACGAAGCGAAGTATATAACTGATACTGTGACGTCGCTGGCGTCAATACCGGAAATCAATGAGATTGTCGTTGTTAATGACTGTTCCGGCGACGAAACTGCTGAACTTGCCGGGGCGGCCGGGGCCAGGGTTATTAACCTCGAACGCAATATGGGCAAGGGCGCGGCATTAAACAAAGGTGTTGCAGCGGTATCAGCTGATATTTATCTCATTTTGGACGGGGATTTAGGTGCTTCTGCCAGCGAGGCCGGGCGTCTTCTCCAGCCTGTGCTTGCAGGGCTGGCTGATATGACGGTGGCCCAGTTTCCACCGGCGCTGCGCAAAGGTGGGTTTGGGTTGGTGAAGGGCTTAGCCCGTTTGGGTATTAAATTAAATACCGGGTTGGAGATGAAAAGCCCTCTTTCCGGGCAGCGCGCCATGACCCGCAAAGTACTGGAAAGGGTCATTCCCTTTGCATCTGGTTACGGGGTGGAAGTTGGTTTAACTATTCGAACTGCCAGGGCCGGCTTTAGAGTCCTGGAGGTTCCTTGTGCCATGACGCACGCAGAAACGGGGCGTGACTTAAAAGGATTCCTGCACAGGGGAAGACAGTTTTGGCACATCATCCTTGTTTTAGCCAGGATTATGTCTTTTAAGAAGCCTGTTTTGAGGTGAAATTGTGAACTGGCTACCGGAGACACTTTTTTTGCCAGTGGCGTTACTTGTATCTTTCTGTGTTACTTATGCTATCAGGGAAAGGTTACTGTGCATGATAACAGCGGCCGGTTTTGTCCGCCCTAATTATCGAGGCGAAGCAATACCTCTTGGAGCGGGTATTATTTTTTTTGTTTCTGCGTTGATAACAGTGGCGTTGCTGGATTTATTCCGGCCCGAAAGCCCGCGCAGCCTGGCTCCCCTTTTTTTATTTTCCATTGGCGGTGCAACTTGCCTTGGCTTGATTGACGATTTTTGGGGGACCAGGGACGCAACAGGCTTAACCGGCCACTTTAAAGCCCTTTGGGCCGGGCGCCTGACCACAGGCGCCGTTAAAGCAATCGGCGGTGGTTTAATCGCGATTATAGTGGGAGTACAACTATATCCCGGCAATTGGGCTAGAATCATAGACAGTTCTTTAATCATAGCTCTTTCGGTTAATCTGGTGAACTTATTCGATTTGCGCCCCGGGCGGGCGGGCAAAATATTTATTTTGGCCTGTGCCGTTATCCTGCCGCCGGCACTGGGCAGGCCGGAAGCAGTAATGATGGTGATTATCCTGGGCAGTGTGCTGGCCTATTTGGGGGCGGACCTCAAGGCCCGGGCCATGATGGGGGACGCCGGCTCCAATACCCTGGGCATGGTTGTGGGCGTTACTGCCGCAGCAGCGCTGGATGGCTATTTTAGAATCGCGTATTTGGCGTTGCTTGTTTTAATCCATATTATTACCGAAAAATATTCCTTAACGAGCATCATCTCGGGTAACGTGTTGCTCAACTACCTGGATATGCTGGGGCGGGAGAAGGATTAGGGAAACAGATGTCGAAATTAAGTGAAAGAATAACGATTTTTACCGGGAACATAGGCAGCGGGAAGACTGAGCTGGCCATTAATTACGCCTTGCGGCTTAAACAAGAGCATGACCGGGTGGGCATAGTGGACCTCGATATAGTGAACCCCTATTTCAGGACCAGGGTATTCAGGGATTACCTGGAGCAAAACGGACTTAAAGTGGTGGCCCCGGCGGGTGAGCTGGCGGGTGCCGATGTTCCGGCCCTTCCTGCTGCGATTCTGGGCATTCTGGAAGATGAGGGGATCAAGGGCGTTTTTGATGTGGGCGGCGACGACATCGGCGCCACTGCCCTGGGAAGATTTAAACCCCTTCTGCCTGAAGGCTCTTATGGCATGTTTTTTGTTGTCAATACCTGCCGCCCTTTTACCAGGACTGTGGAAGGCATTATGCAAGTGCTGAAAGCGGTGGAAAAGGCATCGCGCCTGAAAGTCACCGGCTTGGTCAGCAACACCAACCTGGGATCCGGTACTGACATTGCCACAATCGAGACCGGCCATAATATCGTGACAGAGGCTGCAAGCAGGCTTAACGTGCCTGTTACTTTTATGGCAGTCAGAAATGAGCTCGCTGCAGAACTGGCCCAAAGGTTTCCGCAGGAAAATTTGTTCCCGCTTAACCTGCATGTACTTCCCCCGTGGCTGAGGGGTTAGTTCAAATAAAGCTTTTATCCAACTGTATAACTTGTTAAAGGAGGTATCGCCTTGGCGCGAGCGCAAGTAACTTTCCGCGAAGATCGTTGCAAGGGATGTAAATTATGTGCTTCAGTTTGTCCCAAGCAAATTATCAAAATGTCGGATCACATTAATGTTATGGGATTTCACCCGGCGATGATAGAGGATCAGGAGAAATGCACCGGCTGCGCACTTTGTGCCGTTATGTGCCCGGATCTGGTTATCGAAGTGGCAAGGGAGGAAAAAAAAGTTGGCTAAAATTTTGATGAAAGGCAATGAAGCCATCGGTGAGGGAGCCGTAAGGGCCGGTTGCCGTTATTTTTTCGGTTACCCCATAACTCCCCAGAGCGAATTGCCTCATTACCTGGCTAAAAGAATGCCGGAAGTCGGAGGAACTTACCTGCAGTCCGAAAGCGAAACCGCCGCTGCCAATATGGTGTTTGGCGCTGCCGGAGCCGGGGCCCGGGTTATGACCTCATCTTCGGGACCGGGAATCAGCCTGATGCAGGAGGGAATATCTTACATTGCCGGTGCCGAGCTGCCCTGTGTTATTGTTAATATGATCCGGGGGGGCCCCGGCCTGGGTAATATTGCCCCGGCCCAGTCCGACTACTTCCAGGCCGTCAAAGGCGGTGGACATGGGGATTACAGATTGATCTGTCTGGCCCCGGCTTCCGTACAGGAAATTATAGACCTGATGCAGGATGCCTTCGACCTTGCGGATAAATACCGCAACCCCGTCATGCTGCTGGCCGACGGTGTTCTGGGACAAATGATGGAGCCGGTTGAACTGGGCGAGGAAAAGGAAATTACCGTACCGGACCGCCCCTGGGCCGCAACCGGTCGTAAAAAAGGCGGACCTAAACGGTTAATTAATTCACTATATATCGTTCCGGAAGAATGCGAAAAGCATAATCTTAAATTAGGTGAAAAGTATGCCATTATAGCCCGCGAAGAACAGCGGTGGGAGGAATACCGGCTGGACGATGCTAAAATGGTGGTCGTGGCGTTCGGCACCTGTGCCAGGATATGCAAAGCGGCGGTTGACAGCGCCAGGGCAGAAGGCATGGCGGTGGGACTGATCAGGCCTATTACTGTTTGGCCGTTCCCCAATGACGTTTTTGCCGGGGTTAAGGAAACAGCAAATAATTTTTTGGTTGTGGAAATGAACATGGGTCAGATGATTGAGGACGTGCGCCTTGCTGTCAGCGATGCCAGGCCGGTGCATTTTTACGGCCGGGTGGGCGGTATGCTGCCGGTGGCCAGGGATGTACTCAACGAAATAAGAAAACTTTACGATGGGGGTGCAGCAAAATGAAAACAGTTTTTACCAGACCGGAATCGTTAACAGACATGCCGATGCATTACTGCCCCGGCTGCACCCACGGCATTGTGCACAGGCTGGTAGCTGAAATAATTGACGAAATGGACGTCTATGAGCGGGCGCTGGGTGTGGCCCCGGTCGGATGTTCCGTATTTATATATAATTACATGGACATTGACATGTACCAGGCGGCCCACGGAAGGGCGCCCGCGGTGGCAACAGGGATAAAAAGAGTTCTGCCGGACCGGTTGGTATTTACCTACCAGGGGGACGGGGACGCGGCGGCCATTGGTACCGGTGAACTGGTGCACGCTGCCGCCAGGGGAGAAAAAATAACCGTTATCTTCATTAACAATGCCGTTTACGCCATGACCGGCGGCCAGATGGCGCCCACCACCTTACTGGGCCAGAAAACCACCACCACACCCTTTGGGCGTGACGCGGCAGCCAACGGTATGCCGGTTAAGGTATGCGAAATGCTGGCCCCGTTGGACGGCAGCGCCTACCTGGCCAGAGTGGCGGTGAATAACCCCAAGAATGTGCTGGCGGCTAAAAAAGCCATCCGGAAAGCGTTTGATGTTCAGATGAGCGGAGCCGGTTTTACCATGGTGGAGGTGCTCAGCGCCTGCCCCACCAACTGGGGTTTATCGCCCCTTGAAGCGCTTAAATGGCTGGAAGAAAAAATGATTCCCTATTACCCGCTGGGTGAATACAAAACTCCGGCAACGGAGGTGCAACCATAATGTTTCAAGGCATTTTAATCGCCGGTTTCGGTGGACAGGGTGTGCTCTCTATGGGGCAGCTGCTGGCTTATGCCGGAATGAAAGAAAACAAGCACGTGGCCTGGATTCCCTCGTACGGCCCGGAAATGCGCGGCGGCACAGCCAACTGCGGGGTTACAATTTCCGACCAGCCCATCAGCTCGCCGGTGGTTAGTGAGCCAACAGTCCTTATAGCCATGAACAGGCCGTCTTTAGAAAAATTTGAGCCCGCGGTAGTCCCCGGCGGCCTGATACTGGTCAACAGCTCGCTCATAAATATTAAAACCAAGCGCACGGATGTGCGCACGGTTTACGTGCCCGCCAATGACCTGGCCGAAGAACTGGGCAACGGCAAAGTGGCCAATAATATTATCCTTGGTGTTTTGTTGGAGCTGACCGGCGTGGTATCTACCGATTCCGTACTGGAGGCGTTGAAGGACGTGCTGCCCCCCAAGCGGCATAACTTAATTCCAATTAATCGTGACGCGCTGGAAAAGGGCAGAGAACTGGCCATTAACGAAAGGTAACTACTCAGAAGTCAGGAGTCAGAATGAAAGAACGGTTTATCGTTTCTTGGTATTCTGAATTCTGACTACTGAATTCTGAATACCATAAAATAACCGCCATCCTTGTTTTACAGTAAGGGAATTGGCGGTTATTATATTAATAAAGAAGTACAATAGAGGAGTCAGAAGTCAGTAGTCAGGAGTCAGAGAACGGTTTATCATCTCATAATATTCTGAATACCTGAAAAAAATTACAGGGTGGTGTTCGTTTGATTAACAAGGAACGATTGGTGGCTGAATTTATGGAATTGGTGCAGGTGGGCAGTGAGAGCGGCAGGGAGGGGCGGATGGCCGCACTGCTTAAAGAAAAACTTGCAGCTCTGGGCTTTGGGGTAACGATAGATGAAGCAGCAAAGGAAATAGGCACTGAAACAGGCAACATCATTGCCAAATTAAAAGGGAACGTTGAAGCACAGCCGGTTTTATTTTGCGCTCATATGGATACGGTGACTCCTGGCATGGGAATCAAACCGGTTGAAGAAAGCGGGATTATCCGCTCCGCCGGCGATACTGTGTTGGGCTCCGATGACAAGGCGGGAATTGCTGCTATCCTGGAAGCGGTACGGGTGTTGAAAGAGCAAGAGATTCCATACGGAGACCTGGAGTTGGTGTTTACCGTGTGTGAGGAAACCGGTCTTTCCGGAGCCAAAGCGCTGGATTATTCAAGGCTTACAGCAAAGATGGGATTTGTGCTGGATTCGGATGGCCAAGCCGGCACTATTGTTAACCAGGGCCCGTCGCAGGATAAAATTGTGGCTGAAATGTTCGGGCGGGCGGCCCATGCGGGAATTAATCCGGAAGACGGGATCAATGCGATCCAGGTTGCCTCCAGGGCAGTGGCGGCAATGGCACTTGGTAGAATAGATGAAGAAACCACCGCCAATTTAGGTATCATCACCGGTGGTAAAGCAGTTAACATAGTTCCGGACAGGGTAACGCTGCAGGGGGAAACCAGGAGCCTGAACGAACAAAAAAGGATCAATCAAACCGGAGCTATCTGTGATGCGCTGGAAAAAGCCGCGCGTGATGCGGGAACAAAGGTGCAGATTAATGTTGAAACAATTTACCCGGCCATGTTTGTGCCGGAAAGCGAACCGGTTGTGCGGCTGGCTCAAAAAGCCGCGGTAAAAATCGGGTTAAAGCCCGAGATTAAGAGCACCGGCGGCGGCAGTGACACCCATATTTTGAATCAACACGGTATCCCTTCCGTAAACCTGGGCATCGCCATGAAAAAGGTTCATACTACCGAGGAATATATAGCGGTTGAAGACCTGGTTAAAGATGCGGAATATGTTCTGGCTATCATTAAGGAAGCGGCGGAAAAGGGGCTTTTATGTGATCAGGATTAAGCGGGGGATAGTCCAAAAAATAATATCACGGCGTCCTGGAATGACATTTGTTTTAGTGGAAATACCCGGTGAAAGCCCGGGCAGGGCCTATAATTATGACGCTGTAACCGGGCCGGTGGCGGAGGGCGACGAGGTACTGCTTAATACGACGGCTGTGGCCAAGAATTTGGGCACCGGCGGCTCACATTTTGTAATGGCCAACATAACTTCCCCGGAAAAAGAAATGCTTGAGGCCGGCCACATTATGAAACTGCGCTACAGCCCGGGGCAGGTTAAAGTGCTGGCTGCCGAAGAACCCGAAAGCCATGTATCGGATATGGTCAACCAGATAGAATCACTGTCCGGCTTACCCGTGGTGATCGGGACCTTGCACAGCATGGTTGCCCCTGCCGCCGCCGGGATCAAGGCGGCTCTGGGCATGGAGTCGAGGGTGGTTTATATTATGACGGACGGGGCGGCGCTGCCTCTGTGGCTGAGCGATCTGGTTTATGAGCTTAATCAAAAGGGTTTAATTGATGCCACAATAACTTGCGGGCACGCCTTTGGCGGTGACTGGGAGACCATCAATATTTATACAGCACTGCAGGCGGCCGTGGCTGCCGCTAAAGCCGATGCGGTGATTGTGGCCATGGGCCCGGGTATAGTCGGCTCGGCGTCAAAATACGGGTTTACGGGAGTTGAACAGGGGGAAATAATTAATGCCGTAAATATACTGGCTGGTGAACCCGTTGCCATCCCCCGGATCAGCTTTGCCGACCGGCGTGAGCGACACCGGGGAATCAGCCACCATACAATTACGGCACTTGGTACCATTGCACTAACCAAAAGCACCCTGGTATTCCCCCGGTTACCTGATCATCTTGCGTCGATTATACGGGAGCAGGTAAAGGCGGCCCGGCTGGCTGAAAAACACCGGCTGGTAATGGAGGAAGGCACTCCCGCGCTGGATTTGCTGCAACAACTAGGGGTTAATGTCAAGTCAATGGGCCGGACCGTCAAAGACGACCCGGCATTTTTCCTGGCTGCAGGCGCCGCCGGCATCCATGCCGGAAAAATGGCGGAAAAAAGGAGAGACCATACCTGGAGGATGGCCCCGGAGCAATGAAAAAATATGCCGAAAGGCACAGGTACCAGACCAACTCCCTAGTGCAAAGAGGAGCTTAGAAAGTCCTTTACGGTCATTTGAGATTGGGACCAGCCCCGTAAAAGTTTTTGCAAATCACCCATTTTGCCGCAGTAACAAAAACAATTTCTGGAGATGCGAATACGCATAATTACACCAACCTTCAACCAATATATACCAAACATTATGCGGTTAACCATTAATATATTCCGGAGGAACTCGCATGAAAATTAAAACAGTCAAGCTGGGCATTAATGCCAGCGGTGCGGCGGAGGCGGCCAGGAACGGTGATGTGGTGGTGATCGTTGATGTGATCGATATGTCCACCACGCTGGAAGCCGCCCTGGATGCCGGCGCCCTGGCTGTATTCGGTGCGGCGCCGGATGCCGCAGCACCCCCTGTGACGATTGACCCGGAAGGGATAGGCCTGCTGGCGGGCCGTCTGGCCAAGGAAAAGGGGGTCGAGGTGATCCTGATAGCCGAGCCCAGGGTGGGTACGGACGAGCAAAGATTAAGCGGAATAACCAGGCTGTGCTGCGGTCTGGACAAAACCGGAGCCAGAGTAGGTTCCATATTGCCTAATGTTGGGGCCGAAACCGTCAAACTTTGCGATTTCCGCAATAAGGTGGCTATTGCTGCAACTTCTACGGGCGGCGTAGCCTATGACGCTGCTGTGCACGCCGGAGCACCGGTTGTTCTTACAGGCACCGTAGCCAGGACAATGGCTAAAAAAGGCACTGCACCGGCCAGGGCGGCGGCGTCCCGGGCAATTAAATTCGCCAATTCGCTAAACGCCGGTATAACGGTTGTCGCGGCCAGTGGTAACTCCATGGAAGATATCCTGGCCGCTGAGTACATAACCAGGGCTATTTGGGAAGAATATCAGCGACCGGCCTGACATATAAATTACCAATAAAGCCTTGGACAGGTTGTAAGGGGGAACGGCGATATGAACTATCTGAGCCGGATTTGGACCGCCTCCCTTAAAAAAAGCTGGCCGTTGTATCTCATTGTAATTATAGTTTTTAGTGTGGGAATTTTATTTGGTTCTCTGGGCGCCAATACGCTTCAAGAGAACCAGGCCCAGGAGTTGCATCAATACCTGCAGTCCTTTTTATCCCAGGCGGCTGAACTGGATATTAACCAGGGGCAGGTTGCCAGAGGAGCTTTACACGACAATATCGTTGTAGGCGTTGTTATGTACGTCCTGGGGTTGACGATAATCTGCCTCCCCCTGGTTTTGGCGTATATTTTTATTCGAGGTTTCATACTGGGCTTTAGCATCGGTTTTTTAACTTTGGATCACGAACTGCACGGATTCCTGGTGATATTAATATCTATGCTTCCTCACAATATATTTTTCATCCCGGCAATGATTATCGGCGGAACGGCTTCGCTTTCTTTTTCCATATTGTTAATTAAAAGGTTTTTTAATTCTAGAACAAAAATATGGCCGGCTTTTTTAAGTTATTCTTTGGTTATGACGGGCGTATTGGCTGCTTTTGTTCTGGCGGCTCTTACCGAAGCCTACATTACTCCTGGTTTTGCTAAATATTCAGCCTCACTGTTGGCCGGCTGGTAAATTTTTGGCATAGTGTGCAAGGAGGCAGGGATATGTTTTTTATTGTCATATCCAGGATTAAAGATAAAGTCATGCTTTTAATGAGAATTATTATAATTCTTTGCATTTTGCTTTTACTCTCTGTTCAACTCTACAGTGTTATTAGGAAAGGGGACACACCAGCTAAGCAGATACCGTTGGTTAAAAGCAACGAGCGGAGAACGCCGGCGCCGCTAGTTAACCCGGGCTTTTTTATTACTTGCAGAGGAAAGATCCCGGGTAATGTTGAAATTAAAAGTAAAGCCGGGGGTTGAAAACAATGGAAAAACAGATTTTAATATTTTTAGATTACCTTGCAGTCGAGCGGGGTTTAGCTAAAAATACTATAGAATCGTATCAATTTGACCTGAAACAATTCAGAACCTTTTGCGCTAATCGCCAGGTGCTTACTGCCGGCCGGATTGACAGGGTGCTGGTATTAAACTATTTGCTGGAACTAAAAAGGCTGGGCCGTTCTTCTGCCACTATAGCCCGTCATATGGCTGCTTTAAAAATGTTTTGTAGGTTCCTGCTGGACGAGGGTTTACTTGCCAGGGACCCTACCGCTAATTTGGAGTCCCCCGGTTCCGGAAAAAAATTACCCGGCGTAATTGGCCAGTCCGAGGTGGAGTTGCTGTTGGAACAGCCCCGCATTGGCAATCCCGCCGGCCTAAGGGACAAGGCCATGCTTGAATTAATGTACGCCACCGGAATGCGCGTTTCAGAATTGGTTTCTTTGGATGTTGAACATGTTGATCTTGAGTCCGGCTATGTCCGCTGTACCGGTAAAGGTTCCAAGGAGCGGATTATACCGGTAGGGTCGATAGCAAAAAATTTCTTAACGGAATACCTGGGCAGGGGAAGGGCCAAAATAACGGCAAACCGTGCCGAAAGCGCCCTTTTTTTGAATATGCGGGGGCAGAGATTAAGCAGGCAGGGGTTTTGGAAAATAATTAAAAAGTATGCCCGTAAAGCGGGAATCAGGGAAATTACGCCCCATACCCTGCGGCATTCTTTTGCCACCCATTTGCTGGAAAACGGAGCCGATCTGAGGTCGGTGCAAGAAATGTTGGGGCACGCGGATATAACAACCACGCAGATATATACTCACCTAACCGGTACCAGGTTAAGGGAAGTGTTTAACAAATCGCACCCCAGGGCTCTACGAAGAGTTGAAGGGTAACAGTTGGAGGGTTTGGATATGTCATCTGAGAAAAAAGTGCTGCTTATCGTACTGGACAGCGCCGGTATTGGATATCTTCCGGATGCGGACAAGTACGGTGATGTGGGCAGCAATACGCTTGGTAACTGTTCTAGGGCGGTAGGGGGCTTAAATATGCCCAACCTGGGGACAATGGGTCTGGGTTTATTGACTGATATTGCAGGCGTTCCTCCTGTTGACCACCCGGAAGCCTGCTATGGTAAGATGGCTGAACGCTCACCCGGTAAAGATACCACCACGGGACACTGGGAAATGTCCGGAATTATACTGGACCACCCCTTTCCTGTATACCCTGATGGATTTCCCCCGGAAATAATTGAGCCGTTTAAGGAACAAATCGGCAGAGATATACTTGGAAATAAAGCAGCCTCGGGAACGGCTATAATTGATGAACTTGGCCCATTGCACATGCAAACTGCAAAACCCATAGTTTACACTTCCGCCGACAGTGTCTTTCAAATCGCTGCCCATGAAGAAGTGATACCGCTGGAGGAACTTTACCGGATGTGCAGAGTCGCCAGGGAACTGCTGACCGGAAAACACGCTGTGGGCAGGGTAATAGCGCGCCCTTTTACCGGGACTCCCGGAAATTTCAAAAGGACTGCCAACCGTCACGATTTTTCAATCAAACCTCCCGCCAGGACCGTGCTGAACCTTTTAAAGGATAACAATATAGAAGTAGCTGCAGTTGGCAAGATTAATGATATTTTTGCCGGAGAGGGGATAACTGAATCTGTACATACCACCGGCAACATGGACGGTGTCGATAAAACACTGGAGTTGGCCCGAAAACAGTTCAGGGGGCTTATCTTTACCAACCTGGTGGACTTTGACCAGCAGTATGGGCACCGGAATGATTTTCGTGGCTATGCTGCCGCGCTGGAAGAATTTGACCGGCGGCTGCCGGAAATTAAAGCTGCAATGCAGCCCCGGGATGTACTGATAATTACTGCCGATCACGGTTGCGACCCCACCACCGCCAGCACGGATCATTCCAGGGAATACGTTCCGCTATTGGTTTATGGTCAACAATTACGGCATGGAATAAACCTTGGCACCCGTTCAAGTTTCAGTGATATAGCCGCCACAGTAGCAGCATTGTTTGGTTTAACATTTCCGGTGGGCGATTGTTTTTTTGAGGAAATTTCTATTTAAGGGTAACCTGAGTCCTTGTTCATGTCATTGCGAGCGCAGCGAAGCAATCTCCGACCCCAAATCTGCGACCCTGTAGAAGAGGTTTGTTCTCTATCCATGAACAATAGATTGCCACGTCGTTTCACTCCCCTCAATGACATGAACGAACGATTGCTCAGGCAAGGTATTAAGTTTATATTTAAGGTATTGATAAAATAAGGTGATTTATAATGCAAATGTATGATTTAATCTACAAAAAAAGAAACGGCGGGGAACTTACCCGGGAGGAAATAAATTATTTCATTCAGGGGTACACAGCTGGAACCATACCTGATTACCAGGTTTCGGCGCTGATGATGGCGATATATTTTCAGGGCATGACCGGGCAGGAAACCGCTGATTTAACGATGGCCATGGTTAATTCAGGAGAGTTGATCAACCTGGAACAAATACCCGGAACTAAAGTGGACAAGCACAGCACCGGCGGTGTAGGGGATAAAACAACTCTTGTGCTGGCCCCGCTGGTGGCCTCCGCCGGGGTGCCGGTGGCCAAAATGAGCGGGCGTGGCCTGGGCCATACCGGAGGCACAATTGACAAGCTGGAATCAATCCCGGGTTTCAATGTCAACTTGCAGCCGGAAGCTTTTATCAAACAAGTCAGGGAAATTGGTATCGCCCTGATGGCTCAAACAGGTATCATAGCGCCGGCGGACAAAAAACTGTACGCTTTACGCGACGTAACAGCCACGGTGGACAGCATTCCGCTGATCGCTTCCAGCGTGACTTCTAAAAAAATTGCCTCAGGAGCAGACGCTATATTGCTGGATGTAAAATGCGGCAGCGGGGCGTTTATGAAAACCAGACAGGAAGCATCAGCCCTGGCCAAAGCGATGGTTGCCATCGGAAAGATGGTTAACCGCCGCATGGTGGCAGTGGTGACCGATATGGGCCAGCCGCTGGGTTACGCCGTGGGCAACGCCCTTGAGGTTAAAGAGGCCCTGGCTACATTGAAAGGTGAAGGTCCCGCGGATTTAAGGGAATTGTGCCTAACCCTCGGGTCGCACATGCTGGTGCTGGGGGAAGTCGGTCAGGACACCGCAAGCGCCAGAGATCGGCTGGAGGATTTACTCAAGCAAGGCAAAGCCTTGCAAAAATTCCACCAGCTTATTGAAGCCCAGGGTGGCGACGCTTCAGTTATTGATGATCCGGATAAACTGCCGGAGGCGTCGTTTAAATGCTCTGTTACCTCCCCTGAAGAGGGTTTTATTGCTGAAATAGATACAATGCTGGTTGGCAGGGCGGCCATGCTGCTGGGAGCAGGCAGGGCGTCCAAAGATGATCTTATCGATCACGCAGCCGGTATTGTTTTAACTAAAAAACCAGGTGACTTCGTCAAAAAAGGTGAAGAGCTGGCGGTACTGCATACTAACCGGGAAGACGCGCTGGATGCTGTAGCCGAACTTGCTGCACCGGCTTTTAAAATTACGTCAGACAGTCCTGAAAAGCCTCAATTAATTCTGGAAACCATTGGCTGGTAAAACCAGCGACACATACCCGCGGGTATACTTTTTGCCCGCGGGTTTTAACTTGTGCCGCATAACTTTCATTATCCTCCACATAATATTTTGAGCCGATAAAAACAGGGAGGAATGTCGATGAAGCGCAGGTACTTCTTTTTGATTAATATTATGCTGTTGTTCCTTGTGTTAGTTGTAGCGGGGACGGCGCTGGCAGCGACTGAGCAAAAGCCCTCCGGGGCCGGACTGGAGACCACGGCGGAATCTGCGGTGTTGATGGATGCTTACAGCGGCAAAATACTATGGTCAAAAGAACCGGACAAAGAACTGCCAATGGCCAGTGTAACCAAGCTAATGACAATGCTGCTGGCGTGCGAAGCACTGGAGCAGGGAAAAATAAGTCTTGAAGATAAGGTAACCGTCTCGGAAAACGCATGGAAAATGGGCGGCTCGCAAATCTACCTGGAGCCCGGTGAGGAAATGAGTATGAAAGACATGCTCATCTCAGTTGCCGTGGGGTCAGCCAACGATGCCAGCGTTGCTATAGCTGAGCATATTGCCGGTTCGGTTGAATCCTTTGTAGAAATGATGAATGCTAAAGCCAAAGAACTTGGCTGCAATCATACCAAATTTGCCAACCCTACCGGCCTGCCGGCCGAGGGGCACTATACCTCCGCCAGAGATATGGCGGTGATACTGCGAGAAGCATTGAAATACCCGCAATTTAGAAAAGTTTCTTCTATATATCGCTATGACCTGCGGGGCGGTGATTTTGTCCTGTGGAATACCAATAAGCTTTTAAAGTGGTATCGCGGGGTCGATGCAGGCAAAACCGGCTGGACGAACGAAGCCAAGTACTGCCTGGCCTCAACGGCCAAAAGGGACGGTTTAAGATTAATCTCGGTTGTGTTGGGTACACCCGAGCCAAGAAGCCATTTCAGAGAAACGATAAAAATCTTTAATTACGGCTTTGCACGCTACGAATCTGTTAATTTTGCTGAAAAGGGTGATAAGCTGGACACTGTAAAAGTTGACAAAGGCGTCATTGACCGGGTCGGTGTAGTTGCAGGTGAAGAAATTGCCGTGGCTGTACCTAAAGGACAAAAGAAAAAAATCCGCGGCGATAAGAACATATCGGAGGGAGTCGAGGCCCCGGTGAAAAAAGGTCAAAAAGTTGGCGAGTTTGTAGTTACACTCGATGGCCGGGAGATCCAAAAATTCCCGCTGCTGGCCCAGACCGGCGTCAACAAAGCCTCCGTTTTACAACAGATGTATAAAGTTATGAACAAAGTTTTTGCAGTAAAATAAAATGAGGTCAAAAGGGGCTTTTTACTTAGCTGTAAATTGTCCCTTATTATTTTGTAATAACCCCCCATACCGCTGGCGAAAGTTTTGAGCGCAGCGGGGAACACCGTCCTTTTAGTAAAATTTTTTTAGGATTGTTTGCATCCAAATGGTTAGTATGGTAAAATCTAACAAATAAGTCAAGAGGTGAGCTGGAAGTGAACTATTCCATTAAAAAGGATAAAAACTGCCTGCTGGTAGCTATTTTTGGCGAGATTGATATAAGTATAACTGATTCGTTACGTGAAGATATCGACCGGGCACTGGACAATTACGGTTCGGGACAACTTGTTTTTGATCTTGGCGGAGTGGATTTTATAGATAGTTCGGGCCTGGGCGTTATTTTGGGCAGATATAAAAAAGTGGCGGGTAAAGGCGGAAAGGTTTTTCTTGCCGGGGCCAAGCCCCAGGTTAAAAAAGTGCTGGAATTATCGGGATTGTTTAACCTGATGGAGGAATATAGTACGGCCGCCGAGGTAATTGACAAAATATCTTAGCTCGTTCTTTAATTATTTACGAAGCTACATTGCTTTAGTCCATATCTTAGCGAGGAGTGAAACGACGTGGCAACTTCGCTACGCTCGCAATGACAGTTCTATAATGTTTTCTAATTGGTTTCTTAATTTAAGGGGGCAGATAGATATGAATAAGGCGGTAATTGAATTTTCCAGCCGGGCAGAAAACGTTTCCTTTGCCAGGGTGGCGGTTGCGGCATTTGTTTCCCAGTTGGATTTTACTTTGTCTGAATTAGAGGAGCTGAAGGTAGCAGTATCCGAGGCTGTGACTAACGCGATTGTGCATGGTTACGGCAATGATCCCGAACAAATCGTCAGGCTGGAAATCCGTGTTGCTGAAAACTACCTGGAAATAGAGACGATTGATACAGGCAGAGGGATAGATGATATTGCCAAAGCCTTAGAGCCGGCCTATTCCACCGATCCTGAGAGAATGGGCCTGGGATTTGCTTTTATGCAGTCATTTATGGACAAGCTGGATGTAATATCGGAGCAGGGACGGGGGACCAGGGTAAAAATGGTTAGGAAAGTGAGGGCTCCCGGCCGGGCAGCGGTGCGCGAGCATTAGGGAGGGCGTCCATGAGCAGTAGGTTGATTGAAATGAACTTGCCTCGCTTTCCATTGCTAAAAGATGAGGAGATGAAACAATTATTGGCCAAAGCCCAGGCAGGGGACGCCCAGGCCAGGGAGCGGCTGGTAAATTGCAACTTGAAACTGGTGTTCAACCTGGTCAAAAGGTTTCAAAACCGTGGCTATGAGCTGGAAGATCTTTTCCAAATTGGCTGCATTGGCTTAATGAAAGCAATTGACAAGTTTGATTTATCCTATAACGTTCGCTTTTCAACTTACGCCGTTCCAATGATTGTTGGTGAAATCAGACGATTTTTAAGGGACGATAATCCGATCAAAGTAAGCCGTTCGATTAAAGAAACAGCCTATAAAGTTCAGCAGTCCCGGGAGATGCTGGTATCCAAGTTTGGCAGGGAGCCAACTATATCTGAAATAGCCGAAGAATTGGACGTGTCCCGCGAAGAGGTAATAACTGCCCTGGAAGCTGTTCAGTCTCCTGCTTCAATTTATGAAACTCTTCACCAGGACGACGGAGACCCGATTTATTTGCTGGACCAACTGGGTGAAGGCGATGGTAATGATATTAACTGGCTTGATAGCATTGCGGTTAAAGAAGTACTGAAGCAGCTTCCGGACAGGGACAGGTTAATTTTACTTTGGCGCTTTTTTGGCGATAAAACGCAGGGTGAAATTGCCGATAAACTTGGTCTTTCTCAGGTGCAGGTTTCGCGCCTGGAGCGCCAGGCGTTGAAAAAGCTGCATCAAATGATGGAAAATGCCAATTAAATTTGGGTTTCCCGAATAACGAATAAAAAAACGCATAAGACAAATAATACAATTGCCGCAAGAATCAAAGTAATCAAAGGAGGAAAAGATCTATGCAGATTAAAGTTATGGAAATGGTAGGGGAATCCAGGGAAGGGTGGCGCAGTGCGGTACAGTCAGCTGTTTCAGAGGCGTCTAGAAGCGTTCAAAATATAGTCGGAGTGGAAGTGGTAAACTTTACAGCCAACGTGGACAATGGGAAGGTTGTGGATTATAGAGCCAACGTAAAAATTGCCCACACCAGTTAAGGACACCGTAAGGTGTCTTTACTTTTCTAGTCGACAAGCAAATGTTTTATAATCAACGTGACTAAATCCCAAGGAGTTTTGCTAGTGAATAAGCCCGTAAATGTCATAGTAGTAACCGATGGCGATATGGTTGCCAAAAAGGCCGTTGAAACGGCAGCCCGTAATATTGGCGCCAGGTGTATATCCGCCTCCGCAGGTAATCCTACGCTACTAAACGGCGAGGACCTGGTTAAATTAATCAAAAAGGCGGCTCATGATCCGGTTGTGGTAATGCTGGATGACAAAGGATACCACGGCCGGGGCCGTGGAGAATCGGCCCTGGCTTATATTGCAGGTCATCCTGACATTAACATTTTAGGGGCTCTGGCAGTTGCTTCCAACACTGTGGAAACAGAAGGGGCGCATGTGGATATATCAGTAGATTGTAACGGCAATTTAATTGACGGTCCTGTGGATAAACTGGGCCGGGTTCATGGCTATAACGACCAAACCATAAATGGCGATACAGTTGAGGTTTTGGATGATCTCAAGCTGCCGGTGGTTGTCGGCATAGGCGATGTGGGCAAAATGGACAGGGCCGACGACTATGCTTTTGGTGCGCCGCTAACTACTAAAGCGCTGCGGGAAATTCTCAAAAGGAGTGGATACGATGGCGCCTGCCGTAATTGAAGATAAAACAAAGCTGAATAAAAGTCTTAAAGTCAACCAGGACCTGCTTGACGAAAAACTTGCTTTTGATAAAAACTTTGATATTGTCAGGCGGGAGATGGAAATTGGCGGCAAAAAGGTGCTCATGGTTTTCGTGGATGCCTTTGCCAACGCCGACCTGATGGTGCAAATTCTTCGCAATTTAACGGAGTTGGACCGGCAGGACCTGTCGGTTGATGCTTTTAAAAAGCTCTTTTACCAGCACATCAATTACGTTGAAGTGGCTCAAACTGAGTACTTGGAGGACCTGATCGAAAAGATGTTATCAGGCCCCCTGGCCCTGCTGGTTGACGGTATTGACCAGGGAATCATGCTGGACGTGCGCACCTATCCGGTACGCAGCCCGGACGAGCCGGACCTGGAGAAGGTGGTTCGAGGTTCAAGAGACGGGTTTACAGAGACCCTTGTTTTCAACACTGCGCTGATCAGAAGGCGTATACGTGATCCCAAATTGCGCATGGAGTATATTCAGGCGGGGAACCGTTCTAAGACGGATATTGTCATTTCCTATATTGAGGATGTTGCCAATGAGGACCTGGTGCAATCCATCAGAGAGAAAATATCAAGCATCAATATTGACGGCCTTCCCATGGCCGAAAAAGCTGTTGAAGAATTAATCGTACCGGGCAGTTACTGGAACCCCTTGCCCCGTGTCCGTTACACGGAAAGGCCGGATGTGGCGGCCATACACCTGCTGGAAGGCCATGTAATTGTTATGGTCGATACCTCACCCAGCGTGATGATTGCGCCTGTTACTTATTTTCATCATTTACAGCATGCGGAGGAATACCGTCAGAGCCCTTCAGTAGGAATATATTTGCGGTGGATCAGGTTTATCGGGGTGGCGGCTTCAATTCTATTGACCCCTTTGTGGCTGCTGGCAGTTTTAAAACCGCAAATATTACCCGATTGGCTAGCCTTTATCGGACCCAATAAAGTAGGTAAAGTACCGGTTTTCGTTCAATTCCTGATTGCGGAAATTGCCGTGGATATGGTGAGAATGGCGACAATCCACACGCCAACGGCGCTGGCCACCGGAGTCAGCATCATCGCCGCATTATTAATAGGGGATATGGCGGTTAGTGTTGGGTTGTTTAACACGGAAGTAATTATGTATACCGCCGCCGTGGTGGTGGGGAATTATTTGACCCCAAGCTATGAACTTAGCCTGGTAAACCGGCTGTTTCGATTATTCCTGCTGGTAATGGTGGGCTTGTTCAAAATACCCGGGATGATCATTGGCTTCATCCTAATGATGGCACTGTTGGTGTTTACCAAATCTTTCGGCATTCCGTACTTCTGGCCGTTGATTCCATTCAACGCCAAAGCATTTTTAAGCATATTGATTCGCAAACCGGTCCCCACGAGCAATATCAGACCTAAAATAGTACACCCGCGTGACGCAGACCGCCAGGGTGTGCCCGTACCGGCCCGCAAGATCGGCAAAAAACAAGGCAAGGGCAATAATGGCGGCAGCGACAATAAACCGTAGGGGCGGACGGAGTCGTCCGCCCTGACACAGCCTCCGGGCTGTTTTTTTTGCTATTGGAGGTCCGTCGTTATAATTTTTCTTCATCAGGAAGTATACCCGGCCTGTTTTTAGTCCATAATAATCTAATGTATTAATGACTATTCAGGTATTCGGAAATCAGTATTCAGAATTCAGCATACTCCAAGAAAAAATTTTCACCTGTTTTTCATTTTGATCTGACTCCTGACTTCTGACTCCTGTACACATGTATTGATGACTTTCCGGAGGTTAAAAATGACAGTAAAAGTTGGCATACCCAGGGCTCTGCTCTACTATTATTTCTATCCCCAATGGCTCTCCTTTTTTCAGCATCTTGACGTTGAGCCGGTTGTTTCCCACAGGACCACCCGCGGGCTGCTTGAAAAGGGGCTGCGCTCAACCGTTGACGAAGCCTGTCTGCCGGTCAAGCTTGCTGTGGGACATGTCCTCGATCTAAAGGACCGGGTTGATTATCTGTTTTTACCACGCCTGGTCAGCATGGCCAGGCGCGAATACATCTGCCCCAAGTTCCTGGGGTTTCCGGACATGGTTCGCAATACAATAGATCATTTGCCGCCGGTAATTGATATTAACCTGGACTTATACCATAAGCGAAGTAATGCCTATAATTTCTTTCAAACCCTGGGAAAAATGTTTACCAAAAATCCCGCCCGCATCTATCTGGCCTACCGCGCTTCGTGCCAGGCACATGGCAATTATTGTAAGGAGTTGGAGTCGGGGGCATTACCGGGCGAGTTAAAAACACTGGCGAACAGCAATGGAAAAAACGGCGGAATGGCTGATATTACTATAGCTGTAATTGGGCATCCCTATAACATTTACGACCGCTTTATTAGTATGGATATGATTAAACGGCTGTTTGAAAGCGGTGTCAACGTAGTGACTGCCGATCACCTGGCCGATAGTGTTATCAGACAGGAAGCAGGTAAGTTGCCCAAACAGCTTTTTTGGACCTTAAACCAGCGCATGATTGGTGCTGCTTATCATTATTTCAACGATCCGGAAATACACGGGCTGATCCACGTGGCTTCATTCGGGTGCGGGCCGGACTCTATGACCGGCGAACTGATAGAAAGATTTGCCCGCAGCAGGTCCACCAAGCCCCTGTTGGTGTTGACCCTGGATGAGCACACCGGCGAGGCCGGCATTGTTACCCGCCTGGAAGCTTTCCTGGATATGGTGCGCTGGCGCCGCAACCTGGCGGATGTGGCAGCCACTTTGTAACAAGTCGGATGCGAGGTGTAATAATTTGATCGTGACCTATCCCCACATGGGCTACATGTGGATATGTGTTAAAGCTATGCTCGAATACCTGGGTGTGGAGGTTGCCCTTCCGCCGCCCACCACCAAAAAAACGCTCCTGCTGGGTGTTAAACACGGGCCGGAGTTTGCCTGTATGCCGTTAAAGCTGAACCTGGGCAATTTTATGGAAGCAGCGGAATTGGGCGCCGATACCATGGTGATGGCCGGGGGCTGCGGTCCCTGCAGGTTTGGCTATTACGCCCAGGTGGAACACGCTATTTTGCAGGATTTGGGTTACCGGTATGATTTAGTTGTGCTTGAACCGCCGGAAAAACACATCGGCGAACTGCTTGGGAAGATAAGGCAGATAACCGGCAACAGGTCCTGGAGGCAAGTCATTAAAGGAATTAATTTCGGATATAAGAAAGCCTGGGCAGTGGACGATTTGGAAAGAATGGCCCATTATACCAGGCCGCGGGAGCTTTTCCACGGCGCAACCGACCGTGCTTTTAAAACCGCGCTGGCTGAAATTGTAGCCGTACGGCAGCCGGAAGAACTTCCAGCAGCCAGAGAGCGGGCTATGGCAATAATGCAAAACGTTGAAATCGATGAACACAGGCAGGTTGTCCGGGTGGGTATTGTAGGTGAAATATATACTTTGCTCGAGCCGTTTGCCAATATGGATATCGAAAAAAAACTTGGGGAAATGGGTGTGGAGGTCGACCGGTCAATTTTTTTAAGCGAGTGGATTAATGATCACCTGTTTATGGGCTTTGGCCGAAACGTCCGCTCCAGCAAGGAGGCCCTGAAAAAGGCCGTTGCTTACTTGGGCCATTTTGTAGGCGGGCATGGCTTGGAAACTGTAGGCAATACAATTTTGTATGCTGAAAAAGGGTATGACGGTGTTTTGCAGGTACTTCCGTTTACTTGTATGCCCGAAATTGTGGCTCAAAGCATTTTGCCCAGGGTTAGTCAAGATCTGGGTATACCGGTGATGACCCTGATTGTCGATGAGCAGTCCGGTGAAGCGGGATTGATAACGAGATTGGAAGCATTTGTGGATTTACTGGCAAGAAAAAAACGGTTCAGGGAGGGACTGGCCTGATTATGTATGGATATCTTGGTATCGATGTGGGTTCGGTCAGCACTAATTTGGTGATGATGGGTGAAGACGGTGCGGTCAAGCACAGTATCTACCTGCGTACCAGGGGAAAACCCATTGAAGCCGTGCAGGCAGGCCTGAAAATGATGAAATCGGCGCTGCCGTCAAAAATTCAAGTAGCGGGAGTGGGTACAACCGGCAGCGGCAGGCACCTGGCCGGGGTGATAACCGGCGCGGACATTATTAAAAATGAAATTACAACCCATGCCATTGCCGCTTCCAACGTGGTTCCCGGCGTCCAAACCATTTTGGAAATCGGCGGCCAGGATTCAAAAATCATCATCTTGCGCAACGGTGTTGTTGCCGACTTTGCCATGAATACCGTTTGTGCCGCCGGGACCGGCTCTTTTCTGGACCAGCAGGCTTTCCGGCTGAATATCGGCATAGAGGAGTTCGGCCCGCTGGCGCTGCAGGCCAGGGTGCCGGTGCGGATTGCCGGGCGCTGTGCGGTTTTTGCCGAGAGTGACATGATCCATAAGCAGCAGATGGGCTATAATGTGGAGGATATTCTGGCGGGGCTGTGCGAGGCCTTGGTGCGCAATTATTTAAACAATGTCGGTAAGGGCAAGGAAATCCTCGGGCCGGTGGTATTTCAGGGCGGGGTGGCGGCTAACGCCGGTATGAAGCGGGCCTTTGAAAAGGCGCTGGAAACGGAAGTCATTATACCACCTTATTTTAATGTTATGGGGGCATTAGGTGCGGCGCTGCTGGCACGTGAGGCGACCTCCCGCAAGAAAACAGATTTTTACGGGTTTGAAGTTGCGGAGAAAGATTTTAAGGCCGGCGGGTTTGCCTGCGATGGCTGCCCCAATATTTGTGAGGTTGTTGAAATAACTGAGTCTGATAGGGTTATCGCCCGCTGGGGTGACCGTTGCGGGCGGTGGAGTGATGTTCTGGAGCAAAAAGAAAAAATTAGTTGAGACATTCTTGCACAAAAATTTTACGTGGTCTACAATGGGTTTATGATTTTTAAACCTGAGTAGAGAGGAGTCTGAGTGGAGATGAGTGATATAAAAATTCTACTCTCCGAAAAAGAAATGCCCGAAAAATGGTACAACATTATGGCGGACATGCCGAATTTGCCAAAACCGCCACTTCACCCTGCCACCAAGGAACCGGTGGGACCACAAGATCTTTCAGCAATATTCCCCATGGAGCTGATCAAGCAGGAGGTAAGCCAGGAACGTTGGATTGAAATACCCGACGAGGTGCGTGAAATCTACAGGCTTTGGCGCCCCACGCCGCTGTGCCGGGCCAGGCGCCTGGAAAAAGCACTGGACACTCCGGCCAAGATTTACTACAAATATGAGGGTGCAAGCCCTCCGGGCAGTCACAAGCTGAACACAGCCGTGCCCCAGGCTTATTACAACAAGCAGGAAGGTATTACCAAGTTAACCACCGAAACCGGCGCGGGCCAGTGGGGTATGGCTTTAAGCCAGGCCTGTAATTTCTTCAATATGGAATGCAAGGTTTACATGGTCAAGGTCAGTTATAACCAAAAACCATATCGCCGGTCGGTGATGCAAATTTTTGGCTCTTCGGTCGTCCCCAGCCCCAGCAATGAAACTGAAGCCGGGCGCAGGGTGCTGGCTGCGGACCCCGATTCGCCGGGCAGCCTGGGAATAGCCATCAGTGAGGCGGTGGAAGTTGCCGCCCAGCGTGACGACACCAATTACGCCCTGGGCAGCGTGTTAAACCACGTGCTGCTACACCAAACTGTGATCGGGCTGGAAGCTAAAGAGCAAATGGCCAAGGCCGGGGAATACCCCGACATCGTGATTGCCTGCTGCGGCGGCGGCAGCAACTTCGGCGGTATGGCCTTCCCCTTTGTTTATGATAAAATTACACGCGGGGCCAAAATCAGGTTGATCGCGGCTGAGCCGTCCGCCTGCCCGACTCTGACCCGGGGACAGTTTGGCTACGACTTTGGCGATGTGGCCGGTCTTACGCCACTTTTGTACATGTATACCCTTGGATCCGAGTTTATGCCTCCGGGCATTCACTCCGGCGGTTTACGTTACCACGGCGACTCGCCGCTGGTAAGCCAGTTGTTGCATGACGGCATAATTGAAGCCACCTCCCTGGGGCAGACAGCTGTTTTTGAAGGTGCGATTTTGTTTGCCAGGTGTGAGGGGATCGTACCTGCGCCTGAATCATCCCATGCCATTCAATGTGCCATTAATGAAGCGCTGGCGGCGCGGGAGGCGGGGGAAGCAAAGACCATCCTGTTTAATTTAAGCGGGCACGGGCTGCTCGACCTTCCTTCTTATGATGCTTATATGGCGGGAAAACTTGAAGACTACCCGCTTCCCGAAGATATTTTAGCCAAGTCCTTAAGCAACCTGCCCAAGATTTAATTAAAGTATTCAGAATTTAAGGAGTCAGAATTCGCCAATGCCCTGAGCCGGTTCTCTCATTCTGACTCCTAAGATGTTACAGATACTGAATCATTACTAAGATTACTTGGCGCTAGAGATTGCTTAGCTGTGAATGCAGTGACAAGCAATACGCTTGCAGACATTCCAGGGTGGTTATACCGCCCTTTTTTTGTATTGCGAGGGTAAGCGACGTGGCAATCTCAACCTCTTTTAAATTGACGAGTGTTAATTGTTTGTGTTAAAATGTGCAAAATATAATAACTATTCTCCAACAGGGGAGAGTAGAGGTGCGGTTTGCATAAGTAATTACCGGTGAGGCCCGGGAATGCGATGACCCGTAATGAAAGGGCGAACCGCCGAAGTCCGGCTAAACCCCGTAGATGCCGGGCTGGGACGGCGTCAAACAGGCGCCGGACTGTCACCCGGCTTATTATTCCGGGTGGAGAGCTATTCACCGAGGAGAGCAAGGAATGCGTTAAAGAACGGTAGCCTTTCGCTCCTTAAAAGAAAGGGGATACACCTCTTCGAGGGATGTCCCCAATTTGGGACGGAGGCTTTTTTATTTGCTGCTGCATAATGATGTTATTGAATGGAGGCATGAAACTGATGAAATTGCAGGGAACGATGAAAATTAATGATCAGGGACACCTTGAAATCGGTGGGTGTGATGCTGTAGATCTGGCCAGGCGTTTCGGCACACCCTTGTATGTTTTGGACGAAAAGCAATTCCGTCAAAATTGCCGCAATTATTACCGGGCGTTTACCGACAAATATGACGGCATCGTTATTTATGCTGGAAAAACGCTGCTGACCCTGGCTATCTGCCATATTATCGCGGATGAAGGATTGAGTCTGGACGTGGTTTCCGGAGGAGAGCTATATACAGCCTGGAAAGCCAGGTTTCCCATGGATCGGGTGTTTTTTCACGGCAACAATAAAACCGAGTCCGAATTAAAAATGGCTCTGGATTTTAAAGTTGGTCGCATCATAGCTGACAATTTACACGAACTGGCAACGTTAAACCGCCTGGCAGGAGAAGCCGGAGCCAAACCCCGCGTGTTATTGCGGCTGACGCCGGGAGTGGAGGCCCACACCCACGAATATATCAGGACAGGACAGGTAGACAGCAAGTTTGGCATGGCAATAGAAAACGGCCAGGCCATGAAAGCTGTAAAAACAGCCCTGGGGCTGGAAAATGTTAAGTTGACCGGGTTCCATTGTCATATTGGTTCTCAGATTTTTGAACTGGAATCCTATGCCCACGCTGCCGAAGTAATGATGTCCTTTGCCAAAGAGGTCAAAGATGAAACCGGTTGGGCTCCCGGTGAAATGAACCTTGGGGGCGGGTTGGGCATTTATTACGCCCCGGGTGATGAGCCGCAGTCAGTGGAAAAATATGCCGATACGGTGGCCCGGGCAGTAAAAGAATTATCTGAAAAACACCACCTGCCCGTGCCCAGGATTATGGTGGAACCAGGCCGGTCCATCAGCGGCCCGGCCGGAACCACCCTTTACACGGTGGGGGCAATTAAAGACATCCCGGGGGTGCGTAAGTATGTGGCTGTGGACGGAGGTATGGGCGACAACCCCAGGCCGGCCATGTATCAGGCCAGGTATGAGGCCATCATCGCCAACCGGGCTGCCGAAGCAGCCGTGGAAAAAGTATCGATTGCCGGCAAGTGCTGCGAATCAGGGGATATGCTCATCTGGGATATCGAATTGCCAACCCTGCAGCCAGGTGACATACTTGCTGTGCCGGCCACCGGTGCGTATAACTACTCCATGTCCATGAATTACAACCGGTTGCCGCGCCCGGCCATGGTGTTGGTGCGGGAAGGAGAAGCAGATGTAATCGTGGCCAGGGAAACCTATGATGATTTACTTAGAAATGACCTGGTTCCCGACCGTTTAAAGAAAAAAGGAACGGTTAAGCTGGCCGAGGCCGGCACTGCATAACCGGCACCACCTAAATGGATTGATTGGTCTGTCATTATGAGGATTGAAAAGACGTGGCAATCTCATACCGGGAGATTGCTGCAATGACAGTTTCTTGTCGAATCTAATGCCCTGACGGTTGTAAATTTACCTGTCGGGGCATTTGTAATTATGGTATAATATTAAACTAATGTAGCATCTTGTTGAATATCGGAGGTAAATTGTGGACGTTATTACAACCCATACCAACACCGATATGGACGGGCTTGCATCCATGGTGGCAGCGCAAAAGCTATATCCCGAGGCAGCTATGGTTTTGCCGGGGAAACTTGCCAGGAATGTGGAAGAATTTCTTTCTTTGCATAAAGACGCCATCATCTTTTATAGTGCCAAGCAAATCGACCTGAACAAAGTTAACCGGGTCATTCTGGTGGATACCAAAAGCCCGCGCCGGGTTGGTCCCATCGGGGAAATCGCAAAAAAGAACGGTGTCGACATACATATATACGACCACCATCCCAGGGCCGACGGTGACTTGTCTGGATCGGTGGAACTGACGGAGAATGTGGGAGCAACGGTAACCCTGCTGGTGGAAAAAATAAGGGAAGCAGGCCTGCCCATTACCCCACTGGAAGCTACTATATTTTGTCTGGGGATATACGGTGATACAGGATCACTTATGTTTACCAATACCACCACCCGGGACGCTGAGGCGGTAGCCTATCTGTTAAAGTCAGGGGCAAACCTGGCGGTGGTGTCTGAATTCTTGGGGCGCCCCATGACAGAGGAACAAAAGAGCTTGCTTAAAAACCTTCTTATTAACGCAGACAGACACCAGATTAACGGTGTCAAAGTGTTGATATCCCGTGCTAAAACGGATGAGTTCGTAGTTGGACTGGCTATGGTCACCCATACAATTTCCGAGATAGAGCGGCTGGATGTTGTTTTCGTGCTGGTTGAAATGGAAGACCGTGTTCATATAGTCGGCAGGAGCAGTATACCCCAGGCCAACGTTGGTGAAATACTAAAGCATTTCAAAGGGGGAGGCCATGCCGGGGCTGCTTCGGCAACGGTTAAAAACGGCGATCTTGATGAAGTGGCCTGGGAACTGCTTGATATTATTTATAACAATATCAGGCCGCCCCTTTGCGCGGCTGACATAATGACTTCACCGGTTAAAACAGTGGGCCCGGAAATGAGCATAGCCGAGGCGGGTCAAATTATGCTGCGTTACGGTCATACAGGCTTGCCCGTGGTCAAAGACGAAAAGCTAATCGGCGTAATATCCCGCCGTGACGTTGAAAAAGCCAATCATCACGGATTGGGGCACGCGCCGGTAAAAGGCTTTATGAGTGTAAGGGTGGTATCAGTTCCCAGCGACATGCCGGTTTCAGAGATCCAGGAGTTGATGATCAACCGTGATATCGGCAGAGTTCCTGTTGTTGAGGACGATGGCAGGCCGATCGGTATTGTTTCCCGGACGGATCTGCTGCGCACGCTGCACGGAGAGATTCAGTCCCGGCACCGGATAGTATATAAAAACGGAAACCATGTTTCCAGGCGTAACATCAGTTGGATTATGCGTCGCAACCTTTCGCCCCCGGTCTGGAGTTTCCTGAAGGAAGCGGGAAAAATTGCAGACGGCCTGGGTTATAAAGTATACGCCGCCGGCGGCATGATCAGGGACATCATGCTGGGCCAAAACAGTATCGACATCGACCTGGTGGTGGAAGGTGACGGAATAAAGCTGGCCCAAGCTATAGGCGAGGCCTTCCAGGTAAAAGTAAGGAAATACAGGCAATTTGGCACGGCGCAAGTTATTTTTTCAGATGATTTAACAATAGATATTGCAACAGCCAGGGTGGAGTTTTATGCCTATCCGGCCGCCCTGCCGCAGGTTGAAAGCTCGTCACTGCACCAGGATCTGTACCGCCGGGATTTTACCATCAATGCCATGGCGGTTTGCTTAAATGATAAAAAATTCGGCAGCATTGTTGATTTTTTTGACGGGCGTGACGACCTGGACAAGGGTTTAATCAGGATTTTGCACAACCTGAGCTTTATTGAAGACCCTATTAGGATCCTCCGCGCAGTCCGCTTCGAACAAAGATATAATTTTGAAATTGAACAGCAAACACTTAATTTTTTAAAGGAAGCGGTAAGGCAAGGGGTTTTGGCCAAGGTTTCCCCCGAAAGAATTTGGGAGGAATTAAAGCATATTCTGGTTGAAAAGGAAGCAAGCCGCATGTTGAGGCGGCTTGAAGGACTTAAAGTGTGGCTGTTTATTTTTCCGGGAGTTAATTACTGGGAGGTCGATCCGGTTTTAAGGGATTTGCCCGGCTCGATAGACCTGATAAAGAAATGGGGTTTCTGGGTGTCCAATGAAAAATGGCTGCCCTACTTCATTGCGCTGTTACACTGGTCCAGTGCCGAAGTGGCCGGGCAGATTTGCGAGCGCTATCATTTAAGCAGGCGTCAAACAGAAAAAGCTCTTGCGGCACTGCACGGCTGGCGTGAAACGGTGGCTATGATTTGGAAATCACCGGAAAACGTAAAGGTGAGCCAACTGGCCAAACAGCTTATGACCATGCCCAGAGAATCATACCCCATGCTGCTGGCTATTTTGGAAGAAGATTGGATCAAGGACCGTTTTAGACAGCTGCTGAATACCATAATGGATAGCAAGCCTTCTATAAACGGAAAATATATTAAAAGCCTGGGTTACCGCCCGGGTCCGGCTTTCAAGGAAACACTGGACGCGCTCTGGCAGGAGCGATTGGACGGAAACATAATTAATGAAGAGCAAGAAAAAGATTTTGTGCGCCAATATATGGCCCGGCTTGCTGAAGGAGATGCGAAATGTTAAATTTTCCCAGCCTGCAAGATATTTTATTACTTTTGCCGGCTATATTGATTGGCCTGACCGTGCACGAGTATGCTCACGGATTGGCGGCCGACCGGCTGGGTGATCACACGGCCAGATACCAGGGGCGTTTAACGCTAAACCCGCTGGCCCACATAGATCCGGTAGGCTTTTTAATGTTGCTGCTTTTTAAATTTGGCTGGGCCAAACCTGTTCCCGTCAATCCCTATAACCTGAGGGGCGACCCGTCCCGGGGCATGCTGCTGGTGGCTTTGGCCGGGCCGGCCTCAAACTTGCTTCTTGCTTTTCTAACGGCAATTTTATTAGGTACAGGACTAACAAAATATAATGTTTATTTTCATTACATTGCGCTTTATTCTCTTCAGATAAATGTTGTACTGGCGATTTTTAACCTGATACCGGTGCCGCCTCTGGACGGTTCGAAAATCCTGGCCGGATTGCTGCCCGGTCAAAGCCGGTTTATTTACGGTATGGAAACCTATGGTACAATTATATTGCTTTTATTAATGTTTACCGGCGTGTTTGGGAGAATCCTCTGGCCGCTGGTGAGTTTAATCATCAAAGCCTTTATGGCTGTGGCGACAATACTTTAGAATTCAGAATTCAGAATTCAGGAGTCAGAATGCCGCTATCGAGGAAATAGCAACCAATAACAAAGCAAAGGAGAAACATGATGCGTATTTTATCGGGTATTCAGCCCTCGGGCACGCTGCACCTGGGTAATTATTTTGGAATGATGCAAAGAATGATCAATTACCAGGCCAATAACGAGCTGTTTTGTTTCCTGGTCAACTACCACGCCCTTACTTCCGTTTTTGACGCCGGGATATTGCGGCAGCAGACCTTTAATGCTGCCTGTGATTTCCTTGCCCTTGGCCTTGATCCTGATAAATCAGTATTTTGGGTGCAGTCGGATGTGCCGGAAGTTACCGAGCTAACCTGGCTGCTTTCCAATGTTACAAGCATGGGGCTGCTGGAACGATGCCACTCCTATAAAGATAAAACAGCTAAAGGCATTCCGGCCAGCCACGGTTTGTTTTCCTACCCCGTGCTGATGGCAGCGGATATCCTGCTTTTCGGCGGGGAAAAGGTCCCGGTGGGCAAAGATCAAAAGCAGCACCTGGAAGTGGCCAGGGATATCGCTATCAGATTTAACAACATTTACGGGGAAACCTTTGTAATCCCGGAACCTGATATAGAAGACGACGTTGCTCTGGTTCCGGGCATTGACGGCCAGAAAATGTCCAAGTCCTATGGCAATACCATCGAAATTTTTGCTGATGAGAAGACCTTGCACAAGAAGGTTATGAGTATCAAGACCGATTCCACGCCGGTGGATGAACCAAAACCTGTGGAAAATAACCCGTTGTTTGATCTGTATGCGCTCTTTTTAGACGAAAAGGGGAGGGCGGAACTTAAAGAACGTTTTCTTACCCCCGGTTTGCGCTATGGAGATGTAAAGAAAGAGCTGTTTGGCGTGATCTGGGAATATTTTGCTCCCTATAGAAAAGAGCGGGAAAAACTGGTGGCAGATAAACAATTCGTGTTGGCCACGATGCAGAAAGGCGCCAGGAAGGCCAGGGAAGCAGCCGCTCCGTTTTTAGAAAAAGCCAGGCGCAACGTAGGGCTGGATTACTGTAACCCGGCCTAAAGAAACTTGCTGTGTTGTTATGTCTTCATCGCCCTGCTTTTGTCATTGCGAGGAGCGAAGCGACGCGGCAATCTCTTATTGAGGACGGACGATATGGGCCGAAATTATTATGCTTATATACTGGGTCTGAAAAAAACCACTGGATCAACAAACTACAGGTCTGTTTTATCAGGCCTGTTTTTTTATAGCACCCGGTTGTGGGACGTTCCTACGGCCATAAAGCCCATTTATCTTCACTGCATATTTTACCTGATACACAGGCAAAATACGGCAAGGGGTTCAGTATGTGGCTGTTGACTTTTTTGCTAATTACCGTGATTTTTCTGGTATTGACATTAATATCGCCCGTTCAGGTAAATATCAGGTACGTTTTAGATAAAGGTAATGTAGAGGCACCGGACGGTACAGTCGACCTGTCTGATCCCGGCACCGGTGTTCAAATAAAATTGCTTTGGGGCTTGATTAAATTTCACCTTCGCCTGTCTACCGCCAGTTTCGGCTACCATACCCTGAAACCGGTGTTAAAGCTGCGCGCAAAATTTACCGGACGCAAAAAAACCATGTCCGGTAAAAAAGACCGCATAACTCCCGAACTGGCTTACCAGCTATACAAGCTGGCAGTTAAAATTTACCATCTCACTTTACCGGCCAATAAATATCTCCTGGAGGGTATCACCGTGCACAGGTTTTCCTGGCGCACAGGCATAAGCCTGTTTGAAGCCGATCAAACCGGTTTGGCTGTGGGTGGTTTATGGTTTGTCAAAAGCAACCTTTCTTCTCAAATATATCGCTTGATTAAAAAACCCGCCCCTTTGCCGGAATTGGAAGTGCAGCCGCTGTTTAAAGATCAATTAGCCCTGCGGGTACGATTTAATTTTAATTTTAGCATTAAAATGGGCAGGATGGTGGCGGCGGGAGTGCTCGCTTTATGGCTATACCTTAAACAACGCCGGCCCTGACACCTGTTTATTTAACCGGGAAACATGGTCCTTGCAGGAAAACTGGTTGATAAAATTGAATAATATACCAGAAAAAATAATTAAAGTGGTGTTTATATGACAATGAATATGAAGGTTGAAGGCATTCGCAAGGGGATGTATTTGGCTACCCCCTTTTTTCTGCAAAACGGCACGCTGGCCATACCCATGGGCACTAAATTAGAAGAGAGACATATATTGTTTTTAAAAAAAATGGGTATAAAAGAAGTTGAGGTATCCATTACGCCGGTGACTGACGAGCTAAGCGTAGAATTTATCCAAAATGAGGAAACATTATATCGATTGATTAAGGAAGAATTTAGAGTTCTGGTCAAAGATTCTTTACTTAATTATTCCAATATTTTATCCAGAAAACACGTGGCGCACCAGGTGGCGGACAACCTGCTGCATGAGATTGCTGCTAAAAAATACCTGATGGATTGCCTGCTGGATATCAAATCAATTGATTCATTTACATACAGGCACTCAATTAATGTAATGGTTCTCTCTCTATTAATTGGCTCAGCCCTGGGCATCCTCGGCAGGGATTTGTATAACCTGGGAATAGGCGCTCTATTCCATGACATTGGGAAAATGAATGTGCCCAAGGATGTTTTGTTTTCTGAAGGAAAGTTATCAGACCAGGACAAGGTCAAAATTGAACATCATACCGTGCATGGTTTTGAAATCCTCATCAGGCTCCCTGATATGACCGAAGAAGCTGCCGGTATCGCCCTGATGCACCATGAAAGGATCAACGGTTCGGGATACCCGCATAATATAAAAGAAGATCAAATTCATCTTTATGCACAAATTGTTGGTATTGCCGATGTTTATGAAGCTATGACCACCGAAAGGAAGTACCGGCGCGCCCATAATCCCCTGGAAATTATGGAGTTTTTAATGGGCAATTCAGGTATCTTATTTGACGAACATGTCGTTAAGTCATTGCTGGAAAGCGTTTCTATTTTTAGAATCGGCTCGGTGGTTCAGTTGAACAATAATGAGTGCGGCGTTGTGGTGCAGGCAAATCCCAGCCTGCCGGCCAGGCCGGTGCTGAGATTGATCTTTGACCGCCATCACTTGAAGGTGAGAAAACAGATACTTATTGATCTTGCTGCTCAGGAGAACACCACACTCAGTATTACCAGGGTTTTTGGCTAGCAGCAATGATTTTTGCATGTTTTTTGAATATTTGACTATCACCCCGGCAATATTACTGTAAAAAGCTTGGGGGTAAGCCATTAATGGAACAGCATCCCATCGAAGGCTTAATGAAAACGGCCATGGAAAGTATAAAGGAAATGGTGGATGTGAATACGGTGGTGGGGGAGCCGGTTGAAACACCTGACGGTAATATTATTATCCCCTTATCAAAAGTAACCTGCGGCTTTGGCGCCGGTGGCGGGGAGTTTGAGGTTGGCGGCGGGCAGAGCGATGATAACAACGAGGGCGAAAGCCCGTTGCCGGCTTTTGGCGGCGGCAGCGGGGCCGGAATGTCGGTAAAGCCGGTTGGGTTCCTGGTGGCCGGCAAAGGCCAGGTCCGGTTGTTGCCCGTGGACGGAAATGCTTTGTATGACCGGATGCTGGAAATGGCACCGCAATTGATAAACCAGGTGCAGGGATTTTTTGAGCGGAGGTCTGCTGCTAAAAAGGAAAATAATACAGGTAAAGATCCCATAGATTATATCTAACATTTATAATTAAACAAAGTTGGGTTTGCGCAAGCAGGCCCATTTATTTTATGTATGGGTCGATGTCTGTGTCAACCCGTCGCAGGGGCGGACGACTCTGTCCGCCCGCATGATTTTTTCACAGAAACTTTTTCCGCGCACTGGAATATAATGAACAACGGGATATTTGACCTCCGAAGGAGGATGAAACGTTGAAAATAATTATAGTAGGCGGCGGCTGGGCCGGCTGCGCAGCCGCGTACGCCGCCAGAAAAGCAGGCGCGGAAGTGCTGTTGGTGGAAAAAACGGACATGCTTTTGGGCACCGGCCTGGTGGGAGGAATAATGCGCAACAATGGCCGGTATACCGCTCTGGAAGAAGCCAGGGCGATGGGCGCGGGAGATTTTATTAATGTGATTGAATCAGTAGCAAGACACCAGGCTATAGATTTTCCAGGGCACAAGCATGCCATGCTATATGATGTTACCAAAATTGAGCCGGCTGTTAGAAATTTTTTGACTGGCTGCGGGGTTAATATAAAACTGCAAACCAGGCTAACGGAAGTTTTCGCCAGGAACGGGTTTATTAACGGTATTGTCACCGCAAACAACGAGATGCTGCGCGGGGATGCATTTGTAGATGCCACGGGTTCCGCCGGCCCGGCCAAGTACTGTACCCGTTATGGCACCGGCTGCGCCATGTGCATACTCAGGTGCCCGACCTTTGGCCCCAGGGTTAGCTTGATCTCAAGGGCAGGCCTGCCGGAAATCAGAGCCGGGGAAGGATTTCCCCAGTTTGAGGCGATGAGCGGCTCGTGCAAACTAGAAAAAAACTCACTGGAGCCTGCCATTGTACAGGATTTGGAACGGAACGGCTTTGTGGTTATCCCTTTACCGCCCAGCCTGTACAAGGATGAGCTGCTGGGTGGCAAAGCATGCCAGCAGTACGCGCTTACAGAATACGCCAGAAACTTAATCATCCTGGACACCGGGCATGCCAAACTAATGACACCCTTTTTCCCGCTGGAAACATTGCGCACTCTGCCGGGGTTTGCCAACGCCCGTTACGCTGATCCTTATTCCGGCGGGCGTGGGAATTCGGTTCGGTTTATGGCTATGGCTTATTGCAATGACGCGCTGCAAGTGGAGGGCGTTAAAAATCTATTCTGCGCAGGTGAAAAGACAGGACCGCTGGTGGGGCATACTGAAGCCATAGTGACAGGTATCCTGGCCGGCCGCAATGCGGTTTTGCTGCTGTCCGGAAAGAGCCTGTTGGTTTTGCCGGAAACAACCGCCGTTGGGGATATCATAGGCTTTATGCACCGGGAGATGAAACAACCGGAAGGGCTGGCGAAAAAATATACCTTTTCGGGTTCTGTTTACTTTGACAGGATGAAACAACAAAATCTTTATACCACAGATATTAAAGAAATTCACAATAGAGTACGGAAAGCTGGCCTGTATGATATAATTAATAATAAAGTTATTTAAGCAAAAGGAAAGGAGTCCTGCCAAATTTTTATTTGGTAGGAGATATAGTTTAGATTATAAAACCGATTCCGGGTAGATCCCGGAATTTTTTTCATATTTTGGACAACCCGGTCATACTCTTGTAATAATTATGTTTCGGGGGAGCAAATAATGGTCAATTATATCTGGTTTGGAATGATTGCCATCGGCGTACTGGTGGCCGCATTTAACGGGCACATTGAGGTTGTCACCAAAGCTGCCTTGGACGGGGCGCAATTTGCGGTGCAAACATCTATTGACCTGGTGGCGATAATAACATTTTGGCTGGGAATCATGAAGCTGGCCGAGGAGGCTGGTTTAGTCAGATCTCTGGCTGGATTGGTGCAGCCACTTACTAATTTTCTCTTCCCCAGCGTGCCCAGAGAGCACCCCGCAATGGGTGCTATTATCATGAATTTAAGCGCCAATATACTGGGTTTGGGGAATGCGGCAACCCCAATGGGTTTAATTGCCATGCAGGAGCTGCAAAAATTAAATCCCGACCCCAAAACTGCGTCCGACGCCATGTGCACATTTTTAGCCTTGAACACCTCCTGTATTACTTTAATCCCCACCACCATCATCGGGATCAGGCTGATTTACGGCTCAGCCAATCCAACTGAAATCGTCGGGACTACAATATTCGCCACAGCTGCCGGTATGACCGTAGCTGTGATTGCAGACCGGATATTGCGATCCATTTACATGCAAAGGAGGTAGGGCGCATGTTCGGCATCGTTTCTGATCTTTCCCGCTGGGCCATACCTGTAGTGCTTTTGATGGTGCCTCTGATCGCTATTTTCAGAAAGGTGAATGTCTTTGAAACTTTTGTGGAAGGCGCCGAGGCCGGGTTTGAGACCGCGATTAAAACCATCCCCTATCTTGTTGCCATGCTGGTTGCCATTAGCGTATTCAGGGCTTCAGGGGCGCTGGATATTTTAGTGGAGGCTTTTTCGCCGGTTTTAAACCTGGTGGGCGTACCCGCCGAGGTGCTTCCCCATGCGGTGATGCGCCCCCTCTCAGGCGGGGCGGCGCTGGGAATTGCCACCGATATAGTTAAAACCCACGGTCCCGATAGTTTTATCGGCCGGTTGGTTTCCACCATGCAGGGTAGCTCTGATACCACTTTTTATGTTCTAACTTTGTATTTTGGTTCAGTCGGCATTTCACGCTATAGGTACTCCGTTATATCCGGCCTTGCCGCTGATTTTACAACCCTGGTCGCCTCGGTTTACGTTTGCCACAAGGTTTTTAGTTAGCCCGTCCCAAATGCACCATTTTTTCAGGCCTGTGCCGCAGACAGTTTTTTTATTTTGCCGTAAAAAGTGGTAAAATGGAAACTGGGTGATGCCATGGAGCGCCTTCAAAAATTCCTGGCCCGGACGGGTATTGCATCCCGCAGGCACAGCGAGGAAATTATTGCCCAGGGCAGGGTTCGGGTTAACGGCAAAACGGTTACCGTGCAGGGCCTGAAGATTGATCCTTTTAAAGACAGAATTGAAGTTGACGGCAAGCCCGTTGGAAGGCCCGAAAAGAAAATTTACATCGTTTTAAACAAACCGCCCGGTTACGTTACAACGGTCCAAGACCCCAGGGGTCGGAGGAAGGTGACAGACCTGCTTAAAAATGTCAGGCAGCGTGTCTATCCCGTCGGCCGCCTGGATTATGATACCGAGGGATTGCTTTTGCTTACCAATGACGGTGATCTGGCCTATGCTATGACCCATCCAAGCCATGAAATTCCCAAAACCTATCGTGCCCGTGTTCGCGGGGTCCCGGAAGACAGCAAATTAAAGGCCCTGGCCAGGGGAGTGGTATTGGACGACGGGCCGACGGCTCCGGCCAGGGTTCGGCTGCTTGGCGTAAAAGGGGAAGACGGGCTGATTGAAATAACCATCCACGAAGGCAGGAACAGGCAGGTCAGACGCATGTGCGAGCATATCGGGCATCCTGTTATTTCATTGCGCAGGGTCAGCATCGGACCTTTGACAATAGGGGGATTAAAGCCGGGCGAATACCGTACCCTTGGTTTTAAGGAAGTCAGCCGGTTAAAAAAGTTAGCTAAAGTAAGTGATTATAAAGAATAGGCAGGAAATAGCCGGTTGGGGTAGAAATAAATTGACAAAATGCGCCCCGGAGGTGTCGTGCAGCGATGGATATTAGCGATTATGACGAAGATAAGGGACTTAGGGTAAAAATCCGGCTTGACTTCAAAGGACAGGCCAAACCAGGCCGTTTTCTTTTTGGTGGAAAGCAGGTGGACAAAGCAGCTGAAGAAGCCCGGGAACATCATGTGGCTTTATTAAGAAACGTTCCGGTTCAGGGCGTGTACATTGAAGATATCGACATGAGCATAGATGTTTATACCGTTTGGGATGACCTCGCCAATGCGGAAGTTGCTTATGCGCCGGTAGTGTTGACTGTTATTGCTGAAAATATTGAAGACTTGCTAAGGTTCATAGTTCGTGAGGAATTTCGCAAAATAGATGTGCAGGAACCAGGTCGAATTGTTCTAAGCCGTAATGAATTGGAAAGGTTATTGTTTAAAATAAACGGCGAAATAAAAAATTACGTTGGGCAGCTGGAAAGAAGATATAACTTGCGTTAATAATCACTGCCCGCACGGCATATATCATCTAAAAATGAAAGGATGATGTTTCCGTGCGAAAAGATTTTTTATTCTGGGGAGCCAGGTTCGAACGCTGGTTGCTGCGGGCGATTGTTCTGTGTGCGGTAATGTTGGTTGCGGTTCAGTGGTTTGCCAATGACCCGGTTTTACAGGCCGTAAGCAGGGCCGGCATTGACATTAATGAACCCAATGAACCAAATGAGACAGCACAAAGGACATCTGCCGACCTAGAGCATCTGGTTACCTTTCAATTATTGGATTATTCCACTTTACCTATGGCAGCTGTGCTTGTAAACGGTCAGAAGGTGGCCGCTTTCCAGGAGCGCTTTGTTACCATACCGGTAGCGAACGGTGATGTTTTGGCCATTGATGCAAAGTTTTACCAGCGGCCGGTATCCTTTAAAGTTTTTGATACTTATGGTGGAGTCAAATGGCCCGGGGTCGATGACACCTTCAAGGTGGAAGGAACAATTAAACAGCTTGGCACTGTAATTATAAAAGATACGGGCAAAGATTAATTTAATAAAATTATGATGTGCGGGGGTGGGTAAAATGTCCGCCGTTGGTAGCAGGGATGTGGCCAGGGCAGCAATAAGAATGGCCTTAACAGAGAGCAGGGATCAGGAAAAAGAAATGAAAGCACGATTTATGAAAATGGCTATTAAAACCGCTGCTGTTGACCACGGCGGTGACTTTATCGCTTCGGTCAATAAAATTACGGAACGGGCCGTGGTGGCAGCCAAACGGGAAGGCGTCATCAGAGAGGTCCATGCGGACGAGGGGGCTGTTGCCGGCGCTACCAGAGAAGCTCTTAGCCAGATTATGCCGAAGGCGCTGGGTCTCAATGTAGGGGGAAAAATCGGGATTGCCAGGTACCAGGACCATATCAGTGTAGCCGTGTTTTTTGGGGTTGGCCTATTACACTTGGATGAAGTTGCGATAGGACTGGGGCACCGGGCGGTTTCATCTTAACGGAGGAAATCTATGCGTGGTATCAGAGGGGCGATATCGGTTGAAAATAATACGCAGGAAGCCATAGGTGCGGCCACAAAAAGGCTCCTGCGGGCAGTGATGGATGAAAACCGGCTTAAAACTGAAGATATAATCAGTGTAACCTTTACCCTCACCAAAGATCTGAATGCGGCGTTTCCTGCGGCCTGCGCCAGGGAAATGCCGGGGTGGAATTATATACCTATGCTTTGCGCTGTGGAAGTTGATGTTCCCGGCAGCCTGAACAGGGTTTTGCGGGTGCTGGTGCTTGCCGATATCAAAGCCGGGCAGCGTGAAGTTAAACACATTTATCTGGATAAAGCCGAAAAATTAAGGCCGGACCTGAAAGATTAATCAAGGAGTCAGGAGTCAGAAGACAGGAGTCGGAATGAGAGAACGGTTTATTGTCTTGACGTATTCTGAATTCCGGCTACTGAATTTTGAATGCCTGAATAGTAACTATACATCCAGGGGGAGCAGCAATTGACTGATTACAGGCTTGCCAGCAGGGATAATCAACCTGAACAAACCGTTATTAAGTTCAAAAACTGCTTAATTGGTGGAAATAATCTATTTATTATAGCCGGGCCGTGCGCGGTTGAAGAAGAAAAAATGACCTATGAGCTGGCCAGCTCGCTCAAGGATATGGGTGTGGATATGCTGCGGGGCGGCGTAAGGTCGGGAGAAGGTCCCCAATAAGATATTGCGCGCACAGGTAAAGAGTGTTAATATTAACTTGTAGAATGGTTAGTTAATAGTATGGTTGGTTGGTAGAACGGTTGCTGGTGCTAATCCATTTCGCACCGGCAAAAAGGTAAAGGGACATATCTCCTCTTTAGGGAGTATAGGAAAGAGGACACACCTCTTCTTTGGGGTCGGAGGAATGTTCCCCATGAAAGTTGGAGTTAAAAGAATGTCCCCGGTGTAGTTTCATAGTATGGTAGAACGGTAGGGGGCGATACATATGTTTACATAATCACTCCCGGGGGGAGTTTTTTGCTTTTTAGAGTAACAAAGGCTTATACAAGTGATGATTAGGAAAAAATAAGGTCATTAAATGCAGCCGACAGCACCGGAGCGCCAGACACAAGTAACGTTAAAATATTTCAGTATAGACCTAGTGGCGTAATAGCAGCTTTTGTTAAGTAAGTCGAAAATCAAAGGTCGAAGGTCACTCAGTAAACATGTTTGCTTTGGAAAATTTGTGAAGATAGGTAATCGTAGGGGCGGACGAACCTGTCCGCCCCTACTTGAAGGAATTTTGAATGGTTACAGTAAAATTAAAATAAATATGGGTATATTTTAAGATAGACAATGGAGGTAATTATAAATGATTGTGGTAATGAATCATAATGCTGATAAAGCTGATATAGATCGCATTCTACAAAAATTAACAGACGCTGGTTTTCAGATTCACCTGTCCCGGGGGGTTGAAAAGACTATCATCGGGGCTATCGGAGATAAAACCAGGCTGGGTGACCTTTCTTTGGAGGCGATGCCCGGTGTGGAAAAAGTCGTTCCCATCCTGCAGCCTTACAAGCTGGCCAGCAGGGCATATATGAACTCTTCCACTGTGGTTAAAGTGGGCGACCTGGAAATTGGTGGCGACAGCATCCAGGTTATGGCCGGCCCGTGTGCGGTGGAGAGCAGGGACCAGCTGCTAAAATCGGCGATGCTGGTTCGGGAGGCCGGTGCCACCATGCTGAGGGGCGGCGCTTACAAGCCGCGCACGTCGCCCTACTCATTCCAGGGTCTGGAGGAAAAGGGATTGGAACTGCTGGCCGAGGCGCGGGAACTTACCGGTTTGCGTATTGTTACCGAAGTGATGGATGCCAGCACCATTGAACTGGTAGCCAAATACGCAGATGTACTACAAATCGGCACCCGCAATATGCAAAACTTTTTCCTGCTGCGTCAAGTGGCCCGCACCGGAAAGCCGGTATTATTGAAAAGGGGCTCTTCATCAACCATCGAAGAATGGCTGTTGGCGGCAGAATATATTTTAGCCGAGGGCAATCGCAACGTCATTTTGTGTGAGCGGGGAGTGCGCACCTTTGAAAATTACACCCGCAATACCCTTGACTTAACAGCGGTGCCGGTGGTTAAATATTTAAGCCACCTCCCGGTAATTGTTGACCCGAGCCACGCCATAGGCAAATGGCGATTTGTTGAGCCCATGGCCCGGGCGGCAATTGCGGCAGGGGCGGACGGGCTGCTGATAGAGGTGCATCCCAATCCCGCCGAGGCTCTCTGCGACGGGCCGCAGTCCCTTACTCCGGAAAACTTTAAGGCCCTTATGCAAAACATTGGTGCCATAGCTGAAGTTACCGGCCGTAATATGGGCAGAATACAATGATCAACCGCTGTGCCATTATCGGAGTAGGGCTGATGGGGGGCTCAATGGCCCTGGCCATCAATGAACGAAAACTGGCTCAAACAATAGTCGGCTGTGATATCAACCAGGATAATATCAAAATGGCCCTTGCCGCCGGTGCCATCCATGAGTCCGCCAGGCCGGAAACCGCAGTCCGCAATGCCGGTTTGGTCATTCTGGCGACACCGGTTGGAACAACCACAGCGATACTCCGTGAAATAAAAGATTGCCTTAACCCGGGTACCGTGGTTACCGATCTGGGCAGCACCAAACAAGCTGTGGTAGAACAGGCTGAAGAAATTATCCCGGGTGGCTGGTTTGTAGGCGGGCATCCGATGGCCGGCGCCGAAACCTCAGGTTTCAACGGGGCTGATCCGTATTTATTTGAGAATGCCTACTATCTGCTTACGCCGACTCACGCTACAAACCCTGCCGCCCTAAATATCGTCCGCAAACTGGCCGGCGCGATCGGGGCACTGGTGGTGGAAATGTCCCCGTCCCGGCACGACTTGATCGCGGCAACGATCAGCCATTTGCCGCACCTTGTCGCCGCCGCTTTGGTGGATGCCGTGGCGGTGATGCCGGACGGCGAAAGCGCGCTGGCTTTTGCGGCCGGCGGCTTTCGTGATACCACCAGAATCGCCGCGGGCAGTCCGGAAATGTGGAGAGATATATTTTTATCCAATCACATAAGGATTTTGGATGCACTTGGTTTTTACCGCCGGGCCATTGATGAAATGGAGCTGGCGATAAAAAACCGGGATGGCAGAAGAATATACGAATTATTATCCCATGCCGGCAACTTAAGAAAAGGATTGCCGGTCAAATCCAAGGGGTACCTGCCAAACATTTATGAGGTGGTGGTTACCGTACCGGACAGGCCGGGTATCATCGCCATGCTTGCCGGCCTGCTGGGGGACGCCGGGGTCAATATTTGTGAAATTGAAATATTAAGGGCCCGGGAAGGTTACGGAGGGACCATCAGGATTGGTTTCGCCACACCGGAAGAACAGCAGCGGGCGATAGAATTGCTGCAGGAAAAAAATATCAGGTGCCGCCGGAAAGGGTAGGGAAATGAATGAATGTAAATATTACTCCGGCTAAAAGTCTACGGGGTGTCGTTAATGTGCCGGGTGACAAATCAGTTTCACACCGTTCGGTAATGATTGGCGCCCTGGCCTGCGGAGAAACTGAAGTGAAAAATTTTTTAATGGGGGAAGACTGTTTATCAACCATACGGATCATCCGGGCACTGGGCGTGGACGTACAGGTTGAGAACAGCCGGGTGGTTATACGCAGTGACGGGCTGGAAACGCTCAGGGAGCCCGGGGATGTGCTGGATGCAGGAAATTCAGGCACTACTATGCGGCTAATGTCCGGGATTCTGGCCGGCAGCCCGTTTTATTCAGTAATTACCGGTGACGATTCGCTGCGAAGCCGCCCCATGGGGCGGGTAATCAGGCCCCTGGTTGCAATGGGGGCTGAGATAATGGCCAGAAATAATAATTTACTGGCCCCCATATCAATTAAGGGCGGAAATTTGAAATCAATAAACTACGAGTCGCCGGTGGCCAGCGCCCAGGTAAAGTCGGCCGTTCTTTTAGCAGGGTTGTTTGCGCCGGGCTGCACTACGGTTACGGAGCCAACCAAGTCTCGTGACCACACGGAAAGGATGCTCAGGCATTTCGGGGCCAGGGTGGAAGTTGACGGCACGAAGATAACAGTATGGGGTAAACCCTGCCTGACAGGAAAAAAAATAACGGTACCCGGCGATATATCCTCAGCCATGTTTTTAATAGTAGCTGGTTTAATCGTCAAGGGTTCGGAAATTGTGTTACCCAATGTGGGCATCAACCCCACGCGTACAGGTGCGTTGCAGGTATTAAAGGCAATGGGCGGCGATATTACGATTAATAACCCGCGGGAAGTAAACGGCGAGCCCATCGGGGATATCACAGTGCGCAGCAGTAAATTAAAAGGCACTGAAATTGGCGGGGCAATTATTCCTTACCTTATTGATGAGATACCGGTTCTGGCCGTTGCCGCAGCACTTGCGGAAGGGAAAACAGTTATTTCGGATGCGGGCGAACTGCGCCACAAAGAATCGGATCGAATTGCCACAGTAGTGAAATTGCTCAGGAACTTTGGTGCAGGTGTTGAAGAATTTACCGACGGTTTGGTTGTGCACGGGGTTAAAAAAATACGCGGGGCGGTCTGTGAAACCTTTGGGGATCACCGGCTCGCCATGTCCGCAGCAGTGGCCGGGCTGGCGGCTGATGGGGAAACTGTTGTCATGGGGGCGGAATGCGTCCATATTTCTTATCCCGGTTTTTTTGACACATTAAAAAAGATTGCCGTGCAATAATAACCTGAAAGGCGCAAGCCTTTTCAGGTTATTTTTTTAAAAATAAAGGATATTCACCTTATGTGTCGAATATATTTCCCAGTATTCTATTGGTATTCATTACTATTCAGGTATTCAGAATTCATCAATGCTCCGACCCGGTTGTTTCATTCTGACTCCTGAATAATTACTGGTATTGATTGCTTTTGGAGAGAACTTTATGAACAGCTCCGTTTGTATTGCTATTGACGGCCCGGCAGGTGCGGGCAAAAGCACTGTGGCGAAAATGCTGGCCAGTAAACTGGGCTACGTTTATATAGATACCGGCGCCATGTACAGGGCTGTAACTTATCAGGCCCTAACGGATAAAATAAACATGGATGACACTGTGGCGATTACCCAAGTCGCAGAAGCCATTGACCTTTCGTTAAAGGTAGACGCCGGGGGAAACACCAGAATCTTTATCAATGATAAAGATGTGACGCAAGAAATACGGCGTCCGGAAGTTTCGAAAAATGTTTCACTGGTTTCACGTATTCCAGGTGTCAGAATTATATTGACCAGGCTGCAAAGGGAGCTGGCCGCGCAAGGCGGTGTGGTGATGGAAGGCAGGGACATAGGAACCCAGGTCCTGCCTGATGCGGAAAAGAAATTTTTCTTAACCGCCTCAGTGGAGGAAAGGGCGCGCCGCCGTTGCCTGGAATTGCAGCAAAACGGTTATCCGGTAGAATATGATCAGGTTATACGTGACATTATTTTGCGCGATGAAATCGATTCCAATAGAGCTTTGGCGCCCCTGAAACCTGCTCCCGACGCAGTCATAGTCGACTGTTCCGGGCTGACGGCGAAACAGGTGGTTAATATGCTACTGTCAATGGTTTCAGGAGGCTAATATTAGTGTTTTACAGGTTTGCAAAATTTGTCTGCAGGGCAGCACTGCTGCTGCTCCGCAGGTGGAAAGTTTTCGGAAACGGGCAACTGCCCCCCGGTCAGGGCATGATCGTTGTTGCAAATCATGTCAGTTACTGGGATCCTATTGTTGTGGGCTGTGCTCTTAATAGAAGAATATACTTTATGGCTAAGGCAGAATTATTCGATATTCCCGTGCTCGGTACTCTAATTGCCAAACTTGGCGCCTTTCCAGTGCAAAGAGACGGTGCCGACCGTTCATCAATCAGGCGGGCGTTGGAATTGTTGGATGCCGGTAAAGTAGTAGGGATTTTCCCGGAAGGCACCCGAAGTAAAACCGGTGAATTATTAAACCCCCACATGGGCGCTGCCATGTTAGCCATAAAGGGGGGGGTGCCATTATTGCCGGTGGCGGTCAGCGGCACCAGGGGTTTTTGGGGAAAGGTCCGGGTCAATATCGGACAACCAATAAACACTTCCGCATCTAACCGTCGTAAGGTTTCAAGAACAGAATTAGTTGATTTAAGCCAGGATGTAATGGTGGAAATTAAACGTCTACTGGCTGTTATCGAAAAGTAGCGGTGAAAGTAATGGAATTAAAAGTTGCATCCTCGGCAGGTTTCTGCTTTGGAGTCAAAAGGGCAGTGGAGATAGCCAGGAAAACACGCCATAACAGGGATGGACCGGTCTACACACTGGGCCCGCTGATCCACAATGATAGAGTTACGCGTGAGCTGGCCAGGGAAGGTATCACCACCGTCAATGAGCTTAGTGAAATAAACGAGCCTGGAACAGTAATCATCAGGTCGCATGGAGTGGCTCCGGAAATAATAACCGAAGCGGAGCGAAAGGGACTGGCGGTTGTAGATGCAACCTGCCCTTTTGTGCGAAAAGTGCAACAAACTGCCTGGGAACTGGCTGGTAAGAACATACCCGTGATTATCGTCGGTGACCCGGAACATCCGGAAGTAAAGGGTATCGTCGGATGGACCGGAAACCGGGGGATTGTTGTCAGGGATGCCGGCCAGGCAGCAAAGCTGGATAAATATGAAGAGGTGGGCGTAGTGGCCCAGACCACCCAGCGCCAGGACAACCTGGAGGAGGTGGTCAAAGCCTTGGAGGATACCGGATGCAGGGTGCAGGTGTTTAACACAATTTGCCTGGCCACATCGGAAAGGCAAAAAGAAGCTTTGGAGTTGTCAAAAAGCGTTGACGTAATGCTGGTTATTGGAGGAAGGAACAGCGCTAATACGGCCAAGCTGACCCAAATTTGCAATTCCGCCAAAGTTCCGGTATATCAAGTTGAATCAGCCGGTGAAATAAAATTTGACTGGCTGAAAGGTTTACAAAAGATAGGGATTACGGCGGGCGCATCAACACCCGGCTGGATTATAGAGGAGGTTTGTTGTCGAATGATGGATTTTGAAGAAAAGAACACTAATGAAGGAACAGCAGCTGAGGAGCAGGTCGAAGAGGCAAACTCCACTGCAACCGAACAGCAAAAGGAAGAGCAGCAGAATATGGAAGACGCCATGGATGTAAAAAACCTCAGGCACGGCGAAATTGTAAAAGGCGTCGTGGTTCAGGTTAACCAGGATGAGGTTTTAGTTGACGTTGGGGCTAAATCCGAAGGTGTTATTCCCATTAGAGAACTTTCCTGTTATAATGTGCAATCCCCCACTGAGGTGGTCAATGTGGGCGATGAAATAGATGTTTATGTTTTAAAATCAGAAGACAGCGAAGGTAAAGTGGTACTTTCAAAGGAAAAAGCCGATGCAGAAAAGGCATGGTCCAGTCTTGAAGATAAGATGGAGCAAGGAGACCTGGTTAAGGGCGTTGTGCGCGAGGTAGTCAAGGGCGGACTGTTGGTCGACCTTGGCGTAAGGGCTTTCTTGCCGGCCTCACTGGTGGAATTGGGCTACGTTGAGGACCTCAGCAAATATCTCAATAATGAAATTGAAGCCCGGATTATTGAACTAAATCGCCCCCGGAGAAAAGTTATTTTGTCCCGCAAGGCGGTATTGGAAGAGGAGTATGCACGCAAGCGTGAAGAGCTGCTTGAAAATCTTGCTGAAGGCCGGGTGGTTAACGGTGTGGTAAGAAGGCTCACCAACTTTGGCGCTTTTGTTGATATCGGTGGGGTTGACGGCTTGCTGCATATTTCGGAGATGGCCTGGTATCGTATTAATCATCCCTCTGAAGTAGTTCAGGTTGGTGACGAGCTGGAAGTAAAGGTACTCAGGGTAGACCGCGAAAACGAAAAGATTTCGCTGGGTCTAAAACAAGTGCTGCCCAACCCCTGGGATAATGTTGAGCAGAAATATCCCGAAGGCGCCATTGTAGACGCCAAGGTTGTTCGCCTGGCTCCGTTTGGCGCGTTTGTGCAGCTTGAGCCAGGTGTGGAAGGACTTGTCCATATTTCCCATTTAGCTGACCGTCACGTGGAAACTCCTGATGAAGTCGTTAAGGAAGGCGAAGAAATAAAGGTCAAAGTACTTAGTGTGGATAAGGATGAGAAAAGAATCCGGTTATCCATCAGGGAAGTTGACCGGGAAAAGCATAAGAGCAAACCCAGGGAACAGGCTCCCAAGAAACAGCAAGAGAGCCCGGCGCCGGTTGTTAGTGACGGTGGAACGGTAACCATTGGCGAAATGGTTGGCGACATCTTCGATGAAAATAAGTAAATAAATGTAGGGGCGGACGACCATGTCCGCCCGCACTGTTTAAATTAAAAGAAAACAAAGAGGCTGATAAAGCCTCTTTTTTATTACATATTTAAACCGCTATGGGGAAGCATATTCATAATTATTCTTATAAGGAGGACACAGTATGACGGGCTTACCCATTGGCATCATTATTCTAATCGTGGTATCCGTTTTAATCTTTTTGGGCTTGGCGCAGCGTGTTCTCGACCGGATGCGCTTGTCGGATAAATCTGCCCTCGCAATTATAGTGCTTTTAATCGTAGGGAGTTTTATCAATATCCCACTGTCAACCGGGCGTTATGACGTTTCGATTAATGTAGGCGGCGGCATTGTGCCCATAGGAGTTGCAGTTTACCTGTTGACAAAGGCTGGAACCACCAAGGAGTGGGCCAGAGCGCTAATCTCAGCTGTAATAACCGGCGCGGTTATCTTTGGGGCCGGCTACCTGGGGCGCGGTGACGTGGAGCCGGGCGGAAGATTTTTCGGTTACCTTGATTCCCTTTGGGTATATCCCATTATTGGCGGCCTGATTGCTTATATTACCGGGAGGTCCCGACGGTCAGCTTTTATTGCTGCAACGTTGGGGCTGGTGCTGGTGGATATTGCTTACCTGATCTGGTATGTTGCAACAGGGGCTCCGGCCGGTACCGTGGCAATCGGCGGTGCGGGCGCTTTCGACGGTATAGTAATAGCAGGAATATTTGCCGTTTTACTGGCGGAAATTATTGGTGAAACCCGCGAAAGGATGCAAGGGGGACCGGCTTCAAAAGGACGCCCCAAGGAATTGATGGAAGGTTTGCGCAAACCCGTGCCGGCTGATTCCGGTGCCGGTGCCGGCGCACATGAAAATAATGAAATTGGGGAGGAGGACCGGCAGTGAATAAAAATCGCATTAGAATTGCGTTGGGGGCAGGATTACTGGCGGTGGGGATTTCTCTGCTGGCTTATTATACCCTGACGCGCTCCATACACCCGGCCTGGTCGCCGAGCGGGCTTTGGAACAGTGTAATGGAATCCGAGCATGAAGACGGAAAAGTTTATAAAATAATGGACCGGGATAACCAACTTTTAAGCATGATGTCCCGTCAAGTGGTTGCAGGTGATGAATTGATTGCCAGCAGCGGCAGGCGTTATAAAATTAAAGAGGTGCAAGATTATCATGCCAGGGCTGAATTTACCGGCTTGGACCGGGAACTGCTTGCTTATCAAGACCAATTTGAGCATATGGCCGTGCCTGTTGCAGGGCAGGCTGATTGGAAAAACAAGCCTATTGCTATTTACCACACTCATAGCGCTGAATCATATGTCCCTACGGATGGAACAGAGAGCAAGCCTTACCATGGCGGCATTTTTGAAGTGGGAGACGCTTTAACCGCTGAATTGCAAAAGCGGGGGGCTAAGGTAATCCATAGCAAGACGCCCCATGAACCACGCGATAAAAATGCTTATTACCGTTCCAGGCGCACCGCTTCAGAGCTGATGAAAAATAACCCGGTTGCTATTATCGATGTCCACCGGGACGGAATTCCGGACCCGGATTATTACAAAAAAAAGATAGCAGGCGAAGGTGTTACACAAATACGTTTGGTAGTTGGCCGGCAAAACCCTAAAATGCAGTCAAACATGGAATTTGCAAAAAAGATGATGGCTTACGCCAATAAAGTCCACCCGGGGATAGTAAAAGAAATATTTATCGCACATGGTAATTACAATCAGGATCTGATGTCTTCAGCAACGCTGATAGAGGTTGGCACGCATACCAACTCCCGTATTGCGGCTCAAAAGGGTGCGGCTTTATTTGCCGATGCATTGCCTGGTCTTCTAGGTATCGGGGGAACCGTTGGAAGGCCCCCTTCCACAACGGGCAACTACGGGCCTGCTGCGAAATCACCGGCCGGGTGGAAGACCCTGACCTGGATTATCGGTATAACTGCAATTGGTGGCGCTGCTTTTTTGCTGGTAAATTCCGGAAGTTGGAAAAATGTCAAAAAACGTTTAGGCGGATACTGGGGTAAGGAATTCGCGGGTTTTATGGGCCCGTTAAAGAAAAAAATCCCTACTTCCAAGGGAGATGTTGAAACAGACTATAGTGAAGAAGCAAACAACGCCGCCCGGGAGAATAGGGAAAAAGTTAAAAACGATTAGTTTTTGCTGTAACAGCTAATTTATAAGAAGAACCAAAGGGCGTATCAATTTCCTTTAAAAGAGTGATACGCCTAATTTATGCTAAACCGTGGGGTGTGGTTTGGTTGAAGGATTATTTGGATATCATACTGGCCGGAAGTATAGCCGGGATACTGGCCCGGGTCTTGTTAATCAGGATAGATTACCGCCAGTATCCGGGATACCCGCATGGTTATATCTCCCATCTCTCGCTGGGAGCAATTGCTTCAGGTTTGGGCGCAGTGGCAGTACCTGCGTTAATGGAAAAGGATTTTACGGCATTTACTTTTTTAGCCCTGGCAGCTCAGCAGTTCAGAGACATCAGGAATATTGAACGTGAAACCCTGGAAAACCTCGAGAGAACCAGATTGGAAAAAAGAGGACAGGACTATATTGAAGGAATCGCCAGAACCTTTGAGGCTCGCAACTATTTGGCGATGGCCACTGCTTTTACCACCAGTATAGCTGCTGTACTGGGCGGCATTCCGGCCGCCGCCATAATTGCTGCCATCCTCATTTTTCTAAGCGTGACTTTAATGACAGGTAAGACCATTGGAGATATTTGTGAGGTTGTGCCGGCGGAAATTACCTTTAAGGGCTCACTGGTCGAAATTGAAGGAATAGATATTATGTCCGTCGGTTTGCCCGTGATGCGCGAAAAAATAAAAACCTATGCCCTGGCGGTAATGATTAAACCCAAGGACGACAATGCCAGGGCGACACTTCACGATTTAGGCCAGCGCATGGCTATAGCACATACCGCAGCTGTGGTTCTGGGGAGCAGAAAAGATGTTGATATTCCCGAATATACTCCGCTGGTGCGAAAAAATCCGGAAACCGGGGCCGCTGCGCTATATATTGTTCCCATGGAAAAAGACATGGAGTCTCTGCTGCTGGCGGTAAAGCGCACACCGGTGCTCGAAAGCGCGCGTATTAAGCCGCTGAGAACTCAGGCAGGGCGAATTGCTTCCGACTGAAACTTGGTATAAAGAAGGAGGGGCCGGGGTGGGAAAGGATGCAGATAAAAAAACAATTCTTGCTGTTATAACAACAGATAAAGACAAGGTAACGGGAGCAGTGCCGATATTTATTGCAGCCGACGAGGCGGAGAAAGAGAAAACCGCCAGGTTCCTGGCCAGGTGTCTGGACGCTATGGTTCATGACCTGGAAAATGGTTGTTATTTTATTGTAAGTCAATAAGGGGGATACTTTTGAAAATCATTTACCATTGTTATGGCGGGACCCATTCGTCAGTAACAGCGGCAGCAGCTCACCTGGGGCTATTACCGGACGACCGTCCTCCCCAAACAGAGGAATTATTGGCGGTGCCCTTTTTTGATACAAAAGAAAAAAACGACCACGGGGATATTACCATCATGGGTATTGACCAATATGGTAATGAAATATGTTTTGTCGGCCAGCGTGGCAAACCTCACTTATTAGAGAACATAGTTAACAGCCTGGCCGAACATTTTGCAATACCAGGGGACCAATTCAAACTGGTAAATGTTATGTACAAGGTTAATTTAAGCATGAAAGTGGGAGGAACCTTCTCAAGGCGGTTTAGATGGATCAATTCCGGCAGGCCGTTAGTTGCCTGGGGTACTGCCAAAGCATATGGTCAGATTTTAAAACTGGTTAATTTCGTTAAAGCAAGGGAGCTTCGGTAATGTCCAAAATTATCTTCTATAACGATACCGGTTTCCCGTATTCCGTAATTGCTGCCGCCATCAGGAGCGGGTTGCTGCCAAAGGACCGCCTGCCGGAGAAACATGAGCTGCTGGGTGTTTTGAAACGTTGTGGTATAGGTAAAGGAGACGCAACCGTATTTAACCTGGGTAACTGCCTGGCAATGTGGTCACGGGGTGACGGTGATATGACCGGCAAAATAGTAAAGAGTTTTCTGGGCCTGTTCCGAATCAATGATTACCGCCTGGTCAAGTTGGAATACAGAAAGACCTTTTTATTGGGTGCCGGTGTTCTACTGAGCAAGTTTCCAGGGCTAAGGGTGTTGGGCCATCAATTGATACACCGGGCCGTTAATTCAGTTTACCGCAAGCTGCTGGAAACGGCTTCTGAGAAGAGTATTTAAAGGGCTCAGGCAGTTGCGCCTTGACTAAATCTGCCAGCTGACGGATAATGTAACGAGAGTATTGGAGGTGTTGCTCCCGATGCGGGACCACGGGCTGGTAGTACAAGATGTGGAGCCGGACAGCATTGCCGGTGAACTGGGAGTGGAGCCCGGTGACAGTTTATTGCAGGTTAACGGCAAGGCAGTTTTAGATATACTGGATTACCGCTATTTAACGGCTGAAGAGAACCTGGAAGTATTATTGCAGAAAGAAAACGGCGAGCAATGGCTGCTGGATATTGAAAAAGATTTGGACGAGCCGCTGGGGATCACCTTTGTCGAAGGCGGTTGGGGGAAGACCAGAAGTTGCGGCAACAATTGTATTTTTTGCTTTGTAGATCAAATGCCAAGCCAAATGCGCCCCAGCCTGTATGTCAAAGATGATGACTATCGCCTGTCCTTTGCCCAGGGTAATTTCATTACCCTGACCAATACCGGCCCGCAGGAGCTGGAAAGAATAGCGCGGTTAAGGTTGAGTCCCCTGTATATTTCGGTACATACCACCAACCCCGAACTGCGCAGGGAAATGATGATGCACCCCCGGGCCGGTGAAATTATGAGCCAGCTTACATATTTAGCGGATAAGGGTATCAAGATGCATACCCAGGCGGTTTTATGCCCTGGAATCAATGACGGCGAGCAGCTGGACCGGACCATCAAGGATTTGGGTGGGCTGTGGCCGGCGGTGCGGTCACTGGCGGTTGTTCCGGTTGGCCTTACAGCCTGGAGGGAGGGGCTGTACGAACTTCGCCCGTACAGCCGGGACGAAGCCAGAACAGTAATAGATCAGGTTCGAGGCTGGCAGGAAGCTTTTAACAGCCAAATTGAGTACCCTTTTGTTTTTGCCTCAGATGAATTTTACTTAATTTCCGGCCGGTTAATACCGGATGCCGGCCAGTACGGGGGCTTTCCCCAGACGGAAAACGGGGTGGGCCTGGTACGCCTGTTTATGGATGAATGGGAAGCGGCGGCCCGAAACCTGCCCGTTCAGGTAAAAATGCCGCTGCGTGGTTCGGTGGCAACCGGAACACTTGCCGGTCCGGTATTGCAGCCGGTTATAGAAGCAATAAACGGGGTCAAAGGCGTGCAACTGAAACTTTATATTCTGGAAAACCAATTTTTCGGTAAAACTGTTAATGTGGCTGGTTTGTTAACCGGCCGGGATTTACAAAGCAGCTTATCCGGCAGGGATCTCGGCGAGGTGCTGTTTGTGCCAAAAGTGATGCTGCGCCGGGATGACGATGTTTTTCTTGACGATATGACGGTTGCAGATTTGGCAGCCGGCCTGGGAGTGGCTGTGGTTGCGGTAACAGGTCCGGCAGATTTGGTCCAATACATTAAAACAGTGGAGAGATGGTGGAAAAATGGCTAGACCCATAGTGGCCATTGTTGGAAGACCTAATGTAGGTAAATCTACTTTATTCAACCGGATTGTCGGCGACAGGGTTGCTATCGTTGAGGGGGTCCCCGGCGTGACCAGGGACAGGCTGTATCAAGACGCCGACTGGAACGGGAGAAAGTTTACCCTGGTGGATACAGGCGGGTTGGATTACCGGGAAGACGGGCAAATCATCAGCAACGTCAGAAAACAGGCCGAACTTGCCATATCCGAGGCGGATGTGGTGCTTTTTTTGGTGGACGCCCGGGAAGGTCCTACCGGCACAGATGATGATGTGGCGGCAATACTGCGCCGCACCGACAAGCCGGTGATTCTGGTCGCAAATAAAGTGGAAGAATTTCATAAGCCCAACGAGCTTTATGAATTTTATAAATTGGGCCTGGGAGACCCGCTGCCGGTTTCTGCCGCCCAGGGGATGAATACCGGAGAATTGCTTGATGATATCGCCCGTAAACTTCCACCGGCAGAGGATGATGAAGAAGAGCAGGAAATCACCAAAATAGCCGTTATTGGCCGTCCCAATGTGGGCAAATCATCGCTGGTAAACTCTTTGCTGGGTGAAGAACGTGTTATCGTCAGTGACATCCCTGGCACAACCAGAGATGCCATAGATACATTTATTGAAAGAAATGACAGGCAATACCTGATCATTGACACTGCAGGAATCAGAAGGCGGAGCAAAATCGGCATTGCCACCGAAAAATACAGTGTCATTCGCTCACTGCGTGCCATTGACCGCAGTGACGTGGTATTGATGCTGATCGACGCGGTTGAAAGATTAACCGAACAGGATAAAAAAATTGCCGGATACGCCCATGAAAAAGGCAGGGCATCAATAATAGTTGTCAATAAATGGGACCTGGTGCAAAAAGATGACCGCACCTCCAATCAATACATTGAAGAGCTGCGCTCGGGACTTGCTTTCATGCAGTATGCTCCGGTTATGTTTATCAGCGCGTTGACCGGACAGCGGGTACACCGGGTATTGGAAGTTGTTGATTATGTCGCCGAACAGCAAAACATGCGCATTTCCACAGGCAACCTTAATGATTTAATTAAGGAAGCAACCATGCACAGCCCAACACCACAGGATAAGGGCAGAAAACTTAAAATATTCTATGGCACGCAAGCCGGTGTTAAACCACCCACATTTCTTTTATTTGTAAATGAGCCGGAGCTGATGCATTTTTCTTACCTGCGCTACCTGGAAAATCAATTGCGGTCGGCTTACGGATTTGAAGGCACCCCGATTAAGATTTACCTGCGCAAGAGATAGCCGGAGGGATATGTTATGATTACTTATGTTGTTTACGCTGCGGTGGCTAGCTACCTGATTGGTTCAATACCCTTTGGTTTTATTCTGGCCAGGTATACCAAAGGAATCGATATCAGGCAGTTTGGCAGCGGTAATATCGGGGCAACAAACGTATGGCGCACTTTGGGGCCGGTGCCCGGCATTTTAGTGATGCTGCTGGATATGAGCAAAGGCGTGGTATCGGTTTTAATCGGCCGGCATTTGGGTGGTGCGGGCACTGAATTGATAGCGTCGTTTTTTGCCCTTTGCGGTCACAGCTGGCCCATCTTTTTAATGTTTAAGGGTGGCAAAATTATTGCTACCGGTGCCGGAGTTATACTGGCGATTTCTCCACTGACAACCCTGGTGGCGCTGGTAATTTGGCTTACAACTGTGGGAATCAGCAGGTATGTTTCCCTGGGATCAATAATGGCGGCAATATCAGTGCCGGTGACAATGATTATATTGAGGATGAATATTTTATATATATTGTTTGGCGTAGTGGTGGCAACATTTGCGGTGTATAAGCACATACCCAATATCAAAAGGATACTTGCGGGAACGGAATTTAAAGTTGGGAAGGGCGGGCGGAAATTTTAATGGCTGGAAATGGTAAAGTTGCCGTGTTAGGGGCGGGAAGCTGGGGGACAGCCCTGGCGGCGCACCTTGCCGGAAAAGGGTATCAGATCGGATTGTGGTCCAGAAGGCCCGATCAGGTGGAACAGCTGAACGCCAGCAGGGAAAACAGCAGGTACCTGCCCGGTGTCAGGCTGGCGGAAAATATTCTAGTTACCAGCAATCTCGAACGTATTCTGTCAGCAGTTGAATACGTTGTATTTAGTGTTCCTTCCCATAGTTTCAGGCAAGTCCTGGCTGACGCCTTGCCGTATATTGCTGAAAACGCCCTGGTGATCAATACTGCCAAAGGCATTGAAGAAAACAGCCTGCAGAGGATGTCGGAGGTATTTATTGAAGTAGCCGGTACTGTCAGGGCTAAAAACTATACGGTTTTATCCGGGCCCAGCCATGCTGAAGAAGTAGCCCTTAAAATGCCTACCGCTGTGGTAATTGCAGCGGTTTCAAACGAATCGGCGGCCCGGGTGCAGGATTTGTTTATGACTGATACCTTTCGAGTTTACACTAATCCGGACATTATCGGGGTTGAGCTCGGGGGTGCCCTTAAAAATATCATCGCACTGGGTACCGGTATTGTTGACGGTCTCATCGGCAGTGATAATACCAAAGCTGCCTTAATGACCAGGGGGTTGGCTGAGATTACAAGGCTGGGTATGGCCATGCATGCCAATCCTTTGACCTTTGCCGGGCTGGCAGGATTGGGGGATTTAATTGTAACCTGCACCAGCAAACACAGCCGTAACCGCCGGGCCGGTATTGAAATAGGTAAGGGCAAATCTCTGGAGCAAGCTTTAGCGGGTGTGAACATGGTGGTGGAAGGGGTGCGGACTACCCGCGCGACCCGCGGGCTGGCTAGGACCTGGGGTGTGGAGATGCCCATTACCGAGCAAATGTACCAGGTATTATTCGAGGGTAAGAGCCCGGGGGCGGCGGTTGTAAGCCTGATGAACAGGGATAAAACGCATGAAGTTGAGGAAGTGGCCCTGGCCAAGATTAAATGGTGGATAGAAAAGGACGACAAAAACCCTGTTTAAATGGCAGGGCTTTATTAAGGTTGCCGTTACCTGATTAACCTTGTGGCGCCTTTATAGTTTTCAACGTAATAGGAATCGTTCATCGAAGTCGCAACAACTTTCTTTTTTGAAGAAGATGCATGTATGAACGTGCCGTTACCAACATAGATACCCACATGGTCTATGCCCGGCCGGCCGTAATAACTAAAGAAAAGTAAATCACCGGGGGCAAGCTGGTTGCGGCTCACTTTAACACCGTGGTCATACTGGCCGGAGGCCAGGTGAGGCAAATCATAACCAATTTTTTTATAGACATACCTGGTGAAGCCTGAACAGTCGAAATTACTTGGGCCGGCGGAGCCATAAACATAATTGCTGCCCAGCAGGTCATATGCAGTATTAACAACCAGGCGGGCATCGCTATTTTCAGAGCGGGATACGGGATTTGCGGCTTTGGCAGCTGCCGGGGCGGGCTTGGGAGCCGGTGTAGCCAGTGCGTTTTTTCCCGGAGGGCTGGTAAAAATGACAACCAGTGATACAGAGACCAAAACAGATGTAAGCAATCTACGCATGCGTTGCTCCTTCCATTTTCACAATTTTCTAACTCTTCACCAGTTAAACAACTACTCAACCAAGTATTCGACACTTAATTTTTTTTCCCTCCTAATGGTAACAAATAAAAAATTTAACCTTTTAGTTGTAATAAACAAGTTCTAATTTCATATATATATATTGTTATTGTATGCAATTGGAAAAAAATTCTCGTGGGCCGGGCTCAACGAGTTGAAGGTTTAAACGCCTTTCCTGCCGGTGGGGGGGATGCTAAAGAATGCGCTAACTTTTATATAAAACTTTTTAAATTTTTTTAAAGGAGGGAGTGCGTTCATGGAAAAGTTTGATATTTTCCGTGATATCGCGGAACGCACCGAAGGGGATATCTACCTTGGTGTAAGCGGCGGCGTCCGGACCGGTAAGTCCACATTTATTAAACGGTTTATGGAGCTAATGGTTCTACCCAATATAGAAAATGTGCACGAGCGGGAAAGGGCCAAGGATGAGCTCCCCCAGAGCGGAAACGGTAAAACCATCATGACCACTGAGCCCAAATTTGTACCCAATGAGGCGGTGGAAGTGGAAATCAGCCCGAACCTAACGGTTAAGGTTCGCCTGGTGGATTGCGTCGGGTACAGGGTGGAGGGGGCGTTGGGTTACGAGGATGAAGAAGGAAACCCGCGCATGGTATCCACACCCTGGTTCGATGACCCGATTCCCTTTGAGGAGGCAGCTGAAGTTGGCACCAGAAAGGTTATCAGCGAACATTCCACAATTGGTATTGTGGTGACTACCGATGGCTCCATTTCCGATATTCCCAGGGAGAATTTCATTGCTGCCGAAGAAAGGGTTGTACAAGAGCTAAAAGAGATAAACAGACCGTTCTTGGTCATATTGAACAGCACCACGCCGGAAGCTGAGGAAACAATTCAACTGGCTGACGAGCTGTCGGAAAAATACGATGTTCCAGTAATCCCGGTTAACTGTGCCGAATTGAGCCAGCTGGATATACTGCAAATTATGGAGAAAGCGCTCTTTGAGTTTCCGGTTAATGAAGTATCAATTACCTTGCCGCTTTGGGTGGAAGAATTAGATCAAAAACACTGGCTGAGAGAAAAATTCGACTCCGCTGTTCAAGAGACTGTGCAGCAGGTAAGACGGCTGCGGGATATTGACGGCGCAGTGGAAAAATTAAGCCAGTATGATATGGTGCGGAAGGTAGATTTACGCAGCATGGATCTGGGCACTGGTACCGCCGCCATTGAAATCAATTCGAACCCGGAGCTTTTTTACAAGGTCTTGTCAGAGGAAGCCGGGATCGAGTTGGAAGGGGATCACCACTTGTTCCGGTTATTTAAGGAATTTGCCGTGGCCAAGCGTGAATATGATAAATTTGCCCCGGCAATTATGGAACTGCATGAAAGCGGCTATGGGGTTGTTAATCCTTCCATTGAAGATATGCAGTTGGAAGAGCCCGAGTTGATCCGGCAGGGTAGCCGTTTCGGTGTTAAGCTTAAAGCCAGCGCTCCAACAGTGCACATGATTAAGGCCAATATTCATACTGAAATTACCCCCATCATCGGCACGGAAAAGCAATGTGAAGAACTCGTTCGTTATATGCTCAACGAATTTGAAGAAAACCCGCGGAAGATTTGGGAATCCGAAATATTCGGCAAATCAGTCAGCGACCTTGTGCGTGAAGGAATCCAAAATAAACTGCAAAGAATGCCAGATAACGCCCAGGTTAAACTACAGGAAACTGTTCAGCGAATCGTTAATGATGGTAGTGGCGGTCTGATCTGCATTATTATATAATAAAAGCCTCGAAATATATAACGCCGGCTGGTAGTAGCCGGTTTTTTGTTTATAAAAGCTAAACGAACTATTCAGGTCAGTAGTCAGAATACAGGAGCCAGAACAAGAGAACCGGTGATTGTAAGAGGTTAGTAAATTACAAGAACCATATTCTTGGGTCATTCTGAATTCTGACTGCTGAATTTTGACTACTAAAATGTAATGAAGTATTGTCAGTTCATAATGAAGGGTGATATAATGTCTACCATGCATGGAATTTTATCCATGTTAAGTGGACTGAAAAGTGAGGTGCAAAAGGGTGGCTGGTAGGGAACCGCGTTTCTTTTTGGTTCGGGAGGATGTACTCCCCGAAGCAATTTTTAAGACGGTTCAGGCCAAAGAACTTCTAATGCGCGGTGACGCGGCCAACGTGGCCGAGGCGGTGGAAAAGGTCTCCCTGAGCCGCAGCGCCTTCTATAAGTACAGGGACAAAGTTTACCCTTTTCACCGCTGGCAGCAGGATCAAACAGTAACCTTGGGGTTAATCCTGGAGCATCGTTCGGGGGTATTATCGGCATTGCTCAGTAACATAGCCGCGGTAGGCGGCAATGTTGTAACCATTAACCAGAATTTGCCGCAGCAAGGGGTTGCCAGCGCTACAATAACCATAGAGACCAATAACCTGGAATGCGACGTAGAACAAATGCTGACCCTGCTTCGCAGCACCCCTGGCGTAAAAAATGCCAGGTTATTAGGTTCCTAAAGGAGCCTGTCATTGCGAGGAGTGAATCGACGAAGCAATCCCAGCTGAGATTGCTTGGCTGCGCTGGCGAGGCACCATCAGCAGGATGAAAAAGGGGTTGCCGTCGGACGACTCTGTCCGCACGCCCCTGTTTCAGATATTAGTCACCCGGGTTATTCTGTGAAAGTTTTTTCTGGTTAGAGGGTACTTGACATGGACCTGATTATGTGAAAGGAGACGAATTATGTCCGCTGATAATATAAAGATCGGTATGCTTGGCCTGGGTACGGTGGGCCGGGGAGTATACCGGATAATTACCGGCAACGGTGAAAACATAAAACGAAAAATTGGCGCCGGCCTGGAAATTAAAAAAATACTGGTACGTGATTTAAGCAAAGACAGGGGAGTGGAAGTGGATCCCCGGTTATTAACCAGCGATATTAATGATATTATTGAAGACCAGGAGATAAAAATAGTAATTGAGGTAATGGGGGGCATTGGGCCTGCCCTTGATTTTGTAAAACTGGCTTTACAAAAAGGAAAAAGCGTGGTAACTGCCAATAAAGATATGATTGCTGTTTACGGCAAGCAGCTTTTCGAGCTGGCTGAAGATAACCAGGCCGACCTTCTGTTTGAGGCCAGCGTGGCCGGCGGTATTCCCATTATCAGGCCGCTCAAGCAATGCCTGGCCGCTAATCGCATAAATCAGGTGATTGGAATTATCAATGGCACCACCAATTATATGCTGACCAAAATGACCAAAGAAGGGTCAGATTTTGAGGAAGTGCTCAAGGAAGCACAGGAAATGGGGTACGCTGAGGCGAACCCTGCTTCCGATATTGAGGGCTATGATGCCGCCCGCAAGCTCGCCATACTTGCTTCTATTGCCTTTAACTCCAGAGTGGTACTGGATGATGTCTATGTAGAAGGAATTACCAAGATTACCGCTACCGATATCTCTTACGCCGGTGAATTGAATTACACAGTTAAACTTTTAGGTATTGCCAAAGAAACTGAAGAGGGTGTGGAGGTAAGGGTCCATCCCACACTAATACCTGTTGATCACCCGCTGGCAGCAGTAAATGACGTCTTTAATGCTATCTTTGTGTCCGGTGATGCGGTTGGCGATACCATGTTTTACGGCCGTGGCGCGGGTGAAATGCCTACTGCCAGCGCTGTTGTCGGAGATGTGATGGATGCGGCCCGGGATCTGCTGCGCAATGTGCCCGGGATTATCTCCTGTACCTGTTATGATGAAAAGCCGGTTAAAGACATGGGGCTGGTTGAATGCAGGTACTACATCCGCATACAGGTTTCCGACAGGCCCGGGGTACTTGCTTCCATTGCCTACGCCTTTAGCGATAAAGAAGTAAGCCTGGCAACGGTGCTCCAAAAACAAACAGATTCTGTAACGGCAGAAATTGTGTTGGTGACGCATAAAGTCAGAGAGAAAAACATGCGGGAGGCTTTGGAGATTATTAAACATTTATCTTCCGTCAAGGATATATCCAACGTGATTCGTGTGGAGGGTGATTAATTCCGTGATAAGAGTTCAGGTTCCGGCTACTACTGCCAACCTGGGACCGGGGTTTGATTGCCTGGGCATGGCTCTTGAACTGTATAACGTAGTGGAATTCAGCAAGCTTAACCATGGCTTAGTTATAGAAATTGAAGGTGAAGGTTCCGGAGAACTACCCAGGGATCAAAATAATTTAGTCTACCGTGCCGCCAGGCGGGTATTTGAAAAGACAGGTTACAATCCCGGCGGGCTGAGGATCAGGCTCTCCAATAATATACCCCTCGGCAGAGGGCTCGGCAGTAGCGCTTCCGCGGTTGTGGGAGGTATTATAGCCGCAGGTATGATGTCCGGAGCGTCTTTAAGCCAGCGAGAAATTTTGGGACTGGCCTGCTCGATGGAAGGGCACCCGGATAATGTTGCCCCGGCGGTACTGGGCGGGCTGATTATATACACCTCTGTTGACGGCGAAATCAGCTGGCTGAAAATAGACTTGCCTGCCGGTCTAAAAGTTGTGGCAGCTGTCCCCGATTTTCCGGTTAATACCAGGGAAGCCAGGGAGAACCTGCCGCATATGGTCACACTGCGCGATGCAGTTTTTAACATCGGCAGGGCCGCACTTTTGGTGGCGGCATTGCAAAAAGGCGACTTTAACCTGCTGGGTACAGCCATGGACGATAGGATCCACCAGTCATATCGTTCGGGGCTGATCCCCGGGTATAAAAAAGTTGTTTCCGCGGCCAGACTGGCAGGAGCCCGGGGCGTAGCCATCAGCGGTGCCGGGCCTACCATAATTGCGATGGCGGACGGCAACTACAAATTAATAGCGGAAGTAATGAAAGAAACTTTCCGTGAAAGCGGCGTCAGCGCCAGAACGATCATCCTGGACCCCAGCCCGGTAGGGGCAAGAGCACTGGAAGTAATATAAGGAGTGAAATTTATGTTAATTGTTCAAAAGTATGGCGGTACATCGGTGGGAAATGCCGACAGAATCAAAAATGTGGCCAGGCGGGTAGTCAATAAACAAAAAGAAGGGAACCGGATGGTGGTGGTTGTCTCAGCAATGGGGGACTCCACTGATGATTTAATTGAACTTTCGCGTCAAATTACAAGCAACCCTTCACCAAGGGAGATGGATATGCTGCTTTCCACGGGGGAACAGGTATCCATTGCGCTTCTGGCCATGGCCATTAAAAACCTGGGTGTGGACGTGATTTCGCTTACCGGACCCCAGGCAGGCATAAAAACTGACCCCGTATACTCTAAAGCACGCATAATCGATGTTAACAATTCCCGCATGTTAAACGAGCTTGACGCCGGAAAAATAGTTATCGTTGCGGGATTTCAAGGACTCAATGAGTTCAATGATATTACCACCCTGGGGCGTGGCGGCTCCGACACTACCGCGGTTGTACTGGCGGCAGCTTTAAAGGCGGACCTCTGTGAAATTTTCACCGACGTTGACGGGGTCTATACCACGGACCCGAGGCTGGTCCCAGAAGCCGGCAAACTTGATTCCATCACCTATGATGAAATGCTTGAACTGGCGCACCTGGGGGCTGCTGTGCTGCATCCCAGGGCTGTTGAGTGCGCTAAGCTTTATGGTATAACGTTGCACGTTAGAAGTAGTTTTAATAATAACCCCGGCACAATAGTGAAGGAGGAAAGTGACATGGAAAAAAGCATGTTTGTAACCGGAGTGACCTACAACAAAAACGTGGCCAAGCTTGGTATTTTCGGAGTGCCCGACCAGCCCGGCATTGCCTATCTGATATTTAAAATGCTGGGTGATAAAAATATTAATGTGGATATGATTGTACAAAGTTCCATGCGTGAAGGAATCAATGACATTTCATTCACCGTGGCCCAGGATGACCTGCGCAAAGCCCTGGAAACCATTGAGGAGATTATTAAAGTGGTTGGCGCCAAGGGTTACACCCACGACCCGCACGTTGCCATGGTTTCCTTAGTAGGGGCAGGCATGACCAGCAACCCCGGCGTTGCCGCCATGATGTTCGGCGCGCTGGCCGATGAAGATATCAACATCGACATGATTGCCACTTCGGATATTAAAATTTCCTGCATTGTAAACAACAGCAAAGCCGAAACCGCAGTAAAAGTGTTGCATAAAAAATTTAACCTGGAAGAAGCCGGATGCAATAAAAACTAATAAAAGCAATATTAAGCTCTTGGAGGAAAAAATGAAATACATAGTTGTGGTCGGAGACGGGATGGCTGATTATCCCCGTCCTGAACTGGATAACAAAACACCCCTGCAGTATGCTGTAACGCCCAATATGGACCTGCTGGCGGCGCAGGGGAAAACAGGCATGGTTAAAACCGTACCTGACGGTTTTCCGCCTGGCAGCGATGTGGCCAACCTTTCCGTAATGGGCTACGCGCCTGAAAAATACTACACCGGCCGTTCCCCCCTGGAGGCGGTCAGCATGGGAGTGAAACTGGCGGAGCAGGATGTGGCCTTCCGCTGCAATCTGGTTACTCTTTCGGACGATGCCGGTTATGAGCAGAAAGCAATGGTGGATTACAGCGCCGGCGAGATTACCAGTGAAGAGGCCGCCGAACTGATCGCTGTGGTTAATCATGAATTGGGGGGCGGTGAAAGAAAATTCTATTCTGGTATCAGCTATCGCCACCTGATGGTCTGGCGGGGAGGACCGCTAGAAATTAAGCTAACCCCTCCACATGATATTTCGGGCCGCACCGTGAGCGAATATTTACCAAAGGGCGAGGGACAGGATACATTATTGGAGATTATGCGGACCAGCCACTGGTTATTGAAGGACCACCCGGTAAACCGATCCCGGGTGCAAAGGGGCCTGCGCCCGGCCAATTCGGTTTGGCTCTGGGGGCAGGGTAAAAAGCCTGTGCTGCCCTTGTTTAAGGAGTTATACGGTCTGCAAGGGGCAGTTATTTCCGCTGTGGACTTGATCATGGGGTTGGGTATTTGTGCGGGCCTTGAAGTAATTAAAGTGCCCGGTGCTACAGGGAACATACATACTAATTTCCTGGGAAAAGCCAAAGCAGCATTAACCGCCCTTCGGGATGGAGCTGATTTTATCTACCTGCATGTTGAGGCACCTGACGAGGCCGGGCACCAGGGTGAAACTGAAACCAAGGTCAAAGCCATTGAAGAAATTGACCGTTTGGTGCTGGCCACGCTGCTGAAAAACCTGCCCGAATTTGCAGATTTCAAAATTATGCTGCTTCCCGACCACCCGACGCCGCTCAGTATTAAAACTCACACTGCAGAGCCGGTTCCCTTTGCCTTAATGGACAGCAGGGCTAAAGGAGATTCAGGTAAGAAATATGACGAGCAGTCGGCGGCTGCGTCCGGAATTATGGTCGCAAACGGACCCGCGTTGATGAAAATGTTTATTGATATTACGTAACTATTCAGCCCGTCCCAAATGCACCCAATTAAATCGGAAAAATTATTGGCAAATGAAAGTGGAGGATTTAGAATGCCTGGTGCGAAAATGCGGCGGTTTCAACTGACGTTCGTTATTTAGGCAAAACGGGCGGACAGGGTCGTCCGCCCTTACGGATTACCTATCTTCACAAATCTTCCAAAGCAAGTATGTTTTGCTACTCTGCCGTGCTTTTTCCCATTATATTCCTTAGACATTTTCTAAAACAGTATTGAAATATTACCAGGGTAGGTTATAATTAATTTGTATTTAGATATTTTTCTAAATATCTAAATTGAACACGAGGTGATGACCTTGTTTGATGCCATGTTTAAGGCATTATCCGACCCAACCAGGCGAAAAATACTCAGGATGTTGCATAAGGGTGATATGACCGCCGGGGACATTGCCGACCGGTTCAGTATATCCAAACCCAGTGTATCCCACCACCTTAATGTTTTGAAGCAGGCGGGACTGGTTATTGATGAGAGAAAAGGGCAGTTTATCTTTTACACACTTAACACCACAGTCTTTCAGGAGGTCTTAACTTGGTTCAGTGAATTTGTGGACAGGAGAAAGGGTGACGGGCATGTCCCAAACAGATAACAATAACTTTTCACCGTTGGAACAGCTGAAATCTGACTGGTATGTTATAATCTTAATTATCGCCACATTTGCAGCTGCGGTTTATTTCTACCCGCAACTGCCGGAGCGGGTGCCGTCCCACTGGAACGTACGGGGCCAAGTGGATGGTTACTCTTCCCGCATCTGGGGAGCGTTCGGCATACCGTTGATGAACGCCGGGATATACTTAATGATGTTGTTTTTGCCTTTAATTGATCCTCGCCGGGACAATTACGTTAAATTTGCTGGAACATACCGTCTCCTGAGGGTTGTGTTTGTATGTTTTTTCACCGGCCTTTATGTAATAATAATCCTGGCGGCAATGGGTTACCCCATTTCCGTTGACCGGTTGGTGCCCCTTGGTATATCATTGCTATTCGTTTTCATAGGTAATTACATGGGGCGAATTCAACACAACTATTTTGTGGGTATTAAGGTCCCCTGGACCCTGGCCAGTGAAGAGGTATGGCGGAAAACCCACCGCCTTGCCGGTCCGCTTTGGGTTATCGCGGGACTTTTGGGGATAGTTGGGGCTATGATCGGTGGAACTGCGGCAATGTGGTTTTTATTCGTGCCGTTACTATCGGCAACAGTGATTCCGGTAGTATATTCGTTTCTTATCTATAAACAACTGTAATAATAAAAGTTTACCAACTGGCTTCGCAAGGAGGAGGAGCAACGTGGAAGAAAGCTTTAGCCGAAAACGCCCGAGTTTCGAAACTTTTCGGGTATGGTTTATTGAGGAAGTTGAAAGGCAGGCACAGACCAAAATTGATAATCCATTTATGAATTGGCATGATGTGGGCAGTGAAAAGCTAAGGGAGAATATTATAGACACATTTCTGGAAATGTTGGAATCCCGTTTTGGGTTCCAACCAGTTTTTAAAACCAAGCTAAGCCAGCTGGATAGTTCTTTGGAAAGCGTAATAATCCAGATTTTCCATGTTTTTTCAACCATGTTCCTGGTTGAACATATTAATGAAAAAGCATACAAACAGAGGGAAAATCCAAAGCATTGATTTTTTGCCCAAAATTTACTGCTTGGCCACTTAACCGGAAGGCTTGTATAATAAAGCCGACAACTTGTGGTCAAGGAGGGAATGGCAAGAAAATTATGCTAAAAAAATTAAAAAAGAAAATCATGGTCTTCATAATCCTATTGTCTTTGTCGGCTGTTTACCCGGCTGCAGCCATGGCCCAGGTCCATACCGTAAGTAATGGAGATACAATTTATTTAATCAGCAGGCATTACGGTATTGACCAGTATGCGCTGCGTTACACCAACGGCCTGTGGTCCGATTATCTCTATGTCGGCCAGAAGCTGGTCATTCCGTCTAAGTACAGCGTTAAAAAGGGTGATACGCTATCGGCAATTGCAGCCAAATTCGGCACCGATTACAAGAAGATCAAGGAAATAAACAAACTTTACAGTGCCGATATGATTTACCCGGGTCAACAACTATACATACCTGTGGCCGGGGGGAGCACTACTCCGGCATATTTGCAGCTACAGCGCAGCGAAAGCATACAGGTCAGCCGGGGCGGCAGAGTAAGCATGGCTGATTTCGACGCCCTGGCCCGCATCATCACGGCCGAAGCAGATTCCGAGTCATTTGAGACCCAGGTGGCGGTTGGCGCGGTAGTATTGAACCGGGTGGACAGCCCTGATTTCCCTAATACCATCCGGGGTGTAATCTACCAGGTGGACGAAACCGGCAGATACCAGTTTGAGCCGGTGTTAAACGGCTGGATCAACAACCCGCCCAGTGAAACTGCCAAAAGGGCCGCGATAGAAGCCTTAAACGGATCTGATCCTTCAAATGGTGCACTGTATTTCTTTGAATCCTGGGTAACCAATACATTTTTAAAATCCCGCCCGGTAAGCAAAATTATGGATTCGTTTACATTCACCTATTAGTTAGATAAAATAGTTACTACTTAGGAATTCAGGAGTAAGAATTCAGGAGTCAGAATTACTGACTCCTGAGCAGTTTATCAGCAACTATTTAGCCATAGGTTGAAGGCTACTCAACAAACTTGTTTTGGAATACCGGTGAAGATGGGTAATTATAAGGGCGGACAACTCTGTCCGCCCGCCTTTGTGTTCGAGGTTACTTTGAATGAAACTATATTCTAACCAGGTTGTACTTTCTGCTGCCGAGACCCACCTCTTCGGCGTAGGCCAGCTGTACCGACCAGTCTATATTTTTGTGCAAAGCAGCAAACTTATCTTTAATATCCGGGTTATCTCCCAATCGTGAGCCGCTCAAAACCTTCTCGTTGTTAACCAAATCCACACAGGCCTGATCCAATGCCACCGGGTCGAGGGAAGCTGCAATACCAATATCCCCAACCACAGGAGCATCATTATACGTACAGCAGTCGCATTCAGGAGAAACGTTCATAATAAAGGAAATATGGGCAGACTTATTCTGCTTGTGCTTTAGCACACCCAGGGTATATTCAACTATTTTTTCCTGGACAATGTTTGGTGTGCTCTTCCAATTTATCTTTATCGCCCCTTCGGGGCACGTTACGGTGCATTCACCACAGCCCCAGCAAACATTTTCATCGATTGAAGCGTGTTCTTCTATGTTGATGGCCGTGGCCGGGCACCATTCCGAACACAAGCCGCAGGCGATACATTTATCTGCGTTAACCTTTGGGAGAACATCAGAGTGCATCATCTGCTTTCCGCTTCGTGATCCCAGGCCCATACCAAGATTTTTAAGCACGCCGCCAAAACCGGTCAGCTCGTGGCCCTTGAAATGAGTTATGGATATGATGGCGTTGGCATGATAAGCGGCACTCCCAATTTTGACATCTTTAAAATGTTTACCGTTGACGGGTACACTTATATATTCTTTGCCAGTGAGTCCGTCCGCTATGACCAGGGGCGCATTGACAACGGAGAAATCAAACCCGTTGCGTATCGCTGTCTCCAGGTGATCCACGGCATTGGCCCGGGATCCCACATAAAGGGTATTGGAATCTGTTAGAAACGGCTTGCCGCCGGCAGCCCGAACTTTATCCACTATCAGGCGTGCAAACTGCGGCCTGACATAAGCAAGATTGCCTGTTTCTCCAAAGTGAATTTTTAGGGCCACCAGGTCTTTGGGGGCGATGATATTTTTCAATTGTAGACGATCACAAAGCCTGCCCAGCTTGTCCAATAAATTTTCCTTACTGTTAGTACGCAAGTCGGCAAAAAATACTTCAGACATAGTTCAAAACCTCCTATCTCTGTATATTTTACCATAGATACTGTGGGTTTGCCACGCGCTTAAAACAGAACAGCTACGATGAGCTACTGAATACCAATACCGGTCGTTAACGAGACCATGGTTGATCAAGTTGAATTATTGAAAGCAACGGGGAATAATAAAAATCCAATAATTATGTTGATTATATATGAGTAATGTGATAAAATTTATAAGTGTTAAAAATAAGGGGCTATAGCTCAGCGGGAGAGCGCTTGACTCACATTCAAGAGGCCACTGGTTCGAAACCAGTTAGCCCCACCAGGAAAATAAAGCCCTGCGGGGCTTTTTAATTATATGCCAATATAGGTTTATGCCAATTTTTATGCCAGTAGAATTGTTATACAATTTTAAAGAGTAAACCAGGGGGCCGCCACCCCTGGCTTGTTTACTCGCTGTCCATGCTTTAATAGTAAACTTTTGAGGTATTGGAAAAGATTTGCGCTGCCCTGAACTGCCAGCCTGGGGACTTGTTTGAATATATCCCCGACAAGAAGGAGGAATCTGCAAATGCGACGCAGGTTTAAGGTTGTCCTGACGTGGGATAATGAGACGCAGGTCTGTGTTGTTACTGTTCCTGCCCTGCCGGGCTGTGTTACCCAGGGAAAGGACAGGGAAGAAGCCCTGGAGCGGGTTCAGGAAGCCATTACCGGCCATATTGGCCTTAAAGATAATTGGCGAGCCGGTACCGCAGGGGGACTTTAAATTCGCTGAAGTGCAGGTAAGCGTTTCATGACAAGGATGCCCAGGGTCACCGGTAAGAAGGTTGTAAACAGGCGGGCCTCACCGTTGAGGAATTAATTGACTTGCTCTAAGCTCCGCTCCACCCGGCCACAGCGCCGGGCTTTTGCTTTTCTCGGCAGATGATGAAATCGTTTTCGAAAAATATTAACACAATTAAGCGGCGGGTAACCATACATTGTTTAAAGACTTACATATCCGTTGTTAACTGCAGGTGCAATCTCAAATCTGTTTAGCCGGGCGCACCACTCCAAGTCAGCTTTCCTGCCCAGGTTGATCAGTTTTTTACCGTGCCTGCCCTCATCCAACCCCTTCAGCGGGTCGTTTACATAATGGCGGGCCAGGTTGCACGCGGCAACTGGAAGGTCATCCATCTGCAGCCGGCCGCCCGTGAGATTGGTCAACTCCAATAGGACAAAACCTGCCCCTAAAACGTCTTCCAATGAAAAACTACCCTCCGTACCGGCACAAACCAAACAAATATCCAGACCGGTTTGCAGTGCCGCCAGGGCAACAGCGCGGGCATTCAGCAGCGATCCGATCAAGGTTTTGTCAGCATACATCGAGGCGATACGAATCGCTTTGGTGCCATTTGAGGTAGTCAAAACAAGGCTATCATTGCCATTGTTATTACCGGACCAAAATTCCAGCGGTGAATTGCCGTGCGGAAAACCGGGGATCTTTTCCCCGCCGCGTTCCCCCGCCAGAGCAGCGCCAATGCGCCGGGCAAGATCTTTTGCCTCTTCCGCTTCAACAACCGGATGTACCTTTTGATAACCTGCTGCCAGCGCTGTTGTAATGGTGCTGGTAGCTCTTAAAACATCGAACACAATGGCGGCATAGCCTTGTATTTCCGGGGGTGAAGCCTTTTCGGCTACGGGTATCAGTTTAACGAACAAAATCAATCAATCCTTTCGTTGCTGTATAAAATTTTAAATAAAGATAATATTAAATAATACCTGTTGAATATCCGGCAATTGCAGCACATAAACCATTAAGCGTGGTGATGAATAATGAATAAAATAAACTGTTTTATGGAAGAATGCCGGTTTAATTATAACATGAAATGCAATGCGCCGAAGGTATCAATGAAACTGGGCTGTAACAGGGACAGCGCGGAAAAAGCAATCTGCGAACAATTCAGGCCGGTGCCTCATTCCAGCACCTTAATAATGTAATAAATTGAGATGGATGTGGTACAAGCTAAAGGAAAGAAAAAAATAACCGAATCTAGATATAGGGCGATTTTTTAAGTATTATGTCCAAACTTTAACCGGACTGAAGGATATTAAAACTATATGTAGAAAAAAATAGTATTTTATGTGTTTGGGTAAATATTACGGGGTGGTAAATTGGAAAATAATAATATAACCCTGGTAATTACAGAAGACAAGCTAAAAGCCTTGATGACAATAAGGGAAAAGGAAGACTTGGATCAGAGAGCAATTAAACAGTTGCTTAATGAAAAAGGGATTAAATACGGTATTGACCAGGATATGTTAAAAAAAATCACTATTGATCCCCAGCCCGGTTCATATTTAATTGCCAGCGGCACCCCTCCCAGGGAAGGCCGGGACGGCTACGTGGAGTACCTTTTTAATACCGGGGTGTCCAAGGAACCAAAAGCCTCCTTGTCAGACGAAAAAAACATTGATTTCAGAGAAATTTTCAATGTGCCGTCGGTAAAACCGGAAACAGAGCTGGCCGTATATCATCCAATGGTCAAGGGTGAAGATGGAATAACCGTAACGGGTCAGGCCATACCTGCCCGCAAAGTTTTTGATTTGACGTTGAGAGCCGGTAAAAATGCCAAAATCTCCGGTGATGGAAATTCTGTTATCAGCACAGCCAGCGGGAGGCCCTGGGTAAAAAAGGCGGGCAGGAACGTCACTGTGGGTGTTGAAGCAGTTTACCAGCACGAAGGGGACGTTGATCTCAAATCCGGAAATATACGTTTTAACGGTGATGTTATTATTAACGGAAATGTCAATGATAATATGATTGTGGATGTATCCGGCAATCTGAAAATTTGGGGGTTTGTATCCAGATCAAGCATTAATGTTGGCGGCAAGTTGGAAGTAATGAAAATCATCACGGCCAGTAAAGTAAATGTCGGCGGAATTTCAGCTTTTTTAAATGAAGTGCACAAGAGGCTGGGCGAAATAAAAGACACCATACTTAAACTTGAAAACACAGCCAGGCAGGTTTTAACCGCGTTAAGAGCAAATAATAAAACTGCTCAATATGGCAATATTATCATGACACTGATAGATAAAAAGTTTTCGTACATTAAAAATCAGTTGAATGGTTTGCTGGAGCTGGTTAAAAAGAATAAACACAAGCAAATGTTACCGGAAGTAATTGAGGACGCCGTCAACGCTCTCTCCCAATTATGCGGGATTAAAGCGCTTGAAGTAACCAGCCTGGATCAGATCAAAGAAAGCCTGGAAACTGCTGTTCAATTTTTAGATACCAAGAACGATACTCCTTGTGACATTATCGGCAACAGTGTATGGAATTCCGAAGTGGCCGCGACGGGAAGCATTAGATTATTAGGGCAGGGAATGTTCAATTCAAGGCTGATAGCTTTAAATACGGTGGAGATAAAAGGAGTGGCCAGGGGTGGGGAAATCATCGCCGGGGGCGATGTGATCGTTGATGAAATTGGCGCGCCGATGGGCGCGAGAACCCTGGTCAAGACTGATAAAGCAAGTATTATCAAGGCCAAGCTGGTATACAACGGTTCGGTGCTGCAAATAGGAAAAAGAGTTTTTACCGCCAGGGAAGATTACAGCATGGTCGTTGCGCGGCTTGATGAAAATGGTGAAATATCTTTATATTAATTAGCACACACCGGAGGAAGCATATATGCAGAGGCGGAGGGGCAGGCAAAGCAAGGCTAATCATGAACGCTGGCTGATTACTTATTCGGACATGATTACCTTATTGATGATTTTTTTTGTTGTAATGTATTCTTTGAGCAAAGTTGACGTGGCCAGGTTTAAAACTCTGGCTGAATCCCTGGCTGCGGTTTTCGGCGCCGGCGGCATGGTGTTGGAAAGCCCCGGCCCGTCTGTTATACCGGGCAGCCCGGCGAATCAAGTTCAGGACGAAATAGAAAAAACGCAACTTGATCAATTGAAGAATAAACTGGAAAATTACATTAATGAAAACGGGCTCAATGCCAAAGTTTCAGTTACCACGGAGGAGAGGGGCATAGTACTGAGTTTTCAAGATGACGTGCTGTTTGAACTGGGCTCCGATCAACTCACCCCTCAGGCAAGGACATTACTGGATAAAGTGGCTCCGATTTTAATGAGTACGCCCAATTATATTCGCGTTGAGGGCCATACGGATAATTTGCCCATCAGGACGGCCAAGTTCCCTTCCAACTGGGAGCTGTCTGCGGCCAGGGCTACCAATGTCGTGCGGGAACTGATCACGGTCCATGACTTTTCACCCCAAAAGTTGTCTGCAGCCGCCTATGGTGAATACAGGCCCCGTGTCCCCAATACCACCGAAGAAAACCGCCATCTGAACAGGAGGGTCAATCTGGTGATTTTGAGAAGCAAATTTGCCGGCGCCGAACCTCAGTCTGCCGGTAAAGGCAATGAACAAGGAATGGGTAACACGCCCGAGGGCGACTTATAGATTTAAAAGTGTAAAAATATAGCTACTGCTCAGGAGTCGGTAGTCAGAAGTCTAAACAAGTGAGCCGGCGATTATCGGATGTTGGTAAATTACTGAGAGCATATTGGGGGGACATTCTGAATTCTGACTGCTGAATACTGACTCCTGAATTACTACTGATTCCAACCGCCTTAATAGTAACAAAAAATACATATAAAGGATGATCAGTAAATGGATTTTGCAACCATACTGGGGTTTATTGTAGGTTTGGGCTCGTTGCTGGCCGGTTTCCTATGGGAGGGGGGGGAGGCCGGTGCGCTGCTGGTGGGCAGTGCGGCGTTAATTGTGTTTGGCGGCACCATCGGAGCAACTGTGATCAGTTATACCCCGCAGGACTTAAAAGTGGTGCCCAAATTGTTTATAAAAGCGCTTCGACATACGCCTTACGACACCGCCAAGGTCATTGAAGATATTGTGGGCATGGCGGAAGAAGCAAGGAGGGAAGGCTTATTATACCTGGAAAACCGCCTGCCGGAAATTGAGGATCAATTCCTAAGGAAAGGTATTCAATTGGTTATTGACGGCACTGACCCGGAATTGGTCAAGAATATTCTGGAGGTTGAAATTTATTCCATTGAGGAAAGGCATCATACCGGCAGCAGTATATTTGAGGCTGCCGGGGGATATGCCCCCACCATGGGCATTATCGGAACTGTTATGGGGCTTGTCCACGTGCTGGGTAATATTACAACCCCGGAGGCACTGGGCCCTTCCATCGCGGTGGCTTTTATGGCTACCCTTTATGGCATCAGCAGCGCCAACATACTCTGGCTGCCCCTGGCGTCAAAATTATCCAACATCAGCCAAAAGGAAATACTTTTAAAGCAATTAATGATGGAAGGGATTATATCTTTGCAATCCGGCTATAACCCTGTTTTGATCAGAGAACGCCTGGTTGCCTACCTCAACCCGGCCAATCGTACTACCAGGGAAGAGGTGGAGGAGGAAGAATAAAAAACGGGAGGAATTTCCTTGAGTAATTTTGCTAAAGAATTGAATGACCTGCAAGTAGTTGTATTTTCTTTAGACAAACAGTTATTTGGTATTGATATTACCGTTGTGTCGGAAATAATCAGGCTGGAAAAAATAACGCCTATTCCCAATACACCGAATTATGTCGAAGGAATAATCAATATCAGGGGCAAGGTTATTCCGGTGATTAATTTACACAGCCTTTTTAATATCAATGCCGAAGGTTGGAACGAAAACAGCCGGGTGGTAATTGCCGAAACAGGCGAGTCGAAATTTGGTATCATCGTTGACGCGGTGTATGAAGTGCGCAAAATCAGTCAGGAAGCCATCAAACCGGCGCCGGCCGCAGTAAGCGCCGGCCAGGATTACATCCGGGGAATCATTTTGGACGGAGAAGACCTGATCGTGCTTATTCAACTTGATAAACTGGTGTCCGTGCAGGATTTAATGGAAGCCTGTCGTTGAAAGGAGTGAACGGCGCGGCAAATTAGCCCTCTAAAAACAACTGGAGGTGAAATTATGTTCAGCGATGCTGAAATTGCAATTTTCCAGGAAGAATTGGAAGAGAAACTTCAGATTATTAACGACAACATTTTGTTACTGGAGCAGCAGCAGGTTACGCCGGAGGTAATTCAGGAAATCTTTCGGGCCGCTCACACCATCAAAGGATCATCAGCCGTAATGGGTTATGATAAAATGACGGAATTGACCCATAACATTGAAAGCCTTTTTGATGAAATTCGCCACGACCGTCTTAAAATAACAGGTGAGTTGGTTGATATTTTATTTGAGGCCATGGATACATTAACGGGATTAAAAGAAGAAATAGTCGGCGGTAACGTAAAACATACCGATATCGGGCCGGTGTTGGAAAAATTAAAACTGACCCTGGCCGGTAACGACCAGATAGCGGCAACTGCAGCGGGCAACACGGCTTCTGTTCCCGTTCATCACGATCCTGAAACCAATGTCCCAAAAGGGATTGCAACTGTTGCAACAGTTGAACCTGCTAAATTGGATATTGAAATAGACAGCGTGGTCGAAGATGTGGTCGCTGAAGCCGAGTTGCGTGGTTTCAGGGGTTATGGTTTGAAGGTTATTTTTGAAGACGACTGCCAGATGAAGGAAGTCCGGGCCTTTTTATTATTTGAAACCCTGGAGCAGGCCGGGGAAATCATCAAAACCATGCCTCCGGCCGAAGATATTCAGAACGGGCATTTCGATAATAGTATTGACTTAATCATAATCAGCCAGTCCGATCCCGACCAGATTAAAAATATGGCCCTTTCGGTTGCTGAAATAAAAGACGTATTTTTAAAACCCATTGAAAGCGGCGTTGCCCTAAAAGAGGAAGACCATTTTGAACAACAGTCTGCGCTGAAGACCGGCGAAGCCGGTTTGCAATCGGCCAACCGGCCCGCCGTACCGGATAAGTCGCAGAACGGTAATGCTGAAACGGCTGAAAAGAAAACCATTAAAACAGTCCGGGTCGACGTTGAAAAGCTGGATACACTGATGAACCTGGTGGGAGAACTGGTCATCGACCGCACCCGTTTGGACCGTTTCGTGGACGTGTTCGAAAGTAAATACGGCACCGGTGATCTGGTTGACGACATTTCGGACATATCCACCCACTTGGGGCAGGTAACCACCGACCTGCAGCATGAAATAATGAAAGCAAGGATGCTGCCCGTGGCCCAGGTTTTCAACCGTTTTCCCAGGATGGTCCGCGATATCGCCCACAAATTGGGCAAAGAAGTGGAGTTCATTATTGAAGGTAAAGAAACAGAACTGGACCGCAATGTCATTGAGGTTATTGGCGACCCGTTAATCCACCTGTTAAGGAATTCCATCGACCACGGGATAGAGGAACCGGCTGAACGTTTGAAAAGAGGTAAGCCGGTGCGTGGTTTGCTGCAGTTAAAAGCTTCCTATGTGGAAAGCCACATCGTGATCACCGTGGAAGACGACGGTCAGGGCATCAATGTGGAAAAGCTTAAATCCAAAGCACTGCAAAACGGGATCATTACCAGGGAGCAATACGATAGGATGAGCGACCGTGAGGCCATGGACCTGATTTTCATGCCCGGTTTTTCCACAGTGGATGAAAAAAAGGTGAGTGATATTTCCGGCCGGGGCGTCGGGATGGATATCGTCCGCACCCAGATCGAAAATATCAATGGCACAGTGGAATACAGCACCAACCCCGGTAAGGGCACAGTTTTTGCCATTAAACTACCGCTGACCCTGGCGATTATCCGGGCCTTGATGGTGGAAAGCGGCGGCAGGGCCTACGCCTTCCCGCTGACTTATGTGGTGGAAACTTTAAACGTCAACAGCAAGGATATTAAAAACATCCGGCACTCCGAAGTTATCGTGGTGCGCGGCCAGGTATACCAGTTAAAGCGGCTGGGCGATATTTTCAATCATGCTTCCGGCGGTGAAAACGACCGGAAAATATATGTGGTTATCGTGGGAAGCGGCCAGAGAAAGCTCGGTGTTGTAGTGGATAAACTGATCGGGGAACAGGAAATAGTGATTAAATCCCTGGGAGGCTATCTGGGCCAAGTGGAAGGGCTTTCCGGGGCGGCCATTCTGGGTGACGGCAAAGTTTCGCTGATTGTGGATGTCCGGGGCTTGTTGCGCCATGCCGGGGCCGAGGAGGCTATCGCATATGCTGCGTCAAATTAAAGTACTGGTGGTTGATGATTCGGCGCTGATGCGCCGTATCGTCACCCGCATGCTGGAAATGCAGTCCGACATCCAGGTGGTGGATACTGCCGTCGACGGTGAAGATGCGATCAGAAAGGTCAAGCTGCACCGGCCCGACGTGGTGACCATGGATGTTGAGATGCCCGGCTTGAACGGTGTGGAAACCGTCAAAAGACTGATGCAGCAGTGCCCTGTGCCGGTGATTATGTTAAGCGCCTACACCATGGAAGGAACAAGTGTGACCATGGAGGCGCTGGCTGCCGGCGCGGTGGATTTTGTGCCCAAACCAACCAAAGCCGGCGATGCGGAAAAAATGGCCGCCGACTTGACCAGGAAAATCAGGGTGGCCAGGCGGGCGTCAATTGGCAGGTGCCAGGCTGACCCGGCTGAAAGCCGGGTCAGCGATTACAAACCCAAACCAAAAACCGGGGCAACTATTTTCGATACCGATGATAAAATTGCTTCCTCCAAAATAGAGCTGGTGGTGATCGGCTCGTCCACCGGCGGTCCCGCCGCCCTGCAAACTTTACTGCCTTCTCTGCCTGCCAATTTTCCCTGCGGGGTAATAGTTGTCCAACATATCCCTGTGGGCTTCAGCGGCCCCATGTCGGAACACTTAAACCGCAAGTGCAAAATGGAAGTAAAGCACGCCGGGCACGGAGACAGGGTTATGCCTGGCCGGGTGCTGGTGGCACCGGCCGGCTACGACTTGTATTTGCGCAAATACGGCGACCGGCTCAGCGTAGCGCTGGATAAAGGCAACAAGCCGGTTCCCCCGGGAGGCTTCCGCCCGTCCGTGGATGTGGTAATGAACTCCGCCGCCGAGGTGGTAGGGAATAACACCCTGGCCGTATTGCTCACAGGAATGGGCCGGGACGGGGCCCGGGGCATGCTGGCTATACGCCGGCGCGGCGGGCGCACCATCGCCCAGGACGAGAGCACCTGTGTGGTGTACGGCATGCCCAGGGCCGCGGCCGAGCTGGACGCCGCCGAAAAAATTCTCCCCCTGCACCAAATAGCCGCCGAAATAATCAGACTGGTATAATCCAGTTGCTGTTATTGAGCGCAGCGCGGCATCTCATTGTATGTAGGGGCGGGCGACCCTGTCCGCCCGCATGATTCCCATCATAAATACCCAACAGATTAAATAAAAATCCACTAAAGTTATTCATCATAACAGCCGATACTACCTATATAGAATAGAAAAGCAACAAGGCGGTGGTCGCCATGAAGATTAATTCTGTTGATCGCAACCTAATAGACGCCTATAAAGCACAAAACAAAAAAAATAATACCGCAGCAAAAAAACAGATCAACCCGGAACACGACCGGGCGGAAATATCCACCAGGGCCCAGGAGATTATCAACTACCGGGCCAAATTGAGGGATATGCCCGGTGTCAGGCAGGACAGGGTTGATGAACTCAAAGCACAACTAAAAGACGGCACCTACCGGCCGTCTGCGGAAAAAATAGCAGAGGGACTGATCCGGGAAAGAACCCAAATTTAGATGCGGGGAGAAACTGACATGATCCGGCTTTATTATGACCTGGAAAAAACCATGCAGCAGCAATATGATCTGGCGGCGCTGGTACTCAAAGAAGCCCAAAAACAAAACCAGGCCCTGCGCAAGAACGATTTGGCGGCAATAAATGCATGCGTGGCCGGTTTGGAGCAACTGGGTTTAAAAATGAGGGAACTGGACCAAAACCGGGAGGAAATCACCGTCCGGCTGGCAGAGCAGATCAACCTGTCACCGGACGTAAAATTAACTGAAATAGCAGCCCGGGCGCCCGAAGACTTATCCTTCCGGCTGTTGTATTTAAGACGGGAAATCCGCCGCTGCCTGGAAGAATTAAAAGAACAGGTGGAGTTCAACAACCTGTTGACCCGCAACGCCATGCGTTTTAACAATATGATGCTCGGGATTTTCCGCCAGGCTGCCGGCGCCACCTACGGCAACAGCGGCCAATTAAAGGATGGTGCAGGCTTCGGGGCGGCATTAAATAAATCGGTATAAAATTAGAAGTCAGGAGCCGGAATGAGAGAACCGGCCAAAACATTTGAAGCGAGGTAAAACAAATGCCCAGCACCTTTTTAGGCATTGAAACATCCCGGCGGGGCCTGCAGGCGCACCAGAAATCGCTGGAAACCACCGGGCACAATATCGCCAACGCCAACACCCCGGGCTATTCGCGCCAGCAGGCGGTGCATGTGGCCAGTGCGCCCTATGCCAACCCGACTTTAATGAGTAAACTAAATCCGGGGCAGTTGGGCACCGGCGTGGAAATCAATGAGATCAGGCGCATCCGCAACGATTACCTGGACGGGCAGGTGCGTGAAAGCATATCGTCATTGAATTACTGGAGTACCCAGGAAGAAATTTATACCCGGGTGGAAGCCATTTTCGCGGAGCCCGGCTCCAAGGGCATCGGTGATACCCTGACCAACTTTTTCCGCACCTGGCACGATTTGAACAATAACCCGCAGGACCCCGGTGTCAAGTCCGCCGTGGTGGAGGTGGGCGGCGAGTTGGCCAATATGCTGAACGAGGCCTACATGCAGTTAGGCCTGGTCGGCGACAGCATTTGCAAGCCGGATGCCGGCGGCAATGTGTCCGGGGGGCAGATGATTAACGATTTGGCAAACGTCAAAGATATCATTACCCAGATTCAAGACGTCAACAAGGCGATTGCAAAGATCCGAATGCAGGGCAACCAACCAAACGACCTGTTGGACAAAAGGGATTTGTTGATCGACCGGCTGGCGGAATACGGGCCCGTCAATGTAATCAACAATGCGCCGGTTGCCGGCTCCGGTTCCGTTGAAAATAATGAAAATATTAAAATAGAGTTTTTCAATTTTGACCTGGCGCAGATAGACACCGAAAGCATGACGTTAAAGTATCGCCCCGGGGATAACACCGCAACGCCGCCGGTTGCGGATGAGGTAAGTTTGACTATCAACGGCTTGGACGTTTCCCTGTCCGGTGCACCCGGCAGGCTGGCCGGCTTGGAAAAAGTGCGCGGCAGCATCTCCAATCAAGTTGACGGCTACCGGGAAAAACTGAGTGATTTTGCCGAAGCGCTGAAAAAAGAAATCAACAACCTGATCAGCCCTTCCACTATGTTCAGCGGCTCACTCGGCGACCCCAATGATAAATTCCGGGTCAACGATGATATAACCGGCGACCCGGAAGCCGGGACCAAGGCCATAGATGTGGCCAGGCTGTACAATGCCGGCATAGCGGATTTGGGGAATATGACCTTCAATGAATATTTCAACGGGCTACTGTCCCAAATAGGCGCCGGTTCCGCCTCAACAGCGAACATGGCCGAAAATCAAACCGCAATCAACCAGCAGGTTAATAATTTGCGCGAGTCGGCGGCGGGTGTAAGCCTGGATGAAGAGCTTTCGCTGCTGATCCAGTTCCAGTACGGCTACCAGGCCTCGGCCAGGGTGATGAGCACAATTGATGCAATGATAGATTACCTGATCAACCGCACCGGGTAAGTATAATGCCCGCCAAGGGGGAAAAATAAATGCGCGTTACCAACCGGATCATTACCTACAACACCCAGAATTATATTCAACAGGGGCTGCAAAAGCTGACCAGGACCCAGGAAATGATGTCCACCCAGCGGAGCATCATCAACCTCAGTGACGACCCCGGCGCCATCAACCAACTCCTGCTGGTCAAAAGCAGCCTGAGCATGAATGAACAGTACGTGCGGAACATCAAAGACGGTATGAGCTACCTGGAGGCCGCCGACACCGCTTTCGGCACCGCCGGCAGCCTTTTGCAAAAAACCCTGGAATATACTCTGCAGGCCGCCAACGGGGGAATGGCGCCGGATGACCTCAAGGCTATCGGCCGCCAGATTGATCAAATTATTGACGAAATGAAGGATATAGGCAACACCACTGTGGGCGGCAAATACATTTTTGCCGGCACCCAAAACTCCCGCCCGCCCTTTGAGCGTGTTGACGCCAACACTATTACATTTGGCGGCAATTTTGATGCGGTGAGCAGGGAAATACTTGACCATGCCTATTATGAAGTTAACGTCGACAGCGTCAATCACGCCGGGGCGACAATAAATGTGGTGGACGCCGATGGCGACGGCAAGGCCGACGCCGGCGGTTCCCTGGTTTTTAAAGTGTACGACGGCGCATCCAATGTAACAGATACTAAAACCGTCAGTTATGCGGCCGGTGAAAGTTACGACGGCATCGTCAGCAAAATCAATGACTTGGCTAACTACGCCGCCAAATTTGACAAACAAAACAAAACCTTAACCATTCAGAGAGCATTTTTCGGCGCCGATGCAAAATTGAAAATTGAAAATCTGGATGGCGGAGGCAATTTAATAGATGGACAGAGCACCAGCGATGTTAAGCCGGGCCTGTTCAGCGGGATTTTTGACACGCTCATCAAACTGAAGAATGACCTGTTGGCCGGTAATGCTCAAAACCTGAATCAATACATAGGGGATTTGAATAACCGGCACGACGAAGTGCTGCGTTACCGTGTGCGCGTCGGTGCCCGGGAAAGCCACTTTGAATCGGTGCAAAATCAATTGCTTGACCAGGTACAGCGCTTAAATCAGGTCGAGAGCAACCTGGAGGACGTGGATATAGCGAAGGTGTCTATCGAGCTCTCCCAGCACCAGATGGTATATAACGCCTCACTGGCGGCCGGCGCGCAAATACTGCAGGTGTCTTTGTTGAATTATTTGAGATAGTTTAAAATATGGCAAAAATATCCCGGCGGGGGTGAAACCGGTGAAAATAGGCGCGGGTGGTTTGCAGTCCCAAATAATCGAGGATGCCGTCAAGTTTCGCGAAGTCGACCCGGTGCGCAACAAGCCGGGCCACGACGAGGCGTTGGCGGCAAGCCAAATTGCGGGGCAGGACAAAGTAAAAGAGCAGGTTACCAGGCGGCCGGTTGATAAAACATTGAAAAACAGCGAAGTCTATAATCAAAAAGTTACCCGGCGGGAGGAACCAAAAGAGCAAAAACAAAGGGACAACCGGAAACAGCAGCATGACCGCAGGACCAAAAAAATTGATTTTTATATCTGAAATACGCATCCAGGTGGCCTCCAGCGCCACCTTGATTTTATTATATTACCATTTCAGAAAAAGGGGGGTCCAAAATATGATCGTCAGCACCACCCGTTTTGGCGAACTGGAAATAGACAGCGAAAAAATAATCACCTTTCCTAAAGGGATACCTGGCTTTGAAAACCTGCACCAATTTATAATCATCCCCGTTGAAGGTACGGAAGATATCCACTGGCTTCAGTCAGTGGAATCACCCGGGATTGCTTTGATGGTGATCGACCCGTTTAAATTTGTCAACGGCTATGCCTGTGCCATACCCGAACCCGACATCGCGGAACTGGAATTGGAAGCGCCCGGCGAAGCGCTGATATTGACCACAATCACCATACCACGTGATAATCCCGCCCAAACGACAACCAACCTTGTCGCCCCCATTGTGATCAACACCCGGCTGAACCTGGCCAAACAGGTGATTATGTCCGGTTCGCCCTATCAAACCAAGCACCTGCTGTTTCAGGGAATAAATAAAAAGGGGCCCCATAGGGAAAATCAAAAGGCATCCGGCGGGGAGGGAAAATAATCATGCTGGTCCTCACCCGAAAGAAAAATCAGAGCATTATGATCGGCGACAATATAGTCATCACAGTTTTAGAAACCAGGGATGACGCTGTCAGTATCGGCATTGCGGCACCCAAAAGCATCACCGTTTTGCGTTCCGAACTCTATGAAGACGTAAAGAGGGAGAACATGAGCGTTTTAACCAATGATATGGCTTCGGCGTTGGCGATTAAAAATTTATTAAAGACTGAAAAAAGCCCTAAAGAATGAAAACTATTTACCGATTATAAAAATAGGAAAGACAATTCCGAGGGTGGCCACCCGGAAAAAATTGCAGGGATGCAAAATAACTTTCAAGGAGGAGAATTAAGTAAATGATCATTAATCACAACATTGCGGCGCTTAACACGTATCGTCAGTTGAGTAACAACAACGCCATCGGCGCCAAATCACTGGAGAAATTGTCCTCTGGCCTGCGCATCAACCGGGCCGGCGATGACGCGGCGGGCCTGGCCATCAGCGAAAAAATGCGCGGCCAGATTAGGGGGCTCGACCAGGCTTCCCGCAACGCCCAGGACACAATTTCCCTGATTCAGACCGCTGAGGGCGCGCTGAATGAAACCCACTCAATCCTGCAGCGCATGCGGGAGCTGGCTGCCCAGGCAGGCAACGATACCAACACCACGGTGGACCGCAACGAGATCCAGAAGGAAATCGATCAGCTGATCTCGGAAATAGACCGCATCGGCAACACCACCGAATTCAACACCCAGAAGCTGTTAAACGGTGACAAAAAAGCGATTACCTCCACCGTAAACGGGAGCATTGACGTAAGTAAAATCACAACAGCATTTACTGCAAGCATTGATGCGTCAGTATCTCTCGATGCATTCAGCCTCAACGGCGCTATTACCATCACCAAACTTCAAGCTACAGCAACTTATGGAACTGCCGATTTTGTTATCGGCAACCCTGCCAGCTTAACTGTTGCCCTTGGTGGTACATTAGATAATGTTGTTGTTGCTGGGTTCACCATTAGTTTAACCAACCTGACCTCTATTGCGGTCGGCGAAACTGTAACCATCCAGTTTAAATCCGCTGCAGTGGCTACTGGCATTAAAGACGCCGTAACTTCCCAAATCGGCGCCAACTCCGGTCAAACCATCAGTATCGGTATTAACGATATGCGCGCTGCCGCTTTGGGGGTAAGCACCGTCAAAGTAGACAACGCATACAATGCCACAGCTGCAGTTACCCAGGTGAACCGGGCCATTGAAATGGTATCAGCGGAACGCTCCAAGCTGGGCGCCTATCAGAACAGGCTGGAGCACACCGTCAACAACCTGGGCACCGCTTCGGAAAACCTCAGCGCCTCAGAATCGCGCATCAGGGACGTCGACATGGCCAAAGAGATGATGGAGTATACCAAGATGAACATTCTCACCCAGGCGGCCCAGGCCATGCTGGCCCAGGCCAACCAGCAGCCCCAGGGGGTACTGCAACTGCTCCGTTAAAGATTTCAATACCGAGGGACCAGGGGTTCTCCCCTGGTCTTTCATTAACAAGGTGATTAATAATGCTGGAAAATTCCATTCGGGAGATCATTATTTGCTTGCGGGTTGAAGGGTATTCAGGTTTTCTTCACCGAAACTTAATGGATAAGCTGATTAAGGATTTAAGCGACTTAGCAGCAACCTTACCCGGGCAATGTCTTGCCGGGTATAACAAGGTTATGCAGGATATATTGACTGCCATGCAGAATAACGACGCCGTCCTGCTGGCTGACTTGCTGGAATACGGACTGCCGGCTGTGCTCTCATCTTATCAAAAATTCAGGGGTTGTGAATTAAATTGCCTGACAACAGTAAAGTATTAGCAAATAAAGTAGTTTTTCTGCCTGATACGGTAAACTGTGCACCCAATGCCGCCCTGTTTGATGGGCAGGCCGGTTTCCCGACTCTGGCAATTAACACGGCCAGGGGGCCGGTTCACCTGCACAGCACCTTTTACCCGGCCAAAGAAGCCGAAGTTTACTGGCAGAATAAATTGCCCTCCATTGAAGAGTCGGACCTGGTAATTTTTATTGGTTTCGGCCTGGGCTACCACGTCGAAGAGCTTTTGAAACAACGGCCGGGAGCAAAAATTGTTGTATTGGAACCGCATGCTTCTGTTTGGGAATTAGCCGTCCGCAATATGAATTTGTCTTACCTTGCATCTGCCCGCTTCTTTCTGGCGCTGGTCGGCGGTGACCGGGACAACGTCCGCTTTGCTTTACTTAGGGTTTTCAGCGAATTGCACGGTCACGGGGCGATCAAGGGGATAAAGGTTTATGTTCACCCCGCCTTCGAGCAGTTTGTGGAGGGGTGGTCAGACCTGTTGCAGGGCGTGCGCATGTCTATTTCCGGTTTTTCCGGGGGTCTGACAACGGTGCTGGGCACAACGGAGATCTGGTACAACAACAGTTTGACAAACTTGAAATTTGCCTTAAGAGACCCGCTGCTGAATAATTGCCCGGCTCTTTTTGCAGGATGTCCGGCCGTCATTATCGGAGCCGGACCGTCTTTAATGGAAAATATTGATTATCTTAAGCAAATATATACCGAAAAATCCGCCCTGCTTATTGCGGCGGGAACTGCTTACCCCGCTCTGGTCAAGCATGGGATTAACCCTCATTTTTTGGGCACGGTGGATGCCAGTGAACTGAACTGGGAACTTATCAATGTCCGGGCCTACCGGGAATTCCACCGGGAAACCATACTTCTCTATGACATCATCACACATCCCTGGATTTTACGCGATTTTGAGGGCGACCGGGCCTGGGCCTACAGCAGCTCCAGCCCCTGGGCCAACATCTATGCTGCTTGCTGGCAAACAGGAGAACCCATATCCGCGGCGGCTTCGGTTTCCACTTTTTTATTCGTACTGGCCTTGAAGTTAGGCTGTAATCCCATCGTTCTGGTGGGAAATGACTATGCCTACCGGAATGACGGCCAGCGATACGCTTCTGATACGCTGGCAGATCACAAAATGGAAAGAGACCCTCTGCATGCCGGAGAATGGGTTTTGAACTATGCCGGAGAAAAAGTGTTTTCGCCGCACGACTACAGTCCCGCCAGGTTTTTCATTTCCCAATGGGCACAGAGCCTAAGGGGTGTAAGTATTTACAACGCCGCCTACCGCGGCGCAGTAATTGAAGGAGCGCCATACAAAAATCTAGGCGAACTGGCCGTACAGTTTAAAAAAAGAGCACAAAAGCTTGATCTTGATTACGTGAAGTCGCAAATAAAGACTATATCTCCAGAACCAAAAGACAGCATGGTCTTGGCTGATAAACTCTTGGCCGAAATAACCAGGTTTGAGAACCGACTGAAAAGCTGCCGTAAAGGTAAAAACGAAAAGGAAACATTGCAGTTGGCAGAAGATATTTTATATGACCGGGAAGGCAAACTGATTGTCAATAAGATCTGGCAGATAGTGCACAGTTTTAAAATAAATGGTGTTAAGCTGTACCTGGCGGATAAAAAGCAAAGGATGAATTTTATTTATATGTGCCAGCTGGTTTTAGATAAAATTAAAGAAAATATAGAAGATGTGATTAAAGATTTACTAACAACATCAAGCCATACGGAGAGTTAAACACTATGTCTGGTTATGGTATAATTATTACCGTCCGCTCGGCTTCCACCCGCCTGCCCAGCAAGGCCTGGCACGAGATTCAGGGCAAGCCCCTGATCTGCCACCTTATAGAAAGGGTTAAACAAATAAAGGGATACCACCAGGTGGTTATCGCTACCACCGGCCGGCCGGAAGACAAGGCTTTCGGTGAGGTAGCAGACAGGTACGGGATAGGTATTTATTACGGCCACCCTACCGATATCATGCAGAGGCAACTGGATGCCGCAAGACAGTATGAATTAGATTTCTACGTCACGGCTGATGGTGACGATTTATTTTCTGATCATTACTGTTACAAAAAGCTGCTTGATTATTTTATTCAGACAGGCTCTGATTACATTAAACCGAACGGCTTTGTAATTGGAACCTACGCTTACGGCATAAAGGTAAAAGCCATGGAAAAAATATGCCGGCTTAAGGATGATCTGCAGACTGAAGGATTCGGCAGATACTTCGAGCAGGTACCCGGTTTTAAGCTGGGCAATGTAAAAAATAAACCAGAAAGGTATAGCCCAGGATTAAGGCTGACCATTGATTACCCTGAAGATATTAAGCTTGTGCAAGTTTTAGTCGATAAGATAAATAAACCAGTTAGAGATATCTTAATTGAAGATATTATAAAAATCTGCCTGGAATTTCCTGAAATTATTCAGATCAACTCTCACCTGGAAGAGATATACTGGCAAAACTTTAAAGAAAAGTACAGTTCAATTAAACTCAAGGGAGAAGTTACATTATGAACATACTTGTAATTGGGCTGGGCTCTATGGGTAAACGCAGAATCAGAAACCTGCAGTACATCAATGCCGCATACAGTATATACGGCTACGATATTAAAGCTGAACGCCGCCGCGAGGCCAAAGCTCTCTTTTCGGTACACGCGTGTGACGATTGGTCCCAGGTACTCCCACGGATGGATGCGGTGATCATCTCCACGCCCCCTGACCAGCATATCAAATACGCCATGCCGTGTGCGCGAAATAATATCCCTTTTTTCATTGAAGCCAGTGTGATTTCGAAAGGAATGAACGACTTAATTAAGCTGGTTAAAAATAATAATACTTTAGCAGCACCATCCTGTACCATGTTGTTTCACCCGGCTGTGGAAAAAATCTATGAGATAGTCGTAAGCGGTCAGTTGGGCAACCTCTGCTCTTTCACCTACCACAGCGGCCAGTACCTGCCGGACTGGCACCCCTGGGAAGATATCGGCGATTTTTATGTCTCAAAGCGGGAGACAAGCGGTTGCCGGGAGATTGTTCCCTTTGAACTGACCTGGTTAACCCATATTTTCGGAAGCATAGCTGACATAAAAGGATATAAAGGACACCTCTCACATATTAACGCCGATATTGACGATGTTTATCAGTGCCTGGTAAGATTTAATTCAGGATTGCTGGGACACTTGCTGGTGGATGTAGTGACCAGGGACGCGGTGCGGTCTTTCCGCCTGGTGGGTGACATGGTCACCCTGGAATGGAACTGGAATGAAGACTGCCTTAAATTGTACCTGGCCTCAGAAAAAAAATGGAAAATAATACCTTATTATGCTTTGGAGGCGGCGAAAGGATATAATCTCAAAATTACTGAAGAGATGTACATTAAAGAACTGCGGGCTTTTTTAGATGCACTCGAGAATAAAAGCCCTTTTCCCAATACACTTGATCGGGATTACCAGGTCTTAAAATGGCTTGAGCAAATGGAAGCCGGTTGTTAAGGGAGAAAAAATATGCGTATAACCAATTTTTCCAGATCCATAGCGCTGCAGCAAAGGGCCCACCAACTGATCCCGGCGGGCGCCCACACTTACTCTAAAGCTGACGACCAGTTTCCGGAACTCTCTCCGGGCTTCATTGTCCGCGGCAAGGGCGCTTACGTGTGGGACCTTGACGGCAACCAGTATATCGACTGGGGTATGGGGCTGCGTTCAGTTATTCTAGGTCATGCCTACGAGCCGGTTTTGAGTATGGTCCGAGAACAACTGGAATTGGGCTCAAACTTTACCCGGCCATCTCCTATTGAAGTTGAACTGGCCGAAATACTGGTGGACACCATTCCCAGCGCCCAGATGGTGAAATACGCCAAGAACGGCTCGGACGTAACCGCTGCTGCCGTCAGGCTGGCACGCGCCTACACCGGTAGAAAATATATTGCCATTTGCCGGGAGCATCCCTTTTTCAGCTTTTATGACTGGTTTATTGGCAGCACACCGGTGGATGCCGGCATCCCGGAGGAGATTAAGCAGCTAACCCTAAAATTCAGCTATAACAACATTGCCAGCCTTGAAGAACTTTTTGACAGCTACCCCGGACAAATCGCCGCTGTAATCATGGAACCTGTCCAGGCCGCCCCCCCCAGGGAAAACTTTCTTCAACGGGTAAGGCAACTGTGCGACCAAAACGGTACCGTCATGATCCTGGATGAGATGATCACAGGTTTCCGCATGGATATCCAGGGTGCCCAAAAACTTTTTAATGTCAAACCCGATTTGGCCACTTTCGGAAAGGCCATTGCCAACGGCTTTTCACTGGCGGTACTTGCAGGAAAAAGAGAAATAATGGAGTTGGGGGGCATCCATCATGATAAACCAAAGGTATTTTTGCTCTCCGCCACCAACGGGGCAGAAACCCACGCTTTGGCGGCAGGTATAGCTACCATTAATGAATTAAAGAAGAATGATGTGCCACTATACATTGCCGGCATCGGCCAAAAACTGATTGACGGCATAAATGACATAGCCGCTTCTATGAATCTCAGTCAATATATCCGGGCATACGGCTATCCCTGCAGTCCTGTGCTGGAATTTAAGGATCAGGAAGGTAATGCGTCCCTGCCGTTCAGGACACTTTTCCTGCAGGAGACAATTGCCGGAGGGGTGTTGATGCCATATATCGCGGTATCTTATGCTCACGGCGAATGCGAACTTTCTGCTACTCTGGCAGCCGTGGAAAAAGCTTTGATAGTTTATAAAAAATCTTTATCGGACGGTCTGAACAAGTATCTGACAGGTAGACCGGTTAAGCCGGTATTTAGAAAGTATAACTAAAACTTTTCAGGTGATTCCAATGGGTGATTATAAAAACATCTTTAATTTAAGGAACTGTACTGCGGTGATTACCGGTGGAGCAGGCATGCTGGGCTCTGAATTTGCCGGGGGCGTGGCCAGTTACGGCGCCAATATTGCCCTGGTGGATATTGATAAGGATAAGTGTCAAAACTCAGCCCAGGAACTTGCCAGCGAATTTAATATTAAGGCTAAAGGCTATTGTTGTGATATCACACAGGAAGACCAGGTTAACAAGCTGGCGGAGGATTTGCTGAATGACTTCTCCTCTGTTGACATTTTAATCAATAATGCCGCCGTGCAGCCCCCCGGTTTTTTTGCTTCACTCTGCGATTATCCTCTCTCTACCTGGCAAAAAGTTCTTGACGTAAATATGACGGCCGTGTTCTTAATGGTTAAATACATTTCACCTCATATGAAAAAGCGTAAGCAGGGCAATATTATCAATGTTTCCTCCATTTACGGAGTGGTAGCGCCAGACCAGCGCATTTACCGGGGGGCAGAATACCGGGGCAACCAGATCAACACTCCACTGGCTTATTCCGCAACTAAAGGGGCCATTGTTCAGATGACCCGCTACTTGGCTGCTTATTTTGCTGCAGACGGCATCAGGGTTAATTGTATTACTCCGGGGGGAGTTTACAGCGGTCAAAATAAAACCTTCTTAGAAAATTACAGCGCAAGAGTCCCCTTGGGCCGCATGGCCCACAGGCATGAGATTACCGGCGCCGTGATTTTTTTGGCTTCGCCCGCCTCAAGCTATATGACGGGCCAAAATATCATTGTAGATGGTGGCTGGACGATCTGGTGAGGTGTATTACTTTGGAGAATAAAAAAATATTGGTCACCGGGGCCGATGGTTTTATTGGTTCCCACCTGGTAGAAGCATTGGTTTGCTGGGGCTACAATGTGCGGGCTTTTATTTATTATAATTCTTTTAATTCCTGGGGTTGGCTGGACGCTATATCTCCTGAGGTGCTGCGCCAGGTGGAGGTTTTTTCTGGCGATATTCGCGACCCGCATGGTGTCAAAAAAGCTTTGCAGGGCTGCCGGGCCGTCTTGCACCTGGCCGCGCTGATTGCCATTCCTTATTCTTACCATTCACCGGACACTTATGTGGATACCAATATCAAAGGTACTCTTAACGTCCTGCAGGCGGCGCGGGAGTTGGAGGTAGAAAGGGTTATCCACACCTCCACCAGCGAAGTCTACGGCACTGCCCGTTTTATTCCTATTAATGAAGAGCACCCCTTGCAAGCCCAGTCGCCCTATGCTGCCACCAAAATAGCCGCCGACCAGTTGGCTTTGTCCTTTTATTTATCTTTCGGCCTGCCGGTGACAATTATTCGACCTTTTAACACTTACGGTACCCGGCAGTCGGCCCGCGCGGTCATTCCCACCATCATCACCCAGCTGGCGGCCGGGCTGCGCCGTATAAAACTGGGATCGCTCCATCCCACGCGAGATTTTAACTATATCAAGGATACGGTGAACGGTTTTATCGCCGCCCTGGAAGCGGCGGGCTGCGCCGGCGAGGTAATTAACATCGGCAGCGGGTTTGAAATATCTATTGCTGAAACCGCCCGCCTGATTGCCGAACTGATGGGTGTGGACGACCTGGAGATCGTCACCGATGAAGTCCGCCTGCGCCCGTTTAAAAGTGAAGTGGAGCGCCTCTGTGCAGATAATAGCAAGGCCCGGCGGCTTTTGGGCTGGCAGCCGCTTTACGCCGGTTGGGAAGGTCTGGCTAGGGGGCTGGCGGAGACCATCCGCTGGTTTACCGATCCTGCCAACTTGCTCCGCTATAAGGTGGAATTGTATAATATTTAGGAATCTGGTGGACAATGGACAGCAACAGACTGCTTGATCAAATTGTTAGCGCCATAAAATCTGTCCTGCCGGCCAAAAAGCAAATTGGCTTGCACGAGCCCTGCTTTGCTGGCAATGAATGGGCCTACCTCAAAGGCTGCCTGGACAGCGGCTGGGTCTCCTCCTTGGGCAGCTATGTAACCAAATTCGAACAAATGCTGGCCGAATTCACCGGCGCAGCTTACGCCGTGGCCACGGTCAACGGTACGGCTGCCCTGCACACCTGCCTGCTCCTTGCCGGCGTGAAGCCGGGCGATGAAGTGTTGCTGCCCGCCCTTACCTTTGTGGCGACGGCCAACGCCGTCAGCTACTGCGGCGGCGTGCCCCATTTTGTGGATAGCGCGCCCGATACCCTGGGTGTGGACCCGAGTAAACTGGCTGATTATCTGCAGGATATAGCCGAATTAAGAGACGGCAACTGCTATAACCGTATCACCGGCCGGCGTATATCTGTGCTGCTGCCCGTACACACCTTCGGCCACCCCGTGGACCTGGATGCGCTGCTGGAAATCTGCCGGTTCTACCGCCTGGTGCTGGTGGAGGACGCTGCCGAAGCTTTGGGCACCCTTTACAAGGGACGGCATGTGGGTAACTTTGGCAGATTGGCTGCTTTAAGTTTTAATGGCAATAAAATCATCACCACCGGCGGGGGCGGGGCCGTTCTCACCGGCGATGCCGGACTGGCCTGCCTGGCCAAACATATAACCACAACGGCCAAGCTGCCCCACCTTTGGGAGTTTGTCCATGACCGGTTGGGCTACAACTACCGCCTGCCCAACATTAACGCCGCCCTGGGCTGCGCTCAGCTGGAAAAGCTGCCGGAGTTCATAAATAAAAAACGCGAGCTGGCCGAAAGATACAGCAGAGCCTTTGCCGGGCTGCGGGGAGTCAGCTTCTTTACCGAACCACCCTTTGCCCGCAGCAACTACTGGCTCAACGCCCTGCTGCTGGACGAAGCCCGTGCCGGTTTGCGGGACATGCTCCTGGAGGAATCCAACCGCTGGGGCATCCAGACCAGGCCGGCATGGCGGCTGATGCCGGAACTGCCCATGTACGGAGACTGTCCGGCTATGGAACTTGTCGTGGCGCAGAGCCTGGCGAGGCGGGTAATTAACATACCCAGCAGTGCTGTACTGGTATAGAGCCTGTTCTATATAATTTGGGAAGCGGTGACACCTGTGGCAAAAAAGCGCAAAATTTGTGTGGTTACCGGCACCAGAGCCGAATACGGCCTGCTCTACTGGTTGATGAAAGAAATCCAGGCCGACCCGGAACTGGAACTGCAAATTATTGCTACCGGTATGCATTTATCTCCCGAGTTTGGCCTCACATATAAAGTGATTGGAGAAGACGGCTTTGTAATTAACGATAAAATAGAAATGCTGCTTTCCAGCGATACGCCGGTGGGCATTGCCAAATCCATTGGACTGGCTACCATCGGCTTTGCCGACGCCCTGGACAGGCTCAAGCCCGACATTTTAGTCCTGCTGGGTGACCGCTTTGAAATTCTTGCCGCCGCCCAGGCGGCACTGGTGGCCAGAGTGCCTGTGGCGCATATAGCGGGTGGGGACGTAACAGAAGGGGCCTTTGATGATGCCATCAGGCACAGTATAACTAAAATGTCACACCTGCACTTTGTTACTAATGAACTGGCGGCCCAAAGAGTGCGGCAAATGGGAGAAAACCCGGCTTGCATAAACAATGTAGGGAGCCCGGCCATTGACAATATAAAGCGGCTACCATTATTGGATAAAAATCAACTGGAAGATAAGTTGAGCTTTAAATTAAGAAGCAAAAATTTGCTTATTACCTTTCACCCGGTAACACTGGAAGAAATTCCTTCCGAGCAGCAATTGCAGGAGCTTTTTGCAGCTTTAGAGGGATTGTCGGGCGAAATGGCAGGTAATATAGGCTTTGTTTTCACCGGCTCTAACGCCGACCCGGCAGGTAGAGCATTAAACGGTTTAATCAGTGAATTTGTGGCCGGTTGTGCTAATGCAGTTTTACACACTTCTTTAGGACAAGTGGCTTATTTAAGTGCTATTCGTTATGTGGACGCAGTTGTAGGCAATTCCTCCAGTGGAATCTACGAGGTGCCTTCATTTAATAAGCCTACAGTGAATATTGGTGACAGACAAAAAGGCCGCCTGATGGCTTCTTCTGTAATTAACTGCCAGCCACGGGCGGAGGATATAAAAGAGGCCATTTTACAGGCTTTTGCCCTGGATTGTTCAAATGTGATTAATCCTTATGGTACAGGAGATAGTTCCCGGCAGATAGTCAATGTATTAAAAAGCTTTTCTTGCTACCGTTCCTTGCTTAAAAAGTGCTTCTATGAGGTGTTTTAGGGTGAGCAGGCAGAATACATTTATCATTGCCGAAGCCGGGGTGAACCACAACGGCTCACTAAAACTGGCCAAACAGCTGGTGGATGTGGCCGTTGCGGCCGGGGCGGATGCGGTGAAATTTCAGACCTTCCAGGCCGAAAAAGTGGTCAGCTGTTTTGCTCCCAAAGCGGAATACCAGTGCCGCACTACCGGTGCGGGCGAATCCCAGCTGGAGATGGTGCGCAAGCTGGAGCTTTCTGCTGAACAACATGCCGAACTGGTGGGATACTGCCGTCAAAAAGGCATCCAGTTTTTGTCCACCCCTTTTGATCAAGAAAGCGTTGACCTGCTGTCTTGCCGTTTTGACCTTCCTCTTCTTAAAATACCTTCCGGGGAAATTACCAACGGGCCGCTTTTGCTGCACATTGCCCGTACCGGCAAGCCGGTATTGCTGTCCACCGGCATGAGCGCCCTGGGCGAAGTGGAAACGGCTTTGAGCGTGCTGGCCTTCGGTTATACCAGGCCGGAGGAAGAACCTTCCCTGGCGGCATTTCAGGCAGCTTACGCTTCAGCGGAGGGACAACAGGCATTGCAGCAAAAAGTTACGCTTTTACACTGCACCACGGAGTACCCGGCCCATTTTACCGATGTCAACCTGCGGGCCATGGACACTTTGCGCGCTGCTTTTGGCCTGCCGATGGGGTATTCCGATCACACGCCCGGCATAGCCGTGCCCGTTGCTGCTGTCGCCCGCGGGGCAACGGTCATCGAAAAGCACTTTACCCTGGACCGCAAGCTGCCGGGACCGGATCACCGCGCCTCTTTGGAACCGGATGAGTTGAAACAGATGGTGCAGGCCGTCCGCCAGGTGGAGCAGGCTCTGGGCAATGGGATCAAAGCGCCTGCCCCGTCAGAAATAAAAAATATGCTGGTGGCCCGCCGCAGCCTGGTGGCCAGTAGGGCAATAAATAAGGGTGAACAATTTACTTTAGCCAATCTGGCAGTTAAAAGGCCGGGCACAGGTGCGTCGCCCATGTTATATTGGGATTGCTTGGGAAAGAGGGCGGTTAAGAACTACCTGCCCGATGAGCAGATATGAATAAAAAATTACCGGTAATATTAATAGGCGGCGGTGGCCATGCCAGAGTCCTGCTTGATGTTTTGTTGCTATGCGGTATTCCGGTTATTGGAGTTACCGAGAAAGAAAAACCTGCAGTCTTGTTTAGTGTGCCAGTAATTGGTGAAGACGATGTTATTTTAGACTACTCTGCAAATGAAATAATGTTGGTGAATGGTTTGGGTTTTGCGGGAACGGCAGGAAAACGTGCGCAAATTTATGATTTTTTTAAAGAAAAAGGTTACTATTTTGAAGTGTTAGTACATCCTTCTGCTGTATTGTCGCAAATGGTGCATATGGCTGAAGGAGTGCAAGTAATGGCCGGTGCGGTAGTTCAGGTTGGTTGCCGGATTGGTGAAAATTCCGTTATTAATACACGCGCCTCAATTGACCATGATTGTATTATTGGCAGGCATGTGCACATTGCGCCTGGGGCAATTCTGGCAGGCGGAGTAAAAATAGGTAATAAAGCGTATATTGGTGCCGGTGCCACGGTTATCCAGGGAATTTCTATTGGCAATAACAGTATTGTGGCAGCGGGAGCTGTTGTGGTGCGGGATGTGCCTGATAATGTCACAGTAGTGGGGGTACCGGCAAGGGTGGTGCAAAAATGAAAAACTGGCGCGAGGTTTTAGTTTCTCCCAGTACATCAATTCTGGAAACGATTCAAGTTATTGATTCCGTTGCTTTACAAATAGCCCTGGTGGTGGATAGCGACGGCCGGCTGCTGGGCACAGTGACCGACGGGGATATCCGTCGGGCCATATTAAAAGGACTGTCTCTTACCGAACCGGTGGCCGGGGCCATGAACCCCGCGCCCACTGTGGTCCTGGTCAATGAGGACCGCCGGGAGATTCTGGCAGTTATGAAGGCCAAAAACCTGCGCCAGATACCGGTGCTGGACGAGACCGGCCGGGTGGTAGGCATAGAAATACTGGAAAAATTGCTCAAAGGCGGGCGTAAGGACAACCTGGTGGTGCTGATGGCTGGCGGTTTGGGCAGCCGCTTGCGGCCTCTTACTCAGGAATGCCCCAAGCCCCTTTTGCGGGTGGGTAGCCGGCCCATTTTGGAGACCATTTTACATAACTTCATTGAATATGGATTTGAACGCTTTTATATTTCAGTTAACTATAAAGCCGATATGATCAAAAAATATTTCGGTGACGGCAGCCGCTGGAGTGTCCGCATTGAATATTTAGAAGAAGAAAAGCTCCTTGGAACGGCCGGACCCTTAAGCCTTTTGCCGGAAAAAACCGACCTGCCGCTTTTGGTAATGAACGGTGACCTGCTCACCAGGGTCAACTTTGACCAGCTTTTGCAATTTCACCTGGACAGCCGGGTGCTGGCTACTATGTGTGTGCGCGAGTTTGATTTGCAAGTACCTTACGGCGTGGTGAAAATAGACGGGCACCGCCTGCTTGGCATTGATGAAAAGCCGGTGCAGCGCTTTTTTGTCAACGCCGGTATATATGTTCTACAACCTTCTGTTCTGGAACTAATCCCGCGCGCAGCCTGTTACGATATGCCCGACCTATTTACCCACCTGGTAAAACATGGACGGGAAACTGCCGTGTTTCCCGTGCGCGAATACTGGCTGGACATTGGCCGGCTGAGCGACTACGAACGGGCAAACGGCGAATATGAGGCTATTTTTGGTGCGGGGGGAATCGCCGGTGTACGGTGATAAGTCTTTTTTGGCAATAACTCCAGCCCGCGGCGGTTCCAAAGGCGTACCGCGCAAAAATATTCGTATGCTGGCCGGCAGGCCGCTTTTGGCCTGGACGGTGGCCGAGGCGAAAAAATCGCGCTATATAGACCGCTTAATCCTTTCTTCCGAAGACAGGTAAATTATCTCCGTAGCTCTTTCTCTGGGCTGCGAGGTGCCCTTTGTTCGCCCGGCCGGACTGGCGCAGGATGACACGCCGGGCATAGAACCGGTACTGCATGCTCTGCAGATACTGCCGAAGAGGTACGATCATGTTGTCTTGCTGCAGCCCACCTCCCCTCTGCGCTTGGTGGAGGACATTGACGGCTGTATCGACATGTGCATTGAAAGGGGATCTCCCGCCTGTGTTTCGGTAACCGAGCCCGCGGATAACCCTTACTGGATGTATCGTCTGTCGCCGGAAGGCTTTTTGCGCCCGCTGTTTGTCCAGGACGAAATACCGGACCGCCGCCAGGAATTGCCGCCGGTATATGCGCTAAACGGCGCCGTCTATGTTGCCCGTTGCGGCTGGCTTTTGGAAAAGCGCACTTTTTTGAGCGATGAAACAACGGCCTTTATCATGCCCCCCGAGCATTCTCTGGACGTGTATACCGAGATTGATTTACAATTGTGCGAATGTATGCTAAAACAACTGTCAGTTAGGTGACTTTGCCTAGACATACTCGTAATACCAGGGTATGAGCGGCAACCCTGCTCAGGATGGGCCTGGGTTCCAGAACCGAACAATCCATGCTGACGGTATTTTGGCCAACAGCCTCAACCCAGTTAACAATGGGACATGCAACAAAGATGTAATCTCAATGTAGATAAATATGGAATCCGGCAAGTAAGGCGGTGTTTGCCTTGATTAACCGGTTGAGAGAAGTGATCGGCAATATTGCCGTTTGCGCAGACGCGGGCGACCACCCAGCCGTTATGCGGGAAATCGCCCGCTTCACAGTGCTTTTTGACGAATTCCTCCGGCAGAACAAAGACTACATCTTCGGCCACTAGATCAAAGGCCTAAACCGCTGCATGAACCGGATGCTGGCCTGCATGGAGGAAGATGACCTGGACGGTCAGGCGGAAATCGCCGGATTGGCCCTCCGTGGCTTTCTGGACTACTGGGATTTCCACAACAAGCCGGCGAACTGAATTCCGAAACGGGGGTGCCACGATTGGACATGGCGGCGCTGCCGATGGCGAAGATCCTCGGGCAGCTGCAACAGCAGGTGAGCCTGGCCGTGATGAAGATAGTCATGGACGCAGCGGAGCAGACGGCGACCAGGTGGAGCAGATGCTGGACAAGAAGGCGGAGGGGATGGCTGCGGCCGTTGCTGCCGGGCCTGCCGGAGAACCGGCTCCCCGAACTGACCGGCAAACTGCGCGGGGCTTTCGGCCTGGTGGTGTCGGCCCATGAGGGCGGCAGCGCGGGCAAGTCCCTGGAGTACGCGCAGTTCGTGCTCGTCCTGGGCTACCGGCGCTGGCGGGAAGAGCTGGAGAGGTGCCTGCGGCCGTTCGTCGCCTCGTAGCGCGAGGGCGGCGGGGCCTGGGAGAGACCGGGTAAACGATGCTTTTTACAGGTCGCAAATTTTTGCCCTGAAAGCCCAGGAGAAAAAACCGGCTGCCAGCTCCGCAAAAAAAAACATCGGCTGCTCACTGCAAAAATCCAGGCGATTCGCTGCAAAAAACTGGACCAGAACCTAAAGGAACAGAATATTCAGGAAAATCAAGATGAGACGTCACCAATCCCTAAATGAAACTGACTGCCTAATTCAAATTTGGCAGCGAATTAGCCACCGCGGCCAGCTTGACCAACGAACAGGTCGGGCTGGCCTTTTTTGCAATTTCAAAACAAAAAACCCCCCCAAGGAGATGATTGAGAAATGAAGGGAAAAGTTACGTTCACAGAATAGCAAAACAAAGTACTGCAAGGCTTCAGATGTTCCCTTGAGGACGACGGCAAGTCACCAAGGACGGTGGAATCCTACACCGGGGATGTTGAGAAATTCTTTCGCCACCTCAACGGAAATGGTCCCAAAAGAATTGCCGAAATTGGCCGGGCAGACGCCACGGCATTCTTCTCGGAGCTGGTCCGCCTGGGCTTCAAACCGTCCACGATCAATAAAGCTGTCAACAGTCTGAGCTGCTTTGAGCACTTCCTGAAAGAAACAAGGGTGGTGGTGCCAGGCACCAAACTTATTAACTTATTTCAGATTTCATTGCTCGGGTCGGTTTTGGGCCTGGCCTGGCGCCATTCTCAAAACCTTCTTTCTTGACAATCGCATCATTCTTCTGTTGGTAAAATTTATTAAATCATTATAACAACAATGCTTCTTATTAGCCTATTACTATCACGAAAGTTGGATATTAAGAAATGAATTAGAATCTGGTATAATGTTGGCAATAGTAACAAGCGAGCAATTGGAAAGGAGTGATGAGTTGCCGGAATTTAAGGCTATTAACCGGATCAACGATTACGCCTTTAAAAGAATACTCGGATCGGAAGAAGGTAAAGATGCGCTAATCAGTTTTTTAAACGCCGTACTGAAACCATCAACGGGTCAGGAACTAACCTCAGTCGAACTATTGGATCGGGAATTAGACCCTAAATATCTCCTGGATAAAGCTGCTCGCCTTGATATTCTAGCCAGAACAGCCACCGGTACACTGGTCAATGTGGAAGTTCAAATAGTAAACAAATATAACATCGACAAGCGCACAATATTCTATTGGGCTGGACTTTATCACGGGCAACTGACCAGCGGACAGAATTTCATCTACCTCAGGAAAACAATAACAATAAACATCCTTGGCTACAATTGGTTAAGTGGAAAAAATAAATACCACCATACCTTCCATATTAGAGAAGACGAAACTGGCGAATTATTAAACGATGACCTTGAGATTCATTTTCTTGAGTTGGATAAAATAAAAAGACTACGGCGCAGACCCCAAAATACACTGGAAGAATGGTTGCTTTACTTCAATAACCTGCAGGGGGAAGAAATGGAGGAAATTGCGATGGGAAACCCCGGTATTCGTAAGGCTATGTCCATCGAACAGATGTTCTATAAGAACCAAAAAGAACGAAGATTGTATGAGCTTAGGGAAAAGGCTGTTAGGGATGAAATTTCGATGGTGGCCGGTGCCAAAGCAGAAGGTTTGGCCGAAGGTTTGGAAAAAGGTTTAGAAAAAGGGTTGGAAAAAGGTAAAGTAGAAATGGCTCAGACATCCATTTGTAAGTACCTTGATGCTAGATTTTCCGAAGCATCCCGGGATTTACAGGCGCTGGTTAAGGAAATTAAGGATGTGATAATTCTGGATGAAATTATTAATAAAATCTACACCGCCAATAGTATAAATGAGGCAACAATTATAGTTCGGGGCGCAACAGAGTGCAGTGCCAGGCACCAAAATTAATATCAGCCAACAGTTTTTTCAGCCTGATTATTTTTTTTCCCTGGAAGTCATAAAGCAGCTTTCCCTCCCTTAAGACACATTTCCTTAATGACGTTTTGGCGCCTTCCAGCAGTACCAAATCTACTTTGAAAGGTGCAGCAATACTCTCGGCCAGGCCGTATGCTTTTAAGTAAAGTTCTTCGGAGACCCCTTCCACGGCCAAGTCAATGTCAGAGGACAGCTGAAAGTCACCCCGGGCCAGTGAGCCAAAAAGATATATCCTGTTAACATTGTATTTTACTGCCAGATTAGAGGCTATTTCACATGCCTTTTCCAAAGCCATCTTGGTAATACGGCGCAAATCCTCTTCTTCCCGGGCAATCTGCTTTAAGTGCCCGGTCAGATATTTGTCAAAATCACACTGCATCATACTACTATCTTTTCTGGCGGGGTCAGGCTTGAATTATTATATTATTTTGATAATATTTTGCTAATGGCGGTTAATCTGGTGAAGGGATATTATTGCCAAACCTCAACTATTTAATAAATCATGATAATAAGCTTTTAGATATGGTTGGTAATCAAAATATTCTCGCCAGGTTGCTTCAAGAAAAGTTAATCTGGTTTCTTCATTTTTACTGATCAATACTTTGCCGCAAGTGGCATGGTAGCGTATGGTGACCGGGGCGCAGTTTAATGTGAGTATATCTACAGGTAAGCCCACCAGACGGTCTAGCAGCATAGATAACTTTGCTTCGTATTCCCAATAACCGGGGACAACCGAGGAATCTTGAAGATATACGGCAATATCAATATCCCCGCAGGGAACAGGCAGTATAAAAGAGCCATGCAGGTAGGCAAATATGATTTCGTTACGCTTGGATAATTCTTTTTCCAGCAACCCTGTAATTTTCTGTTTTTCCTGTTCGTTTAGCAAGTGTTTATTTTTGTTCATTTTTTAATTATTCCTTAAGCGTAAAAAAGTTTTAAGCTCATTGGCGTATTTTAAAAGATCTTCAACGTCTTTTGTCAGTATGTTATATACTGTTTCATCATTAATTTTACCGTATTGATGCACCAGCAGATTGCGAAATTTGGCCATGGCTACTAATTTAGGTGTGAGCTGGCCGGAGATGATTTTGTTTTCTTGCATAATCCGGAAACAGTCGGCATAACTGGTAGGTGCCACTTTGGCTACTCTTGCAGCCAGATGGTTGCAAATGCTTTGAGCTGCTTCAATTGCCAATATCAACTGGTATTTAGCTCCTGATGAAATTATTTCATCTTTTATAAAATTATCAATTCCTACTGAAGAAATTCTTTTTATTAAGGCGACAGATTTTTCAATATCAGATAACTTTTCTTGAATTAGATCATGGTTAATGTTAAAATTTTGGGTTTGATTGTGCAACATTTACCACCATCCCCCGGGTTGCTACAAGAATCACTATTTTCCTTATTATACCATGGGAGATATACCGGTGCAATTGACTTGAATTTGCCACACTGAAAAGTTGAGTCGACGATAAAAAATATGCAGATACAGTAAAGTTTTAGTTATTTTTTCCGATATTATAGTGAGATTTAAAAATAAATTGACTGCTCAATGAAAGGCAGTGATTGATCATGTCGTCACTTTTACGCGTCAGCGGGCTGGCATCGGGGATAGATTATGAATCCATGATCAAGCAGTTGATGGATGCCCAGCGGGCCCCTGCAATCAAACTTCAACAGGATAGACAAATACTGGAATGGCGGCAGGAGGATTACAGGGACATTAATAATACTTTGCGCACCTTCCGCGACACTGTTTTTCAAATGAAATTACAGTCGACCTACCTGACTAAAAAAACCACTATCGCTGATGGAAATATTGCCACGGTGACCGCGGGCAGCAGCGCCGTTGCCGGGACTTATACCTTTGCCGTGGATAAAATGGCTGTCGGGGCCAGTATAACAGGCAAAGTGATTGGTTCTAACATTGATAAGTCCACACTTGGCACACAATTATCAGGCATTTCGGGTGAGCAGAGCATTACTATAAGCCAAACGCTGAATGGTCAGACTGTAACCAATACTTTCACTATCGATACAAGTTCCAAGAGTATATATGATCTGATCAATAGTATTAATAATTATGTGCCCGCCAGCGGCACCTGGAAGGTTAAGGCTTCCTATGATGCCAATTTGGACAGGGTATTTTTAATCAGCACTGAAACCGGTGATGGAAATATTACTGTTGATACGGGCACACTGGCAGATGCATTGAAAATATCCACGGGTAATTCAGAAACAACAATCAGCGGCCAAAATGCCGTCTATTATTTCAACGGCGTGCAATATTCTTCAACTTCCAATACAACCACCATTAACGGCATTACTTTCAACATCAAAGGGGCCAGCGCCAAAGACGCTTACAACAATGCCATACCCACAACTGTAACAGTCAATAACGATACCGATGCCGTGGTTGAAGCTATAACTGAATTCATAGATAAGTATAATTCAACAGTTGAGACCATAGCAAATAAATTGTACGAAAAGCGGTATTCAGAATATTTGCCCCTAACGGATGAGCAACGGGGAAAATTAACGGATGATCAAATTGATCAATGGACAAAAAAGGCCAAGAGCGGTTTGCTCCGCAACGATACTATTTTGTCCGGTATTGTCAGTAATGTACGCATGACCATGTCCGCTGTGGTTCCGGGGGTTTCCGGCGGCTATGTTGACAATGGTCAAACCGTCTACACCGACCGCTTGTCGAAAATTGGAATTACTACAACTGCTGATTACATGTCCGCCAAGCTGGAGGTAAATGAAGACCAGTTGCGGGCTGCAGTGGAGAAAGACCCCGAGGGGGTAATGAGTTTATTTACCAAGTCTTCCGGTGAGTATGACCAGATGGGTATAGCCCTGCGTTTATACACGGATGTTAACAATGCTATGGATAAAATTTTCAACCAGGCCGGCTCCTCCAGCGATTATAACTTGGTTGACAACAGCTTTATCGGCAAGGAGATCAAAGATATCGATTCCCGTTTGGCTGATTGGGATGACCGCCTGCAGCAGATTGAAGACCGTTATTACCGCCGGTTCAACGCCATGGAGCAGGCCATCCAGCAGTTGAACCAGCAAAGTGCCTGGTTGATGCAGCAGTTCGGCGGAAACAGCCAGTAGTTTTTAGGAGGAGTAATTATGGCTTTAAGTAATCCCTATCAAAAGTACCAACAGAACTCGGTGACAAGTGCGGCTCCGGAGGAGCTTACGCATATGTTGTACAACGGCGGGGTAAAATTTATCAAACAAGGTATCAAGTATATTGAAGAAAAAAACATGGAAGCTGCTCACAAAGCCCTGGTCAGGGCACAGGAAATATATGTGCATCTTTCTGAAACCCTCAATACGGAAATTGAATTGTCGGCCAACCTGAAAAAGTTATATGATTTTATCGTTGAACAAATAACGCGGGCCAATATAAAAAAAGATCCGGCTATTCTAAAACAAATACTTGAGTTGGCCGAGGACCTGCGCGATACGTGGAAAATGGCCATGGAAATGGCCAGGGGGTAGGTATATAAACGTTGAAAGAAGAGCTTTGTCCTGACAACTACCGGAATTTAATAGCATCTTTGGAACAAAAATTAAAGAAACTTGAGGATTTTAACCATTTGACTTACCTGCAGCTAAAAGCCGTACTGGATGAAAACATCAACGAGTTAAACAGTTTAATTCAGAAAAAAGAGCAAATAATTAATGCAGTCGACGAGATAAATGAGAGAATATTTAATTATGAGCTGCTGATTGGGGAAAAATCTTTATCCGGCCGGGGCCGCCACATGGATTTGAAACAGCAAATACATGATCAATTGGTGCAGGCAAAAGGGCTTGATGCAGAGGTTGGAAATGGCATGGAACGGCTGGCCCAAAAAATGGTTAAATCAATGACGGAACTGCGCCTGGGTAGGCGGACGGTTAAAAGCTACTACCGGAAAGCCGCTCAGGTTCAAGGTTATTTTCTCGACAAAAAGAAATAGATCCCGGGAGGTGTTTTTGGCGGTGAAAGTTAGCGTAGTAGAGCAGGTGCCCCTGAACGGGTTGGATAACTACGTTGCCCCGTCCCAGGGTAAAATCGCACCAAAAGAAATGGCAAAGACAGATGATAGTGCGAATAATGAAGAGCAAAACCAGAAGTATACATCGCAGCAATTAAAACAATCGGTTGATGCTTTAAATAAGACCATGGAAACCTATAAGACGGATATAAAATTTGAGCTGCATGAAAAAAGCGGCGAATATATGATTAAAGTTTTAAATGAGAGCGACGGCACGGTGATCCGTGAAATACCTCCCAAAAAAGTTTTGGACATGGTAGCTTATTTTAAAGAATTGCTCGGTATCATTGTTGATAAATTAATATAAATTCAAAAAGACAACTCGCCGGTTTGGGCGAGTTTATTCTTTATAAACTAATTAATAACATAAACTAATAACACCTGCCTGGCTTCTATGGATTGGGCCGGTTGCTGCAAAAAAGTATTGACATTAAATAAATATTTGTATAAATTGACATTGTAGTTATTAATTCGACCTACAGTTACAATTAAACAATGTTGGGCAAACCGACCGAAAGGCAGGGACGCAAAGCCATGGGTCTAAAGCGATTCGCCAAGATTGCCAGGCTGCAGAAAATAAAAAACGGGGGGATTATTTTATCCTTCCGTTAGTTTTTTATCAATCATTAAAATTTATTATTTATTTATAAAAAATTTCATAAAATTCTACAGGTTTAGTTTTTTTGCAGGAAAAAATTTATATACTGTAGAAAACATTTACAAAAAAATTGTCTTCTTTTGCAAATTGGAGGATATTTATGAAACTGTTTAATGATGGTCTTTCCAGCCTTTTGGTGAAGCAAATGGATGCCTGCACCCTGCGCCAGCGTGTAATTGCCAATAATATAGCCAATATTAACACCCCCGGGTTTAAAAAGTCGGAAGTTAATTTTCAGCAGCAGTTGATGGCTGCTCTTAATAACAGCGAGGTTGGACTTAGGGTTACCAATCAAAGACACATTGGGGCGGCCAATAACCTGCAGCAGCTTGAGCCGGAGGTTGTGCAGGTTGAAGATACCTCTATGAGCGCAGCTAAAAACAATGTGGATATAGATGAAGAAATGGTGAATCTTGCAGCCAACACGCTTGTATACAGGTTGGCAACCAGAATCAACAGCGACAGGGTTAATTTAATGAGTTATGTGATCAAAGGAGGCAGGTAATCAATGGGTTTATTTGACAGCTTCGGCATCAGCGCTTCAGGTATGACCGCCAACAGGTTTTGGGCGGACCTTATCTCAAATAATATTGCCAATGTCAACAGTACCGGGAAACCGGGCGACCCCAATAAACAGCCGTACCGGCGCGAGGTGCCCGTTTTTGGGGAGATATTGCAAAAGCAGTTGGGCCCCTCAAATGGTTCCACCGCTTCAGGCCGTGGTGTAACAGTAACTCAACTTGTCCGGGACAACAAAGAGCCCCGTATGGTTTATGAACCTGACCACCCGGATGCCGATCCCCAGACAGGCTATGTAGCTTATCCAAATATAAATATTTTAAACGAAATGGTTAATCTAATCGCTGCCACCAGGGCCTATGAAGCCAACGTGACAGCGCTGGAAGCTTCAAAAACCATGGCTGTCGCTGCAATTGACATGGGTAGATAGTAAACAGCAAAGGGTGAAAAAAGTGAACATAGTACCAATTGCAACACCTATTCAGGGTGTGTCCCAGGTTCAACAAACAAACACCGGTAATAACTCGAAATCCTCCTTTAAAGATATATTCGACAATGCTATAAAAAACTTAAATGATAATCAGTTAAAAGTTGAGGATACCGTAAAAAAATTTTTAACAGGCGAGATTCAAGATGTTCATACCGTTGTTATTGCCATGGAAGAGGCCAAGCTTGGCATGCAATTGGCGGTTGAAGTGCGCAATAAGCTGGTTGAGGCTTACCAGGAAATCTCCAGGATGCAAGTATAACAAATATTACCATATAACAGAGGCGTGGATGGATGAGTGACGGAATACTGGCCAAGTTCCGCCAGTGGTGGCAATCCCTTAAACAACCCCAAAAAATACTGTTTGCGGTTGGGTGCTTGGGGATTTTAATTACCATTGGCATTTTGGGTCAAGTTATGATGCGCCCGACTTACGCACCGTTGTTCACCGAGCTGGAACCCAAAGATGCAGCAAAGATTATTGAACAGCTGGAAAGCACAAAAACACCGTACCGTCTTACCAATAACGGGAAAAATATAGAGGTGCCGGAAGACCAGGTGTACAAATTGCGCATTGATATGGCCAGTGCCGGTGTTTTTAATGACAGCGGGGTTGGGTTTGAACTGTTTGATCAAAAAAAATTCGGCATTACGGATTTTGAGCAGCAGGTTGGGTACCAGCGGGCGTTGCAGGAGGAACTGAGGCGCACAATTGTCCAGCTTGACGAGGTTGAAGATGCGCGCGTCCACCTGGTGTTACCCAAGGAAAGCTTATTTTTGGATGAAAAAGTTACCCCTTCTGCCGCCATAGCTTTGAAATTAAAGAACAACGTCGAGCTTGACCCGGAGAAGGTTAAAGCTGTTCAAAGTCTTGTGATGGGCAGTGTACAGGGTTTAACGCCTGAAAATATACATATTATTGATACGCAGGGCAAGGTTCTGAATGACTCGCTGGCCTCCAACAGCGGGGACCGACTTTCAGCGGCTTCGCTGGAAAGGTTCGATATCCAAAAAAAATATGAAAAGGAACTGGAAACCCGCGTACAACAAATGTTGAACAGGGTCCTTGGACCCGGACGGGCTGTTGCCATGGTGGTTGCTGAATTGGATTTTGACCAGCAGCAAACAGTAAGGACCGAACACGGGCCGGGTGCGGTTTTGAGCCAGGAGACGGCAAAAGAAGGCGGTTCCGGCACATCACCAGGCGGCGTGCCCGGAACGGATTCCCAGATGCCCGGCAATTCCATGCCCTTCGCCGACACAGGCACCGGCTCCCAATATACCAAGGAACAGCAAACCACCAACTACGAGGTGGACACCACTCAGCAGACCACTGTCAAGGCTGCCGGTGGCGTTAAAAGGCTCTCGGTGTCGGTGGTGGTGGATGGTGATTATACACAGGCTAAATTGGACTCAATACAGCAGATCGTGGCGGCCGCCGTCGGTTATGATGCAGCCCGGGGCGACCAGTTGACCGTTTCCAGCATGCCTTTCAATAATGATTTACTTTCAGTCTTTAATGAGCCGGCTGCAAATCAAACACAAAAGACGACATTACTTTCCCGCGTCTATCTGTTGCCGGCCGGTGCGGCTGCAGGCTTGTTGATTTTGCTTGCTGTAATTTTATTGCTCAGGCGGCGCGCCCGCAGGCGCAAAGAAATGCTGCTGCAGTTGCAGGCTGAAGAAGAGGAGCGCCTGAGACTGGCTCAAGAACGGGAAATGGATGAGAAAATGGTTTTTGAAGAACCAAAACCGGGTTACCGGGCTAAAATACAGGGTATGGCCACGGAAAAGCCCGGGGTGATTGCGGAAATATTAAAAATTTGGTTGAGGGAGTAGAACATGCCTGCTGCTTCTAAACTTAACGGACTACAAAAAACGGCGATATTATTAATAACCCTTGGCGCCGACATATCCGCGAACATTTTGAAAACTTATTTTCACAATGATGATATCGAAAAAATTACCCAGCAAATAGCTATGATGGATGCCGTACCGCGGGATGTTCAAGAAGAGGTGTTAATGGAGTTTGCCGAGATGCTTCAAGCCCGCGAATTTCTGATGATGGGCGGCATGGAATACGCCAAGGAGATGCTGCAAAAGGCGCTGGGTGAGCAAAAAGCTGATTCAATATTGGAAAAGGTCATGCTCACTATTAAAAACAAGCCTTTTAGTGCGCTGCGCAAAACAGACCCCAGGCATTTGGTCACATTTATAAGAGATGAACATCCCCAGGTAATTGCTTTGATCCTGAACTATTTAAGCCCGGATCAAGCTGCACTGATCCTGTCCGCCCTTAATCCCGAACAGCAAAGCGATATTGCCCGGCGGGTGGCGCTTACCGACCGCGTGTCTCCTGAAATGATCCGTGAGGTTGAGAACATATTGGAAAGAAAGCTGTCGGTGCTTGAACACAGCGAGCAAACAGCCGGCGGTGTTAAGGCTCTGGTTGATGTTCTGAACAGGGTGGACCGGAGCACCGAGAAAACCATTCTTGAGGAACTTGAAATTACCGATCCTGCGCTAACCGAAGAAATACGCAAATTGTTATTTGTTTTTGAGGATATTGTCAAGCTGCCGGACTCCTCGATTCAGCGTGTGCTCAGGGAAGTTGATCCCAAAGACCTGGCCAGGGCCATGCGCGGCACGAACGAAGATGTCCAGGAGCGTATTTTCAAAAACATGTCCAAGCGGGCATCCGACATGCTGCGTGATGAAATTAAATACATGGGGCCGATACGTCTCAGGGATGTAGAAGAATCACAGCAAAAAATTGTACAGATAATCAGGCGGTTGGATGAAGCCGGGGAAATTGTGATTGCAAGAGGTGGCGAAGATGCCATTATCACATAGGATTATCAGGTATGGGGAAAACGGCTCCAATGGCTCAATAGATATGTATAATTTACATTTAAGGCATGATTTCCCAATTAAACTTAATGGGTTTGAAAACATTTCGGAAGTCCATTCTGATCAGGAATTGGTTAAATTACCTGCGGAAATTTTGGCGGAAGCTAAAAAACAGTCCGGGGATATGATTCAAAAGGCCCAAAATGAAGCTGCGGTTATCTTGGAGAAAGCCCGGGCCCAGGCGTCTGTTGAAGCTGAGAAAATAAAGGCGGATGCATATAAGGAAGGCTACGAACAAGGATACCGGTCGGCACTGGACGCGGCCGCTGCAGAAGCTCAAACCATCAGGGAGCAGGCCAAAGAAGTGCTGGCACAGTCTGAAAAGGCCAGGGCCGGACAAATTAACCGGCTAAAAGATGAAATATTAAATTTATCTATTGAAATAGCGGAAAAGCTGGTTAACCGGCACCTGGAATTACTTCCCGGTGCAGTGCTGGATATTGCCAGGGAGGCCATTCAACTGGTTAGCAACCGGCAATATGTAGTATTGTGGGTGCATCCGGATGATTTGGATGTTTGTGATAACAATAAGGACAACTTAATGGCTGCTTTGCCGCCCAAGGCGAAACTGCAAATTATAACCGACGAAACTATTAAAAGAGGCGGCTGTATTGTTGAGACTGACTTCGGTAAAGTGGACGCTACGTTAGCGGCAAGGTGGGAAAATTTACTGGCGGTGTTAAAAGGAGAGGCGGTTTGATCAGGCAACAGAATCTGTTATCAAACTTTGAAAATTGGCGCACAGCAGTTCGCCAGTCCAAATTGATTTACTCAACCGGCAAGGTAACCAAGGTAATTGGGTTGACAGTTGAAGCCAAGGGCCTTTCAGCCGGCATAGGCGAAGTTTGCGATATATTTGTGCCGGGGGAGAGTATTCCGGTAAAAGCTGAAGTTGTCGGTTTCCAGGGTGACTCGTCCATATTGATGCCCCTGGGGGAGCTGAAGGGCATCTACCCCGGGTGCCGCGTGGCGCCCAAAGGCGAAACCTTTAAAACTCATGTTGGTGAAAATCTATTGGGCAGGATTTTGGACGGCCTGGGGCGCCCGCTGGACGGAAAACCATTGGTTAACCACGAAAAATATACAGTAAATAATGCCCCTCCGGACCCTCTTCAACGAAAGCGGGTTAAGGAAGTGCTGGTTACCGGCATAAAGTCGGTTGACGCGCTTTTAACCTGTGGCAAGGGGCAGCGCATAGGGATATTTGCCGGAAGCGGCGTGGGGAAAAGCACTTTGCTGGGTATGGTCGCCCGGTTCTGTAACGCGGATTTAAATGTAATCGCTTTAATCGGGGAACGGGGCCGGGAAGTCTTGGACTTCATTGAAAATGACCTGGGGCCGGAAGGCCTGGCCCGCTCGGTGGTAATCGCGGCCACTTCCGATCAACCTGCCCTGATCAGACTAAAAGGCGCGCTTGTCGCCACGGCCATAGCGGAATATTTTAGGGACCAGGGTAAGGATGTAATGCTGTTTATGGACTCAGTGACCAGATTTGCCATGGCCCAGCGGGAAGTTGGACTGGCTGTGGGAGAACCGCCCGCAACCAGGGGCTATACTCCTTCGGTTTTCAGCCTGCTGCCCAAGCTGTTGGAACGATCCGGCAATTCACAATGCGGCTCCATCACTGCGTTTTACACTGTACTGGTGGAGGCGGACGATATGAACGAGCCTATTGCCGATACAGTGCGGGGTATTTTAGACGGGCACATTGTACTGTCAAGGGAGCTGGCGGCCCGCGGCCATTATCCCGCTATAGATGTTTTAAACAGCGTCAGCAGGCTCATGCCTGAACTGGCTGACAACAATCACCTGGCGGCGGCAACTAGAATGAGGCATTTATTGGCCACCTATAAACAATCGGAAGACCTGATCAATGTAGGCGCGTATGACCGGGGTTCCAACCCGGCCATCGATGAAGCTATTAAATATTACGATCAAATAATCTCTTTTTTGCGCCAGGAAGTAAATGAGAACAGCGCTTTTACGGAAACTCTTGAAAAAATGATGTTTTTACGGGAGTGATAAAAAATGCGCCGTTACAGCTTCCGCTTGGAGCAGGTATTGAAGCTGCGCGAAGCACATGAAGAAAAAGCCGCCAGAGAACAGGCCCGTGCATATGAAGAGTACAAGCTGGTTTATAACAGGTATTGCGATGCAAGGGATAAACTTGCGTCGGCTCAGGCGCCGGTTGATCTGTTCGACCCGTTTGACCTGATGAATCAAGTTTTTTACTGTGATTCGGCCGCCGTTGAACTAAGCAAACGGGAAGCCACGCTGGCAAAATCCAGGGCTAAACTGGAGCAGTGTAAAAAAAATGTGATTCAAGCCATGCAGAACAGGACCATAATGGAAAAGCTCAAACAAAAAGACCGGCGGAATTATGACCACGAAATAAACTTAATCGACCAAAGAGAGACAGATGAAATAGCAAACAGGCAGTACATTTATTTTAAACCAAGATAATACCATGTGGAAAAAATCCCACCGGTATTCCTAAACAATTATGAAATGAGGGGGTGAGGCTGCAAAAGCCCTGTTTAACTAATTATACGTAAGAATAAGTGATTATAAGGGGGTGATGAGTGGAAAATGCAGATTATATCGCAAGTTGCAGCCGCCGGAGCCCGGGACAAACCGAACCTGAACAGTAACAACGCGGCAAAACCGGTGTCTATTCAGGGTCAAATCATGGATTTTATGCTGTTGCTGCAATTGCTGGCCGGCAATCAAGAATCGGCAGGGCAGGATGCAGGCCCGGGCTATGCCGGTTGGGATATGGCCAATCTTCAACCGCCGCTAAATATTGATGTTTTTTCGCTTGACAATTCTCATATGCAGAAGGCTGATGCTCGGGATAACAATATTTCACCAGAAAACTGCATATTGGTTGACAAAAGTGTTACATCATATATTAACCCCGAAATGATGCTGTTGTTTCAGATGTTACCATCTATGGAAGCTGAACAAAATGATAACGGTGCCAGCCGGCATGATGTTAATCAAATCTTATACCAGGATTCTGAATCAGTTGATATGCCAAAGTCATTACAGATGGATGCAGCTGTTGGCGAAAACAATTGGATTTTCATCGATCCTGCAACGGCCATGGCATTGGAAAACTCTTTAACGGGTACGTTTGAGGCTGACGGTAAAACATTGGCAGCTCAAATAATTAACGAAGCAACAGGCAAATTAGCATCGGATGGGTTAATAAAAACTGAACCGGTTGTTGGGGGAGCATTACCACAGCCAGTTAATGTTACTGGCCAGGCTGCGGTTATTAACGCTGTACAACTTACTCCAAAAGGCGGGCCGGGAAAAATGGTTGACGGTTTGCCGGTATTCGGTGTTGCTGCCGGCACTGCTGAAGATAATACCGCACCCGCGTTGGACCCTGTGCAGTTCAACCCCAAAACTGAAACGATAACTTTGGGGGCATTACTACCCCAAGGTAAAGTTTCGAGCTTGGCACAAAATGTTCATGGACTGGACACTAATGCTTTACCCATCAAGACTAAAAATGACTTCATATTGACAGGAGCTTCGTTGCAGCAAAGCAATACCGCTGTTGCACCCGTTACCGATACGGCTGATTCAGGTGCTAAACATGCAGGACAACATTTTATGCAGCAAAACCCTGGTGATCAAACTTCTGCCGCGCTGACAGAAGCTTTTTCGGCAACCCCTTCTACCCAAGGGGTCATGCAGCAGCTGCGTGTGCATGACAGCTCTTTTTTATCCGGGCTGGCTGACATTATCAAAGGACAAGTGAGCAGAGATTCGGCCGGGCGGGCCCACGTCAAGCTGCAATTGCAGCCGGAAAACCTGGGCCAGGTGATCATAAAGTTGGTGTTTAAGGATGGGAATATATCAACGCAATTTGAGGCCACAACTGAGCATGCAAAACAAATCATCGAGAATTCACTGCCCCAGTTACGCGAAACCCTGGCCAATTTTCAGCTTAACCTGCAAAACGCCTCGGTAACAGTTGGCGGTGACAGCGGCGGCAGGTGGGGAGGGGAATGGAACCGGGGAGGAAATCACAGCAACCGTCGAAGTCAATTTAAAGATGAAAATGAAGAGGTCCAAAGTGACGCAGATCGTCAAGGCCAACTCAATTACTATGCATAACAGGAGGTGGGGAAATGGTAGATGCGATTAAATCAAACCAGGACTACTATCTTCCAGAAAAGACCAATTATATCAATGAAAAGTCCGGGGGATTATCCGACCCCAACACTTTTCTGAAAATATTAGTGGCTCAAATGCAATACCAGAACCCAATGGAACCATCAGACAGTAATGCATTTATCACCCAGCTGACGCAATTGGCCACCATGGAACAAATGAACAATGTCAGCACCAGTATGAACAACCTTGCTTCTAAATATGAAATGTCCCGCTATTATGAACTGATCGGGCAGCAAGTAACTTTATCGCAAGGTGATAATTTAGTTACCGGTACTGTCGGCGGAGTTGTAATGGTTGATGATAAACCGTACTTTTACCTGGCCGGAGCGCCGGACGGAAATAAATACTCATTGGATCAAGTCAAGGGTGTAGCCGGGTCTGCTTATATTGATATCCTGCCTTACCTCACAATTGTTGGCAAGACCGTAAAAGCCGGGGATGAAAATGGAGAAGTTACAGGTGTTGTTGAGAAGGTGCTTTTTAATAACGGTGGGGCCGCGATTCAAATAAACGGTAAAACATACAGTATCAGTAATATTTTGGAAATATCGAATCCGCCTGCAACCGGAACAATGGATAATGGGACAGGGGGTACAAGTGAACCTGAAACAACTCCCGCTGCTGCTCCTGTATTATAGCTGTAAAGCTAGGTGAGCAAATTGGAGATTAAAAACCTGAATTATCTGCCGGAACCGGTAATCCCCAAAAACATACCCGGCGGCAGTGCTCCCAAAATAAAACAAAATCATAGCCAGGCGGAAAGTTTCCAGGATATTTTGTTTCGGGAACAGGCCAATACAAAGCAAGTTAAAGTTTCCGCCCACGCTCAACAGCGGCTGGCCGACAGAAATATAACGCTTAATCAAAACGATTGGGCTAAAATTAACAACGCCATTACCAGGGCGGAAGCCAAAGGTGCCGTAAATTCACTGCTGATTCACCGGGATGTGGCATTAATAGTAAGTGTGAAAAACCGTACGGTAATTTCAGCCATGGATGATTCACAAATGAAAGAACATGTATTTACCAATATTGACAGTGCCGTAATCGTCAAGTAAGCAGCCGGACCTCCGGGAAGCTGCGGGTCGCCGACCGAATGACGCGACCCAATATAACATGGTTGTCAATTGTGTTTTGAACAGGAGGCAAGAAAATGATCCGTTTAATGTCTTCAGGCGTATCCGGGATGATTAATCACCAATACCGGATGGACGTCATCGGCAACAATATTTCCAACGAGAATACAACTGGCTATAAATCGTCCCGTGCCACTTTTAAAGACGCTTTGTACCAGGCTATGGGAAGCGGCGGTTCTCAACAGGTCGGAACCGGTGTGGATATTTCGGATATCAGCAATAACTTCGGTCAGGGAACATTGGAACCAACAGGAAGAACACTGGACGTTGCTATTCAAGGCGCTGGTTTTTTCGGCGTGACCGATAGTTCCGGTAAACTAAAATTCACCAGGGATGGATCTTTTTTCTTTGATAAAGATGGTTTTTTAAGAAATTCTTCCGGGTTAAATGTTGTCCGGCCTGACGGTGAGCCCATTAATGTGCCTGAACTAAAAGATCGTGAGAAGGTTCAAATTTCGGAGACCGGACTGATCTACAAAGTAGATGTAGACCCTGCCACTATGGAACCAATCCAAACAGATTTGGACCAAATTGGTTTGTTTAACTTTCAAAATGTTTCAGCGTTAACCAAAACCGGGGATAATTTATTCCTTGAAAATGACAGGACCGGTGAAAGGTACTCCAACGAGGACGGAAATGATGGCTTTGGAACCATCAATTCCGGTTACTTGGAAGGTTCAAATCTTGATATTATTGAAGAATTGGCGCAATTGATATCAACCCAGAGAGGGTATCAAGCCAACGCCAAAGTATTTACAACCGCCGACGAAGTTTTGCAGGATATTATTCAATTAAAACGATAAGGAGGCGACATTATGATTCGTTCACTCTTCTCCGGAGTGTCCGGCATGAAGAACCACCAAATCCGCATGGACGTGATTGGTAATAATATCGCCAATGTTAATACGGTAGGGTTTAAAAGGGGCCGGGTCAACTTCGAAGATACACTGTACCAGACCATTAAAAGTTCCAGCAAAACCTCAAACCCGGCCCAGGCTGGTTTAGGTACAGCAATAGCAAGTATTACATCGGATATGAATTCGGGTGGCCTGCAGTCAACCGGCAGGAATCTTGATTTAGCGATCAACGGGGATGGTTTTTTCAGATTTACTGATCCTAAAAAGAGTTTGGATGATCCAAGCAATCAGTTATATGGCCGTGAAGGTACCCTATATATAAATAACAATGGCAGTATAGTAAATTCGAACGGTTTGCAGCTTGTTGCCTACCAGTGGAAAAGGGTATCAGTTACTGGCACAAATCCTGCCGCAAACATCACAGCGGATGGAGACCTGGTGCTGCAAAAAATTAAAACGGACCCCGGTACGCTGTCAGAAGCACTTCCACGGACAACACCATTGGTGAAAATTAGCCTAACGGCTGGAATGACCATAGATCAGGTTATTGAAAAAATCAATGAAAAAACCAATTCCACAGGGGTTGTGGCCAGTAAAGACGCTTCAGGAAAACTGGTATTATCGTCTGAGTTAAATTCTTTGGACGGGTTTAGTATAGATGCCACGTCAACGGGTCAGGTATTAACAGATCTGGGGCTAGCATCGGGTGATAATAAATTCGATAAAACCAATGCAGAATATGGCCAAAGGGCGCTGCAAATTGACCCCGGCAGCATTCCCGTCGGCAGCATACAGTTTTTAGATGACGGCACTGTTATCGGTTATGACCAAAATGGGAATAGCTTGCAGTGGACGGATGAACAAGGTAATAAATATGATTCAACCATGATAAAATTGTATACATTCCCCAACCAGGACGGTTTGGAAAGAGTGGATAAAAACATTTTTACAACCAGTGTGAGCAGCGGTAAGGAACAGGAGGGTATGTCCGGCAGCACCGGGTATGGCACCATTGTTTCCGGTTATTTGGAAATGTCCAATGTCGACTTGACAGACGAGTTTTCCACCATGATCACCACGCAAAGGGGTTATCAGGCCAGTGCAAGGATGATAACCGTATCGGACACCATGCTGGAGGAATTGCTGAACCTCAAACGGTAAGTAATTTAACCTAAATCAATGTCATAGCGAGGCGTGAAACGACGCGGCGTTGGGACACACCTCTTCGAGGTATGTCCCAACGCTTGCCGAAGTTTTTTAAAGCAGTTAAACATATCACAACAAAACAGTTAGGGTGAGCAAATTGGCATTTAGAAAACCGAAGAAAGATAAAGATAAGCAGAAAAAAGCAGATCAGGCTGAAAAGAAAACCGGTGCCGGGGGAGGCAATTTATTAATAATGTTTGTAATGATGCTGGTGGTTTTTATGGTCGGCGCCGGTATGGTTATCGGGTATTATAATTTTTTCGGGCCTGCCGCGCAGGCTAATAATAAGCAGCCGAAAAAAGAGAAGGTTACCGTTCTGGCTAATTTTGATTTGGGCGACATGGTGGTTAACCTGGCTGACCAGGACCAAAGCAGATTCTTGAAAACCAAAATTACGTTGGGATATATTCAAACCAAGGAAAACGACCAATTGATGGACGAGAAAAAAAGCCAGGTCATTGAGGAGGTATTGCTCACCCTGCGCAAGAAAACTTTTGCGGATGTCAGCCCGCCCGGTGCAACAGATAAATTAAAAACTGAGCTGATAAAAGCCATCAACAGCCGGCTGAACGCGAGTGTAGTAAAAGAATTGTATTTTACCGAGTACATAGTTCAATAATTTTAACAATTTAATTAATGGGAGTTGCAGCCATGCTTTCTCAACAGGAACTGGATGATTTTTTGGGTAGTTTTAATGCACGAAAAACAACAGTAAAAAAAATAAATTATCCTGCTTTAAGCGCTCAGACCAACCTGACCGGAGCAAGGGTGCCGGTTGAGTTTTTACATGATGTTACCTTGGACATCTGGGCCGAGTTGGGGGAAGCTACTTTAACTGTTAGGGAGATCCTCAATTTAAAAGAAGATTCAGTAATAGAATTGGAAAAAGCAGCCGGTGATACAGTCAACCTTAAAGTTAACGGGCGTGAATTTGCCCGCGGTGAAGTTATCATTATCGGCAGCAACCTGGGCATCAGGGTGGACCGTATTTACGATACCAAACAAACTAAGGATAAGGATGCAGGTTAAAATGGATAAGGAAATGATAGCAGCACTGGTTCGACTGGTGATATTGCTTCCCGTTATCTGCGCGCTTGCTTATCTTACGATAAAATACGGTTTGGGACAGGTCAGGCGGGTTAGCCTCACCGGTAAAAAAAGAATGCGCCTGTTGGAGCAGGTTTCGCTTGGACCCAAAAGCGGGTTGTCTTTGGTGCAGGTGGGTGATAAGTATTTGCTTTTAGCTCACCAGGAAGGAAGTATCATTGTGGTTAAGGAAATGGATCAATTACCTGATGAATTGGAAAATAATCTGCCGGAATGGAAAAGCTTGAGCCAGGTTATTAAAGGCATAAATCTTTTTGGTGGGCGACCAGGAAAATAGTTCCCCTGATTAAAGGCTACAGCAAAATTGTATCTGACAACGATTAAAGCGGGGTAAATATATGAATCCGGCAGCTGTTAAACGATACATAAAAAGTAAATGGTTTTTTTTAATATTAGGCTTATTTATTCTGGTCTTTGCCGGGCCTGCGCAAGCCCAACCTCTTCCGGGCATTGATCTAAACGTACAGCCGACAGACAATCCAGCTCAGGTGGTAAACAGTATCAAAATTCTGATCATGCTGACGCTGCTTTCCCTGGTGCCGGCATTTTTATTAATGATGACCAGCTTTACCCGTATCGTAGTAGTCCTTTCGCTTTTGCGCAGCGCCATTGGCACCCAGCAGGCACCGCCCAATCAAGTGATCATAGGGCTGGCGCTTTTTCTGACTATATTTATTATGTCGCCGGTATTCAAACAAGTTAACGATCAGGCTGTGCAGCCTTACCTGGCTAATCAAATCAGCCAGCAGCAAGCCTGGGATAAAGCATATGAACCTTTACGAAAATTTATGGCCAAGCAAACACGGGAAAAGGATATTGCGCTGTTTATAACACTTTCCGGCATGGACAAGCCCAGGAACCTGCAGGACCTGCCTGCCAACGTTATGATACCGGCCTTTGTCATTAGTGAACTTAAAACGGCCTTTCAAATCGGATTTATGATTTATGTGCCCTTTTTGGTTATAGATATGGTTGTCGCCAGTACGCTGATGTCCATGGGTATGTTCATGCTGCCGCCGGTGATGATTTCTTTGCCTTTTAAAATATTACTGTTTGTTATGGTGGACGGCTGGTACCTGGTGGTTAAAACTCTGGTGGAAAGTTTCTAGGCCTGCACGTACGGGGGAATTAACATGTCCGAATCTTTTATCATCGAGTTGGTGAGGGAAGCTATCTTTATGGTCTGTATCATTGCCTTGCCCCCCCTGATAGTCTCATTAATTGTAGGACTGGTTATCAGTATTCTGCAGGCTACAACTCAGATACAGGAACAGTCCCTTACCTTTGTGCCAAAGATCGTTGCGGTTTTTGTAACCCTGGCGGTAATGGCTCCCTGGACCGTCCGGGTTTTGGTTTCTTTTACCAACCAAATTTACAACAGGATTCCGGACTTGCTCAGGTAAGGGGTAATTTAAATTGTTTGAAGCCGGCCAAATTGCCATATTCTTTCTGGTTCTGGCCAGGATTTCCGCCTTTTTTGCGGCCGGACCCGTGTTTTCCATGCCAAATATTCCGGGTCTGGTGAAAATTGGGCTGTCATTCACCCTGGCGGTTATTGTTTTCCCATCTGTTAGTGCAAACACCGTTAATTACGCCATGGATAGCTGGGAGTATGTATTTGCGCTGCTACGGGAAGTGTTGTTTGGACTGGCTTTGGGATATGTCGCCACTCTGGTTTTTAATGCGCTTATATTTGCCGGGAGCCTGATTGACCTGCATATTGGCTTTTTTATGAGCAGCATTTTCGACCCTATGTCCGGTTCCATGGCGGGCATTATTTCTAAATTTTTACATCTCTTGGGTCTGGCGGTGCTGCTCGGGTTTAACGGCCACCATATTATAATTGCTGCATTGGTCCGAAGTTATCAAGTGGTACCTGTTAATTCCGCTAAAGTTAGCGCGGCATCAGCATTATTTTTGATTAAAGTTTTTGCCCAAATGATTCTTATCGGTGTGCAGATAGCAGCTCCCCTGATAGCTGTAATGCTTATCGTGGACGTAACACTGGGATTGCTTGCGCGCACGGCACCCCAGATCAATGTTTTTATGCTGGGGTTTCCAATAAAAATCATATTTGGATTATTAACGCTTAGTGTGATGGTACCGGTTATGGTTCGGATCATTTACTCGCTGTTTTCGACAATTGAGCAAGATATGTTGACTTTAATGAGGGGAATGACCTGATGGCTGAGAATAGTTCCTCCCAGCAAAAAACTGAAGCCCCGTCACCGCGACGGTTAAGTGAGGCGCGAAAAAAGGGTCAGGTTCCCAAGAGTCGTGATTTTAATGCGGCGGTTATCTTATTGGCTGCGCTGGCCGCAATTGCTTTTTTAAAGGATACGATTCTATTTTCCATGCAGCGCATGCTGCTGGACTACTACCGGGCAGGTTTCATCATTGATATGCCTCCGGAAAACCTCCCCTTTTATTTGATTGGTTTTGTAATACGCATGTTCCTTGTATTACTGCCGGTTTTTATCATTATTTTAATAGCGGCTGCGGCCTCAAATATAGCCCAGGTCGGCATATTGTTCGCCCCCCCGGTGCTTCAGCCCAAGCTTGAACGACTGAACCCGGCTGAAGGTTTGAAGAGAATTTTTAGCCTGCGCAGCTTGTTTGAACTGGCAAAAAACCTGCTGAAAATAATCATTGTCGCCTGGGTTGTTTATTTAGTCGTCAGGGCCAGGCTCCCGGAAATGCTGCTGTTTTATTTTAAGGCGCCGGCAGAGCTGTTGGACCAAATTGCAAATTTGATGATGGTTGCTGCCTTTGCCGGGGGCGGGGCATTTCTGGTCATTTCTTTTTTAGATCTTTTATACCAGCGTTTTGAACACTATAAAAATTTGCGCATGACCAAGCAGGAAGTAAAGGACGAATATAAACAAACCGAAGGCGACCCGATGGTTAAATCTTGGCTGCGCCGCCGGCAACGGGAAATTGTAATGAATTCGATCAGGCAGGAGGTGCCCCGGGCCACCGTTGTGATAACCAACCCGACCCACGTGGCGGTTGCCGTTAAATACGAAGATAAATCAATGCACGCTCCTGTAGTTACTGCCAAGGGCGCAGGTGAACTGGTCCGGGTAATTAAGCGGTTGGCCAAGCAAAACAATGTGCCCGTTATTGAAAACCCTCCGGTGGCCAGGATACTGTACCATAATATTGAAATTGGCAGCGAAATACCGGTTGAATTATACCAGGCTATTGCAGAGATTATTGCCCTGGTATACAAACTGAAGGGTAAGGCTGCCGGATAAATAGTTATTAATTTCCTTACGAAAGAGGAGAGAACAGTGGCTTCTTTTACCAGGGCAGAAGTGGGGCGTCAGTTTAAAAAGAATACGGATTTATTGGTGGCGGCCGCCATCTTGGGTATAGTGCTGCTGATTATTATCCCATTGCCGCCGCTGGCGCTTGATCTTTTTCTAACTGTCAGCATCACTGTTTCACTGTTGATAATTCTCATTACCATGTTTACCACCGAGCCGCTGCAATTTTCGGTATTCCCGTCGTTACTGCTTGTTACCACACTTTACAGGCTTTCTTTAAATATTTCTTCCACCCGGCTGATACTGGGTGAAGCCCAGGCCGGCAAGATTATCAATGCCTTCGGCCAGTTTGTGGTGGGTGGCAACTATGTTGTCGGCGCGATTGTTTTTATTATTATTACGGTTATCCAATTCGTAGTTATTACCAGCGGTTCCGGCAGGGTTTCGGAAGTGAGTGCCCGCTTTACCTTGGACGCTATGCCGGGTAAGCAGATGAGTATCGATGCCGAATTTAACAGTGGTCTGATCAGCGAGGAAGAGGCCCGGGAACGGCGCCGTAAACTGCAGCGGGAAGCTGATTTTTTCGGAGCCATGGACGGTGCCAGCAAGTTCGTGCGGGGGGATGCCATTGCCGGCATTGTTATTTGCGTTATCAATATCATCGGCGGGATAACCATCGGGGTGCTGCAAAAAGGCATGGGAGTTACCGAATCCCTGCAAACCTACACTATCCTGACGATTGGGGACGGTTTGGTTTCGCAAATCCCGGCGGTACTCATATCCACTGCATCAGGTATTCTTGTAACCAGGGCCACCACCGATGCAAGCTTCGGTACCGACCTGACCAGGCAATTTTTGAATTTCCCCAAGATATTGTTTATCGTAGCCGGCATCTTGTTAATTATTGGTTTCATTCCGGCAATGCCCGGTTTGGTGTTTTTTACCCTGTCCGGTTGCGCCGGTTTTCTTGGTTACAGTTTATTGAAAGAGCAACAACAAAAGATAATTCAGTCCCGGGAAGAAGAAGCCAAAAAACAAGTCCAGGAGCAGCGCGAACCTGAAAATGTGCTGCAACTGCTGGAGACGGACCCGCTGCAGATAGAAATCGGCTACAACTTAATTACTATGGCTGATGATAAATCAGGCGGTGACCTTTTACAGAGGCTGACTGTTGTTCGCCGTCAAACAGCATCAGAATTGGGCTTGTATGTAAGACCAATACGCATCAGGGATAACCTGCAGCTGCCGCCGAACAGGTATGTGTTTAAAATACGTGGTGAGGAAATCGACGGTGGAGAATTAATGCCTTCCCACTTATTGGCGTTAAATCCAACCGGTCAGGATGTGGTTATATCAGGTATACCAACCACCGAACCCACCTTCGGACTCCCCGCCTGGTGGATTACCGAGGATAAACGGGAGCAGGCGGAAATGGACGGGCTGACTGTGGTTGATTGCTCAACGGTTCTGGTTACCCACCTGACCGAGTTTATAAAAAAATATTCCCACGAATTGCTTGGCCGCCAAGACGTTAAAGAACTGCTGGACGTGGTTAAGCAAAGCAACCCCGCTGTGGTGGAAGAACTGGTGCCGGATTTGATGTCGGTGGGTGAAGTGCAGAAGGTTTTACAAAGTTTACTAAAAGAGAATGTCAATATCCGGGATATTATATCCATCCTTGAAGCTTTGGGCGACGGAGCCCGGATTAACAAAGACCCCGACTTCTTAATCGAACATGTGCGGGCAGCACTGGCCAGGAGCATTTGCCGGAGCTTGCTCAATGCAGATAACAAGCTTCAGGTAATAACCCTGCACCCAAAGCTGGAAAAGATGATGGCCGACTCAGTTCAGCCCACCCAGTTGGGACCTTACCCTGTGCTGGAACCGCAGTTGGCCCGGCGGGTGCTGGAAAAAATCGCAGATACCGTGGATAAGGCGGTTGGTAAAGGTTACACACCGGTATTATTATGCTCACCACGCTTGCGGCTGCCGCTCAAGCGGTTTCTAGCCAGGCAAATGCCTTCAACTGCTGTTTTGTCCTTAAACGAAATTATTCCCGAGATAGAAATTGAAGCGGTGGGGACGGTGGTCATGGATGAAAGTTAAGAAATTTTTAGCCGATGATATGCAGCAGGCAATGGAGCAAATCAGGTTGGAATTTGGTGAGGATGCTGTAATCATTAATGCCGCCAAGGAACCGATAAGAAATGTTAAGCAGTTGTTTGGCCACCGGAAAGTTGAAGTTACCGCGGCAGTTGATGATATACCGGTAAACTTTACTGAATATAAAAACGAAATAGAAGATAGCCAGCCAAAATTTATATCTGATAGCACGGTGCGAACAATTTCCTTTAAACCACAAAATGAAAGTACTATGCCCCAAAGAGTGATTCCCGGCAATATTGTTCCCTCCAAATTACCGGAGCCGATTTTGCCTGTATATAATGAAGAAGATAATGCATGGTTTAAAATTATCCTGCGTCAGGAACTGGAAAAGGGGGGCGAGGAATTGGATAACGGTTTAATTGGAAAATGGAAAAAGATATTTCGCCGGATGGAAATTAATGATACTATCACCGAGTTGATTTTTGAGGATTTTGATCTAAAAAGCGATGAGGTTACTAACGAAGAAATTTTTAAAGTCCACTTAAAAGCAAAATTAATTGATTTGTTAAAGCCGGCATATAACACAGAAAACAGAGCTAAAGTTTTTTCATTTATCGGACCGACAGGAGTGGGAAAAACGCTTTCTTTGGTCAAGCTGGCAACCAGATACAAAATTATAGAGAAAAAAGAAGTCGCCTTAATAGCTGGTTTTAATCAACGATTTGGAGCTATGGAAAAATTAAATTTTTATGGTAATATTTTAAATGTGCCGGTTGATGTAGTGATGACTCCGGCTGAGTTGGCTCGTGCAGTAGAGTCACATAAAGATAAGGATTACATTTTTATAGATACGGAAGGCCGCCCTTCAAGAGTGAGAAGCCAGGTTCTGGAGCTGCAAACATTTCTTGGCGCTGTAAAGGAGCTACAGAATATATATTTAGTACTGAGCTCGGCAACAAAGAATCGTGATCTTATTAGAATAGCCAGTGATTTTAAAACCTTGGGTTACAACAAAATTATCATGACCAAAATTGATGAAACCGATTCCTATGGATCCATGTTAAATATTGTTTGCAACACCGGCGTACCTGTCGCTTTTACAAGCAACGGGCAAAATGTTCCAGACGACATTGAGCGCATAAACCCCAGGCGTTTTGCGGAAATAATCCTTGGGAGCGTTGTACTTGATGAGGATTTTCAAGCGTAATACTTTCAAACAGTTCGGAGACCCGCCGTTTGAGGCTCCAACGCCAAGTGCCGGGCCCGGAGCTCGGATAATTGCCGTAACCAGCGGTAAAGGCGGTGTGGGCAAAACTAATATATCGGTTAACTTAGCTATTGCTCTGGCTCAGCTGGGGCAGCGGGTAATTGTTTTTGATGCCGACCTGGGCCTGGCCAATGTGGAAATTTTGCTGGGAATAGCACCGGCGGTAACCCTTTATGACCACATATTTAACAATCGGGCCATGGAAAAGATACTTTTTCCCGGGCCGGGTGGGATAAAAATTATACCGGGCGGGTCAGGCTTTCTTGAGCTGGCTAATCTTACCGCTGAACAGCATTCCAGGTTGGTAAACGGACTTGAACAATTGGACCGGATGGCCGATTTTGTCATTATCGATACCGGGGCTGGTATAGCCAAAGAAGTGCTTGCTTTCTGCGCTTCCGCCGATGATGTTTTGGTCGTGGTTACCCCGGAGCCGACCTCGTTGACTGATGCTTATGGGCTGATCAAAGTGCTGGATAAGTTTAATTTACATAGGGATGTTTATTTTGTGGTCAACCAGTCAAATAACGAAAGTGAGACATCTGATACTGCTTACAGGTTAAAGACTGTTGTGGATAAGTATTTAAATATTAAGGCCAATTATTTGGGTGATATAGTTTATGATAAATTTGTCATTAAATCAGTTAAAAACCAAAAGCCTTTTATACTGGCCAATCCTTATTCCCCCGCGTCGGAAGCAGTTAAGAAAATAGCTTTATCACTGTTGAACAGGGAACTGCCGGCTGCGGAGGAAAGAGGATTGCGGGGTTTTATCAGCAAGTTGAGCAGGTTGTTTAGATAATTTGGGAGGGTGTATTGTTGGCTGAAAAAATACCTCTAAAGATAGGCCAAAAGATTCAGGTTAGAAGAAAAGACGGCAAAGAGTGGTATAATTCGGGCATTCAGGATATTCGCGCCGGTTATATACATATAATTATGCCTTTTTTAAAAGAAATCCCGCTGGTGCTACGTAGAAATGAACAAGTTGCTGTCCGTTTTTTTTCAGAAAACTCAAGTTTTATCTTTGATACAAACGTGGTAGGTGAAATAAATGACAACATCAAGCTTTACCGGCTTGATTACCCGCAAAAAATAAACAGGGTGCAACAGCGGAGCCACGTTCGCCTGCCGGTGATCATTGATGTTGAGTACGCTGTACTTGAAGAGGAAGAGAAAGAAAAAAATAAAAAGGCCGCATATAAAAAAACAACTACCGTGGATTTAAGTGGCGGTGGGATGAAGCTGCTGACGCGCGAGAAAATTGAGCCGGGCACCAAGATTTTGCTGGTGATTTCTTTACCTTTAAAAAACCGGCCGGAGTTGTTGGAGATTAAATCAGTGGTGGTCAGGTGTGTTAAAGTAGATCCTAACCGAGAGGTTTATCATTTAGGGATTAAATTTGAAGATATCAGCCTCAGCCAGGAAGATAAAATAGTACGCTTTGTTTTTGAAAAAATGGCCCGGCAAAAACGCCTTCGTTAGCGGGGTGATCAATTGGCAGGCCAGGATTTATGGGAACGTTATAACAAAACGCGTGATCCCGCAGACAGAGATAAACTGATCATTAAACACCTGGGCTTGGTAAAATATCTCGCCGGTAGGCTGATTATGGCAGCGCCGCCGTTCATGACCCAGGAGGACCTGGAAGGATACGGGGTTATCGGCTTGCTTGACGCTATTGATAAATTTGATCAAAAGCTGGGGACTGCTTTTAAGAATTATGCTTACACCAGGATCCGGGGGGCTATCTTGGATGAAATTAGAAAACAAAACTGGGTACCCAGGAGTAAGTGGCAAAAGTTCAGCAAGTTGAACCAGGCCAGGGAAAAACTGCAGCAAAATGGCACTAACAACGATGAAGGTGACTTAGCCCGGGTAATGGGAATGGAGCACGCGGACATCCGAAAACTTGCTGCGGAATATTACAGTGCATTCCCTGTTTCACTTGACGATCCTGCCGGAAAAGAAAATGAGTCGGTTTTGGCTGATACTATCAGCGACCCCAACAGCCCCGACCCGCTGGCTGTTATAACTGAAAGAAATGAGCAAGAAACACTGGTTGAAGCAATTAAGCAGCTGCCGGAAAGAGACCGCCTGGTGCTTGCCCTTTATTACCAGGAAGAAATGACTTTAAAGGAAATCGGCTGTGTTTTAGATGTTACGGAATCAAGGGTTTGCCAGTTACATGCCAAGGCCCTGCAAAAATTAAGGGATACACTTTTAAAAATTAATGGCGATGCCATAAACAAGAAAGGAGTTAGGGTATGATCAGGGGGATATACTCTACTGCGGCAGGTATGAATCTGCAAATGCTCCGCTTGGATACCACCTCTAATAACCTTGCTAATATCAGTGTGCCCGGATATAAAAAAGATAAAGTTTTAGCGGTACCCTTTCCCAGCTTAATTCAGCTAAGTACCCGGCAGGACGGTCCTTTACCCGGCATGTCCGGGAGGTCGGTATTGGGGGAATCCAACCAGGGAGTGGCTGTTCAACAGGTGGTAAAAGACTTTACAGCAGGTACGATTCGCGAAACCGGAACTCCAACGGATTTTGCCTTAAAGGGTGACGGCTTTTTCACTGTAGTGGATCCAAATGATGAAAGCAAGATTTATTATACCAGGAACGGTAATTTTAAGCTGGATCAAGAAGGCTACCTTGTCACCGGTGAAGGGTACAGGGTTATGGGCGAGGGTGGTCCAATTCAGATAAATTCCATTGATAAAATGAGTGTTGACGAGCTTGGGGCAATTACTGAGAATGGGCAAGTGATCGATAATTTTTCGATAGCTACATTTAGTGACCGGTCAAAACTTGACCGGGTGGGTGGAAACCTTTATCAGGCTAATGATATAGAGCCGGCAATAGATGTTAATCCGGGGTTGGTACAGCGTTCTTTGGAAAGTGCCAACGTGGATCCGGTTCAAGAAACTGTTGATATGGTTACCGCGGCCAGGGCATACGAAACCGGGCAGAAAATTATCCAGGCCCAGGACAGCATGTTGGGAATGGCTATCAGCAAAGTCGGCGTTGTAAAATAGCATTGTAGCTATTCAGTCTAAGGTCGAAGGTCACTCAGTAAACATACTTGCTTTGGAAGATTGGTGAGATCATAGGGGCGGACGACCCTGTCCGCCCGTTTAGCTGAATAGTTACCTAACATTAAGAATTATAAGCCCATTGGGAGGGATAGTTGTTGATTAAAGCACTGTACAACGGAATGACCGGGATGGCCGCCCAGATGCAGAAAATGGATGTTACCGGAAACAATATCGCCAACCTCGACACTATAGGTTACAAGTGTCAAACCGCCAGCTTTAATGAATTATTAAGACAGCAGGTGACGGCGCAGGGTATGCCTGTTGTGCCGGATGCTGCAGCACAATCAAACCAGGGCGGCGGAGCCAAAATTAGCTCAATAAATCGCAGTTTTTCCCAGGGTAATATGATTAGTACGGGAAGAGATTTAGACCTGGCTATAGAAGGTGACGGCTTTTTTAAGTTGACCCGTGCAGACGGGGAAGTATTTTATACCCGGGACGGAAGTTTTAAGCTTGACTCGGATGGCAAAATCAAAAGCAGCGAGGGCTATGTGCTGCTGGATAATGAACTGCCGGCGGGATTTACGGACCTTGTCATCGACGAAACAGGTCTGGTTACTTGCAAGGACAGGGAAGGAAACAAGCAGGAAATAGGCCAAATTGAACTGGCGGTGTTTCCCAGACCTGAACTGCTGGAAGCATCTGGCAATAATATGTTTAAACAATCTGATGCCAGCGGGGAACCGGAAACTATAACGCCTGGCGACAATAATCCAAATAGAATTTTGCAGAGCTACCTGGAAGGTTCCAATGTCGACCTTGTCTTGGAAGTGCAATCTCTGATCGAGGGACAAAGGTCTTTTCAGCTAAACGCCAAATCTATTAATACAGCCGATCAAATGTGGAGTATTGCCAACAATTTGCAAAAGTAAGCGAAGTTAGGTGATCGAATGGATTTATCAAGAAGTGTCAGCGACATACATGTGGGAATTGGAGAGTACAAAATCGCTTTAAGTCCCTACCGTTTGGTGACACTTGGATTGGGATCCTGCGTCGGAGTGAGCCTTTGGGATCCAATAACTAAAATAGGCGGCCTCTTGCATATAATGCTGCCCAACAGCAGGGAATTTACCAAGGTGGTCAAACCGGAAAAGTATGCCGACCTGGGGATACCTTTAATCATCAAGGACCTGGTCAGACAGGGGGCGGGACAAAGCAGGTTAATCGCCAAACTGGTGGGAGGGGCACAGATGTTCACCGGTGCTGATAAAAAACAGTTATTTAACATTGGGGAAAGGAATATCGAAATGTCCCGTAAAATTTTAAAGGAAATAACCATTAGGATTGCAGCTGAAGAGGTCGGCGGCAATAAAGGTAGAACGATGTACCTGAATACGGCAACTGGCGAAGTTTTGATCCGGACAATAGGAAAGGACATTAAGGTGATCTGATTGCATTTTGAGGAATTTAAAGCAAAAGTTATGGCGGCTTTTCGGTTGGACTTGAACAGCTATAAGGAAAAACAACTAAAACGAAGGCTGGATGCCTACATAGTCAAGCTTAAATTAAAAGATTACGAAGAACTGTTTCGCCAAATTACCCAAAAGCGTGATGAATACGAAAAACTTTTGGATCACTTGACGATAAACGTTTCTGAATTTTTCAGGGACCCCCACCGTTTTATCGAACTGCAGCAGCATCTCAAAGATTTGTTTAAAGACCGGCAACTGGTTAGAATATGGAGCGCCGCCTGTTCCAACGGTTCCGAGCCCTATTCCATTGCCATTATGCTTGAAGAGATGGGGCTTTCAGGAAAGAGCAGCATCGATGCCACAGATATTGACCGGCAAATTCTAAACAAAGCTATGCAGGCAAAATATAACCGCGACGGTTTAAAAAATGTCAGTCCTGAAAGACTGCTGCGTTTTTTTGATGCGCAAGGTGATTTATATGCGTTAAAGGACATAATTAAAAAGAAGGTTTCTTTCCGTTACCATGATTTGCTACATGATGAGTATCCAAAAAATTATGATTTGATTGTCTGCCGTAATGTAACCATATATTTTACAAGAGAAGCACAGGACTTGATCTATAAAAAATTTCACCTGTCGTTGAATCCCAACGGGATATTATTCATTGGAGGCAGTGAGATGATATTTAACTATAAGGAATTGGGTTACGAAAAGCTTTCACCATGTTTTTACAAAAAAACAAATTGAAAGAGGTTGGTCTATGAAAGGGTTGATTAAATGAAAGATAAGAGTTTTTCCGAATTGCAAATCGATGCCTTACAGGAAATCAGCAATATCGGATTGGGCCATGCTGCAACCTCACTGGCTGAAATGCTGGACAGGAAAATTGATATGGGTGTTCCACATGCCGACTTTGTATCCTTAGAGAAAGTAATCGAACTCATTGGAGGATACGAGGAACTGGTGTCCTGTGTTAGTCTCGAACTGGATGGTGATATTAACGGACTGGTTTTTTATATATTTAATGAATCAAGCACTTACCGCCTGGTGGACATGTTAATGGGCCTTGAAGAAGGTACAACTGTGGAACTGGATGAAATGGCAACCTCTATAATCAACGAAATAGGTAATATTTTAACGGGCGCTTTTGTTTCGGCTATAAGTGATTTTACCCAGCTGCGTATAAATACCTCGGTCCCCATTTTTGCCTTTGACATGCTGGCAGCTATTTTTACCACGCTGGTTGTTGCCATGGGCAGGCCGGATGATGACAGTGTAATGTCTATTGAAACAAATTTTTTCCGGGAGGATAAACAAGTTAACGGGCACTTTTTCCTGCTCGCAGAACCGGAATCAATACATAGACTATTTTCCGCTTTAGGAATAGAAGCATAAACAGAACGGAGGGAGAATATGTCAATTAGAATATTAATTGTTGACGACGCAACTTTTATGCGCATGATGATTAAAAATATTGTTACCAAAAGCGGGTTTGAGGTTGTGGGAGAAGCTGAAAACGGTAGTGAAGCAGTTAAATTGTATTCTGAATTAAAACCAGACCTGGTTACTATGGATATAACCATGCCGGAAATGGACGGGATTGAGAGTGTTAAGGCCATTAAACAAATCGACCCCGGCGCCAGAATAATCATGTGCAGCGCTATGGGCCAGCAGGCCATGGTCATGGAGGCTATTCAAGCCGGGGCCATGGATTTCATAGTCAAACCTTTTAAGCAGGAAAGAATACTTCAGGCTATTGAAAGGGTAATGAGCAGATAACCGGGAGGCAAATATGCAAGAAGTCTTATCACAAAGTGAAATAGACTCGCTGCTGCAGGCGTTAAATACGGGCAATATTCCCGTGCAGGAGTTAAGGCATTCTGAAGATACATCTACAAAATTAAAAAGTTATGATTTTCGCAGGCCGAACAAGTTTTCCAAAGAGCACCTGCGGACCCTGGAGATGCTGCACCAGCATTATGCCCGGCATTTATCCAGCTTTCTGTCCGGTTACCTCAGCACTAATATTAATATTGAGCTTGCTTCCGTAGGACAGATTATCTTTGATGAGTTTATCAGGTCGATTCCCACACCGACCATACTGACTATTTTTGAACTACAGCCGTTAAAAGGGCCGGCAATTTTAGAGGCCAATACTAATTTCATATTTCCCGTTATAGACCTGATGTTTGGTGGGAAAGGGTCGGTTACCGAGTTAAACAGGGAACTGACGGATATTGAAATCCAGGTGACGAAAAAAATCATGAGCCGCATCCTTGATCACCTGGAGCCTACCTGGAAAGACGTTATCGAAATTAAACCGGAGGTTCGTTCCGTTGAAACAAATCCCCGTTTGCAACAGCTGTACTCCCCCAACGAAGTGGTTGCCTTATTGACTTTTACCATTACCATGGGGGAAAATGACCAGGGAATGATGAATCTTTGCCTACCCTATATGGTTTTGGATGAAGTTGTTTCCATGTTGTCGGTCAGGCAGCAGTTTGTCCGGCAGTTTTCTTCTGCAAGCAAGGATGATTATGATAAGCTGCTGCACTGGCTGGGCTATTGTACGGTTGAAATTACTGCAGTTATCGGTGAGGCTGAAATACAGGTGGAGGATTTCCTGCAGATCCAGGTGGGGGATGTTGTGGTCCTTGATCGGAATGTCAACAGTGACCTGGATGTATATATAGGGGATAAATTAAAATTCGGCGCCCAGGTTGGCTCCGTGGGCGATAAGTTAGCCATCCAGGTCGTTTCACTTTTTGAAGGGGAAGGTAATGATGACAGATAATAAACTGCTTCAGCAGGATGAAATTGATGCTTTGTTAAAGAGCGCCGGCGGCAGCCCGGATAGCGGGCCGAGCTCTCAGGAGGAAGACATCGCAAAAAATGTTGTCGGTGGTGATAATCCTTTTGACCTTGCTCAGCCCGGCAATAAAGATACCCCTTTAAATGAGCCGGAAGCCCCTGGTGAAGGTGTGGGTGCTGGTGCTGTGGTATATGAGGACCTAAAGCCCGAGGAAAAAGATGCGCTTGGGGAAATAGGTAATATCTCAATGGGTTCGGCAGCAACCACTTTGTCTCAACTGTTGAACAAACGGGTAATCATTACCAGCCCGGAAGTAGTTGTTACCAGTTTACATGAGTTTTTAGGCGGGTTTAATGTACCGTTTTTGATTATAAAAGTAGAATTTATTCAGGGTATCAGCGGCCATAATGTACTGGTAATTAAACTCCATGATGCCATAGTGATGGCTAATTTAATGATGGGAGGAGACGGCACAGACCTAACGGACGAAATTTCTGAAATAGAAATCAGCGCCGCTGCTGAAGCCATGAACCAAATGATCGGTACGGCATCAACTTCACTGGCCGATTTAATGAACAAAAGTGTAAATATAGCCCCCCCGGAGGCTATTGTTGTTCAAGAGTCGGAAAAAATGGATGTAAAACTTCCTTTTAGTGACCCCATTGTAATTACATCCTTTAAAATGAATATAGAAGGTTTGCTTGATACCAGGATAATGCAAATTATGGACTTGCAGGGGGCCAAGGAACAAGCCAGGCTGCTGTTGCAAAGTTTTGGGATGATTTCCGAAGAACCTGTGGTAGAAGAAGAGGGACACTATGATCAGGGTTTCATTCCTGAACCGGTAGATCAGTTTGTTAAAGATACGAACTCTGAACAAAATATTTTCTCTGGTGACACTGGTACTGGTCTTGATTCAATTCTTGATCAAAAATATGATCAATATGCCCAACAGAAGGCGCCGGCTGCACCAACGCCGCCCCAGTCCGATACTTACTCTCAGCCTGTGCCGCCGCGCTACCCGGAGCTGGAGAAGGTGGATCCGGAAAAATTAAATCTGCTGCTGGATATACCGTTGAGGGTTTCAGTGGTACTGGGGCGGACTAAGAAAAGCATTAAAGACGTGCTTTCAATGACGCCTGGAGCTATAGCGGAATTGGAAACACTGGTTGATGAACCTGTGGATGTGCTGGTGAACGGAAAACTGGTGGCCAAGGGGGAAGTTGTAGTTGTAAATGAAAACTTTGGAGTAAAAATTACCAGCATAGTATCACAGCGGGAAAGGATTAATACTTTGAAATAAGGGAAGCAAGGAATGCTTCCTTAATATAAATACAGCATTATAAATACTGCGTATAGACCACAATGTCGCTGGAAGAGGCACCAGCAGGGGATGAATAAGGAGTTGCCGGGGGGGCCCGTAGGGGCGGACGACCATGTCCGCTCCTACATAAATTTGTTGATTACCAGACCGGTGATCAGCTTGGGGTAAAAGAAAGTTGATTTTTGCGGCATCTTTTCTCCGTTGGTGGCAACTTCGATGACTTCTGAAATCAAGGTCGGATTCATTATAAATGCCAGTTCATGGGAGCCTCCATCAACTTTTGACATTGCTTCAGCGGCGTCGCGGGTATAATGGATAATTTCCCCTCCGGCCAGCTCTTCCATGCCAATGCCCAATATGTTTTCAAAGATTAATTTTTGCAAAACCGATACATCCAGTGCCCGCCAGGCTTTGGAACGCCCGGCGGGCATTTTGCTGTCGATTATACTCGAATCGCGTAGTTTTAAACTGTACAGCAATCCGTTTCCCAGGTAAAGCCCGAAAACCTGGCCTCCCTTGGTGCCCTCATCCTCATTAAGATTGGCCATTTCTGACAACAGCCCGGCAATAAACGCCGCATCCTTCGTTTGAACTTTATCAACCAAAAAATCTTCCTGCAGGGCGGCAATTAATTGACTCTGATCCAAATTACTTTTAGTTACCAGCCTGTGTGTCGGCAGGATAACCAGGCCCGGATCGTACAGGTTTACCAGGGTCATCATCAAAAAACCCGCCCCGGCAATATTGGGATTATCCCGGGCAAACTTTAGGGCTGTTTCATAGCGGTGGTGTCCATCAGCAATGAATATCTGCCGGGGTTCCATTTGTTTTTGAACTTTTTGCACTGCATCAGGGCTGTCTATTACCCAAAGGCTGTGGCCGTGCCCCCATTCATCAGTAAATCTCACGCTTGGCGGGGTACCCCTGGTGAACTCGTCAAGCATTAGGTCGATTGACCGCCGGCGGTCGCTGTAAATGCCGAAAACAGGGCTGAAATTGGCGCCGCAGGCTGTCATTAGAGCATAACGGTCGGCTTTATGTTTGGGCATGGTTTCCTCGTGAGGTAAAACAACTCCCTTTTCGTATGGTTCCAGTTTGACTCTGCAGATAATGCCGCTGCGGATAAGGGTTTTACCATCGACGCCAAACTCCTGCCGGTACAGGTAGATGGCTGGTTTTTCCTCCGCCTGAAGGATCCCTTCCTCCTGCCACTGGCTAAAAAACTTGGCGGCCCTGGTATAACGGTTATTTGCTTCATCGTCCTCAGGATATTTTAAGCCGTACTCCAGGCGGATGATATTATACGGGTTTCGCTCGTAATATTGTTCCTGTGCCTTGGGATCAATCACATCATAGGGTGGTGTTACCAGGTCCTCAATGTCTCCGGCTTTTTTTTCAACGTATCTCAGCCCGTGTAATGGAGCAATTTCAGCCATTTATAATTCCTCCTGTGACTCTTTTCTGGTCCATCTAAAGGCGTCCCGCGCCTTGTATTTATTCATCATCCTTGTAAAAGCTTCTTCCAGGTTGATGCCCAGCGAGTTGGCATAACAAATAATAATAAATAATATGTCCGCCAGTTCAAGGGCCAGGTCACCTTCCGGTTCCTCCGGTTTTTTGGGCTTGGTGCCGTACCTGTGGTTTATCTCGCGGGCCAGTTCGCCTACCTCTTCAGTCAGCCGGGCCAGCATTGCCAGTGGAGGCCAGTAGCCTTCTTCAAATTGCCCAATCCAGTTGTCCACCTCTTTTTGCATGTCAAGAATGTCCATCACTGGAACCTCCTTGCTTTTACAATATTCCTATTTTAACACATAGAGAATATAAAAAACAGGATAAATAATCAGGAGTCAGAAGTCAGGAGTCAGAAGTTGGGATGAGGGAACGGTATATCGTCCCGAAGTATTCTGAATTCTGACTACTGAATTCTGAATACCTAAATATAAAAACAGGATACCTTTCCCAGGAGGAATATTTGCGATTAGCCACCAGTATAAATTTTAAAGAAGGTTATGGGGGGAGAAGTTATTATGTCCAGACCCTACTCGTTTTTGTTAAACAAAAAGTTATTGCTCATTGCTGTTATTTCAGTTCTCTGCCTGGCTGGTGTTTACCGTGGCGCCGAGACTTATCTGGCTAATGTTCGCGTTCCGCCAAAGGAAAGGCTTACCGTGGCGCTGGATAAAACCATTAATAGCAGTGCATTTCGCTTTCGTATGACGGTCAAAATCAGGGATGATACAATATCAAGGGTTGAGGGTGAAAGAGTGGCGCCGGATAGTGTCCACATTAAAGGAACAATGCAGGACTTGCCGGTCGAATTTATTCATATCGGAGATAAAACTTATGTTAAAGGCTATTGGTCCGACCGGTGGACTTGTCTGGAAGGAAACAAAATGGCGGAATCCGATCTTTTTATTACGGAATTCAACCCTCTGGGAAATTTTAATTTTAAAGATATTCCGGTGGTAAAAGAAATAAAAGACAAAAAAACAAAGTTAAAAGTGCTTGAGTTTAACCCGATAGTACAAAACTCCTTAATGGAATTGAATTATGATAATTACTTTTACCGGGTTTGGGTGGACCCCAAGCGGCAGGTAATTACTAAAGCGCTGATCCAGGCCCAGGGCAAAATTAAAGATACTAATAAGCTGGAAATAAACCTTGAATTATGGGATCACAATAAACAAATTAAAATTGAGCAGCCTGTTGTATAATATAAGGGACGGGATCCGAGTTTAACATACTCAGATTTTCGTCCCTTAACTTATCTTGACATTATTTTGTGGCTCTTGTTATAATAGCCCAGATTTTGACGGCAGGAGGAGATTTTTTGCATCAGGATGTTGAAAGAGTTTTAATTTCAGATGAAAAAATAAAACAAAAAGTCAGTGAACTCGGCAGCGTTATATCCAGGGATTACGCGGGTAAAAATTTACTGGTGGTTGGCATATTAAAAGGCGCCATGGTTTTTATGTCCGACTTGATCAGGTCGTTGTCAGTAGACGTGCAGATTGATTTTATGGCAGTTTCCAGCTATGGCGCTTCCAGTAAATCAACGGGTGTTGTCCGGATTTTAAAGGATCTGGATCAAACTATTGAAGGCAAGCATGTTTTGATAGTTGAAGACATTGTCGATACCGGTCTGACCCTTAATTATTTGCAGGAGATATTAAAGGCCCGGGGACCGGCCAGCGTGCGCATTTGCACTTTGCTGGACAAGCCTTCCAGGCGTGAAGTTGATGTTGCCATTGACTATAACGGTTTTTCAATTCCTGATGAGTTCGTGGTCGGCTACGGACTGGATTATAATGAAAAGTACCGCAATTTACCGGAAATTTACATCTTAAAGCAAGAAGTGTATACAAATAAGTAGTCAGAAGTAAGAAGTCAGAGTTAGAAGTTAAAAGTTAGAATGAGAGAACCGGTGATTACAAGAGGTTGGTCTATTACTGGAAGCATATTCTCAGGACACTCCGGCTTCTGTATTCCTTCAATTGAATTGTGACTGAATTCTGACACCTGAATGCTGAATTCGATTAAAAGAACAAGGGGGGCTAGAAGTTGGCTGTTCCGGAGCAGGAAATGGTTATTGTACTGGACTTTGGCGGCCAGTACAGCCAGTTGATCGCTCGCCGTATTCGCGAGTTAAATGTTTTTTGTGAAATGCTGCCCTATAACACGGCACTTGAGGAAATTCGCGCCAAAAACCCGCGCGGCATTGTCTTTTCCGGGGGACCGTCCAGCGTTTACCAGGAGGGGGCGCCGGTAGTTGATCCGGGTATTTACGAGCAACAAATTCCTATTTTGGGTATTTGCTATGGATTGCAGCTAATGGCCTTCCAACTGGGCGGCAAAGTATCCCGGGCGGTAAGAAGGGAATACGGCCATGCTGAAATAAATATTTTATCAATAGACGGGCTGCTTGGTTGTATGGGGGAACGGTCACAATGCTGGATGAGTCACGGTGACATGGTTGAAACGCCGCCGCCGGGCTTTGTGGTGCTGGCACGCACGGAAACCGCCCCCGTTGCGGCAATGGCTGACCCCGGTCGTGGGCTGTACGCCGTTCAGTTTCACCCGGAAGTGGTGCACACGCCGAAGGGGCAGGATGTTTTCCGCCATTTCCTGTTTGATATTTGCGGGTGCACCGGCAGTTGGAATATGGGCTCATTTATTGAGCAAACAGTAAGCGAAATTAAAGAACAGGTTGGGGATAAAAAAGTCCTCTGCGCGTTGAGCGGTGGAGTGGATTCCTCCGTGGCTGCGGTGCTGGTGCACAAGGCGATTGGAAATCAACTTACTTGCGTATTTGTAAACCACGGCTTATTGCGCAAGGGTGAAGCAGAATCTGTGCTCGATGTTTTTAGAAACCAGTTTAACATCAACCTGGTGTATGCAGATGCATCAGATCGTTTTTTAACCAAGCTAAAGGGGGTAACTGACCCTGAGCGCAAGCGGAAAATCATTGGCGAGGAGTTTATTCGCGTTTTTGAAGACGAGGCGGCAAAAATAGGAGAAATTGATTTTCTGGTGCAGGGTACGCTTTACCCGGATGTGGTAGAAAGCGGGACCACAACTGCCGCCGTGATTAAATCCCACCACAATGTTGGCGGCCTGCCTGAGGACATGCGTCTTGCTTTAATTGAGCCGCTGCGTTGGCTTTTTAAAGACGAGGTGCGACGGGTGGGAGAAGAGCTCGGCATGCCGGCCGGTGTTGTCTGGCGCCAGCCGTTTCCAGGCCCCGGGCTAGCTGTCCGTATCCTTGGAGAGGTTACGCCTGAGAGAATTGCGCTGCTGCAGGAAGCTGACGCAATTGTTACAGGGGAAATTGCCAGGGCTGGCCTGGACAGGGAGATATGGCAGTACTTCGCGGTGCTGCCCAACCTGTACAGCGTCGGAGTAATGGGTGACGAGCGCACCTATGCCCAGACTGTGGCCATCAGGGCGGTTTATTCCAACGACGGTATGACGGCAGACTGGGCCAAGATACCCCACGATGTGCTGGGGCGTATCTCCAACCGCATCGTCAATGAAGTAAAGGGCATAAACCGGGTGGTTTATGACATCACCTCCAAGCCGCCAGGCACGATTGAGTGGGAGTAAACGTGCTTGACTCTTCGGTTTCTTTTAGGTATGATTAACCTGGAAATATAGAAAGGGAAGAGTCGACACCTTTACAAGAAATGTCCCTAATATAACATGTAATATAATATGGTGAGAGAAAGTGTACCTAGGGTTCCGCGCCGGTAATACGGCGGTTTGGACCAAGCGGTACAGGCTGCGAAGGTTAAATTCCGCAGCTACACCGGTCGGGATAAAAGCCCAGGCGGGTAGGTTTCACTCAGTGAGAACCTGCTTGCCTGGCTTTTTAATTTTTTCAAGGAGGCAGATGATGAGCGTCTTGGTAGGTATTGTAATGGGCAGTGATTCGGACCTGCCGGTAATGAAGGATGCGGCAAAAATTCTCGATGAATTCGGTATTGGCTGGGAAATGATTATATCATCGGCCCACCGGGCGCCTGAAAAAACAGCTGCTTACGCCCGGGAGGCCGCCGGGCGCGGCTTAAGGGCGATTATAGCCGGCGCCGGAGGCGCGGCTCACCTGGCTGGAGTAATCGCGGGGCATACCCCGTTGCCCGTAATCGGCGTGCCCATAGCATCCGGTGCTTTAAACGGAGTCGATGCGCTATATGCCACTGTGCAAATGCCACCGGGAATTCCTGTGGCTACGGTGGCTGTCAACGGAGCAAAGAATGCAGGCATACTGGCCGCCCAGATCATCGGTTCCGCCGATCCCTCTATTATGGAAAAAATAATTGCTTATAAGGATAAAATGGCCCGGCAGGTGGAACAAAAATCTGAGAAGCTGCAGCAGCTGGGCTTTGAAGGATACCTGGAAAAGATGGGAGGAAGTAAATTTTGATTGACCGGTATACCCTGCCTGAGATGAAAGCAATTTGGTCTCAGGAAAACAAGTACCGTAAGTGGCTGGATGTGGAAATATGCGCCTGCGAGGCTATGAACCAGCTGGGCATCGTGCCGGACGATGCGTTGCACGAAATTAAAGAAAAGGCTAATTTTACGGTGGAGCGCATAGAAGAGATTGAGGCCATCACCAATCACGACGTGATCGCTTTTACTACCTGTGTGGCGGAATATGTTGGTGAAGCCTCCAAATATATTCACCTGGGGCTGACTTCTTCCGACGTGCTGGATACGGCGCTGGCGGTTCAAATTAAGGAGGCGGGCGAAAAGATCCTCAGCAGGATGGAAAAACTTAACCAGGTGCTGCTGGATAAAGCCAAAGAACACCGTTACACGATAATGATCGGGCGCACCCACGGCATTCATGCCGAGCCCACTACCTTTGGCCTGAAGATGCTGTTATGGGTGGCTGAAAACGAGCGCAATATCGACCGGATGAAGCACGCTCTGGCTACCATCAGCGCGGGCAAGATATCCGGCGCCGTTGGAACTTACGCCAATATCGACCCTTTCATTGAGGAATATGTATGTAAAAAACTGGGGTTAACACCAGCCAGGGTATCCACTCAAATTTTACAGAGGGACAGGCATGCGGAATTTTTGACCACACTGGCTGTAATCGGCTGCTCGCTGGAAAAATTCGCAACAGAAATAAGAAGCCTGCAGCGCACCGACATACTGGAAGCCGAAGAGTACTTTAAAAAAGGTCAAAAAGGTTCTTCGGCCATGCCGCACAAACGTAACCCCATCACTACGGAGCGGATCAGCGGAATGGCCAGGCTACTGCGGGGCAATGCCCTGGCTTCTATGGAAAACGTTTCTCTGTGGCACGAGCGTGACATATCCCATTCCTCCGTTGAAAGAGTAATCATACCAGACAGCACCATTACGCTGGATTATATGCTTTATAAATTCACCAACATTATGGAAAACCTCATTGTTTACCCGGAAAACATGAAGAAAAATCTGAACCGTACGCACGGGCTGATTTTCTCCCAGCGCGTATTGCTGGAGCTGGTCGGCAAAGGTTTGTCCAGGGAAAGGGCTTATGAACTGGTGCAGCGCAATGCCATGCAATCCTGGAACACCGGGGCGGATTTCCGCCGGCTGTTGTTGGCTGACAGCGATGTAATGAACTCTTTGACGGAAAAAGAAATTGAGGGGCTGTTTGATTACAGTTACCACCTGCAGCATGTGGACGACATCTACAAACGTTTTGGGCTGTAATAGGAAAGGGGACACACCTCTTCTTTGGTGTAATGGCATTGGGGTCGGAGGAATGTCCCCAATTAATAATAAAAGGGGTAGAGAGTTATGTTGAAAAAAGAACAGCTTTACGAGGGCAAAGCTAAAAAAGTATACCGCACCGATAATCCCGACTTATATTGGATTGAATACAAAGATGATGCTACAGCTTTTAACGGCTTAAAGAAAGGAACCATTGCCAACAAAGGTGAATTAAACAACCTCATATCAGCTTATTTTTTCCGCCTGCTTGCGGAGCAAGGTGTAGAGTCACATTTTGTCGAGGAGAAATCCGAGCGTGAAATGGTAGTTAAAGCGCTCCAAATTATTCCGGTTGAGGTCGTGGTTCGTAATATAGCTGCCGGCAGCCTGGCCAAGCGCCTGGGTCTGGAAGAGGGAACAGTGCTTTCCTGCACCGTGGTAGAGAATTATTATAAGAGCGATGAGCTGGGCGACCCTTTGATTAATGATGATCACATCAGGGCGCTGAACCTTGCCACACCGGGGCAAATGGCCGCCATAAGAGAAATAGCGCTTAAAGTAAACGATATATTGCGTGCTCACCTGGCGGAGCGGGAACTGGACCTGATCGACTTTAAATTGGAATTTGGCCTGCACAACGGACAGCTGCTGCTGGGTGATGAAATATCACCGGACACATGCCGCTTCTGGGATAAGAATACCAGGGAAAAGCTGGATAAAGATCGTTTCCGCCGCGATCTCGGCAATGTTGAAGAAGCCTATAAGGAAGTATACCGGCGTTTAACGGGTCGTTAAACACCAAATAACATTTTATCTGGGGGAGATATTTATGGCAGCTTGCCGGCCCGGATTTTATAATCAAATAATGTTGCCCGATAAGCCCAGAGAGGAATGCGGAGTCTTTGGAATTTACGCCCCCGGTTGCGATGTGGCCAAGCTAACCTATTACGGGCTGTATGCTCTTCAGCACCGGGGGCAGGAAAGTGCCGGCATTGCCGTTGCCAACGGTGAAAAGGTCCAGCTTTATAAGGGTATGGGGCTTGTGGCGGAGGTTTTTTCAGGGAATCAGCTGGACAGCCTGCAGGGGCACCTGGCTATCGGGCACGTAAGATATTCAACCACGGGAGCCAGCCATCCGGTTAACGCCCAGCCGCTACTGTTCAGGTATGCCGGCGGGATGTTGGGACTGGCACATAACGGTAATTTAACCAATGTTACCGAATTGCGCTCAATGTTGATGGCTACCGGCGCGGTGTTTCAGTCTTCAACCGACAGTGAGGTTATTGTCAATATCATTGCCAGGTCGGCCCAAAACGGCTTGGAAGAAGGCCTGGTAAAAAGCATGATCGACATTAAAGGCGCTTATTCACTGGTGATTATTACCGAGAATAGGCTCGTGGCGGTTCGCGACCCCAACGGGTTCAGGCCGCTCTGCCTGGGGTCGCTGGGTGACAGCTATGTCATAGCCTCGGAGTCCTGCGCCCTGGATACGGTGGGAGCCAAATTTATCCGCGACCTGCAGCCCGGTGAAATTGTTGTTATCAGCGATAAAGGTTTGGAATCCATCCAGGTATTGAAACCGCGCAAAAGTGCCCACTGCATTTTTGAATACATTTATTTTGCCCGGCCGGACAGCACAATTGACGGGTACAATGTGAACAAGGTGCGCCGGGAAATGGGCCGGGTGCTGGCAAGCGAATACCCGGTTGAGGCTGACGTGGTAATACCTGTGCCCGACTCCGGCACCGCCGCTGCCAGGGGGTATGCCGAAGCCTCCGGAATCCCTTTTGAAGAGGGGTTGATGAAAAACCGCTACATTGGCCGCACCTTCATTCAGCCCTCCCAACAAATCCGCGATTTGGGGGTCAGGCTGAAACTGAATCCGGTGCGGGAAGTGCTGAATGGGAAAAGAGTGGTGATGGTGGACGATTCCATTGTACGCGGCACTACCAGCAATAAACTTGTAGCTATGCTGCGCGACTGCGGTGTCCGGGAAGTTCACATGTGCCTGAGTTCACCCCCGATAACTAATTCCTGCTATTACGGGATTGATACCTCAAACGAACAGGAATTGATAGCCGCGCAGAAATCACTGGAGGAAATCAGGCGCTCAATCGGCGCGGACGGGCTGCACTACCTGTCACTGGAAGGGCTGCTCAACATTTTCGGTGAAGACAGCAATAATTTTTGTACGGCATGTTTCAGCGGCAACTACCCGGTTGAGATTGCCAAGCCCAAAGATACGGGTAAGTACAGCCTGGAATAACCTTTGAAACGAGGGATTTCTATGCCTGATCGTAAAAATGTGACCTATGCGGACGCCGGGGTTAATATAGACGCCGGCAACCGGGCCGTTGAGTTAATGAAAAAATCCGTGCAAAGCACTTTCCGGCCCGGTGTGCTTAAAGGCATAGGGGGGTTCGGCGGACTTTTTCAACTGGATGTTAAAGATTACCGGGAACCCGTTCTGGTTTCCGGCACTGATGGCGTTGGCACCAAGCTGCGTGTGGCTTTTATTGCCAATAAACATGACACCATTGGTATTGACGCTGTGGCCATGTGCGTCAATGACATATTAACACTAGGGGCGGAACCGCTCTTTTTTCTGGATTACCTGGCCGTGGGCAGGTTGGAGCCGGAAAAAGCGGCCCAAATAGTTGCCGGGGTTGCCGAGGGCTGCAGGCAGGCCGGGTGTGCCCTGATCGGCGGGGAAACGGCGGAAATGCCCGATTTTTACAGTGATGAAGAGTATGATATCGCCGGTTTTGCCGTAGGAGTGGTGGAGAAGGATAAAATTATTGACGGAAAATCAATCATACCCGGTGATGTTCTTATTGGGCTGCCGTCTTCGGGCCTGCACAGCAACGGCTATTCACTGGCGCGCCGGGTGCTCCTGGATAACAATATGGAGACGGAGCAGGTCAGGAAAGCTTTAGGCTGTTCAATTATTGAAGAAATGCTGCGGCCAACCCGGATTTACGTCCCTTTAGTATTGCCGCTGGTTAAAACCGGCCGGATTAAAGGAATAGCCCATATCACCGGCGGCGGACTGCTGGAAAATGTGCCGAGAATACTGCCTGAGGGAACGTCTGTGTGTATTAAAACCGGCGCTTGGGAAAAACCTGCGGTGTTTCAACTGATTGCCGAAGAGGGCCCGGTTGAAAAGCTGGAAATGTACCGTGTTTTTAATATGGGTATAGGTATGGTGCTGGTGGTTGGCGCCGCTGAAGCGAACAGGGTTGTGGAAGAGCTGCAGTCACAAGGGGAAGACGCCCGGATTATCGGTAATGTTACAAAGGGAAACGGAAAGGTTCAATTAACCTAGATTTAAGTTAAGTTAAGTTAAGGGGTCAGGCTTGAAATATTCCCTTATTAAAAAATAAGGGAATATTTCAAGCCTGACCCCGGGGATTAGGGGGAGACTATGAACAAGATCAACCTGGGAGTGCTGGCGTCGGGGCGGGGTTCAAACCTGCAATCGATTATGGATGCCTGCGAGTCCGGCCGGATACCTGCGCGGGTGGCCATGGTCATCAGCGACAACAGCGGCGCTTTTGCCTTGGAAAGAGCCCGCCGGGCCGGAATCAAGGCGGAATTCATTGACCCCGAAGATTATTCCGGTAAAGCTGATTTTGAACGGAAAATCGTTGAGGTTTTACAACAAAACGACGTGGAACTGGTTTGCCTCGCCGGCTATATGCGGTTGGTGGGCAAGGGACTGCTGGCGGCTTTTAACGAACGGATTATTAATATCCATCCCGCACTGCTGCCCTCATTCCCCGGCCTGCACGCTCAGGAGCAGGCGTGGAATTACGGGGTTAAATTCAGCGGGTGCACAGTGCATTTTGTGGATGAGGGAATGGACACCGGACCTATAATCCTGCAGGCAGTGGTGCCCGTTTATGCTTCAGATACGGCTGAAACACTGGCCGAGCGCATACTGGAACAGGAGCATAAAATTTACCCCGAAGCCGTGCGTCTGTTTTGTGAGGGTAAATTGGAAATCAAAGGCAGGAAAGTGTACATAAAAGAATAAGGATAGGAGGGATATCATGGCAATTAAGCGTGCCCTGATCAGTGTGTCCAATAAAAACGGGCTGGTTGACTTTGCCCGGGAACTGGTACAGTGCGGGTTTGAAATCGTATCCACAGGCGGTACCGCAAAAACGCTGCGTGAGGCCGGGGTACCTGTAATTTACATAACAGAAGTCACCGGTTTCCCGGAAATTTTAGATGGCCGGGTTAAAACCCTGCATCCCAAAGTACATGGCGGTATCCTGGCCATGCGCAACGACGCCCACCTGGCTCAATTGGAAGAAAATAATATTACACCTATCGATCTGGTGGTGGTAAACCTTTATCCTTTCCGTGAAACGGTGGCCAAACCGGGCGTTACCCTGGAAGAAGCCATTGAGAACATTGACATTGGCGGTCCGTCAATGGTTCGGGCTGCGGCCAAGAATTACCGTCATGTACTGGTGGTGGTCAGCCCTGAGAGGTACTCACAAGTGCTGGAGGCAATTAAATCGGGAGATGTTAATGAAGAATACCGGTTGGAACTGGCCAAAGAAGCATTTGCCCACACTGCGGCGTATGACGCGGCCATCTCCGGTTATCTCAGCGGTTTAAGTGAAGATACACAAGGTTTCCCTGCCGTCTGGCAGCAGCGTTATGAATTGGCGCAAACCCTGAGATATGGTGAGAACCCACACCAAAAAGCGGCTTTTTACCGTGACCCCTCCGTGGTGGGTGCGTGTGCAGGCAATGCTGTGCAATTGAACGGCAAGGAACTGTCTTACAACAACATACTGGACATTAATGCAGCTTTTGAAGCTGTAAAGGAGTTCAGCGAGCCATCTGCGGTAATTGTTAAACATAACAACCCCTGCGGCGCAGCCAGCGCTGATAATGCTCTGGACGCTTATAAAAGGGCTTATGAGGGAGATCCTGTTTCCGCCTATGGAGGAATTGTTGCTTTTAATACAACTGTAGACGCAGCCACAGCCGAAGAAATGAATAAGATATTCCTGGAAGCCGTTATCGCTCCCGGTTATGACGCAGAAGCACTGGCTGTTTTAAAACAAAAAGAAGGTTTGCGGGTATTGCAAACAGCTGCTTTAACCGGCCAATCTTCCGACAGTTTTGATTTGCGCAAGGTCAATGGCGGCCTGCTGGTGCAAAATTTTGACCGCGGTGTGGTGGACGCAGGCAAACTAAAAGTTGTGACCAGGCGCGAGCCAAGCCGGGACGAGATGGACAACCTGCTGTTTGCCATGGCTGTGGTGAAACACGTCAAATCCAACGCCATTGTGATTGTGAAAAATAAAAAAGTTTTGGGTGTGGGAGCGGGCCAGATGAACCGGGTGACCTCCACCCGCATTGCGCTGGCCCAGGCCGGCGAAGAAGCCAGGGGGGCCGTGCTTGCTTCCGATGCCTTTTTCCCGTTTAGCGATTCCTTGGAAGAGGCGGCCGCGGCAGGCATCAGCGCAGTCATCCAGCCGGGCGGCTCCATTAGGGATCAGGAATCAATAGAATTGGCTGATCAAAACGGCATGGCCATGATCTTTACGGGCATGCGCCACTTCAGGCACTAAACCGTAAGGAGGGATATTTTTGAAAGTATTGGTAGTTGGCGGCGGCGGGCGGGAGCATGCCCTGGTCTGGAAATTAAGCCAAAGCCCGCGCGTAAAAAAGATCTTTTGCGCACCGGGAAACGCCGGCATTTCAGCTTTGGCCGAGTGCGTCAATATTCAAGCTGAAAACATTCCGGCAATCGTTGACCTGGTCAGGCAGCATAAATTTGACCTTACCGTGGTGGGGCCCGAGGCGCCCCTGGTGGCCGGGCTGGTGGACAGGCTTGAAGCCGAAGGGTACCCGGTTTTCGGGCCGCGGCAAAGGGCGGCGGAACTGGAAGGCAGTAAAGTTTTGGCCAAAGAAGTTATGCGGAAGTATAATGTACCGACTGCCGGGTACGAGGTATTTGAAGATGCCTCGGAAGCCAGGAGCTATATACGGAAAACAGGAGTTCCCTGTGTGATTAAGGCCGACGGCCTTGCTGCCGGCAAAGGTGTTATAGTGGCTGAAGACGAACAAGTGGCGCTTGATGCCGTTGATTTTATCATGCGGGACAGGGCATTCGGTGCGGCTGGAACCAGAATTGTCATTGAAGAATTCCTAAAGGGCGAGGAAGTAAGTTTGCTGGCGTTTACCGATGGAGAACAGGTTATGCCAATGATTCCGGCCCAGGATCACAAGCGTGTATTTGATGAAGACAAAGGACTGAATACCGGCGGGATGGGAGCTTACGCGCCGGCGCCCGTGCTTAGTGACGCGCAAAAGCAGGAAGTTATGGAAAAAGTGATGATTCCCACCGTGCGCGGCATGGCCCGGGAAGACCGGCCGTATAAGGGAGTATTATACGCCGGTCTGATGATGACTGACAAAGGACCCAGGGTGCTTGAATTCAACGCCCGGTTCGGTGATCCGGAAGCCCAGCCGATACTGATGATGCTTGAATCTGATCTGGATGACGTGATTGGCGCCATTTTAGCCGGCGAACTGGGCAAAGTGAACCTTCGCTGGAGCGATGGTGCATCGGTTTGCGTGGTTATTGCTTCAGGCGGCTACCCCGGGGATTATGCCAAAGGTTTCGAAATTTCCGGACTTGATGCCATGCCGGAAAACGTAGTAGCATTCCACGCCGGTACAGCTCTGCAAAACGGTCGCGTAATAACTGCCGGGGGCAGGGTATTAGGTATAACCGCCAAAGCCGGAAGTATTTCCGAAGCCATCGAACTGGCCTACCAGGGCGTCTCCCGGGTACGTTTTGAAGGCATGCACTACCGCAGGGACATAGGGCAAAAAGCACTAAGAAAGTAGTGTTGTAAAAATATATTCAAAAGATAGATTGATTTTATTTGGTGAAATCGTAGGGGCGGACGACCCTGTCCGCCCGCATGAATTTGGCTTAAATATTGCTGTTAGAATTAGAAGATAACCGTTAATTATGGCGGTTATCTTTTTTAGTTTAGCGCTTTGCCATGTGAAAGGATTTCGTTGTTTTATGGCGAATTGCATTGTGTAATAGCAGAAATAATAAACTGTCATAGTTAATTTTTCAAACCGGGGTGAAATTTTTCATGGTATACAATGGAAAACTGAGAGACCCGCTTATAGACCAGTTTTTTAATGCTATTTTGGAGTTAAAAGACTTGGATGAGTGCTATCAATTCTTTGAGGATGTCTCCACTGTAGCCGAATTAAAATCCTTGGCCCAGAGGCTGGAAGTGGCAAGAATGCTGCGTTCTAATTACACCTATGGAGAAATAACAACAAGCACCGGCGCAAGCACTGCCACCATTAGCAGGGTAAAGCGCTGCTTAAATTATGGTGCGGATGGTTATAAAACCATTTTGGACAGGTTACAGGCTACAAATAAAAGTATTGACAGAGCATCCCGGAGTGTTTAATATTTTATTATGTCAACATTTTAACGTAATAAAGTGATGGGGGTGCTCCGTTGATTAAAGTTGTTAAACCGGGAGATAATGGCCTATCCGAAATATTAGCGAATAGATCGCTGGATCTTGATCGAGTTGATGAACAAGTTAAAGAGATAATCAAAGAGGTTAAAACCGGGGGAGATGACGGGCTATGTGCCGTTACTGCCAGGCTGGACGGTGTTGAAATTGCTCCAGCGGATTTACTCGTAAGCCAGGAGGAAATAAAAGAAGCTTATCAAGCTGTTAATAAAGATTTTATCGTAGCTTTGCGGCAAGCTGCCGAAAACATTCAAAATTTCCACCGGCGCCAGCTCAGAAATTCGTGGTTTGACCCCAGGTCTGACGGCGTTATACTGGGCCAGATAGTAACCCCGCTGCGCAGGGTGGGTATTTATGTGCCAGGTGGTAAGGCCTCTTACCCTTCATCAGTATTAATGAACGCTCTTCCGGCCTCTGTGGCCGGGGTAAAAGAAATAGTCATGGTCACTCCGCCCGGCAAAGACGGCTCTGTTAACCCGCACACCCTGGTGGCTGCTGCCGAGGCGGGCGTTACAGAAATTTACCGGGTGGGTGGGGCCCAGGCCATTGCTGCTCTGGCTTATGGCACCGAAACCATAGCCGCTGTTGAAAAAATCACCGGGCCGGGAAATATTTATGTTACAGCTGCCAAGCGGCAGTTTTTTGGTACCGTGGATATTGATATGCTGGCCGGACCCAGCGAGGTTCTGATAATTGCCGATGGCACTGCCAGGCCCGAATTTGTTGCGGCCGACATGCTGGCGCAGGCTGAGCATGATGAAATGGCGTCGGCGATACTGGTGACAAACGATAATGAACTTGCAAGCATGGTCAAAAGCGAGCTGGCACAGCAAATCAAAGAATTATCCAGGCGGGAGATAGCTGAAAAGTCAATTATCGAACGAGGAGCTATTATCATTACGGAGAAGCTGGAGGATTGTATTCAAATAGCTAACGGCTACGCGCCGGAGCACCTGGAACTGCAGATTTCAGAACCCTACAGGTGGCTGGGTAGCATCAAAAATGCCGGTGCGGTTTTTATCGGAGCATATTCGCCTGAACCGGTTGGCGATTATTTTGCAGGGCCCAATCACGTGTTACCTACCGGGGGCACGGCAAAATTCTTTTCCCCGCTTAACGTTGATACCTTTATGAAAAAGACCAGCCTGATTGATTACTCAAGGCAAGCTCTCCAAAAAGAAGGAAGACAAATCATGGCCCTGGCTGCAACGGAAGGCTTGGACGCTCACGCCAAAGCCGTTGGAATCAGGCTCGAGCCGGGGAAAACCGGGCCAGGGCGGGAAGGGGGGAAATTAAATGATAAGTAATTTTAAACCGGAGCGGTTGGTAAGAGAAGGCCTGAAAAGACTTATTCCTTACGACCCTGGTAATTATTCGGGTCTGGTAAAACTGGATGCCAACGAAAACCCTTATGATTTTCCCCCCGGACTGATGCAGCAGATACTTGATGCGGCTGGTCCAAAGACCTTTAACCGCTATCCCGATGCCATGGCTGTAGAACTAATCAATGAGCTGGCGGAATGGCATAAAGTTGAAGCAAATCAAATTATGGTGGGTAACGGCTCAGACGAATTAATTCTTGACCTGATGCTTGCTTTTGGTGCAGGAAATCGTGTAGTCATACCGGTTCCCACTTTTTCTATGTACGGTATTCATGCCACCATAGCAGGTGCAGAAATCGTGGAAGTAGCCAGACAGGACAATTTTGAACTTGATGTGGATAAAATAATATCCTCAGCGGAAGGCGCGGGATTAGTGGTGCTTTGCTCTCCCAACAACCCCACCGGTAATTCCGCCGGCACAGATCAAGTCGTGTCTATTTTAGAAAACTGCTGCTGCCCGGTTGTGGTTGACCAGGCTTATGTGGACTTTGGGGGAAACGATTTTTTAAGTCTTTTGGCTGAGCACCGTAATCTGGTAATTATGCGGACCTTTTCCAAGGCATTCGCACTGGCCGGGCTCAGGGTCGGTTATCTATTGACACACCCGGAAATAGTTTATTATTTATTAAAAGTCAAGCAACCTTTTAATTTAAACGGGTTTTCCCAGTTTGCCGCCTTAACGGCACTGCGCAACAGGGATTTGTTTATGCAACAGGTAAAAATAATAAATGAAGAAAAAATAAAATTATTGCGTGCTTTGCAGGAGATGAGAGGCGTTTGTGTATATCCCTCCGACGCAAATTTCCTGCTGTTTGAAACTGCATTGCCTTCCTTGAAAGTTTATAAAGGATTATTGCAAAAAAATATACTGATACGAAATTTCGGAGACCCCCGTTTATCCAAGTATTTACGTGTTTCTGTCGGACTTCCGGATGAAAATAAGTATTTTTTACACTCTCTGCAGCAGGTTATTGATACTTTGGGGGAGAAAAAATCATGTTAGAGAAAAAATTACGAATATCACAAATTAACAGAGAGACAAAAGAAACAGCTATTACGGTGTCCATTAACTTGGACGGCAGCGGCAAGGCGGACATAGCTACAGGGGTACCTTTTTTGGATCACATGCTGGAATTACTGGCGGCCCATTCAAAAATCGATCTGGAAATCAAGGCAAGCGGGGACATGGCTGTGGACGGGCACCATACCGTGGAAGACGTTGGTATTTGCCTGGGTCTGGCGATAAAGGATGCGCTGGGTGACAAAAATGGTATTGAAAGATATGGCCACGTTTTGCTGCCTATGGACGAATCTCTGGTGGCTGTGGCGCTGGATTTTAGCGGCAGGGGTTTTCTGGCCTTTGATGTCACAATGCCCTCTTCCAGGGTAGGCGAATTTGACACTGAATTGGTTGAAGAATTTTTGCGCGCAATGGCTGTTAACGGGTCATTAACCCTGCATGTTCGCCTGCTGGCAGGTAAGAATACGCATCACATCATTGAAGCTGTTTTCAAGGCGCTGGGGAGGGCTTTGCGGTCGGCCGTAGTTGTAGTGGATCCTGCCGGGGGAGTGCCGTCCACCAAGGGAGTACTTTAGTATCAAGGGAGAGGGAAAGTTTTTGATAGCCATTATTGATTATGGTATGGGTAACCTGCGCAGTGTGGCCAAAGGCTTTGAAAAAGTGGGGATTGATGCCAGAGTAACAAATAACCCCAGAGATTTAAGCAGTGCCCCGGGTGTGGTGCTGCCCGGAGTAGGCGCGTTTTCCGACGCCATGGGCAGTTTGTTGCAACAAGGCATGGTAGAAGCAATAAACCGGGTGGTGGAAGAAGGTAAACCATTTCTGGGAATATGCCTGGGTCTCCAGCTATTGTTCGAGTCCAGCGAAGAGTGGGGAACAACTAAAGGACTGGGACTTTTGCCCGGCCGGGTTAAAAAGCTGCCGTCTGGGGTGAAAATACCTCATATGGGTTGGAATACTTTAACATTTAAAAGAGCATGTCCGCTTTTTGACGGGATTCCCGAAAACAGCGCTTTTTATTTTGTGCATTCCTATTTTGTTGACCCGTCCGACCCCACGAATATCGCCGGCGTTACTGAATATGGGATTGAGTTTGCGTCAGTTGCGGCCAGGAACAACGTGTTCGGGATTCAGTTTCACCCCGAAAAAAGCAGCGCGCTGGGCCTGCAAATATTGAAAAACTTTGGGAGGTTGGTTGAAAAATGTTAATAATCCCGGCAATAGACCTCCGGGCTGGGAAATGTGTCCGGCTGGTGGAGGGCAGGCTTGACCGCGAAACAGTATATTCCGACAACCCGATGGCCGTTGCCCGTATTTGGGAAGGAAATGGCGCTCGCCTGCTGCATGTGGTGGACCTGGACGGCGCCTTTGCAGGATCACCCAAAAACCTGGAGACCATAGCAAGCATAATCGAAGCAGTACGTATTCCCGTACAGGTTGGAGGAGGAATCAGGGATATTCCAACCATCGAGCGGCTGCTGCAAATGGGAGTTTCAAGGGTAATCCTGGGCACGGTGGCCATCAGGAACCCCGAACTTGTCCAGGAAGCCTGTGATCGCTTTGGAGAGCGCATCGTTGTGGGCATAGATGCCCGTAACGGAAAAGTAGCCATAGAAGGATGGGGTTTAACTGCGGAAAAGGATGCGCTTGAACTGGTTAACGAAGTCTGTAAGATGGGGATCAAAAGGGTTATTTTTACTGATATTTCCCGCGATGGAACTTTAAAGGGACCGAACCTTGAAGCGATTAAAAAGCTGGTCACCTCCGCTGAGGTTAAGGTTATCGCTTCCGGTGGAGTTTCAACAATTGAAGACATCAGAGCATTAAATGATCTGAAACATCTTGGCATTGAGGGAGTTATTGTAGGCAAGGCGCTTTATGCCGGCACGGTTAATTTTGAAGAGGCACTGGAAGTTGTCAATGAGGGAAGGTCAGCGCTGTCATGTTAATGAAAAGAATTATCCCTTGTCTTGATGTTACCGGCGGCCGGGTGGTGAAGGGCACAAATTTCGTCGATTTGCGCGACGCGGGCGACCCGGTGGAACTGGCGGCGGTTTATGACCGTGAAGGAGCGGACGAACTGGTATTTCTGGATATTACCGCTTCCCACGAAGGCAGGAAAACTGTTTTGGATATGGTTTACCGCACCGCATCCGAAGTGTTCATACCGTTTACAGTAGGCGGCGGTATCGGCACAACCGAGGATATTCGGGCCATGCTGAGCGCCGGAGCTGACAAAGTATCCATCAATACAGCCGCAATTAAAAATCCCCGGGTTATCGCCGAGTCGTCGGAAAGGTTCGGCAGCCAGTGCATTGTGGTGGCCATTGACGCCCGTAATGTTGGGCCGGGTAAATGGGAAGTATATATTCATGGTGGAAGGACCCCTACCGGGATTGATGCCGTGGCCTGGGCAGCTGAAGCGGAAAACCTGGGAGCCGGTGAAATATTGCTGACCAGTATGGACCGGGACGGCACCAAAGACGGCTATGATATTGCCCTGACCCGTGCCATAGCGGATAGGGTTAATATACCGGTTATAGCATCCGGCGGCGCAGGCAATCTTGATCACATCGTGGAGGGCCTGACCGCCGGCGGGGCCGATGCGGCCCTTGCAGCATCAATATTTCACTTCGGTACATACACCATTGCCCAGGCAAAGCAGTATTTAAGGGAGCACAACGTCCCGGTCAGGATTTAGCAAATAGATTCAAGCAAAGGTGTGTTTAAATTGCAGATTAAACCGGAAGAATTAAAATATAACCAAGACGGGCTGATTCCAGCCATAGTTCAGGATGTCGAGACCAAAGAAGTGCTGATGCTGGCTTATATGAACAGCGAAGCTGTTGACAAAACGCTTGCCACCGGAGAAACCTGGTTCTGGAGCAGAAGCAGGCAAAAATTCTGGCACAAAGGCGAATCGTCAGGAAACGTACAGAGAGTTAAAGAAGTATTATATGATTGTGACCGGGACACGCTGCTGGTGCTTGTTGAACAAAAAGGAGCCGCCTGCCATGAGGGCTATTACAGTTGTTTTCATTATGCACTGGCACCGGACGGTAAAGTTAGGGTTATTGGCAAGCCTCTCTTTGATCCTGAAAAAGTCTACGGTAAAAGCTGATGCACTAGCCACCGCAAGGTGGCATTTTGCTGTGTATTATTTACAATGCGGAGGTTGTAATGGATTTATCTGTTCTAAACGAGGCGCAGAGAAAGGCGGTTACATACGGCGACGGCCCAATGCTGATTCTGGCCGGGGCCGGAAGCGGCAAAACCAGGGTGTTAACAACCAGAGTCGCCTACCTGCTGAAAGAAAAGGGCGTTGATCCCTTTCATATACTGGCCATAACCTTTACCAATAAGGCTGCCCGGGAAATGCGCGAGAGAATCAATATTATGGTCCCGGAAATGGCTCATGAACTGTGGATTTCAACTTTCCACTCCACTTGCCTGCGCATATTGAGGCGCCAGGCAGGATTTGCGGGCTACCGTGCCAATTTTGTAATTTATGACACTGATGATCAAAAAACACTGATTAAAGAATGCTTGAAAGAGCTAAATCTGGATGACAAAAAGTTTCCACCCCAGGCTATGTTGGCCGGGATCTCCCAGGCCAAAAACGTTTTATACGGGCCGGAGGAACTTGAGCAAAAATCACACGACTATTACAGCAAGATTGTTTGTAAAGTTTATCGTCTATACCAAAAGAAGCTGTTTCAAAATAACGGCCTGGATTTTGACGATTTAATCATGCAAACCGTCAGACTTTTTCAAAACAACCCGGCGGTACTGGATTATTACCAGGGGAAATTCCATTACATACTGGTAGATGAGTACCAGGACACTAATCATGCCCAATATGTACTGGTTAATTTGCTGGCGCAAAAAAGACGCAATCTTTGTGTGGTTGGGGATCCCGATCAGGGGATTTACGGTTGGCGCGGCGCGGATATCGGCAACATTATGAGCTTTGAAAAAGATTACCCCGACGCCGCAGTGTTCATGTTGGAGCAAAACTACCGGAGCACCGCCACAATATTGAATTCAGCCAACAGGGTGATCCAAAATAATAGAAATCGCAAGGATAAGAACCTTTGGACAGCCGGCCCGGAAGGTGATCCCATAGTTGTATTCTCGGCCAGGGACGAGCATGCCGAGGCAAATTATATCGTAGACCGGATAAATCACTGGAACACATATAAACAAAGGCAATACGGAGATATCGCCATTCTATACCGAACCCATGCCCAATCACGCGTGCTGGAGGAAAAACTACTGGCAGCAGGAATACCCTATACCATCATTGGCGGGTTAAGATTCTATGAGCGCAAGGAAATAAAGGATTTACTGGCATATTTGCGGCTGCTGGTTAACCCTGACGACAGGGTTAGCATCAGGCGCATCATTAATGAACCAAAGAGAGGTATAGGGCCTGCTTCTGTAGATAAAATTTTGGCCTTGGCTGACAATTTGGGGATCGCCCCCCTCCAGCTGCTGGAGGAAGGTATATCCATAGCCGGGTTAAGTGGGAAGGCCGCCAAATCCGCCCGTGAATTCGGGTATATGATGAAAGAGGTTAAGGAAAAGATCAATGACCTTACTGTAACAGGTGTTGTTAAAGAGGTTTTAGAAAGATCGGGTTATTTGGAAGCGCTGCAGAACGAGCGGACTATCGAGTCGCAAACCAGGCAGGAAAACATCAGCGAATTTTTCTCGGTGACCCGGGAATATGAAAAAAATACCGGAGGCGGCAGCCTGGCTGATTTTTTAGCGGACCTGGCACTGGTAACTGATTTGGATCAGCTGGAGGACGAAAACACCGACAGGGTAACGATGATGACCCTGCACAGCGCAAAGGGCCTGGAATTTCCCATCGTTTTCCTTGCCGGCTTGGAAGAAAGTATATTTCCCCATTCCCGTTCGCTGGAAGACAGGCATGAACTTGAGGAGGAAAGAAGGCTTTGCTATGTGGGCATTACCAGAGCCAAAGAAAACCTTTATCTTACTCATTGCTGGCAACGGACAATATATGGACATACTAAAATCAATGAGCCATCTCGCTTTCTAAGAGAGCTTCCGGAAGATAACATAAGCCATTTTGACCCGCTGGACCGGCTTAAAGCCAAGGTTATAAATCATGCGGCAAATAATTTTGCCAATAAAGTTGCAAATAATCAAGGCAGCGTAAACAATACGCTAGATTATGCTCCCGGCGAGCTGGTAACACACCGTAAATGGGGACAGGGTACGGTAATAGAAGTTAAGGGTAAGGGAGCTAGCGCAGAACTTAAAATTGATTTTCCAGGCCTGGGTATAAAAACATTACTGGCCCGGTTTGCCCCGTTGGAGCGGTAGAAAGGGGATAGTTATGGGCGGCGAATTAGAGGATATCCGCCGTAGGATAGAAGAACTTCGTAAGGAAATTGAAAAACATGATTACATGTATTATGTGCTTGACGCGCCGGTAATAACTGACGCCCGGTATGACCGGCTGATGCAGGAACTGCTGCAGTTGGAGCAGGAAAATCCTGCTCTTGTCACCCCTGATTCACCAACGCAGCGGGTGGGGGGGAAACCGCGTGAGGGTTTTATTACAGTAAAACACATCACGCCTTTGCTTAGTTTGGGCAATGCTTTTGGCGCTGCTGATTTAATGGATTTCGACAACCGGGTGAAAACTGCCCTGCGGGGCGAAAGTTACAGCTATGTAGTTGAATTGAAGATAGACGGTCTGGCTGTTGCATTGACCTATCAGCATGGTGTATTCGCCCGCGGTGCGACCCGTGGGGATGGTGAGAACGGTGAAGACATTACCGCCAACTTAAAAACAATCAGGAGCATACCGCTGCGCTTGCGCACCCCGGTGGAAATACTGGAAGTACGCGGCGAAGTGTATATGCCCAAGGAATCGTTTTTGAAATTGAACAGTCGCAGGGAAGAGAGGGGCGAGCCAACCTTTGCCAATCCCAGAAACGCAGCGGCAGGCTCACTGAGGCAGTTGAATCCGGGAGTTACTGCCGGAAGGAACTTAAATATTTTTGTTTACGGCGTTGGCGCTTTGCACATACCCGGGCAAAAACCGCCGGATACACATCATGAAGCACTTGAATTGCTGAAAGATTTGGGTTTTAGGGTTAATCCCCACTATCTGGTTTGCCGCGATATCGAAGAGGTGATCAGTTATTGTGCTATTTGGCGGGATAAAAAGTCGGAACTCCCTTATTCAATAGATGGTATGGTGATTAAAGTTAATTCGCTGGCTCAGCAGAACTTTCTGGGTGCAACCATGAAAAGCCCGCGCTGGGCCATTGCCTATAAATACCCGCCTGAACAGGCGGAAACTACAGTAAAAGATATTATGGTCAGCGTGGGCCGTACAGGGGTAATCACACCCACAGCCATACTGGAACCGGTTTTTATTGCCGGCTCAACTGTATCCAAAGCTACATTGCATAATGAAGATATGATCAGGGAAAAAGATGTGCGGATTGGCGACAGGGTGATTATCCATAAGGCCGGGGATGTGATACCCGAAGTTGTAGAAGTGCTGAAAAATAAGAGAAACGGATCGGAAATGCCTTTTGCTATGCCTTCCGCCTGCCCGGCTTGCGGCGCTGAAGTGGTGCGCCAGTCGGGAGAAGCCGCTCACAGGTGCACCGGCGCAGCCTGCCCGGCCCGGCTGCTGGAAGGGATGATCCATTTTGCCTCAAGGGGAGCCATGGACATTGCCGGTTTGGGGCCGGCGGTGATAACGCAGCTGGTTAATGCAGGGTTGGTCAGGGACGTTTCGGATATCTATAAAATTAATGCTGAGCAATTAAAGCAACTGGAGCGATTTGCTGATAAATCGGCCGATAACCTGGTTAACGCCATTGAAGCAAGTAAAAGCAACCCGCTGCACCGGTTGATCTATGCCCTTGGTATCAGGCATGTCGGTGAAAGGGCGGCCCGCATTCTGGCCGAACACTATAGCAACATTTATGAATTAATGGATGCAAAGTTCGAGGAATTAATCAATATCCCTGAGATTGGCTCCAAAATTGCCGAAAGCTTGGTTAACTTTATGCATGAAGAGCAGAACAGGAGGTTAATCGAGCGGCTGGCCCAAAGCGGAGTAAACGTGGTTGCGGAGAAAAAGGAAAGCACAGACCAAAGCGATTTCTCGGGGAAAACAGTGGTCCTCACCGGCACACTGTCAAGTTTAAACCGGGATGAGGCCAAAGAGATAATCGAAAGTAGAGGCGGAAAAGTAGCTTCTTCCGTAAGCAAAAAAACCGACTACGTGATTGTTGGCGAAAACCCGGGCAGCAAGTACGACAAAGCTGTAAAACTGGGGGTCAATATTATCGGTGAGCAGGAGTTCCTGGAACTGGCCCGCAAGTAGGGGCGGACGGCCCTGTCCGCCCCTACTTGCTACCTAAATTTGGCTCTGATATAATGATTTCAGTTTTTGGGTGAAAGGAAAGGTGCAATATGATCAGCCTCAAAGACGTGGAACATGTAGCTTTACTGGCCCGTCTGGAATTAAACGAAGAAGAAAAAGAAATATATACAAAACAGCTCAGTGATATTCTGGAACACGCGCGAAAATTACAAGACCTTGACACCACGGGCATCCAACCCACAGCACACGTATTACCGATAAAAAACGTATTCAGGGAAGATAAAGCCGGCGAACATTTGCCTGTGGAAAAAGTCCTGGCTAACGCGCCGGAAAAACAAGACCACTATTTTAAAGTACCCAAAATAGTATAATATTACAGGCTGGAGGTAGTCGTTTTGCAATTGCATTACCTTACCGCACACCAGTTACATGATATGCTGGTTAACGGGGAAATTAGCTCTGAAGAAATAACATTATCGGTATTTAACCGGATTGAGCAAGTAGACGAGAGAATTCGCGCTTTTATCACCTTGACTAAGGATCAGGCCCTGCAACAGGCTAAAAAAGTTGACCTGGCCCGGCTTGCCGGGGACAAGCTTCCACCCCTGGCCGGGATTCCCGTTGCCGTAAAAGATAACATTTGCACCAAGGGAGTTCGCACCACTTGCGCTTCCAAAATCTTATATCAATTCATCCCTCCCTATAATGCTACGGTTATTGAACGGTTAAACAGAGAGCAAATGGTTATTATAGGCAAGACTAACCTGGACGAGTTTGCCATGGGCTCATCCTGTGAAAACTCTGCTTTTTTCCCGACCAGCAACCCCTGGGATGAAAAAAGGGTGCCCGGCGGGTCCAGCGGTGGCTCTGCAGCGGCTGTGGCGTCCGGTGAAACTGTGCTGGCTTTGGGGTCCGATACCGGTGGATCCATCAGGCTGCCGGCTTCTTTCTGTGGCGTGGTTGGGATGAAACCCACCTACGGTGCGGTCTCTCGTTATGGTTTGGTGGCGTACGCATCATCTCTGGACCAAATCGGTCCTTTTGCCAGAGATGTTACGGACTGTGCACTACTGCTCAATACTATCTGTGGTCATGACCCCCTTGATTCCACATCGGCACCTTTTGACAAGACGGACTACAGAACGTTGCTTGATGGGGATATCAAGGGTATGAAAATTGGCGTTCCCAGGGAAATGATGGGTGAGGGGATCGATGCCGGGATAAGAGAAGTTATCGAAAGGGCCATTGATGTACTGTCGGGTTTGGGCGCCTATATTGAAGAGACCACCTTACCCCATACCGAGTATGCGCTGCCTGTTTATTATTTAATTGCGCCTGCCGAGGCCAGCTCGAACCTGGCCCGCTACGACGGCGTGGCTTATGGCTACAGGTCGGAAAAAGCCCGGGATGTGATAGATATGTATATGAAGTCTAGGAGTGAAGGTTTCGGTCCGGAAGTCAAACGCAGGATTATGCTTGGCACTTACGCCCTGTCGGCAGGGTATTACGATGCTTATTACAACAAGGCGCTTAAGGTTAGAACGCTGATTAAAAAAGATTTTGACCAGGCCTTTAAAAAATATGACCTGCTGTTGGGGCCGGTTGCCCCGTGCACTGCCTTTAAGCGCGGTGAAAAAATAGATGATCCGATGCAAATGTACCTGGTTGATGTATGTACTCTTTCTATTAACCTGGCCGGGATACCGGCGATTTCCGTCCCAGCCGGCCTGTCCGGTAATCTGCCCGTTGGATTGCATTTAATGGGTAAACCATTTGGAGAGGAAGATATCCTTCGCGTTGCCTACGCGTTTGAACAAAATACCGACCATCACCTCAAATTTCCATCACTATAATCCCTACGGGGACCACTGTACTGCGGCAGGGACACGGAGACAGGTACAGAGGGGACATGGAGAGGGGACATGGTGACAGGTACTGTGTCCTGTGTCCCGATTGTACCTGTCCCCATGTCCCTCGAACAAAACTCGGGAGGTGTGTAACTTGTCTCAATACGAAGCTGTTATCGGCCTGGAAGTTCACGTTGAATTAAAAACCAACACTAAAATATTTTGCAATTCCAGCACGGAATTCGGAGCCGAGCCCAATCACCATATCTGCCCGGTGTGCCTCGGTTTACCAGGTGTTTTACCGGTGGTCAATAAAAAGGTTGTCGAGTATGCCATCAAGGCAGGCCTGGCTTTAAACTGTAAAATTGCTTCATTTTCAAAGTTTGACCGAAAAAACTACTACTACCCGGATTTGCCGAAAAACTACCAGATTTCCCAGTATGACCTGCCCATCGCGGAACATGGATATTTAGATATTAACGTTGGAGGAAAAGAAAAAAGGATCGGGATTACCAGGGTTCATATGGAAGAGGATGCGGGTAAACTGATACACCAGGGGACAATTGCGACAACACCGTTCTCTTTGGTAGATTACAACCGCACCGGAGTTCCGTTGATTGAAATAGTTTCCGAGCCGGACATGCGCAGCGCGGAAGAAGCCATCGCCTACCTGGAAAAATTAAAAGCTATTATCCAGTATACCGGGGTAAGCGACTGCAAGATGCAGGAAGGATCGCTGCGCTGTGACGCCAATATTTCAGTGCGGCCTGCAGGGCAGCAGGAACTTGGCACCAAGACGGAATTGAAAAACATGAATTCTTTTAAGGCGCTGCATAAGGCTTTGGCTTATGAAATTGAAAGGCAGATTGAAGTGCTGGAAGACGGCGGCAAAATCACCCAGGAAACAAGGACCTGGGATGAAGCCAGGGGCGTAACCCTGACCATGCGCAGCAAGGAGGAAGCTCATGACTACAGGTATTTTCCGGATCCCGACTTGGTGCCGCTGGTTATTTCAGAAGAGTGGGTTAAAGAAATCCAATATGCAATTCCAGAATTGCCCGACCAGCGCAAAGAGCGTTTTGTGCGCGAACTGGGTCTTCCTGATTATGATGCGGAGGTGCTGACCTCAGCCAAGGAACTGGCCGATTTTTATGAGCAGTGCGTCAAAATATATAATAACCCCAAAGTTATAAGCAACTGGATCATGGGCGATATGCTAAAAATGATGAACGCCGGCGGCCTGGAAATAAAGGATGTGCGCGTGAAACCCGAGCAACTGGCCAAGCTGCTGCAGCTGATAGACAACGGTACTATCAGCGGTAAAATTGCCAAAAACGTCTTTGAAGAAATGTTTAATTCAGGTATGGACCCGGAAATCATTGTTAGGGAAAAAGGTTTGGTCCAAATTAGTGACGAAGGCCTGATTGAAAAAGTAGTGCGACAAGTTGTCGAAGCAAATCCCAAGTCCGTTGATGATTATAAAAATGGCAAGAAACAGGCTTTAGGATTTTTGGTCGGCCAGGTAATGAAATTAACCAAAGGAAAAGCCAATCCCGGCATGGTCAATAAAATGCTAAGCGACATGCTGGATAATTAAATTTTAAAGCTATCGTGCCGGAACATAAGTTTTTCTGTGTTCCGGTTAATTTTATGCACTTTTACGACTTTTACGTCAATCAGTGTATACAGCATTATATACGCAAACAGCTTTTCACTCTTGTCCAGATGTGATAGAATTAAGTTTAAGTTTTGATCTATTGTTTACATAAATATTCTTATATTAATAATATTATTAATTATCGATAAAGAAAGGCAGGAATATTTTATGCAATATGAAAGACTATCTGTAAAAGATATTTACATCGTGGATACAACGCTGCGTGATGGCGAGCAGACAGCCGGTGTTGTATTTGCGAACAGGGAAAAAGTAAGGATAGCCAGGTTCCTGGACGAAATGGGTGTCCACCAGATAGAAGCAGGGGTTCCGGTAATGGGTGGCGATGAAAAGGAAGCCATTAAAAAGATTTGCAACTCCGGCCTTAAAGCCAGCATAATGGGGTGGAACCGCCCTGTTATCAAGGATATTGAGCAATCCCTGGAATGCGGTGTGGACGCCGTAGCCATATCAATATCCACTTCGGATATCCACATTAAACATAAACTTAGAACAAGCCGGGAATGGGTACTTGAGCACATGATCAAGGCGGTTGAGTTTGCTAAAAAAGAGGGCATGTATATTTCTGTTAACGCAGAGGACGCCTCCCGGTCAGATCCGGACTTTTTGATTCAGTTTGCCAAAGCTGCTAAGGAAGCCGGAGCAAACCGCCTGCGTTATTGCGACACTGTCGGTATTCTCGATCCGTTTACAACCTATGAGAATATAAAGAGAATCAAAGATGGTGTTGATATAGATATTGAGATGCATACCCATAATGATTTCGGTATGGCTACAGCAAATGCCCTGGCCGGTGTAATGGCGGGGGCCAACTGGATTGGGGTAACGGTTATCGGTTTGGGTGAGCGCGCCGGTAACTCGGCCCTTGAAGAAGTTGTTATGGCTTTAAAACACATTTTTAAAATTGACCTTGGTTTTAAAACTGAGATTTTCAGAGAGGTGGCTGAATATGTATCACGCGCATCCGGGCGCGAATTACCCGCCTGGAAGGCCATTGTGGGTTCAAATATGTTTGCCCACGAGTCAGGCATCCACGCCGACGGAGCGTTAAAGAATCCTAAAACCTACGAGGCGTTTCTCCCGGAAGAGGTTGGCCTGGAGAGGCAAATTGTGGTGGGTAAACACTCCGGTACTGCGGCACTCAAGGCAAAATACGCAGAATACGGTATCCGCCTGACTGAACACCAGGCGGAGGAATTGCTGCCGAAAATCCGGTCTTATACCGTTTCAATGAAGCGGCCTCTATTTGATAAAGAGTTAATGTACATTTATGAAGATTATTATGGCGGCAGCAAAAGAGAATAATGGATAAAAAGTTATCACAGCTATTGGCTCAGGGAATAAACTGCCAAAGAATAGTTTTTAAAAGCACCCAATTAGGGTGCTTTTTTGCGCATAAAATACTGTCTTAATTAAGATAATACAAAAGTAAAGAAAATACTCGGAGGCGATACAATGGCTAACCCCACCAATTTTGGAACCGGAGATTATAAATTAAAGGCGATGCATGATGCCAGTTATCCCGGGGGTGTAGTGGTTGATCCCACCCCGATTACAACGGGTGAAGAAATAACCATATTATACGATGGACTGTTGGCTGCCAGCGGGGCAACCCAGGTGTTTTTGCATGTAGGCTATGGTAATGCCGGAGAATGGAGAGATGTTAAAACCCTGCGCATGTCCCGAACGGGCTGGGGTTGGGTAAAAACGCTGGAGATTCCGGATGAAGACAGGTTTAACTTCTGCTTTCACGATGGTTACGGCAACTGGGATAATAATTATGGTTTTAACTGGAGCTTTGAAATTCATAATGGCAGGCGCCACTAAAGCAGAATCTAAAAAACCTGCCGGTTTTACGGCAGGTTTTTTTGTTTGATTATCGTTCGGCAAGAACCATTAATAAATTAACTTGATATTACATAAAATATAAATGTTGTCATTTATTTTCCAAAGGAGGATGGTAATGCGAGTAGCAATGTTTTCGTGGGAATTTCCCCCCAAAAAAGTTGGCGGACTGGCCCAGCATGTCTATGACCTGACCAGGGATCTTGCCTGCCAGGGGATGGAAATACACCTTTTTACGCTGGGAGAGCCAGGGTTGCCGGAATACGAAAGAGTTAACGGAATTTTTGTATACAGGGTTATCCCATATAACGTCTCCTCCCCGGATTTCACCACCTGGGTGTCACAGCTTAACGTGGCCATGCTGGAAAAAGCTATTCCGGTATTTAGTGAAAACAATGATTTTCAGATCCTTCATGCCCATGACTGGCTTGTAGCTTACACGGTAAGAGCTTTAAAACATGCCTACCGCATCCCATTGATTGCTACTATTCATGCCACTGAGTACGGTAGGAATTACGGCCTGCATAATGACATTCAAAAGCATATTAGCGACGTGGAATGGTGGCTGTGCTACGAGTCATGGCGCGTTATCTGCTGCAGCCAATACATGAAAGGCGAATTAAAATATGTTTTTCAAATCCCCGATGACAAACTTGTGATTATTCCCAACGGTGTTGATACCGATAATTTTATTCAAAAAAATAACAATATCTCCCGCAACAATTATGCCGCACAAGATGAAAAAATAGTTTTTTTTGTTGGCAGGCTGGTAAGAGAAAAAGGAGTGCAAGTGCTCTTGGATGCAATTCCGATGATATTGGAACAGGTTCCCAATACTAAATTTATCATTGCCGGAAAAGGCCCTTATCAGGGTGAACTGCAAAGCCAGGCCTCCCGGCTGGGAATTTCCAATAAGATATTCTTTACGGGTTACATAGATGAATATACTCGTAATACCCTTTACAGCTGGTCGGATGTGGCGGTATTCCCCAGCCTGTATGAGCCGTTTGGCATAGTGGCCTTGGAAGCTATGGCGGCAAAGACGCCGGTGGTTGTATCAGACACTGGCGGCCTCAGCGAAATAGTTCAACATAGATACGACGGTTTAAAAGCTTATCCCGGCAATCCACGCTCGCTGGCCGATATGATCCTGCTGATCTTGAAAAATCCGCAACAAGCCCAGCAGTTGCAAAACAATGCTTATCAAAAAGTGAAACAAAAATTTAACTGGCAGGATATTGCTGCCAAAACCATTGAGGTTTATCAAACAGTTTGGGATGAACATTTAAGCACCAGGTGGAATTCCCGGCAGCGCGGTTTTATGGAACGTTTCTCCAGGGTTTTGGGTAAATATTCTTAAATCAAGGAGGGGATAGCGTTTGAAGGCTATTATTATGGCGGGTGGTGAAGGGTCCCGGTTAAGACCTTTGACCTGCGGTTTGCCTAAACCGATGGTTCCAATATTGAACCGGCCAATTATGACCTATATTGTTGATTTGCTTAATACCCATGGTTTTAGCGATATCGGGGTAACCTTGCAATACATGCCGGAGGAAATTCGTAATTATTTTGGCAACGGAAGCGATTTTAATACCAATATGCAGTATTTTATAGAGGAAACCCCATTGGGTACGGCTGGAAGCGTTAAAAACGCGGAAAAATTTTTAGACAGCCCGTTTATTGTTATCAGTGGTGACGCCTTAACGGATTTTGACTTGACCAAGGCGGTGTCTTTTCATAGAGAAAAAGGTTCTGTTGCCACCCTGGTACTAACCAGGGTAAGCTGCCCCCTGGAATATGGTGTTGTGATTACCGGACGGGATGGCAGTATTGCGCAGTTTCTGGAAAAACCAAGCTGGGGCGAGGTTTTTAGCGACACCGTAAACACCGGCATTTACATTTTGGAACCGGAGGTATTGGATTATATTCCACCAAACACGAAATTTGATTTTAGCAAAGATTTATTTCCGCTGCTGTTGGAAATGGGGAAACCGATGTACGGCGTGGTATTATCCGGCTATTGGTGTGATATCGGTGATTTAAGACAGTATGTGCAAGCACATTATGATTTCCTGTCAGGTTCAATAAATTTAAAAATACACGCGGAAGAGCAACTGCCCGGCGTTTACGTTGGGCGCGGGGTAAAAATAGATGCTACCGCACAAATAAACGGGCCTGCTTTTATCGGCGAAGCGGTTAATATTGGTAAAAACGTACGGATCGATCAATTTACATCCATTGGACCGGGCACTATAATCCAAGAAGGCTCATCGATTAAAAGAAGTGTGCTTTGGAACAATAATTTTATCGCCCCCGGGGTCAGCTTGCGGGGTTGTGTGCTGGGCAGCAGGGTGCAAGTGCAGGCCGGCAGTAATGTCTATGAAGGGGCGGTCATTGGCAGCGACTCGGTAATCCGGGAAAGGTGCGTTATTAACCCCGATGTTAAATTATGGCCGTATAAAGTGGTTGAAACCGGATCAACTGTGCGGGAAAGCATGATTTGGGGTAATCGCGTGTCCAGGCGAATTTTTGGTATAGAGGGCATAACAGGCATGTTTAATGTTGAAGTTACGCCTGAATTTGCCGCCAGGGTAGCGGCGGCCTTTGCTTCCACACTTGGTGAGGGAGCCAGGATATGCGTTAGCAGTGATCTATATACTCCTTCCAAGATGATCAGGGATGCTATAACCTGTGGATTAATGTCTGCGGGAGTTGATGTGTTAAGCATAAGTGAAGGGGTTACTCCCATGCACCGCTTTGCTACCCGCAAGTATGGCTGTGATGGTGGCATACATGTTCGCATATCACCAAGAAGGCAGGAGCGGATTAACATATTATTTACCAATAGTCAGGGTGGGAATATACCCCGCAGCCAGGAACGAAAAATTGAAAACCTGCTGGCCAGGGAAGATTTTAAGCGGGCAGATTTTTCAACAATACGTGAATCAAAATTAATTTCTGATGTACCAAAAGAATATATTAGATCACTTTTGCGGAAAGTGGATATTCATTCAATCCGAAAAGCAGGCCTGAGTATAGCGGCTATTTATGACCGGACTAATTCCGGCAGGTTTATAGAGCCGCTATGTAATGAATTAAATGTCGCCCTGGAACAAATGGAAGTAGAACAACCAATGCAATTTCCGTTGAACTGGAGTAATTACAGGTCGCTGGCAGAAAAAGTTGCGGCAATAGTTACTGAAAAAGGGCATTCTATGGGTTTGATTATCGACTCAGGCGGAGATAGCATGGTTTTAATAGATAACCTGGGGCGGGTTATTCAGGAGGACCTCTTGGTGGCACTTTCGGCCTTAATGGTGATGCGTTCAAGGGGCGGGTCGGTTGTGGTTCCTGTAACTGCGCCCCGTGCCATCGACATTCTTGCCAGTAAATACGATGTTCGGGTAGTTAGAACTAAAACAGCAGTTCAAGATTTTTATGACAAGTTGCTCCAAGAGGATAAACAGTCCCTTATTGATTCAGAAGGTCACATCACCCAATCTATGATTCATTTTGATGCACTTGCCGCAATAATTAACATTGTCGAATACCTGGCGCGGGAGAAGGTTACCCTCTCCGAAACAGTGGATGAGATCCCGTCATTTTTTATGGAAAAGAAAGAAACAGGCGTGCCCTGGGAAGCTAAAGGCACTGTGATTCGCAGTTTAATCGAGGAAATGCCCGAAGAGAAAATGGAGTTGCAGGACGGGGTAAAAGTTTACCACCAGAATGGGTGGGCACTGGTGCTGCCGGACCCTGAAGAACCGGTTTGCCGTATCTTTAGTGAAGGCAGCACGATGGAGATAGCTGAATCCCTGGCAGACTTTTATATTGATAAAATACAAAAGATAATCAATCCAGCAAGCAAAACAGGTTAATAGGAATGGGGACACACCTCCTCTTTGGGGTCATAATTTGGGGGACGGAGGTATGTCCCCAATAGAGTTTGGGGTCGGAGGTATGTCCCCAATAAAGTAGGGGCGGACGACCCTGTCCGCCCCTACAAAATACATGCAATGGTAAAATCACCATAAGAATATCATAAGCGAAGCAGCGGACAGAGTCGTCCGCCCCTACTATTTAGCCAGTGTGGCAGTCGACTTGGGTTTAACCAGCGGCCCCCCCAATGGTATAATGGTCCTTTCAAACACCGTATTGAGCACCACGCCGGTGGAAGTGTAAAGACCGAAAATGCCGGCAATCAAAAGGAAGTTTCCGGATACAGCATGCCATTCATGGCCGATAACTCCCAAGTCCATCAGAGCCACAACCGGCACGGCAATATCCAAAGCCAGAACTACCGCAAGAAGACTGAGCGGGGACTTAAAGTACCCCGGCGTCCAGGTTACCAGTGCAATGGCCAGTGCAAGCCAGGCCCATCCGTCGATACGGGCATCCAATGCCGGCCATTTGTATACTCCGGCTAAAAATTTAACAATAAGTTCTCCCCCTGTTGCAAACATAAAAAAGGCCGAGAAGAAGGTAAAAATATTGCCGCCTAAAACATTGCCATGGTTTAGCTCCATAACGCCGACAATAACTTGTACAATGAATCCACCAAGCAGCCAAACGCCTAGCAGGGGTATGCATGTGGCCTCAACTTTACCGGTATGAACCGCATAAAAAGTAAAACATGCCATTGCAAGGGCAACCAGCCCTGCGGGTCCTGGATTAGCAGCGTGTCCTTGAGACATTAAACAACCTCCTTGATTTTAAAGTTTAAATTTTCAGAATTGAGAGCCAATTAAACCTGCTACCACCTCCACCTTTGTAAAATATGCCCCTTTACTTCACAATAAATAATATGCAAAAACCATGCTCACATCCAATAAGCAAAATAGTCGTTAAAATTAATATTGTTAAAATTAAAATATTAGTACGAATGTTTACACAAGACTGAAAATTTTAAAAAATATACATTTATATAAAAAAAATAACCCCTTTTGAGGTTATTATAAATGTAAATAATCGTTTACAACTGTATATAAATATTTCCAGTTATACTGCTTTGTTATAATAGTTAATGTCTATGTCGGGGAAAATATTATTTTTGTTTTCCAACTCAGCTAACATTCCTGCGTCGATGTAATTAGATTTTATTTGGTCGTAAAGTGCCAAAAAGTTGTGTATATGCTGTTTGGTCCTGAGTATTGCGTATTCCACCATTGTACCCGTGTTCATAATGAAGGCCCAGTCGCTGCTCTGTGCCAGCAAAAGTTCCCTGGCCGCTTGCTTTAATGCCCTTTCTGTCAGTCCGCCGCTGTGATGGTGGTTGCTTGCAAGCTCAATCATGCGCCCGGCGGCTATATGGAGATGACGGTAAATCCAATCGTTTTCCCGGCATAGCCAAACTTCGTTATAACCTTTGTTGCCCCAGGTTGACGGGCAGGGCCGGGCAACCTGGTTGCAGGGATATTTTTTCAGGTAATCTCCAGGGGTGATGGTCTCAATCAGGTCAAAATCGTAATAGGCTTTACGCAGCACGCTTTTTAGCCACTCGGGACCTTCAAACCACCAGTGTCCAAACAATTCCGCATCGTAAGGTGCAACAATGATAGGTTCCCTGTCCATCAGTGAACATAAGTGTTTAATTTGGTGCTCGCGGTTAAATAAAAAGTTTCCCGCATGAATATCTGCTTTACGCAAGGCATTTTCTCTGTTATAAGGTTCTTTATGATTATCTTTACCGGTTATTCTAAAATATTTTAAACCAGTATTTACCCTGATTCCGTCAGGATGAATATGAGGCTGAATATAACCGTATTCAAGGTCATGCCCGATATCACGGTAGTATTCGCGATAATCAAAATCACCCGGATAACCTTCATTTGAGCTCCAAACCTGCTTGGAAGACTCCATATCGCGCCCGAACACCGCTACCCCGGTTGGACAATAGATGGGCGCATAGATACCGAATTTGGGCCTGTGTGAGGCAAACAGCACTCCATGCGTGTCAGTTAAAAAATATTTTATGCCGAACTCTTTTAATATACTGTCAACACCCTCGGAGTAGGCACATTCGGGCAGCCAGAAGCCAACCGGGGTTTCACCAAAATGTTTGTTATAAATGTCTACAGCAACACCTATTTGGGCCCGTATAGCTTCAGGATGAATCATTAACGGCAGAAAGCCATGGGTTGCCGCGCAGGTAATTACTTCAAGCCTGTTCAGGTGCTTCAATTTGGCCAAAGCGTTGATTAGGTTGAACTGGTATTTGTCAGTGTATATATGCTTTATCTTTAACAGCCTGTCCCGGTACATCAATGCTATCGGGTGAAATTCAGTACCGGAAGTGCGGGTTGTTTCTTTATGTGCCAGCTCTATCAGGTTGTCAATGTATTTCAGATACCTTTGCTGCAGCAGGCCATCCGTAAGCATGCTTACCAGTGTTGGTGATACGGAAAAAGTTAAACGAAACGGTATACCTTCGTCTACAAGTTCGTCAAATTTTTCTATTAAGGGTACATAGGTTTCCGTTATGGCTTCAAAAAGCCATCTCTCTTCCAAAAAATATTCGTATTCGGGGTGTCTTACAAAAGGTAAATGCGCATGTAGCACAAAACATAAAAAACCATTGGCCAAAATAACATTCTCCTTTATCATCAAATTCAATGCTTTTTATCAGGCATGCCGGGTGAGCTGATTCCCAGGGGAATAATTCCCAAACCCTGGCTTGTTTCTTCAGTTATCATGGGGGAACTGCCCATGCGCAAGTTGGTAATGGACCGGTATATTCCTTCAATCCACATCCACTCTTCGTCAAGCAAATTTGAAATGCTTAAACTGGGGGTCTTTACTATATTGGATCTTAATATGGTGATAAATCTTCCGTCCGGCATTACTCTACCCACATCGACACAAAAAGATGAATTGGGGCGGGCTACCTCGATATGCCAGCTATCAGTGTAGTCATTAATGGAAATATCTAAATAATCATTGGCATTATTACCATTAAAATACTCCACGCCCGTAACATCATAAACCCTGAGCACCGGGCGGGAAGAACTCCATGCTTCGGGTCCGAACTGCTCATTAAATTCCTCCTGTTTTGTGGCTGTTATTTCCCAGTAGGCATATATCCAGTTAGGGTCCCGAACCATCAGCACCAGCCTGTCTATGCCATAGTGCCATGGTATTTCCGGGATAGGTTGTTTTGAAACTTTTGGTGCCGAATCAGATTGTGAAACTGGGAAGGCTACTTCTTCAGCCAACTCTTCTTGAAAAACCGGCACCTGTGGCTTTTTCTGCACCGGTTTGCGTCTAATTTTGGCGGACCATAAAATAACGGTTAGGAGCAATAGAACCAAAACCACTCCCACTGCCAAGTTAAAAATGACGCCCAATTGTAAAAACCTCCTTTTAAATGGATTCAACAATGCTGTCAAAAAAATAAAAACCGGCGGGAAGATTAATGATGATAAGCATTCCGCGGCATAGTGGTTTTTGATTTAAAGCCTTTTTTATTATTGCCATAACCTTTTTTGTTTATAATTTTTTTGTTTTGCTTATATGAAACAATTTATTAAATTTGTCTATTTATGTGTGCAGGTATAAAATTTTAAATATAGAACTAGAGGAATTGAGCGTTTGAGCAATTGAAAGGGAACGGGGGTATTTATTGATGTTTACAAACCCTGGCGACGACCAAATCAGACAAATATTAATGCAAAGCAAAACTATTGCGATAGTTGGGCTGTCAGATAAACCTCATCGCGACAGTTATATGGTTGCCCAATATATGATTGACAACGGTTATAAAATTATACCTGTCAACCCCAGAGCGAAAGAAGTGCTTAATCAAAAGGCATACACCAGCTTACTTGAAGTACCTGGTAAAATTGATATTGTGAACGTTTTTAGACGAAGTGATCTGGTATTGCCGGTTGTGGAGGAAGCTTTAACTAAAAAGCCCGGGACGATTTGGCTGCAGTTGGGCATTGAGAACGAGGAGTGCGCAAAGTTGGCAGCATTGCAAGGGATTGCTATGATTATGGATAAGTGTATTAAAGTAGAACATCAGAGACTGATAAAGAATGGTCAATAAACAGGAAATTTTAAAAATCCTCGCCCGTGAGCTGCCGGATATTGGTCCGACATTAAACTTTAATAGCACTTTTGAATTGCTGCTGGCGGTTATTTTGTCCGCGCAGTGCACGGACAAGCAGGTTAATAAAACGACTGCCAACCTGTTTGCCAAGTATCGAACACCCCGGGACTTTGCCAACCTTACCCCGGAACAGCTGGGAAAAGAGATAAAGGGCTGCGGCCTTTACCGTAATAAAAGCTTGCATATAATAAAAACATCCCGCATACTGGTTGAAAAGTACGGGGGAAAAGTTCCGGATAATCTTATTGAGTTGCAGTCACTGCCTGGAGTTGGGCGAAAAACCGCTAATGTGGTATTAAATATTGCATACAATAAGCCAACCTTTCCTGTAGATACTCACGTTTACCGGGTTTCAAGAAGGCTGGGCTTGTCCGGCGGCAACACTGCGCTTCAAGTGGAAAATGACTTGATTGAATTAATACCTGAGAAGGAAAGAGGTAACTGGCACCACCGTTTGATTCAGTTTGGCCGTACCATATGTACTTCCAGGGTACCGAAATGCGATCATTGTCCAGTTAAAAAATTTTGTAAATATCAACAAGGCAAAAAGGCTGACAGGGAGATATGAGCATGCATTTAGTACTGGTGGAACCGGAAATACCGGCAAATACTGGTAACGTTGCCAGAACTTGCGCGGTTACGGGCGCTGAACTGCACCTGGTAAAACCCCTTGGGTTTTCCGTTGACGACAAACATTTAAAAAGGGCCGGGCTTGATTACTGGCATCTGTTAACCATCCATTATCATGATAGCTTACAGGAAATTTTTGAGGCATACCCGGAATACAGTTTCCATTTTGCAACCACCCGGGGAAATAAACTATACACAGAGGTGGCATACGGGCCAAACGATTTCCTTGTTTTCGGGAAGGAAACAGCAGGCTTGCCCGATCAGATCATTAATAACCATCAAGATAGCTGTATACGCATTCCCATGCTCAACAACGCCAGGTCTTTAAACCTTTCCAACTCGGTGGCAATTGTACTTTTTGAAGCGTTGAGGCAAAACAATTTTTGCGGTCTTAGGTAAACTGGATATGGAGGAATAAATATGGACCTAACGATTAAAGAACTTAAAACTTCATTGGAAAACGAAGGCTATATTTGCGATGATGAGCTGGTTATTACTGTCTTCTTGGCTTTAAAACTGGGCAAACCATTGCTGGTAGAAGGTGCCCCGGGGGTTGGAAAAACAGAAATTGCCAAGGTTTTGGCAAAAATATTTAATACAGATTTGATTCGCTTGCAGTGCTATGAAGGATTAGATGAAAATAAGGCCCTTTATGAGTGGAATTATCAAAGGCAATTAATAAAAATACAACTGTCTCGGGATACAGAGCCCGGTAGTATAGAGGAAAGGGGACACACTTCCTTAGCAGAAATGTCCCCAATCATAGAACGCAATCTTTTCAGTGAAGATTATTTGCTGGAAAGGCCTTTGTTGCAGGCAATCAGATCTGAAAAGCAAGTTGTTTTGCTTATTGATGAAGTTGATAAGGTAGAAGCAGAATTTGAAGCATTTTTATTTGAAGTCCTTTCTGATTTCCAGGTTTCCATTCCGGAATTGGGTACCGTAAAGGCTAGGCATATTCCAATCGTTGTACTTACCAGCAATGGCGAAAGGGAACTTTCGGACGGTCTGAAAAGGCGCTGTGTATACCTTTACATTGATTTTCCGTCCATAGAGAAAGAGTCGCGCATTCTGCAGGTTAAAGTGCCTGAGGCAGGGCTGGAGATAACAAAACAAATAGCCAATATTGCCAATTATATCAGGAACAATCTTAATTTGCGAAAAAAGCCCTCTATTGCCGAAACTATTGATTGGGCCAAGGCACTGTCCGCTCTTGATGAAACAGAAGTTACGGTTGACAATATTAAAAATACCCTGAATATATTTTTGAAAAATAAAGATGATCAACAGATCTTTGTCAGTGAAATGAATATCAATGATTTGGTCAAAAAAGCTGCCGGTGAGATTAAACCTGCTAAATCAGCCAATCTTCATGGTTGTTCCTGCCGTTTTCATGACCATCAACACAAATAAAGAACAGCTTATTAAATGATTTTTAGCAGGAAATTGTGTTTTTTTTGTTGAATATTTTTAATATTCTCCACTTGCCGGTGAAAGGGGAGTGAGCAATGTCCCTTAAGAGCAATCTGGTAAAAGAAATTCCACCCATGGGAGATCAAAATTCAATTTTTGACTGTATAGCCAACCTGGTAATAGCTATTGACCATCATGGCTGCATCACAATTTTTAATCATACCTGTGAAAGACTGTTTGGCATAGCAGCGGAGCAGGCGCTGGGCAAACCGGTATCCAAGGTGATCCCTTATACCGGCCTGGTAAAAGTACTGAAAACCGGCAAGTCACATATAGGCCGCAAATTTGTCCTGGGAAATTCTCTTTTTATAGTTAACAGAACCCCGATAATCAAGGATAAAAGAATTGTAGGGGCCATAGGTGTTGCACAGGAGATCACAGAACTGCATCAACTGGCATCGGAGCTGGACAAAGTAAAAAAAGAAAAAAATATTTTAGAAGCAATATTTGATAATACTCAAGAAGGTTATATTTCTATCAGCAGTGATGGCTACGTTAACTTTACCAACAGGGCCATGGCCGATTTGCTTAAAAAAAACCCTGCTGAAATGATAAACCGGCATATCACTGAAATTTTACCGGAAACAAAAGTGCATTTCTTGCAGATTGACGGGCAGTCACAGCATAACGAAATCATTAAATTTGATCATAACAATGTACTGGTCAGCTGTTATCCGGTTTTAAACAATGGCAAAATTGAAGGTACTGTAGGAAGAGTTATTTATCATGATTTGCAAAGCCTGGCATCAATTGCAATTAAGGACAAGCAAGCTAAACCAGTAAAGCATGATGAGCAAGCACGGTATTCTTTGGACGACATTATAGGAGCCAGTCAAGTCATCAATAAACAAAAAGAAATAGTGCGTAAAGTAGCTCGTGGGCCCTCAACAGTATTAATTACCGGGGAAAGCGGCACAGGCAAGGAGCTTTTTGCCCATGCCGTGCACACGCTGTCGCCAAGGGCCGGGGGGCCATTTATTAAGGTTAACTGCGCCGCAATTCCTGAAAACCTCCTGGAGTCGGAGTTATTCGGCTACAGGGAGGGAGCTTTTACGGGGTCGAGGAAAGGCGGGCAGGCAGGAAAATTCGAACTGGCCCACCGGGGCACAATTTTCCTTGATGAAATAGGTGATATGCCGCTTTCGATGCAGGCAAAGGTACTCAGGGTGCTTCAGGATAAAGAAATAGAAAGATTGGGTGACGCCAAGACCCAGAAAGTGGATGTCAGAATCATTGCTGCAACCAATCGCAAGCTTGAAGATTTGATTGCGGAAGGAAAGTTCCGCCGTGATTTATATTACCGGCTAAATGTGGTAAATATTCAGATCCCGCCTTTGCGCGAAAGGCTTGAAGACATCCCCGGCTTGGTAAACCATTTCATAAATAAGTTTAACCGTGATTTTTCTTTAAAAATTAACAGAGTAAGCCAGAAAGTACTGGATTTGTTTGAACGGTACAGTTGGCCTGGTAATGTGCGTGAATTGGAAAATATTATTGAAAGGGCTTTTAACCTGGTTGAAAATGATGAAATTGAGCTGAGCCACATGCCGTCCTACCTTGTTGACCAGGCTGATCATACTGTTAAAAAGCCTAAAGTAAGCAGTGCCAACAAAACCCTGCCCACTTTGCTGGAAACCGTGGAAAGAGATGCATTAATTGAAGCGTTGGAAAGTACAGGCGGCAACAAACTGCAATCAGCCAAGCTTTTGGGTATTTCCCGGGCCTGGTTGTATAAAAAAATTAAACAGTACCAAATAGAGATGTAAAATATATTGTTTTTGACTGCTATTTTAAGGTAAAATCCCCTTAGCAAGGGGATTTTTTAATGCACTTTTTTAAAATTATTCTGGTCATATATATGACCAGAGCTAAGGAAAAAAGTACTGAAAAGCGCGTAATAAGGGAACTGATTTAATCGCGTTTTTCATGTAAAGGACGGTGGACATCAGCCCGTGGAAACCACTGAAACTTTATTTGAGCTGCCTGGTTATACAATAAACTTAACAGTGGTTAAAAATGTGGAAGCATTAATAACGGACCCCGCAGATGAAGACAAGGTTCCATGTTGGGCTGAAATTTGGCCTGCGGCCCGCGGCTTGTCCCGGTGGATTTGGGACAACCTTCACTTCGGGGACGAGGAATTGCTGGAACTGGGAACAGGGCTTGGATTGCCCGGTATAGTCTGTGGTCTTAGGGGCGCAAAGGTTACTTTTTCGGATTTCAATCCCCTGGCGTTGGAACTGGCCAGCATAAATGCCGCGCGAAACGGGCTGAAAGATTTTCAGACATTCTTGGGTGACTGGCGCAATTTTAAAATAGACAGGCAATTTGGCTGGGTTATGGGTTCGGATATTTTTTATGACCCCAAATTAAATGTGCATCTTCTAAGCGTAATCAGGCAGGTTATTTCTAAAGGCGGCAACCTTTTAATGGCTCATCCGGGCAGACCGGCGACCTTTGATTTTATAAAGGAACTTTGCGCTTCTGCCCAAACAGATCAACGCGATTTTATGATCCCAATTATTATTGACGACCCATATTTCCCCTACTATGAAATTCATGTGCACCACATTAAATTTTTATAGTTGTTGGAGGTTTTTTGGTTGTTTGCTCACTTACATGTGCACACAGAGTACAGCCTGCTGGACGGCGCAGCCAGAATCAAGCAGCTTGTTGAAACGGCAACCCAATTAGGCATGCAATCACTGGCCATAACAGACCACGGGGTAATGTACGGCGTAGTGGACTTTTATAAAGCCTGCCATAAAAAAGGCATTAAGCCTGTAATCGGCTGTGAAGTATACGTTGCGCCACGTACCAGGCATGACCGCACTCCCAAAATAGACGACAACTTATATCACCTGGTGTTGCTGGCTGAAAACGAAACAGGTTATAGAAATCTGCTGAAAGTTGTCTCAATAGGCTTTACCGAAGGTTTTTACTATAAGCCCAGGGTAGATAAAGAACTGCTGGCAGCCCACAGTGACGGGCTAATTGCTTTAAGCGGCTGCATTGCCGGTGAAATCGCATCCCAGGTTATTAAAGGCGATTACGGGCAGGCCGGCCGAAGCGCGTCTGATTACCTGGATATTTTTGGCCGGGACAATTTCTACCTGGAACTGCAGGAGCATGGCTTTGAGGATCAAAAGAAGGCCAATCGCGGCTTGTTGGAATTGCATAAAAAAACCGGCATACCCCTGGTTGCTACTAATGATGTACATTATGTATTGCGTGAACACAGTGAAATGCAAGATGTTTTGTTGTGCATTCAGACCGGAAAAACCGTGGATGACCCCGGGCGAATGAAATTTCAATCGCAGGAACTATATCTTAAAAGCGAGCAGGAAATGGCCTTGTTGTTTGGAGAATTGCGCGAGGCCATGGATAATACCAATAGAATTGCGGAACGCTGCCACGTGGAATTGGAATTTGGCAACCTTCACCTGCCGGTATACACGGTTCCCGATGGACATACGGTCGACAGCTACCTGCGTGAGTTGTGCCTGCAGGGGGTCAGTTGGCGTTTTGGTGAAATGAATGAAACTATACAGCAGCGGCTGGAATACGAACTTAAAGTTATTAAACAAATGGGGTATTCGGCCTACTTTTTAATCGTTTGGGACTTTATTCATTTCGCCAGGGAAGCCGGGATACCGGTAGGGCCCGGGCGCGGTTCTGCGGCCGGCAGCCTGGTGGCTTATGTATTGGGCATAACTAACATTGACCCGTTAAAGTACAACCTGCTGTTTGAAAGATTTCTTAATCCGGAAAGGGTTTCTATGCCTGATATTGATATAGATTTCTGTTTTGAAAGGCGCACCGAGGTTATTGACTATGTAGCCAGGAAATATGGCAGCGACAGGGTAGCTCAAATTGCCACCTTTGGAACAATGGCTGCCAAAGCCGCCATAAGGGATGTCGGCCGGGCGCTGGGGATGCCCTATGGCGACGTAGACCGGATAGCCAAAATGGTGCCGAACGAATTAAAAATAACCATTGAGAAAGCGCTGCAGGAATCTACAGATTTGACCACTCTTTACCGGGAAGACAGCCAGGTAAAAAAGCTTATCGACATGGCCGCCCTTGTGGAGGGCATGCCCAGGCACGCCTCCACTCATGCAGCCGGGGTGGTGATTACACGCCAGCCCCTGACTCATTACGTGCCTTTATACAAGGCTGCAGAAGGCCCGCTGACCACTCAGTTCGCCAAGGACCAGGTGGAGGAACTGGGCTTGTTAAAAATGGACTTATTGGGATTACGCACCCTTACGGTAATAGCGGATGCCGTTAATATGATTCACTCTAACCGGGGGATCAAAATAAACATTGATGAAATACCGCTGGATGATCCGAAAACGTTTGAGCTTTTATGCAACGGTGACGGGGTCGGGGTGTTTCAGCTGGAAAGCAGCGGCATGAGAGCTATCTTACGTGATTTAAGGCCGGAAGTATTTGAGGATATTGTCGCCCTGGTTGCCCTGTATCGCCCCGGGCCCCTGGGCAGCGGGATGGTTGAAGATTTTATCAAAAACAAGCACGGTGAAAAAAAGGTGGCTTATCTTCATCCCAAGCTCGAGCCAATTCTCCGGGACACCTACGGAGTAATTCTTTACCAGGAGCAGGTAATGCGCATTGCCAGCGACCTTTCCGGTTTTACACTGGGTGAGGCCGATTTATTGCGGCGGGCTATGGGCAAGAAAAAGCCTGAGATTATTGCGGGGCAGCGGACCAAATTTATTGAGGGCGCTGTTAAAAACAATGTTGACGCGGAAATAGCCGGGCAGGTATTTGACTTAATGGAATACTTTGCCGGCTATGGATTTAACAAAAGCCATAGCGCCGCCTATGCTATGGTTTCGTACCAAACTGCTTTTTTAAAGGCCAATTACCCGGTTGAATACATGGCCGCGCTTTTAACATCGGTTAAAGACAATACGGACAAGGTGGCTGTGTTTATTGAAGAATGCCGCAGAATGAATATTGACGTACTCCCTCCGGATGTTAACGTCAGCGGTGAAAATTTCACTGTGGACGGCGATAAAATACGTTTTGGCCTGGCTGCCATAAAAAATGTTGGTTTAAATGCAGTTAAATGGATCATCGAAGAAAGAAAAAAATCCGGTCAACCTTATAAGTCCTTTGCGGACTTTTGCCAGAGAATGAACACAAGAATGGTTAACCGCAGGGTTATGGAAAATCTGGTTAAAAGCGGAGCACTTGATTCACTGGGGCATTATCGCTCACAGATGCTGGCTGCCATAGATGCGGGGCTTAGTTTGGCCCAGGCTTCGCATAAAGACCGGGAAACCGGGCAGCTATCCCTACTTGATTTCTGGGGTGAGGAAATAAAAGATACCTTGGTTGTCGAAATGCCCGAGATAAGAGAATTCTCTCAGGGCGAATTGCTGAACATGGAAAAGGAGGCTTTGGGCCTTTACGTCAGCGGGCATCCACTTTCGGAATATCGTGAATCAATTAACCGGCAGTCCACTCACCAGGTGGCCGGGCTGGCAGATTTGGAGGAGCGCGCTGAAGTGACGGTGGGTGGGATGCTTGGTACCATTAAAAAAATTACCACCAAAAAAGGAGATAACATGGCCTTTGCAGTGCTGGAAGATTTGACCGGCTCGGTTGAGCTGGTTATTTTTCCACGCGTTTACCAGCAGCATATATCATTACTGAAAGCTGACAACCCGGTTTTAGTCAAGGGAAACGTTAATCAAAACGGTGATGAAGTAAAAATAATTGTTAATTCACTGGAGATATTAAATAAGAAGAATATTGGAGAATTATATATAAAAATTGAACAGGCTTCACCTAAACTGGTATCCGAAATACAAGCAATCCTTTGTTCTTTTCCAGGCGACTGCCCGGTTTATATCTATTTTCCAAGCGATAAAAAACTGGCCCGGGCAGATCGCAGGTTTTGGGTCAACCTTGACACGGCGGTGGCTGATGAGCTTGTTGAACTGCTTGGAGCAAACAGCATTAAAGTTAAAAATCCCATGTCGGAGCAGGGACAGGTTGCGGGCTTAATTAGTTGACTTTTACTTGAGAATTAATGGATAATAAGGAAAGGAGAAAACAAGGAAAGGGGACACACTTCTGCGAGGAATGTCCCCAACTAATAGGTAATTTGAAGGCAATTTTTAAAACGAGGTGAAACAATTGACTGCATTACCTGAAATAACAGGTGATTATGTTGTGATTAAAGCGCTTGAAAACGGGGTTACGATAATAGGTCTAACCCGTGGCCGAGATACCAAATTCCACCATTCCGAAAAGCTGGACAAGGGCGAGATAATGATTGCACAATTTACCGAGCACACTTCCGCCATAAAAATTCGCGGGCGCGCTGAGCTGCTAACCAAGCATGGTAAAATAAAGACCGTTGAAGATTAAGATCCAGAGTTTGCTCTGGATTTTTTTCAGATTGCGGGCACCCGGTAAAAATAAATTGCATATTTAATACGGGAAAGTAAAAAGTATTATTGTCATTCAAAAACCCGTTGATATGGTTGAATGTGACAGGGGGTGCAGTAATGTGCAAAGAATTGCTGTGTTAACCAGCGGCGGCGACTCACCGGGCATGAACGCGGCCATCCGGGCCGTGGTTAGAAAGGCGATATTTCACGGCCTTGAAGTAATTGGAATTCAAAGGGGCTACAGCGGGTTTATTGATGCTGATATGGGACCGATGAATCTTAGTTCTGTGGCTGATATAATTCACCGGGGTGGAACGATATTGCGCACTGCCAGGTCGGAAGAGTTTAAAACTCACCGCGGCAGAGCCAAGGCCCATGAAAATGTGCTGCGCTTCGGTATCCAGGGATTGGTAGTCATCGGCGGCGACGGTTCATTCAGGGGAGCTAATGTTTTTCATGAAGAATACGGTCTTCCGGTGATAGGGGTGCCCGGCACAATCGACAATGACATTGCGGGAACGGATTATTCCATTGGCTTTGACACCGCAGTCAACACTGTGGTGGAAGCGATCAATAAAATTCGTGACACTGCGACCTCGCATGAAAGGACTTTTATCCTGGAGGTAATGGGGCGGGAAAGCGGGCATATAGCTCTTGCGTCGGGTTTGGCCGGAGGCGCGGAGTCCATACTTATTCCTGAGCTGGATAATAACATCAATGAAGTTTGCGAAAAGCTGTACCGCGGCTACCAAAGAGGCAAATTGCACAGCATCATCATTGTCGCTGAAGGCGCAGCCAGCGGGTTGGAGATAGGAAAGATGCTGCATGAAATGACCGGTTTGGAAACTAAGGTTACTATTTTGGGGCACCTGCAGCGGGGAGGAACGCCTACGGCTTTCGATCGTATTCTAGCCAGCAGAATGGGAGCAAAGGCAGTAGAGCTGTTAATGTCTGGTAATACGAATCACATGGTGGGAATAGTTGATGGTAAGATTGTTTCCGAATCGCTTGCTTCAACTTTCAGGTGCAAAAACGCAGTTGATCTTGAACTATATAAATTGGCGGGCATATTGTCCATTTAACCACCGCCAAAGGAGGTAGCTAAATTTGCGCCGCACAAAAATAGTTTGTACTATTGGCCCGGCCAGTGAATCCGTTGAAATGTTGGAAAAAATGATGCTGGCGGGCATGAATGTTGCCAGGCTGAACTTTTCTCACGGCACCCACGAAGAGCATGCCAAGCGCATAAAGGCGATTCGTGAGGCTGCCGGCAATGTTGGGAAAAATATAGCAATCATGTTAGATACTAAAGGCCCGGAAATACGGCTTGGCATGCTGGAAAAAGAACCGGTGGAATTAAAAGCCGGCGCCGATGTCTGCTTAACCACCGAAGACGTAAAAGGAACCGAACAGCTATTACCGGTCTCATACAAGGGACTGCCCGGTGATGTCAAGGCCGGTGATAGAATACTCATTTCAGACGGGCTGATTGCGCTGCGTGTGAAGGCTGTGGACGGGCCTAATATTTTTTGTAAAATAGAGAACGGGGGCGAAATCACCAGCCAAAAGGGTGTTAATGTCCCCGGTGTGAAGGTAAGCCTGCCATCCCTAACCGAAAATGACAAAAAAGATATCATCTTTGGCATTGAGAATAATCTTGATTTTGTTGCCGCGTCCTTTATTCGTAAAGCTTCCGATGTATTGGCCATTAGAAGAATTATTGAGGATAATAACGGCCACATGGACATCATTTCTAAAATTGAAAGCAGGGAAGCGGTTGTTAACCTGGCTGAAATCATCAAGGTTTCAGACGGTATAATGGTGGCCCGGGGCGATTTGGGCGTGGAAATTCCCCCGGAGGAAGTGCCCCTGATTCAAAAAACTATCATTGAAAAATGCAATCAAACCGGAAAACCTGTAATAACAGCAACTCAGATGCTGGAGTCGATGATTCAGAACCCGCGCCCAACCAGGGCCGAGGCCAGTGACGTGGCCAACGCTATACTGGACGGAACGGACGCTATTATGCTTTCAGGAGAAACTGCTGCGGGTAAATATCCCATCGAAGCCGTTGAAACCATGGCAAGAATAGCCGCCCAGGCGGAATCGGCCATTAAATTTGAGGAACTGTTGAAAAATAAACGCCGGGCGCTCTCCAAAACGGTAACAGACGCCATCAGTCATGCCACAGTTACAACGGCCATGGATCTTGGTGCAGCCGCTATTATTTCATCCACTGAAGCGGGTTATACCGCCAGAATGGTAAGCAAGTACAGGCCCAGGGCGCCGGTTATAGCGGCAACCCCGCATGCCAAGGTTTTGCGTAAACTGGCTCTTGTTTGGGGAGTACAGCCCCTGCTGGTTGGACGGACCGAGGATACAGATAGCATGATTAATGCTGCAGTGGAGGTTTCACTTGCTGCCGGTTTGATCAAGGCCGGCGACCTTACGGTAATAACCGCAGGTGTACCGGTTGGAGTGCATGGAACCACAAACCTGATCAAGGTTCATACTGTTGGAGATATCATAGCCAGGGGAACAGGTATTGGAAATAAAGCTGTCACCGGCAGTGTTTGTGTCGCAGGAAGTTGGCGTGAAGCAGTAGAAAAATTACGTGAAGGGCAAATACTGGTTACTTATGATACTGATCGTGATTTTATTCCCGCTATTGAAAAAGCATCGGCAATCATTACCGAGGTTGGCGGTCTTACTTCACATGCCGCCATTGTGGGCCTTGAATTTGGAATACCGGTTATAGTTGGCTTGGAAGGAGCGACGTCGATTATTCCTGATGGAGAAATTGTAACCGTTGACGGTCAAAGGGGCCTTGTCTACAAAGGTACCGCCAGGGTTTTATAAAATAATTAATGAAAATTTGGCCTCTCTCCTGGATAAGATATTATGTGGAGGGAGGCATTCATTCTGGAATATGTTATGGAATTTTTTCGCAATTATGGATTGGCCGGGCTGTTAGGGGGATTGGTAATTGAAGCCCTGGGTTTTCCTTTTCCGGGCGGCGTCATGGTTATGTTCTCCGGGTTCTTAGTAAATCAAAACGAAATGAACTTTTATCAAGTATTTTTAGTGTCAGTAATCGGGTTTAATATCGGGGCTGTGGCTGCTTATTTTATCGGCTGGCGCATGGGAGAATCCATCTTTAACAACAAAAGATTCAAGAGCGTTACCAAAGATCAAATTAAACGGGCACGCAGTTGGATTGAACAATCTGCGCCTTTATTTATTATTGCCGGCAGATTTGTTCCAATGGTAAGCAACCTAACACCCTATATGGCCGGCGCAAGCGGTTTAAAGCTGGCTCATTTTTTATTTTACAATTTTATTTTCACTGTGATCTGGGTTTCCGCCAATATTTCAATTGGTATGTTGTTTGGTCAAAAATGGCCAGAAATAGCCTCATACCTGCATAACCGTTTACCTCTGGCTATTATGGCTTTAATCATCGTATATTTTGCTATAAAGTTCTTGATAAAGCAGATCTGCCAGGCTAGGAGTGAAAGAGTTTGAAGACCGTTATCAGCCAAAATAAAAAAATAACTGCTGCTTTTATCGGTGACAGCATCACTTATGGTTATCCTTATGGCCCTGAATACTCTTGGGTTGGCTTACTTCAAAAAAACATGCACTGCAATCTTGAGGCTATCAACCTTGGCATCAACGGAGATTCGCTAATGGATATGCACAGGAGGTTTATTAGAGATGTCTTACGTCATAAACCAACATTTGTTCATATACTTGGCGGTTCTAACGATGCCTGGCTCAACAATGACCCGGTCCATTCCCAAAAAGCAGTTGATGAAATGGTTGGCCAATGCCGGGATGCAGGCATAAAGCCTGTAATCGGGCTAACGACACCATTATGCCACAATCCTTCAGGCGGCAGTTCTTTCATACCTTTTGGCGCTGAAGAAATGATGCTATGGCTTGATCAATTTAGAGAATGGTTGAAGTATTATACATCTTCCAAATCAATACCGCTAATTGATTATTATACTGCGTTGTGTCTTCCGGGTACGGGGCGGGGAAACCCGGTTTATTTTTATGACGAGTGCCATCTTAATCACCGGGGTAACAAAGTTATGGCACAATTAACCGGAAGAAAACTAAAAGAAATAATAAATTCGATTAATTAAAAAATTTTAAAATTTTCTATTTATTAAAATGAATATTTTTTTAAAAAACTAGAAGGAGTTTTTAAACAAAAGTCGAAATTACTTTTAATTTCAGAATATATATATATTTAAAAATTTTAAAAACAAAGGGGTGACCAACTAAAAGGCGGATTACTGTTTTTACTGTATGCATTGTAAAAATTTAAAGGGGGGGGTTAACCTATGTTAAATAACAAGGTTTGTTATGATGTACTAACTCCGGTAAACTTTATCAAGAGAAGTGCCATGGTCTATAAAAATAAAACTGCTGTAATATATAATGACCAGCGGTACACATATGATGAGTTTTATAATAGAGTCAAGCGTCTGGCCAACGCATTGAAAAACATAGGCATCGGCAAGGGTGACAAGGTGGCTTTCATCTGCCCCAATACCCCGCCAATGCTGGAAGCACATTATGCCGTGCCCATGATTGGGGCCGCCCTTGTCAGCATCAACATTCGTTTAATGGAAAAGGAAGTTACTTATATCATCAATCACTCTGATGCCAAAGCTCTGTTTGTAGACAACGAATTCGCCGCCCTGGTCAACCCCGGCGCGTTAAGCAATGTAACTACTTATGTTAATATTTGTGATATTAGCGATGAAAAGCCCTTTGACGGGATGGATTACGAAGCATTTTTAGCCACCGGTTCGACCGATTATGTAGAAACTGAAGTGGATGACGAATATCAAGTTGCAACGATCAATTATACCAGTGGAACCACGGGGCTGCCCAAGGGCGTCATGTATCACCACCGCGGGGCTTACCTGAACGCAATCGGTGAGGCTTTGGAAATCGGGATGAATTCACGGTCGGTTTATCTTTGGACTTTACCCATGTTCCACTGCAACGGCTGGTGTTTTACCTGGGGTGTTACCGCCGTAGGCGGCACCCATATTTGCCTGCGCAAGGTTGTTCCGGAGGAAATCTACCGTCTGATAGAAGTTGAAGGGGTATCTCACCTTTGTGCCGCACCTACCGTCTTGATTTCCATGTCTACTTATCCTAAAGCCAAAGATGTAAAAATGAAACGCGAATTAAGCATAATGACTGCAGGTGCCCCACCGGCACCAACGATAATCAAAAACATGGAAGCCATCGGAGCAACAGTAACCCAGACTTACGGGTTAACAGAAGTTTTTGGGCCGCATAGCATTTGCGAATGGCAGGAGGAATGGGACAGCCTGCCTGCGGATGAGCGGGCTAAAATCAAGGCTCGCCAGGGTGTTCCCTATATTACCGCCATGTATATGGATGTGGTGGACCCTGCCACAATGGAGTCAGTTCCCTGGGATGGAGAAACCATTGGAGAAATTGTGATGCGCGGCAATAATGTTATGATGGGGTATTATAAACAGCCGGAAGCAACAGCTGAAGCGTTTCGGGGCGGTTGGTTCCACAGCGGTGACCTGGCTGTGATGCACCCCAACGGATACGCTGAAATTAAGGACCGCATGAAGGATATCATTATAAGCGGTGGTGAAAACATTTCAACAGTCGAGGTTGAAAACGTTATTTACACCCACCCTGATGTTCAAGAAGTAGCCGTGGTGGCCATACCTGACCCCAAATGGGGGGAAGTTCCAAAAGCCTTTATCGTACCAAGGCCTGGCAGCAATCTAACACCGGAAGATATCATTAATTATTGCAGGGAGAATATGGCCCGGTTCAAAGTTCCCAAAGCGATAGAGTTTGGTGAATTGCCAAAAACCTCAACAGGTAAAATTATGAAATATAAACTGCGTGAGAAAGAGTGGGCCGGCCGCAACCGCAAAGTAAACTAAAATCCGGGGGTTCCCACCACATTGGCGCCCTTCATGAGCTTGTCGAATAAAATGGTAAGGCCATATGCTCTATGCTGCATAGAGTTATGGCCTTTTTCACTCAAATGTTGGACATAGAACCGCTGACATATTAATCTCGTCTCTAACCGGGAGCAGCAACCCTGCCCTTTTGTTTTCCTCTACTTTTCTCTACTATGGGAGGCCATCTGAACAAGCGGCTTAATTGGGAATAGATCCACTTCGACTCTTTAGTCAACAGGGGTCCTAATACGGCCATAAGTATTACATATAATGCGGCAAAGGATTGTAAGACGGGCAGCAAAGCCCCTGCTTTCGCTAGGCCGGCCAAAACAATGGAGAACTCTCCTCGTGAGGTGATTGTCAACCCGATATTTACGGAAGCCCGGTGTGAATACCCGGATATACGCCCGGAAATCAGGCCGGAAACAAAATTGCCAAAAACCGTTAGCAATACAGCTATTACCACTGGCCATACTGCACCTGACAGTGCCAACGGGTCTATACTTAAACCAAAGCTAAAGAAAAACAGGGCGCCGAAAAAATCCCTAAAAGGTACAACTAAATGTTCTATCCTTTCGATGTGTTCCGTTTCGGCCAAAATAAGCCCAACCAGTAATGCCCCTATGGCCTCGGCAACGTGTATTGATTTTGAGAACCCTGCCACCAAAATTAAAACAGCAAATAAAGCCAGCATAAACACTTCATCTGACGGAATATTAAGAAGGCGGTTTAATAAGGATATTAACCTGCGGCCCAACAACAAAACTCCTACCATGAACCCTAAAGCCACCAATGCAGACTTCAAAATTATTACCGGCGACGGCGACCCGGTTAAAACGAGCCCGGAAACAATAGCCAAATATATGGCAACAAAAACATCCTGAAACATCATTAAGCCCAAAATCATTTCTGTTTCAGGTCTGACAGCCCGTTTCAGTTCTACCAGAACCTTGGCTACAATAGCACTGGATGATATTGTCATTATCCCTGCAACCACCAGTACTTCCTTAATTGGCCAACCCAGGAGAAAAGGATATAAAACTCCTATTGTAAAATTGATTGCCATATATATTAACCCGGTCTTTAAGATGGCACGGCTTGCTTTTAACAGTCGCCCGACCGAAAATTCCAGACCAAGGTAAAACATAAGGTAAAGTACACCTAGTTGTCCCATAAAGTCTATTAAGGGAGCACTTTTGATAAACCTTAGATCAACTATCCCCAATTGCGGCATGTGCGGTCCCACGGCCAACCCAGCCAGTATTAACAATGGGACGATGGAAAACCGCAAGCGGGAAGCCAGAATCCCGGCAGCGGCTATCATGCCGATGGCAATGCCAATTTCCAAGAGAATATTTTGCTCCATTTAATCACATACTCCCATCGTTGATCAGTCGCTTGCACGCCTTAACCTGTCCTCTTTCACCCAAAACCACAAGAGTAGCCCCTTTATAGATCATCTGCTCGGGCCCGGGGTTTATAACTTTCGCCTGGTCTTTCAAGATGACGGCAATTACCGCTGCCCCGGTTTTTTTCCTGATATGAAGATCACCTATTGTTTTCCCAATGCCTTTAGCTTCAGGCTCAACCTTGAACCACTCTATAACCATTTCATCAAAAGCCACATCCACCGATTCCAGAGCTTTGGGCATATAAACCATGCCTCCCAGGATAGCCCCCACACGACGGGCCTCGGAATCATCAAGAGTAATCATGGAAATGCTTTCATCCGGGTCATTATAGTCAAAGTGGTGCATCTCTCGTTTCCCGTCATCATGAACTACAATTACTAGTTTATCCCCACTCCGTGTATCAATTTGAAACTTTCTTCCTATACCCGGCAGGTCTGTTTCCCGTATGGTACTCATAAATCTCCACCCCTTTATTTAATATCTTTCTTTGAACTTAAAAAAGACATTAAGTATATGACATATCTTTTAATTACATAACGCCTGTTCCCACTTTTAAAATTATTATGACAATGGTGCCGCCGGCCCGGATGCTGTTTTACTTTTTGACGGTCCCGCATCATTTTGAAGAAAAAGATTGCTGACATAAGATGTATCCTCCCTAGAAATAAAAATGCATGGTCCTGAAGACCATACCCACCCCGGTAATAGTCGTAAGCCTTGGTGCCTGGCAGTCATTGCATTTGCTTTAGACCCATGGCTCTAGCGTCCCCGGCTTTCGCACAGGTTTGCCCAACTCGGTAAACACATTTTATTTTTTATATTTTAACATGTATTCCAATTGTGTCTCAAATTGTCTTTAAGAAAAGATTTTTTTAATTATAGTATACAACTGAAATATCGGCACCATTATATGTTAATTTTAGATGTGCGAGCGGTAAAAAACCTTGATGCTTTGAACCGCCTTTAAGAGGAGGGCAACGCCAATGAGTGAACTTGAACAATTAAATGAGCATCTTCAGCCAATTAATGAATGGCTGATTTGTTTGGAGAAGGGCCAGCACAAACTGCAGAAAGACATTAACACTTTTAAGAAGGACGTTAAAGCCGTGCGGGACGATATAATCAGGTCGGATAACCGTTTAACTAAACAAGAAAGGATAACTGCCAATAAATAGTCCAGCCATGTATTGTCGTCAAACCCTGGTTGTCGTCAAAATAAAATAAAAAATTCAAGGGTCCCGATTGCCGGAACCCTTGAATTTAATGGTCGGAGCGACACGACTTGAACGTGCGGCCTCTACCACCCCAAGGTAGCGCTCTAGCCAAACTGAGCTACGCCCCGATGTCGTCTTTTTGAGCAGTCAATGCGGCTGCATTAATTATTATATATTTGAACCGGGTGAAAAGTCAAGGATTTTATGTTTGTTTGTTGTATGTAGATTGTGGTTAGAATTTTTTCATGTACAGGCACTGAAAATCTTTTCGAAGCATATCATATAGAATCCGATTAAAAGAGGGGGAATTTATATTGCCCGGTTTTTGGACTCTGGCTGTTGCGTCCTTAATTAACGGTATTATGCTGCTGCTGTCGTATGTGGCGCAAAACAGTTTTCCCAAGCCATTGACCGAGGAAGAGGAACAGGAATACCTGGAAAGGTTGGCGAAGGGTGATGATAATGCAAGAGAGGTCTTAATTGAAAGAAATTTACGACTTGTTGCTCACATTATTAAAAAGTTCGACGGCAGCGGTGACGATTTTGATGACCTAATATCAATCGGCACCATCGGCTTAATCAAAGCTGTTAATACCTTTAACGGCAACAAATCATCGCGCCTGGCCACCTATGCCTCAAAATGTATTGAAAACGAGATATTAATGTATATGCGGTCAAAGAAAAAAATGCGCTCGGAAATGTCCCTGTATGAGCCTATAGGCACCGATAAGGAAGGTAATGAAATCCATTTTATGGATGTTTTGAGCACGGATGCAGAAACCGTCGCAGAAAAGGTTGCCCGTATTCTTGACCAGGAACAGCTGTGGCGGAAATTAAAGAACTTAACCCCGCAGGAAAGAAAGGTTCTGGTGCTTAGATTCGGCTTGCGTGGTAAAAAGCGTAGAACCCAGAAGGAGATAGCTAAAAAGTTGGGTATATCTCGTTCCTATGTCAGCAGGATAGAAAAAAAAGCTATTGACCGGTTATCTGAACAGTTCATAGCGGAGGCATAGATTCCCCAAATATAATTTTGTACAAAGATACTTATTTGCCATATTGACATTAGTGTATAGTAATTGATAAACTAGTAAGGTGCAACAACTTAAAAATTTATAAACTGCTCTTATCCGGAGAGGTGGAGGGACTGGCCCAATGAAACCCGGCAACCAGCTTTGTCGTTGGTGCAAAGTATGGTGCTAATTCCTGCAGGAGTTAAATGCTTCTGACAGATAAGAGGTAATGAATGCATCATAACCTCTTCTGTAACAGAAGAGGTTTAATTTTGCCGGTAGGAGCACAATAATTTGGAGGTGTCAAAATGGCAGTTGAAAAAACTTACCAGGAAATCAATGCCAGAATTAAAGCAGGCAAGGCTGTAGTTGTTACAGCGGAAGAACTTGTGTCAATGGTTAAGGAAAAAGGCGTGGAACGTGCCGCTTCTGAAGTCGACGTTGTAACAACAGGAACGTTCGGCCCAATGTGTTCTTCAGGGGCATTTTTGAGTTTCGGGCATGCCAAGCCAAGAATCAAAATGCACAAAGTCTGGCTGAACAATGTACCGGCCTATACCGGCATTGCAGCTGTTGATGCATATATCGGAGCCACAGAGGTGCGGGAAGACGATCCGCTTAACAGCGATCACCCCGGTGAATTTCGTTACGGCGGCGGACACGTCATTCAGGACCTTGTAGCCAGAAAAAAAGTTATGCTGAAGGCTACGGGTTACGGCACTGACTGTTACCCGCGCAAAGAAATTGAAACTGAAATTACTATTGATGATATCAACGAAGCTATACTGTTCAACCCGCGCAACGCTTATCAAAATTACAACTGCGCGATAAACCTGAGTGCCAAAACTATCTATACCTACCTTGGAGTGCTTAAGCCCCATATGGGTAACGCTCACTTTTCTACATCAGGGCAACTTAGCCCTCTGTTAAAAGATCCTATGTTCAGAACCATCGGTATAGGGACTCGTATCTTTCTTGGAGGGGGCATCGGTTACGTAGCGTGGAACGGCACTCAGCACTTCCCCGGCCGTAACACCGGCGAAGACGGAACTGATTATGGCTTTGCCGGAGGAACACTTTCCGTAATTGGGGATTTAAAACAAATGAGCCCACGCTGGTTGGTGGGAACAAGTATGATCGGTTATGGCGCAACTATGACCGTTGGCCTGGGTATACCCATACCTATCTTAAATGAAGAGATTTGCCGCTACGCAGCTGTAGGCGACGATGAGTTATATGCGCCGATTGTTGACTATAGTGAAGATTATCCGAATTTTAAATCCTCCAGTCTTGGTTTTATAAGCTACGCTCAACTAAAAAGCGGTAAAATTAATATTAACGGCAAGGAAGTGCCTACGGCACCGGTTTCCAGTTACCCACGGGCCCGTGAAATCGCGGCTACACTGAAGACGTGGATTAAAAAAGGCGATTTTCTGTTAAGCGAGCCGGTGCAGTTATTAGCTAATGCCGACTCGGGCATAGTTGCAAATTCGTTAAAAGGTTAATTCGTATAAAAGGAGAGTGGACATATGGCCCCCCAGAAAGTGGTCTTGCGTTTTGACGCAAAAATATCCGACCAACCGGTTATCTACAAGTTGGTAAAAGATTATGATTTGGTTATTAATATATTGAAGGCTAATGTAAATCCTCAAAAAGAGGGTACAATGGTGCTGGACATTAACGGAGAAAAAGCCGAACAGGGCATTGATTATCTGCGCAGTCTGGGTGTCCAGGTTAAGTCGCTGACCGAACAAATCATTCAGAATGAACAAAAATGCGTCAGCTGCGGCGCCTGCACCGATATTTGTCCATCGGGAGCCCTGTACATTGAAAGGCCGGATATGATCGTGCGGTTTGACAGTGACCGCTGTGTCGTTTGCCACCTTTGTGTTAAAGCTTGCCCCATGCGGGCCATGGAGGTATGTTTCTAATTTGACGGATTATGTTAACAGGACCTACAGGTTACTTCATAATCAAAAGGATCTGTCCTTTTTTAGGGTTGTCGTCAAGGAAACAGATTTGGATATTGGCGTGCCGGGTAGATTTGTAACTCCTGCCCTTATTGAAGGAGTTAGAAAAGAGGTTTTAACAATTAGATCCCAAATTGAGGGCTACATCAGCGAAAATGAACTCTTTTTAACTACATTAGAACCGTTTCTTGTAAGTAAGGAAGCGCCGGAATTAGTGCGCATCATGGCCGAGGCCGGCAATGCCGCCGGTATCGGACCGATGTCCGCAGTGGCCGGCGCCATAGCCCATCATATAGGTTCGTATCTTGCCAGAAGGTCATCTGAGGTAATTGTGGAAAACGGAGGCGATATTTACCTGCGCTCCGGCAGGCTGCGAAAGGTTGGGATTTTTGCCGGCCCATCTCCTTTTACCAACAAGCTGGCCATTGAGATCGAGCCCCACCAGACTCCGCTGGGCATCTGTACCTCATCAGGAACCGTTGGACATTCTCTCAGCTTCGGCTGTGCCGACGCCGTGGTTATCCTGGCCCCTTCAACGGCGCTGGCGGATGCGGTGGCAACGGCTACCGGCAATATAGTGCAAAGTGAAGCTGACCTACAGGCGGCGGTTGACTTTGCCATGGGAATTAAATCGGTTACCGGGGCAATGGTAATCAAAAATGACAAACTGGCGGCTGCCGGTAACATCCGGCTGGCTCCTGTTTAGACAAGCGCTATGGATTATGGCGCAATCTGTCCTGAAAATTAACAAACAACAACCATGAAAAGAGACAATAACATACTAAACCAGACTTGATCAATTCTACAAAAAGCAAATCCGGTCAACAGAAGGACTATATGCCCAATTAAAAACGTTAGGCTATTAATTCAACGGTGACCTTATATCCCAAGGATTCCAGTTTCTTAATGGACTGTTTTATAACAGTTTCGCGTTTGCGTTCTTCATAAAAAGTTGGACCAAGCTCAATATAAGGTTGCTTACGTTTAATAATGTGGTAGACGATGGTTAAAATGCTGTGAGCAACTGCTACAGCAGCGCGGTTCGCTCCACGTC